>PMOE01000068.1 GCA_003161575.1 Acidimicrobiaceae bacterium | reverse complement strand
CTGGTGGTGGCGGCCGACGACGGGGTGATGCCCCAGACCGTTGAGGCCATCGACCACGCCAAGGCGGCCGAGGTTCCGATCATCGTCGCCGTCAACAAGATGGACCGGCCCGATGCGAGTCCCGAGCGGGTCCTCCAGCAACTCTCTGAGCGCGGCCTCGTTCCTGAGGCTTGGGGTGGCGACACCATCATCGTTGAGGTCTCGGCCCTCCAGGGCACGGGCATCGAAGAGTTGCTCGAACAAATCAGTCTGGTGGCCGAGGTCGAAGAACTCCGGGCTAGTCCCGAGGGTCGGGGTCGGGGCACTGTCCTCGAGGCCGAACTCGAAGACGGTCGGGGTCCCGTGGCCACGGTCATCGTGCAAAGCGGCACCCTGCGGGTCGGCGACCCGATGGTCGCCGGCGCGGCCTGGGGCAAGGTGAAGGCGCTGGTCGACGATCACGGTGACCATGTGAAAGAAGCGCTTCCCTCCATGCCCGTCCAGGTGCTCGGGTTCTCCGAGCCCCCCCAGGCCGGAGACGAGTTGCGCGGCGCGAAGGATCTGGCGACGGCCCGAACCCTCGGCGAGGCGCGAGCCCAGCGGTTCCGGCTGTCGGGCCACAAGCCCGTGGCGTCGGCCGCGACTGGGGCCAAGCTCGAGGACCTCTTCGAACAGATTCAACGGGGTGAGACGACCACCCTCAACCTGGTGCTCAAGACCGATGTCCAGGGTTCACTTGAGGCGGTCACCGAGAGCCTACGAAAGCTCGAGCGTGACGACGTGAAACTCAGCTTCGTCCATCGCGGGGTCGGCGGAATCACCGAGAACGACGTGCAGCTGGCCCGAGCCTCCAACGCCACCATCATCGGCTTCAACGTGCGTCCCGACCGCCGGGCCCGCGAGATGGCCGAGGCCAGCGATGTGGAGATCCGTCTCTACGAGATCATCTACAAGCTGCTCGAAGACATTGAAGCAGCGATGCTCGGGCTGTTGGCTCCCGAGTTCGAAGAGATCGTCACTGGCGAAGCCGAGGTCCGCCAGGTCTTCCGCATCCCCCGGATCGGAGCGGTGGCCGGCTGCTACGTCCGCAACGGCACCATCACTCGGGGCTCGAAGGTCCGGTTCTTGCGCGAAGGCGTCATCATCTGGAAGGGATCGATCACGTCATTGCGCCGCTTCAAAGAAGACGCTCGAGAGGTCCAGGCCGGGTTCGAGTGTGGCATTGGCCTCTCGGACTACCAGGACCTCAAGGAGGGTGACCTCATCGAGACCTTTGAGGAGCGCGAGATCCCGAGGACCTGAGGCGGCCCGAGGACATGGCGCCGACACGACGCAACCGTTCCACCTCTGCTGGCGGCGCCGCGCCCTACCCGAGGTCCCTGCGGGTGAACCAAGTGCTGCGTCAGATCGTGGCCGAGGAACTCGAGCGGTTGGCCGACGCTGACGAGCGGCTGCGCCTGGTGACGGTCACCTCGGTCGACACGGCCCCCGACCTGCGCAACGCGACGGTGTACCTCGGGACTCTCGGCGAAGAGGCCGCCGACGCTCTCGAAGAGCGCCGCACCCAGTTGCAGCGAGCAGTCGGCCGTCAGGTCCGGATGAAGCGCACACCGCGCCTAGCGTTCGCTGCCGATCCGGCGGTGTCGGCCGGGGCCCGGGTCGAAGAGGTGCTGCGCCGGTTGGGCGAGTCCGCGCCCGCCCAAGAATGGGCCAGGCCCGGGGGCGACGAGGCGGATCCGGGCCCGGTGTGAACGCAGCGGAGGGGTCGACGGGCCTGGTGGTGATCGACAAGGAGCCCGGGTGGACTTCCCACGATGTAGTTGCTCAGGTGCGTCGGATCTTCGGCCAGCGCCGGGTCGGCCACGCTGGCACCCTCGACCCCGATGCCACCGGCTTGTTACTGGTGGGACTAGGACGGGCCACCCGCCTGCTGCGCTATCTCACCGCCCTGCCGAAGACCTATACCGGTGAGGTGGTGCTCGGCACCGCTACCGACACGCTCGACGCCTCGGGCACGGTTCTTTTGCAATGGGACATGTCAGGAGTTACCCAGGCCGACGCGGCGCGGGCCGCGTTGGACCTGACCGGTGACATTGAGCAGGTGCCGCCCATGGTCTCGGCGGTAAAGATCGGGGGTCAGCCCCTGCACAAGCTGGCCCGTCAGGGCATCGAGGTCGAACGCCACGCCCGACCGGTGCGGGTGCACCGCTTCGACGTTGGCCCCGCCGTCGCACCAGGTGTCTTCCCCGTTGAAGTCGAGTGCTCCTCTGGGACCTATATCCGCGTGCTCGCCGCTGATCTCGGGACTGCCTTGGGCGGCGGCGGCCATCTGCGAAATCTGTGTCGGACCCAGGTGGGGTCCTTCACCCTGGCCGAGTCCCGCCGATTGGCCGATCTTGACCGCACCGCGCTGCTCGAGCCGGCGGTGGCCCTGCGAGACCTCAGCCAGGCCGTGGCCGACAGCGAAATGGCCCACCTGATTGCCCGGGGGTTGCCCCTCGACCGGGTGTCCGTTGGAGCGGACGGCGACGGTCCTTTCGCTGTCGTAGACGAGCGGGGCCGGTTGCTCGCGGTCTACGAATCGACCGAGACCGACCGCGTCCGCCCCACAGTGGTGCTGGCCGCCCGCTGAGACACCGGTGACGCCGGTGCGACCGCGGGGGGTCTAGTCTCGCCAGCAATGCAGGTCCTGGGGCCCGACCAGTGCGAGACGCCGGACCAGGGCACGGCCGTGACCATTGGCGCCTACGACGGTGTCCACCTGGGCCACCGGGCTCTTTTGTCTGAGCTCGGATCCCGGGCTCGAGCCCGCGGCCTGGCCTCGGCCGTCGTCACATTCGACCGTCACCCGGCCATGGTGGTGCGGCCGGACTCAGCCCCGCCGCTGTTGACCGATCTCGACCAGAAACTCGAGCTGCTCGAGGACTGTGGGATCGACCTGACCCTTGTTGTCCCCTTCGATCGCGAGCGGGCCAACGAGACAGCGGAGGACTTTGTCACCGAGGTGCTCGTCGGATCGCTCGGGGCCCGGTTGGTCGTGGTGGGCGAGGATTTCCACTTCGGACACGGACGCAAGGGCAACGTGGCCATGTTGGGCGAACTCGGCGCCGTCGCCGGCTTCGACGTCGAAGGGGTCGCGCTGACCGGTGAGTCTGGGGATCCGGTGTCTTCTACTCGGATCCGCCGCCTGGTGGCTGACGGCGACGTTTCCGGCGCAGCCGAGTTGCTGGGCCGGCCCCACCAGGTCCGTGGCGAGGTAGTCCATGGCGACGGGCGCGGGGCCGCGGAGCTCGGGATCCCAACCGCGAACGTTGCTGTTCCCGCCGAGATCGCCCTGCCCGGGCTCGGGATCTACGCCGGGCGCTACCTGCGGCCTGACGGGTCCGAGCACCTGGCCGCCATTTCGGTCGGCCGGCGCCCCACGTTCTATGACGACGCCCCGGCCCCCCTCGTGGAGGCCTACCTGCTCGACTTCGACGGCGATCTCTACGGTGAGGAGGCACGGGTCGGTTTCGTGACTCGCTTGCGCGAGGAGCGACGGTTCGACTCGGTCGACGACCTGGTGGCCCAGATGCAGCGTGACGTGGTGGAGGCCCGAGCCATTCTGGCCGGGGGCTGAGGCCCCGGTCCTCTCGGGGGGGCCGCGATGGCGCCGTGGCGGGCGTCGGGGGTCCCCACCTGCTATCGTCGTGCGCGGTCGGGGGCCTCCCGGCCGGCCAGGGTCAGCCCGACCAGACTGGGTCGGGTCTCCGTGCCCCAGGGTGCCATGGGCCGAGCCTGCGACCAGGCCCCACAAGGTTTTCGAGGTTTCTTCGTACATGCCCGACAAACAGGCCATCATCACCGAGCACCGGTTGCACGATGTCGACACGGGTTCGTCCGAGGTCCAGATCGCGCTGCTGACCGACCGGATCTCGCATTTGACCGAGCACCTAAAGGTGCACAAGGGCGATCATCACACGCGCCGTGGGCTGATGAAGCTCATAGGCCGCCGCCGGCGCCTGCTCGACTATGTGCGGGCCAACGACGTCGAGCGCTATCGGGCGATCATCGGACGCCTCGGCATCCGCCGCTAACAAAGAAAGAAGATCTACCGCCCGGCCCTGCGCCGGGCGGTCGTACAAAAAGAGACGGGCACGACAAGAAGTCGGCTGCCAGTCGCCGGTCACCTCACCACGACCGGGTTCCATCACTCAGGTGGACGCCCGCACCAACGAGGTGGTCGACCACTGGGAACCGACCGTGGAGTGCCCCTGAACACGAGGAGCACCATGGCTGAGGCCATCTCCGTGTCGGCGCCCATCAGTGGCACCGACCGCACCATGACATTTGAAGCGGGCAAGCTGGCCCAACTGGCCGACGGGGCGGTCCTTGGCCGTATCGGTGACACGGTCCTGTTGGCCACGGCCACCGCCGCCCGATCGGTTCGCGAGGGCGCCGACTTCTTCCCGTTGACCGTCGACATCGAAGAGCGCGCCTACGCCGCGGGCAAGATCCCGGGTTCGTTCTTCCGCCGCGAGGGGAAGTCGTCGGATGAGGCCATCTTGACGTGTCGGCTCATCGACCGCCCCCTCCGTCCGTCGTTTCCCAAGGGATTCCGAAACGAGATCCACGTGGTCGGCACCATTTTCGGGGCCGACCAGGTCAACCCCCACGATGTCCTGGCCATCAACGCCGCCTCGGCCGCGCTGATGATCTCGGGCATCCCCTTTGAGGGCCCGATCGGGGCCGTCCGGGTCGCCTATACGACCGATGGCACGTGGATCCCGCACCCCACATACCAAGAAGGTGACGAATCGACCTTCGAACTGGTCGTAGCCGGCCGGGCACTCTCCGACGCCGACGACGCCGAGATCGCCATCATGATGGTGGAGGCCGGCGGGACCGAGCGGTCCTTCCAGTACTACGAGGACGGCGCCCCCAAGGTCACCGAAGAGGTGTTGGCCGAGGGACTGGAAGCGGCCAAGACCTGGATCCGCGAGTCGATCGTGCTCCAGCGGGGACTGGTCACCGCTTTCGTGGCCGAGCGGGGTCCGCTGCACCCACTCGAGTTCTCAGCGCACTCGGACTACGGCGACGACGTCTTCGCCCGCGTGGAAGCGTTGGGCACCGACAAGCTGGCACAGGCCAACACCATCTCTTCGAAGGCGGAGCGCAACGCGGCCATCGATAAGGCCACGGCCGAGATCACAGCAGAGCTCTCCGGTGAGTTCGCCGATCGCGAGCGGGAGATCAAAGCAGCCGTCAAAGGGGTCACCAAGAAGGTCGTCCGCAAGCGCATCGTCGACGAGGGCCTTCGGATCGACGGTCGGGGAACTTCTGACATTCGCCCGCTGTCAGCCGAGGTCGACCTGTTGCCGACGGCCCACGGATCGGCCCTCTTCCAGCGGGGCGAAACCCAGGTCCTCAACGTCACCACCCTCGGAATGCCGAGGATGAACCAACTGCTCGACACCATCAGCCCCGAGACGACCAAACGGTACATGCACCACTACAACTTCCCGCCGTTCTCTACTGGCGAAACCGGCTTCATGCGGGGCCCCAAGCGCCGCGAGATCGGGCACGGTCTTTTGGCCGAGCGGGCGCTGCTGCCGGTCGTGCCCCCGATCGAGGAGTTCCCCTACACCTTGCGGTTGGTCTCTGACGTGTTGGCCTCCAACGGCTCGACGTCGATGGCGTCGGTGTGCGGCTCGACCTTGTCGCTGATGGCGGCCGGGGTGCCCATCAAAGCGCCGGTGGCCGGCATCGCGATGGGCCTCGTCTACGACGACGGCAAGTACGTCACCCTCACTGACATCTTGGGCTCGGAGGACGCGTTCGGCGACATGGACTTCAAGGTGGCCGGCACCTCAGAGGCCGTGACCGCCCTCCAGCTCGACACGAAGATCGATGGGCTTCCCGCCGACGTGTTGGGGAAAGCCCTGCTGCAGGCCAAAGAAGCTCGCCTCAAGATCCTCGAGGTCATGCACGGCGCCATCGCCGAGCCCCGCGACGATGTGGCGGCCAGTGCCCCCAAGATCGTCTCGATGGAGATCCCGATCGACAAGATTGGCGAGGTCATCGGGCCCAAGGGCAAGGTCATCAACACCCTCCAGCAAGAGACGGGAGCCGACATCGCCGTCGACGACGACGGCATGGTGGGTACCGTCACCATCGGAGCCAAGGACGGCAACGCAGTCCAAGAGGCCAAGCGGCGCATCTCGCTCATCCTTGACCCACCGACAGCGGATGTCGGCGCGATTTACCAAGGCAGGGTCGTGAACCTCACGAAGTTCGGTGCGTTCGTCAACGTGCTGCCCGGGCGCGATGGTCTCTTGCACATCTCCAAGCTCTCGCCTTTGGCTGGCGGCAAGCGGATCGGTGCCGTCGAAGACGTGCTCACGCTTGGCCAGGCCATCGAGGTCCGGGTGGATGACATCGACCCCCAGGGCAAGGTCTCGTTGTCATTGACCAACGTGCCAGAGGGCATGGAAGCCCCAGCCGAGTCGAGACGCAGTGACCGCGGCGAGCGCAGTGACCGCGGCGAGCGCAGTGACCGAGGCGAGCGCAGTGGACGAAACGGCGACCGCGATGATCGTCCGGCACCTGCGCCGGCGCCGAGCGCTAGTGCTTCTTCGGCCTCCTTCGAGGAGGCCTTCGAGGCCGAGTTGGTCGCCGACCTTGGCGACCTCGGTCCCGGAGCGGCCTCGGGCGGCGGGGAAGCGCGTGGCGGCGACGACGACCGGCGTCGCTCGCGGAACCGTTCACGCCGACGTTGACCGCTGGCCGGGCGAGCTCGGCGATCCGGACTGATCTCCTCGGAAGTGGGATTCGACTGGTCACTGAGGCCATGGCCGACGTCCATTCGGTATCGGTCGCCTTTTGGGTTGGCACCGGCTCGCGCGACGAGACAGACGAGCGAGCCGGGGCTTCGCACTTCCTCGAGCACCTGCTCTTCAAAGGAACGGCCGAACGCTCGGCCGCGGCCATCGCCGAGGCTGTCGACGAGGTGGGAGGGGACTGCAACGCCTTCACCACCAAGGAGTACACGACCTTCTACATCCGCCTGCTGGCCGAGCACCTCCCCCTGGGTCTCGACATCTTGAGCGAGATCATGTGGGATCCCGCCCTCCGTCCCGCAGATGTCGACGCCGAGCGCATGGTCATCGTCGACGAGATATTGATGCATGCTGACGAGCCCGCTGACCTGGCGGCCGAGCAATGGTCGGCCGCCCTGTTCCCGGGCCACCCGCTCGGCCGCGACACGCTCGGAACCCAACACAGCGTCGGGGCGCTCACGACGCCCGACATCCGCGCCTTTTTCGACCAGCACTACCGTCCAGGGAACATGGTGGTGTCGGTCGCGGGGAACTGCGACCACGACGCGGTTGGTGCTGCCGTCGAACAGCGGTTTTCGGGTCGCACCGGGGGCACCGCGCCCGCCCGGACCCCGCCGCTTGAGCCTCAAGAGTCCTTGGTCGTGGTACGCCGGCCCACCGAGCAGGCCCATCTGGTTCTCGGTGTCCGCTCGGCATCGCGCTTCGACGAGCAGCGCTATGCCTTGTCCGTGCTCAATCACGTGTTGGGAGGGGGCCTGTCGAGCCGGCTGTTCCAAAAAGTGCGCGAGCAGCGGGGTCTCGCCTATTCGGTCTGGTCGGACCGGACCGGATACCAAGACGCCGGGACCCTGGCGGTGGTGGTCGGCACCGCACCAGGGCACGTCGGCGAGGTACTGCGCATTGTGACCGGCGAACTCGAAGACTTGGCGGCGTCGGGGATCACTCCTCGCGAGATGGCCATCGCCAAGGGCAACCTGCGGGCCGAGACCCTGCTCGCCGGGGAGGACTCCGGTGCGCGGATGAGCCGGATCGGCTCGGCCCTGTTGCTCCACGACAAGGTACGAACGGTCGAAGAGATCCTCGCCCGCATCGACGAGGTCAGCCTGGCCGAGGTCCAAGGTGTCGCCGAGCAGGTGGCGGGCGCCCCGAGAACCCTCGCCGCCGTGGGGCCCTTTGACCCGGATGCATTCGACACGGTGGCTCTCGGGCTCGCCGGTCGCACCGCCTGACCCTCCAAGCAATGGGCGTCCCCACCGAACTCGCTCCGGTACCTCTCGAGGCGCCCGGGCGGCGAGGGACCGTCCGGCGCTGGCTGCATACAGCCGATGGACGGGCAGTGGCCGTGCTTGTGGCAGTCCCCCTGGCCCTCTTCGTCATCCCCGCGTTGTTCGGGAAGCCGGCGATCGCCGGGGACAACCTCATCCAGAATTTCCCCCTGCGGGTCCTCTCGGGCGACCAGATCCGCCAGGGCCACTTGCCGCTGTGGAACCCGTACATCTGGTCGGGCAGCCCGTTGCTCGGTGGGCTCAACGCCGGTTCGGCCTACCCGTTCACCTTCCTCTTTGCCGTCCTCGGGCCGGTGGCCGCGTGGATCGTCAATCTGTTGGTGATCTACTGGGCGGCGGCCCTTGGGCTCTACGCCCTGCTCCGTCAGTTCCGACTCCGTCCCGTTGCCTGCGTGGTGGCCGCGCTGACCTACGCCTTCGCCGGGGCGATGTCGGGCGAGATGGTCCACATCGGAGTGGTCCAGGGCATGGGTTGGATGCCGCTGTTGGTGCTGGCCCAGCTCCGTCTCTCCTGGGTGGTCTTCGGCGTCGGTCCGGCCAGCGGAGATCAGCTGGTCGACCGGCCGGACCCTGACGATCCGGACGGGGCACCGGTTGTGCCGCCGGTCGGACGCACCGGCTCGCCATGGCCCTGGACCGTGCTGCTGGCGGTCATGGCCGGCTTCGTCTTTCTGACCGGCGAGCCGAGGTCCATGGCCGAGGCCGAAATCGTGGCCGGCTTCGTGTTCATCTGGCTCGTGCTGCGCCCCTACGCCGGGGCGGGGGTCCCCTTTGGACGACGGGTCCGCTATCTCGGCTACAGCGCGTTGGGGGCGGTCTGGGGGGCGGCCTTGGGGGCGGTGCAGTTGCTGGTCGGCTGGCACTTCATCAGCACTTCGCAACGCTCGAGTGAGACATACGCGTTCTTCTCGAGCGGGTCCCTGCGTCCCCCGTGGTCGGTGCTCATGTTGGTTCCCGACCTATTCGGGGGTGACGGCATCTTGCACCAGCCGCCCTTCTTCAACAGCTACAACCTGCCCGAGGTGACCGGGTACATCGGGCTGCTGCCCTTGGCGGCCGGCCTCGCCCTGGCCACCCGCTCATTCGGTCGACACCGCGACCTGCGGTCGTCCGACTGGGGCCTCTGGCTCGGCCTGGCGGTCCTCGGGACCCTCTTGACCTTCGGTTCGTTCACCCCCCTCGGACCCGTTTTCGGGCACATACCGTTCTTCAACAAGGTCCGCCTCCAGAGTCGGAACCTGGCCATCGTCGATCTTTCCCTCGCCGTCTTGTTGGGGTTCTGGGCCGACCGCCTGCTCGGCCGCCGATCCGAAGACGCGGGGATCTCGGGATGGCGGCGATGGGTCACCGTCTCCCCGGTGCTCGCGGCGATCGCTCTGTGCGTGGTGGCGATCGCCATCCCCGAGCAACTCGAGAGGTCTTTCGGCTCAGTGACCACCATCGCTCGTGCGCTATCACCATGGTTCATCGCCCAGCTGGTGGTGGCCGTGGCTGCCGCGGCTCTGTTGCTCTTCTGGCCGCGCATCCCTATCAAGTATCGGGCGCGGTTCCTCGTCGCGGTGGTGGTCCTCGATCTGGTGCTGTTCACCGTGTCCACGTCAGTCGGGCTCAGCGACGGGAACGCCACTGCCCAGCCGACGACCCGACAGGCGACGGCAGTCCTCGGAAACTCGGGTCGGTTCGCCATCTACGACACGACTGCCCTTAACATCGACGATCTGTCCAAAATCGGCCAGCCCGACCTCAATGTCTTCACGGGGCTGTCGAGCGTGCAGGGTTACGGCTCGATCCTGTCAAACTCCTACGGGTCGGCGACAGGGACCCATGACCTCGACACCCTCGACCCCTGCGCTCTGTCCCGGGGCGCGTTCGTGCCACTCCGGCTGACCAGCCTCTTGAGCCTGCCCGAGTTCCTCGCGCCGGAGACCTACTCCAACGGCACGACCGCCTTCCAAGAGGGGAGCCCACCGCCTGGACCCCCGGGCGGCTGCCCCGGGGCGGTGCGTCCGGGCACCCCCCACCAGCGGACCTGGTATCTCGGTCAACCGATGGTCATCCGCTCGATCCGGATCGGCGTCGCCCCGGATCGTGACGGTCATCGCCCCGGTCTTAGCGGCACCCGCTTCGGGGTATTGACCGCGCCGAATCAGATCCGCTGGCCCAAAGAGCGCCTGGTGGCCGGCCCCGGCGCGACGATCAGTGTCCTGTTCGTCCATCCCCAACGGGCGCTCGGCGTTGTCGTGCACAGTGCCTCGGGGCAGGCCTCCCGCTTCACCGACGACTCGGTGGTGGCGACCACCAACGGGCTTTTCTACAGCTTCAACGGAGAGCTCCAAGACGCCCTCGGGGTCGGGGGGTGGCGTTTCACGGGGCGCTGGTTGGAGTACGCCCGCTTCGAGCACCCCATGACCCTCCCCCCGGTATGGGTGGCCGGTTCGCCCGACGGCGCCGCGGTGCAGCAGCTTTCGGCCGGGGACCAAGGAACCGAGGTCGATCGGTTGAACGCTCCTCGCCCGGTGACCGTCGTGCGCAGTGAGGCCTACGCGGCCGGCTGGCACGTTGAGGCCGTTCCGGTCGGCGGCGGGCCCACCCGCTCGTTGTCGGTGTACCCGGTGGGGTTGGTCCAAGGGGTGCGGGTACCTGCGGGCCGCTGGACGCTGACCTTTCTCTACCGCCCAGCGGGACTCGATCTCGGACTGGCCGGCACCCTGGCCGGTCTCCTCGCGCTGGTGGGGTCTGCCGCGTTGGCCGGGCGCCGTCGGTCGTTGCGCCGTTCGCTCGACGGCACCTCACGGGGCCCAAGCGCGGACCGGTAGGGTGCAGCCATGTTGCGGGTGGGCGTCGCGGGCGCCGGTGGTCGAATGGGCCAGGAGGTCTGTCGGGCGGTGCTCGCCGCCGACGGATTGGAGCTGGTAGCCGCCGTCGACCCGAGTGCGGCCGACATAGACCTGCGCCAGGTGCTCGGCGGAGAGGTCCCGGACCTGCCGATGTCGGGTCAGATCGACGCCTTGGCCGACGCCGGCGCCGAGGTGGTGGTCGACTTCACCGTCGCCGAGGCGGCCCGCAAGAACCTGCCCTGGTGTGCCGAGCACGGGATCCACGCGGTAGTGGGAACCACTGGACTGAGCACCGCTGACATGGATGTGCTGGCACGCTGCTTCAACGGCGAGCCGGCCAACGCCATTGTTGCCTCGAACTTCGCCATCGGGGCCGTGCTCTTGATGCGCTTTTGTGAACTGGCGGCGCCGTTCATGGACGGGGCCGAAGTCATCGAGCTTCACCACGACGCCAAGCGCGATGCGCCGTCAGGCACCTCGCTGCACACCGCTGAGCGCATCGCGGGAGCCCGACGCCGAGCGGGCCAAGCGCTGCCGGCCGACCAGACCACCCAACTCGTAATCGATGGTGCTCGCGGTGCAGCGGGACCCGGAGGAGTGCGCATCCATTCGGTCCGCCTTTCCGGGCTCGTGGCCCACGAGGAGGTCATCTTCGGGGCCCCCGGGCAGAGCCTGACCATTCGCCACGACTCCTACGACCGCCGGTCATTCATGGCCGGCGTCGTCCTGGCCGTGCGCGACGTGCGTGGGCGGCCCGGCCTCACCGTGGGGCTCGACTCCCTACTCGGGTTCTGATCGCCCGTGGCCGCCCGGGACGCCGAGGAAGTCCGCCAGGGCATTTTGGGGGCCACCTACTCGTGCGTGGCCCGCTGGGGTCTGGCCAAGACAACCGTCGAGGACGCGGCCCGCGAGGCGGGAGTGTCGAGAGCCACCATTTACCGCTACTTCCCTGGCGGCCGAGATGAGCTCATCAACGCGGTGGTCTCCTGGGAGTATGCGCGCTTTTTCACCCGGCTCTATGAAGAGGTGCAGTCGGCCGATTCCCTCGAAGAGGTCATGGAACGCGGCCTGTCCTTCGCCGGCCGCTCCATCAAAAAGCACGAGGTCCTCCAACGGATCCTCCAGACCGAGCCCGAGGTGCTGCTCCCCACCCTCACCACCGAGAGCACCGGGACCCAGGAACTCATTGCCGCGTTCTTGGTGCCTTATCTGGAGCGCCACGAACGTGCCCCCGGCGTCGACGCCCAAGAGGCGGCCGACTTCTTGGCCCGGATGGTGCTGTCCTACATCTCCTCGCCCGGACGCTGGGATCTCGAGGACCCGACCCAGGTGGCCCGCCTGGTGCGGGCCGAGCTGCTGGCCGGCATCGTGCCCTCGGGCGCCCACTAGCTGACCGGCTTGGCCAAGTCCGCCTCGGCGTGGCCGGCGGTGAGGTGGCCGATCAGTCTCGGGCCAGGACCTCGCCGTGGACGACAGCGAAGAAGCCGTCGGGCGACGCCGCCCATCGCAGCCACGCTTGGGCGATGTCTTCGAGTTCGGCCCGGTTCGAGAGCCCATAGGCGAGCGCCTGATCGGCGAAGGCGGACAGCCGCACCCGGTCGGCCCACAGCTCCCCCCACCATTTGCGGCGCTCGGCGTCGGCGAAGGTCCAGGTTGAACTGGTGGCCACGACCTCGCTGAATCCGGCGGCGTGGGCCCAGCCGAGCAGGTGACGTCCGGCGTCCGCTTCGGCGCCGTTGTGTCGTGTCACCTCGTGGTACAAGTCGAGCCAGCGGTCGAGCAGAGGATCGGCCGGTGCCCACGGGTAGGCAGCGAAGTCGCCGTCGCGAACCGCCACGACGCCTCCAGGACGCACCACCCGGCGCATCTCGATGAGCGCGTCGACCGGTCGGCTGAGGTGCTGGAGAACCTGATGGGCGTGGACGATGTCAAAGGAGGCGTCGTCGAAGTCGAGTGCGTAGACGTCGCCGGTGGTGAAACTGAGGTGCGAGAGTCCGCTCCGAGCGGCGAGGTCCTGGGCCTGGGTCACGATTTCCTCTGAGACATCGATGCCGACGACACGACCCGGTGCGACCCGGGTCGCAAGGTCGGCGGTGATGGTCCCCGGACCACAACCGATATCGAGGAGGTCCTGACCCGGTGCCAATGCATCGAGCAGGTAGGCCGCCGAGTTGTCGACAGTGCGCCAGGTGTGGCTGCGCAGCACCGACTCGTGGTGGCCGTGCGTGTAGGTGTCTGGCATCGGGTCATGATGCCAGCCCGGCCCCCAGTCGGCCCCCGAGCCCGGGGGGGGAGGCGGAGCGCCCGACCCGGCGTCGTTGACAATGAGACAGATTTCGCCGTAATGTTTCACTGATGCCTGGAGCCGAGCTGCACCTGCTGGCCGGGAGCGGCCCGGCCGAGAGTCCGGCCGAGGCCGGTCCATCCGGGGCGGCTCCCGACCTGGGCGTGGTCAAGGACCTGGCCACCGACGACCGTTCCTCCCCGCGGGTCCGTGTGGTCGACGCCGCCCTGCGCTGCATGGGCCGCCACGGGACCCACAAGACGACGGTCGATGACATCGCCCGGGAGGCCGGGGTGTCCCGGGCCACCTTGTACCGGACGTTTCCCGGCGGCAAGGACGCGGTGATCGACGCGGTGGTCGAGACCGAGGTCGCCCGCTTCTTCTCGGGCTTGGCGGTGGTGATGGGCGAGGCCCATGACCTAGAAGACGTCCTCGTGGCCGGTATCGTCGCCGCCGCGAACCGCCTCTCCTCGCACGAGGCACTCGCTTACCTGTTGGCCCACGAACCTGACGTGATCCTTCCCCACCTGGCCTTCGCCGAGATGGATCGCGTGCTCCTGGCCGCCAGTGCCTTCACCGCACCGTTCTTCGGTCGGTGGCTCGACCCCGACCAGTCCGCCCGTGCCGCCGAGTGGGCCGTGCGGATCGTCGTGTCGTATCTGGCAACTCCGAAGGCCGGGGCCGACCTCACCTGCGAAGCGGACGCCCGCCATCTGGTGAGCACCTTCGTGATCCCCGGGATCGAAGCCCTAAGGACCGCCGGGGACCTCCGGTGACCGACACGCGGACCTTCCTCGACCACTTCCATTCAACCCAGCCCACGACCACCCAGAACAGCCATCCACCACACACAGACTCGAAGGGGACTGCCAGCCATGACCACCGTTGACAACGAGCGCGACGAGATGCGGAGTAACACCGAGCTGATCGGTCGAGCGGACATCAATGACTTCGAGGCCATTCTCGCGGTGGTCGGGCACCAAGAGGCTGACGGGCGCCACTTGGTCGACGACAATTGTCCCGCCGAGTTCACATGGGACTACGAGAAGGGGAAGCGGGCCCAGCTCGACAAGCTCTACGAAAAAGCCAAGAAGGCACAGTGGAACGGTCAAACAGACCTGCCTTGGGAGACCGAGGTCGACCAAGAGCGGGTCGTCGTGGCCAACGCCGAGGCCAACGGTGACGCCACCCGGTGGGCTGACACCGATGTCACGGGCACCGTTCTCGAGCACTGGAACGACAAAGAGTGGATGGAGTTCGGCATCGAGAACCAGAACTGGATGCTCTCCCAGTTCATGCACGGCGAACAGGGCGCGCTGCTGTGCACTGCCAAGATCGTCGAGACGGTCCCGTGGATCGACGCCAAGTACTACGCCGCCACCCAGGTGGTCGACGAGGCCCGCCATGTCGAAGTCTTCTCCAAGTACCTCGACGAGAAGCTGTCGGGCCACTACCCCCTCAATGGGCACCTCGGCCTCTTGCTCGACGACATCATCAGCGATTCGCGCTGGGACATGACCTACCTCGGCAT
>PMOE01000050.1:10101-10785 GCA_003161575.1 Acidimicrobiaceae bacterium | reverse complement strand
GACCTCGTCGTCGTATCCGATCGCCGTCGGTCCACCGTCGCCGTCGGTCTCGACGCTCACCCTCGCTCCCACCTCGGTCCCCGCCGACGGAATCTCGTCGGCCACAGTCACGGCCACCATGCGCAACGCATTCGGCCAGCCCGTCGCCGGGGACACCGTCACCCTTCATGACGGCACTGCGCACGCCGTCGTCGCGCCGACCACCGCCATCACCTCGGCGTCGGGCACGACAACGTTCACGGTGACCGATACCACGGCGGAGACGGTCACGTTGGCCGCGTTTGATGTCACCGCCGGGGTGACCCTCCACCCGACGGTCTCGGTAACGTTCAGCGCAGTGGCCGCCCCACCGACACACCCACCGGCACCCGCGTCGGGCACGCCGCAGGGCTACTGGCTGGTGGCTAACGACGGCGGCATCTTCAGCTTCGGCGCCGCCGGGTTCTTCGGTTCGACCGGCTCGATGCACCTGAACGCCCCGATCGTGGCCATGAGCGCCACGCCCGACGGAAAGGGGTACTGGCTGGTGGCGACCGACGGCGGCATCTTCAGCTTCGGCGCCGCCGGGTTCTTCGGTTCGACCGGGAGCCTGCACCTCAACAAGCCGATAGTCGCCATGAGCGCCACGCCCGACGGGAAGGGGTACTGGCTGGTGGCTTCTGACGGGGGCATCTTCAGCTTCGG
>PMOE01000050.1:0-10086 GCA_003161575.1 Acidimicrobiaceae bacterium | reverse complement strand
GGCTTCTTCGGCTCCACCGGGGCACTGACCCTCAACAAGCCGATCGCCGGCATGGCGGCCACGCCCGACGGGAACGGCTATTGGCTGGTGGCGACCGACGGGGGCATCTTCAGCTTCGGCGACGCCGGCTTCTTCGGTTCCACCGGGGCGCTTCCCCTCAACAAGCCGATCGCCGGCATGGCGGCCACGCCCGACGGGAAGGGGTACCGGCTGGTGGCGACCGACGGGGGCATCTTCAGCTTCGGCGACGCCGGCTTCTTCGGTTCGACCGGGGCCATGCACCTGAACGCCCCGATCGTCGGCATGGGGTAGCAGCGGCCGAACGGCGGTCCGCCCGGGCGGGTCTCAGCCGAGCAGCCCGAGGGCTTCGACCTCGGCCCGTTCGGACACGAGTTCCTCGGTCGTGATGCGGATCCGCTCGGTGGCGAATGCGTCGTGTTCGACGCCCTCGACCACCGACCAGTCGCCCGAGCCGTCGGCCCGCACCGGGAACCCGAACTGGAGGCCCTCGGGAACGCCGTACTGGCCCGTGCTGGCGACCGCCAACGACACCGAGTCGGCGGTCGGCGTTTTGGCGCACAGACCACTCACCGAATCGACCGCCGCGTTGGCCGCCGATGCGGCCGACGAGAGTCCCCGGGCGTCGATGACCGCCGCCCCGCGCTTTTGCACCGTGGTCAAGAAGTCCCCTTGCAACCACTCGATGTCGGTGATGACCTCGGGCACGGGTTTGCCATCGATGCGGGCGCTCGCGAAGTCGGGGAACTGGGTGGCCGAGTGGTTGCCCCAGATCGCGATGTTGGTCACCGCGGCCACCGGGACCGACGCCTTCTTGGCCAGCTGGCTCTTGGCCCGATTCTCGTCGAGACGGGTCATGGCGAACCAGCGGTCGGCCGGGACCTCGGGAGCGTTTGAACGGGCGATGAGGCAGTTGGTGTTGCAGGGGTTCCCGACGACCAGGATCCGCACCTCGGATGCGGCGTTGTCGGCGATGGCCCGACCTTGGGGTTTGAAGATGCCACCGTTCACGCTGAGCAGCTCGCCCCGCTCCATCCCGGCCTTGCGGGGGATCGAGCCGACCAACAGGGCCCACGCGGTGCCGTCGAAGGCGGTCTTCAGATCAGGCGTCGCCACGACGTCGGCCAGGAGGGGGAACGCGCAGTCGTCGAGCTCCATGACCACGCCCTCGAGGGCCTTCATGGCCGGTTCGATCTCGAGCAGGCGCAGGACGATCGGCTGATCGGGGCCGAGCATCTGGCCCGAGGCGATGCGGAAGAGCAGTGAGTAGCCGATCTGGCCGGCGGCGCCGGTGACGGTGACGTGAAGGGGGGATTTGGGTGCCATGGCCGTCACGTTACGCGGGCAGCCGGGGCTGGTCGAAACCGGGGCCGGAGCCGCCGTCAACGCTGCCGGTGGGCGAAATGACCCGAGGCCGGAGCAGGCGGGGCACCGCGGGCACGGCCCGCCTCGCGCTCGTTTCGGGCGCCGCCTGCGCCGCCTGTGGCAGTGGGCGCCGGGGCATCGGGTTCGGTCCGCGCCGGTTCGGTCCCGAGCGCGAACTCAGAGCCGTTCGACGATGGCCGCTGCGAACTCCGAGCACTTGACCTCGGTGGCGCCGTCCATCTGGCGGGCGAAGTCGTAGGTCACGATCTTGGCGGCGATGGTGGCCTCAAGGGCGGCCACGATGTCTCGTGCGGCGTCGGTCCACCCGAGGTGCTCGTACATGAGCACGCCCGACAGGAGGAGCGACCCGGGGTTCACCTTGTCCTGCCCGGCGTACTTCGGCGCCGTGCCGTGGGTCGCCTCGAAGATGCCGTGGCCCGTCACATAGTTGATGTTGGCCCCCGGGGCGATCCCGATCCCGCCCACCTGGGCGGCCAGGGCGTCGGAGAGATAGTCGCCGTTCAAGTTGGTCGTGGCGATGACGTCGAAATCGGTGGCCCTGGTGAGCACCTGCTGGAGGGTGATGTCGGCGATGGTGTCCTTGACCAATAATTTGTCCCCGGGCTTGCCGTCGCAGTCGTCCCAGCCGACCGCCACCTCCGCGAACTCCTCGCGCACGAGGTCGTAGCCCCACGCCCGGAACGCCCCCTCGGTGAACTTCTGGATGTTGCCCTTGTGGACGAGGGTCACCGACTTACGCCCGCGGTCGAGGGCGTAGCGGATGGCGGCGCGGATGAGGCGCTTGGAGCCCATCTCGGAAATCGGTTTGATCCCGATGCCAGAGCCGTCTCGGATGGGAAAGCCCATCTCCTCGCGCAGAAACGTCATCAGCTTGCGCGCCTCGGGTGTGCCTGCTTCCACCTCGTAGCCGGCGTAGACGTCCTCGGTGTTCTCCCGGAAGATCACCATGTCGACCAGTTCTGGGTGGCGGACCGGCGAGGGGACCCCATCGAACCAGCGCACCGGGCGCAGGCAGACGTAGAGGTCGAGGACCTGGCGCAGGGCCACATTCAATGAACGGATGCCACCACCGATCGGGGTGGTGAGGGGGCCTTTGATCCCGATCAGGTGTGCTCGGAAGGCCTCGACGGTCTCGTCGGGAAGCCAGCTCCCGACCTCGTCGAAGGCCTTCTGGCCGGCCAGGACCTCTTTCCAGGCGACCCGGTGGCCGTATTTGGCGGCCGCCGCATCGAGTACCAGTTTGGCCGCCGGCCAGATGTCGACGCCGATGCCGTCGCCCTCGATGAACGGGATGATGGGCTCGGCGGGGACATGGAGGGCATCGTCGGGGCCCATGGTGATCGTCTCTGCCATGGCGTCGAGCCTAGGGGCTGGCCCGGCCCGTCCCAACTGAGACCCGATGGCCGACGATCGGGGAAACCGGGGTCAGCCGGCGACGCTCAGTTCGGGCGCCAGGCCGAGCGCGGTGTAGATCTCGCGGGTCGCCTTGGACCGGTTGAGCGTATAGAAGTGGAGGCCGGGAGCGCCCGCATCGAGGAGCTGCTGGCTCAACTCGGTGAAGATCTCGACCCCTTCGCGCCGGGCCGCCTCGTCGCCGCCCGTTGCCGAAGCCGCCTCGAGGCGGGCCACCGCCCAGTCGGGTACCGGTGCGCCCATGGTGGCCATCCGGGGCACCGAGGCGAGGGAGGTCACCGGCAGGATGCCCGGCAGCATCGGGGTGGACACGTTGCGGGCCGCCAGGTCGCTCATCAGCCGCTCGTACTCGGCGACCTCGTAGAAGAACTGGGTGACCCCGAAGTCGGCCATCCGGAGCTTCTCGGCCAGGTAGTCGCGGTCGCTTCTCATGTCGAGCGACGAGGGGTGCCCGGCCGGGTGGGCGGCCACGCCGATTGAAAATCCCCCGACGGCCCGGGCCAGCTCCACCAGCTCGAGCGCATGGGCCAGCTCGCCCGGTCCCGCATCGGGCTCGGCCGGCGGGTCCCCGCCGAGGGCCATGAGGTTCTCGACCCCGGCTTTGCGGTAGGCGACGAGGATATCGGCCAGCTCGAGGCGGCTGTGGGCCACGCAGATCAGGTGGGCCATCGGGTTGAGCGATGTGGTGTGGAGCATCCCGGTCACGAGATCGAAGGTGCGCTGGCGCGACTCCCGGCCCCCGCGGTAGGTGACCGAGACGAAGGACGGCTCGAGGGGCTCGAGGTCACGAAGTGTGCGCGACAGCACCGTCTGCTCGGCGTCGCTCTTGGGCGGGAAGAACTCGAAGGAGTAGGTGGGCCCGGCGGCCAGCTGGTCGGCGATCCTGGTCACAAAGGAGAAAGGTTACCCAGGCTGGGCCGTGTCGCCACCGGCCCGGCCGAAATCGTCGGCCAAGCGGACGATGTCGTCCTCGCCGAAGTAGCCGCCCAGCTGGACCTCGATGAAGACCACGTCGTCGTCGCCGACGTTTTCGACCCGGTGGGCCACCCCCAACGGCACGTCGATGGCCTGGCCCGCCCCGACATCGTGGATGTCCCCCTCGAGGGTCACCCGGGCCTGGCCCCGCACCACGAGCCAGTGCTCGGCCCGTTTGGCGTGCCGCTGGTAGCTGAGCCGCTTGTGCGGCTTCACCACGATCCGTTTGACCTTGTGGTCCGACGGGTCGTCGTCGAGCACGGTGAAGGAACCCCAGGGGCGCTCCACGTGCTCACGGTCGTCTCCCGACGGCGCCTGCTCGCCCCCGTGGTCGGTCGTCATGCGATCCTCTCGGCGGCCCGTACCGCGTTGGCCAGCAGCATGGCCCGGGTCATCGGCCCGACCCCACCGAGGCGCGGGGTGATCCAACCGGCCACCCCGGCCACCGAGTCGTCGAGGTCCGAGAGCAGTTTGCGGCCCTCCCATGTGGTCCCGGCGCCGACGACGGCCGCCCCGGGCTTGATCATCCCGGCGTTCACCAGCCCGGCCCGGCCGGCCGCTGCTATGACCACGTCGCCCTGGCGCACGATGTCGGCCAGGTTCTCGACCCCGGTGTGCACGACGGTCACCGCGGCGTTGCAGCCCGGGCGTTTCATGGCGAGGAGCAGGGAGAGTGGGCGCCCGATGGTCAGGCCCCGGCCGATGATCACCGCGTGTTTGCCCTCGACGGGGACGTCGAAGGCGCTGAGCAGCTCGACGATGCCCGCCGGCGTGCACGGCAGCGGCCCGATCCCGCCCATGACGAGCTTGCCCAGGTTCACCGGGTGCAGGCCGTCGACGTCCTTGGCCGGATCGACGGCCAGAAGCACGCGCTCCTCGTCGATTCCTTCGGGAAGGGGCAGCTGGACCAGGTAGGCCGAGACGGCGGGGTCGGCGTTGAACCGGGCCACCACCGCTTCGATGTCGCCCTGGGTCGCCGTCGACGGGAGGTGCTCGTGGACCGAGGTGATCCCGACCGCCAGGCAGTCCTCGTGCTTGAGGGCCACGTAACGGGCGCTCGGGGCGTCCTCGCCGACGAGGATCGTCCCCAGACCGACCTCGATCCCCTCGGCCCGCAACCGGGCCACCCGGTCGGCCGCCTCGGCCCGCATCCGGGCCGCCACCATCTCACCGTCGAGCAGAATGGGCGTCATCAGTGCCGGAAGTGCCGTTCGGCGGTGGTGACCATGGCGACGCCCGCGGCGTTCGCCGCCTCGATGACCTCTGCGTCGCGCACCGATCCGCCCGGTTGGACGACGGCGGCCACCCCCGCACGGGCCAGGACCTCGAGGCCGTCGGGGAAAGGGAAGAAGGCGTCGCTGGCGCCGGCCCCGCCCTTGGCCCGCGCCCCCGCCTTGCTAACCGCGATCTCCGCCGCCAGCACCCGGGACTGCTGGCCGGCCCCGACCCCGACGGCCTGGCCGTCGGTCACCACGGCGATGGCATTGGAGGTGGTGCGCCCGCAGACCCGCCAGGCGAGCACCAGGTCGCGCCACTGGGCCTCGGTGGGCGCGAGCGAGGTGACGACGGCCCAGCCCGACCGGGGCGAGACGAACCGGTCCGGCTCTTGGACGAGCATGCTCGCCCCGAGGCTGCGGATCTGTCGGGTGAGCGGCTCGGCGACCGGGGCGGCGAGCAGCCGGGTGGCCTTGCGTTTGGAGGCCAGCTGGGCGAGGGCTTCGGGGGCGTAGGCCGGGGCGATGATCACGTCGGCCTGGGGTCCCGCCGAGATGGCCTCGGCGACCGCGGCGGTGACTCTGCCCCCGATGGCCACGATGCCCCCGAACGCGGAGGTCGGATCGCACTCGAGGGCCCGCTCATAGGCGGTCACCAGGTCACCGGCCACTGCCGCACCGCAGGGATTGGCGTGCTTGATGATGGCCACGGCCCGCTCCGCCTCGCCGTTCGCCACGGCGGTGTCGGCCGCCAGCTCGGCGACCAGTCGCCACGCCGCATCGGCGTCGAAGATGTTGAGGTAGGAGAGCTCCTTGCCCCCGTGCTGGATCACCCCGTCCCACCAGCTGGCCTCGCCGGCTACCCGGTAACGGGCGCCGCGCTGGTGGGGGTTCTCGCCGTAGCGGAGCGACTGGGCCCGCTCCAAGGTGAGGTGGATGGTCTCGGGGAGCACGGACCCGCCGTCGGTGTCGGGGTCCAAGGTGTCGAGCCAACCCACGATGGCTGCGTCGTAGGCGGCCACGTGGGCGAAGCCGGCCCGGGCGAGGCGCAGGCGGGTGGCGGCCGACAGGGTGCCGTCGGCCTGCAGCTCGGCGAGCACCCCGGCGTAGTCGGCGGGCGAGGTCACGATGCCGACGTGGGCGAAGTTCTTGGCCGCGGCGCGCACCATGGCCGGGCCACCGACGTCGATCAGCTCGACCGAGGGGTCAGAGGAGAAGGGGTAGAGGTTGGAGACCACCAGGTCGATCGGTTCGATGCCCTGGGCCTCGAGGTCGCCCATATGCGAAGCCTTGGACCGGTCGGCCAGGATCCCGCCGTGGATTGCCGGGTGGAGGGTCTTGACCCGCCCGTCGAGCATCTCGGGCGAGCCGGTCACCGCCGCCACCTGGGCGTGGGCGATGCCGGCGTCGTTGAGCGCGGCCGAGGTGTTGCCACTGGCCACCAGGTCCCAACCGAGCTCGGACAGGCCACCGGCCAGAGCGACCAGCCCCGTCTTGTCGTAGACCGAGAGCAGGGCCCGCATCAGGTGTGCGCCTCCTTGAGTGCAACGAGCCCGTCGAGCGAGCCCCGGGCGCCGAGCTCGGCCACGGCCCGCTGGATGGTGGCCGGATACAGCCGGCGTTCGACCGCTTTGATCCGTTCGTGCAGCGATTCGACGGTGTCGTCCCCGCGGATTGCCACCTTCTCTTGGGCCAATATCGGCCCGTCGTCGACCACCAAGGTGGCCAGGTGCACCGTGCAGCCGGTCACCTCGGCCCCGCTGTCGAGGGCGTCGGCCACGGCGTGCCAGCCCGGGAAGGCGGGCAGAAGCGATGGGTGGGTGTTGAGGATGCGACCCCCGAAGGCGTCGTGCACCGACCCGCTGAGCACGGTCCCGAAACCGGCCATCGCGATGAGCTCGGGGGCGTGACCCACCAAGGTGGCCGTGACCGATCCGGTGTAGCCCACCCGGTCGAAGTCCGCCCTGTAGCCGCCCCATGCCGAGCGGTCGAGGAGTTCGACCGCGATGCCCGCGTCTGCGGCCACCTCGAGGCCCCGGCACTCCCGGTCACTCAGCACCACGGTGACGGGGACGGCGGCCTCGACCATCGCCTGGAGGATCGTCCCCGTGCCAGAAACCAGTACCGCGACGCCCACGGCGCTCACGCTACCAACGGTTCTCAGGAGAGCCCGCGGACGACCTCGACCATCTTGATCCCCGCCTCGGTCGGGTTGAGGGCCACGATGGCACCCGCCGCGCTGAGCGCGTCCATCTTGGTCTGGGCCGTGCCCATCGAACCCGAGATGATGGCGCCGGCGTGGCCCATCTTGCGGCCCGGCGGCGCGGTGACCCCGGCGATGTAACAGACGACCGGCTTGGTCACGTGCTTCTCGATGAACTCGGCCGCCTTCTCCTCTTCAGAACCCCCGATTTCGCCGATCATCATGACCGCCTTGGTGTCGGGATCGGCCTCGAAGGCCGACAGGCAGTCGATGAAGTTGGTGCCCGGTACCGGGTCGCCCCCGATACCGACACAGGTGGTCTGTCCCACCCCTTGCTGGGAGAGCTCGTGGAGCGCCTGGTAGGTCAGGGTGCCCGAGCGGCTGACGATGCCGACGGGCCCACCGGCCAGGGCGATGTCCCCCGACGTGATGCCGATGTTGATCTTCCCCGGGCTGATGATGCCCGGGCAGTTGGGCCCGAGCAGGCGGGTGCCAGGGAACTCCTCTTTCAGCCGGTTGAAGGTCAGGGCCTCGTCTTGGGCCGGGATGCCCTCGGTGATGCAGACGATGAAGGTGATCCCCGCTTCGGCCGCCTCCATGATCGCCGGGCACGCCCCCCGGGGTGGGACGACCACGAACGATGCGGAGGCGCCGGTCTCGGCCACCGCCTCAGCCACGGTGTCATAGACGGGGATACCCTCGACGTCGGTGCCGCCCTTGCCCGGCGAGGTCCCGGCCACCACTTTGGTGCCGTAGTCGCGGTTGCGCACGCCGTGGAACCGGCCCTGGCTCCCGGTCAGTCCCTGGACCACCACTTTGGTGTTCTCGTCGATGAAGATGCTCACGTTGTCTCCTCAATTCCCGGCCAGGGCCACGGCCCGCCGGGCGGCGTCGAGCATGGTGGGTTCGGCCACCAGGCGGTCAGACAAGTGCGGGGCCAGGATCTCCCGGCCGGCCACGGCGTTGGTGCCGTCGAGCCGCAACACGATGGGTGAGCGGATGTCGACCCGGGCGAGGGCGTCGACCACGCCCTGGGCCACCTCGTCGACCCGGGTGATCCCCCCGAAGATGTTGACGAAGATGCTGCGGACCGCCGGGTCGGCGTTGATGACCTCGAGGGCGGCGGCCATCACATCGGCGTTGGCGCCGCCGCCGATGTCGAGGAAGTTGGCCGCACTGCCGCCTACCTGGTTCACCACGTCGAGGGTGCTCATGGCGAGGCCCGCCCCGTTGGCGATGATGCCAACCGAGCCCGACAGCCCGATGTAGTTGAGCCCCTTCTCCTTGGCCATCTGCTCACGGGGGTCCTCGGTCTCGGTGCCGGCGTACTCTTCCCACTCGGGGTGGCGGAAGGCGGCGTTCTCATCGAGGGTCACCTTGGCGTCGAGGGCGTGGACCTTGCCCTCGGTGGTCAAGATGAGCGGGTTGATCTCGGCCAGATCGCAGTCGCCTTCCACGTAGCAGGTGTAGAGCTTCACCAGCAGCGCGGCGGTCTGGTCACGCGCCGCCTCGTCGAGGCCGGCCGCGTCCACCCAGGCCCGGGCCGTGACCTCGTCGAGCCCGTCGACCGGGTCGATGTGTAGTTTGGCGATCGCGTCGGGGTTGGTCTGTGCCACCTCTTCGATCTCGACACCGCCCTCGGCCGAGAGCATGCCGAGGTGGAGTTTGGCCTGGCGGTCGAGGGTGAAGCTCGCGTAGTACTCCTTGTCGATGTCAGACGCGTTCTCGACCCAGATCAGGTGGACGACGTGCCCTTTGATGTCCATGCCGAGGATGGCGGCGGCGTGGGCCCGGGCCTCGTCCGAGTTGTTGGCCAGCTTGATGCCCCCGGCCTTGCCCCGCCCACCGACTTTGACCTGGGCCTTGACCACGACGGGATAGCCGGCCGCGTCGGCCTGGACCACCGCCTCGTCGACGGTCTCGGCCACCCCGCCTTTCGAGGTGGGAATGCCGAAGCGGGCAAAGTACTGCTTGCCCTGGTACTCGTAGAGATCCACCGCGTTCCTCCTCTTCTCGACACGCGCCGCGCCGAGATCGTGCAGCGCAGTATTAGTTGGCCCTGGGCGCCGAGGGCCATTCGGCCGCCCCCCTCAGACGCCGAGCGTCTCCTCGCGTCGGTCGAGTGCCGCGGCGAGCCATTGCCCAATCGAGGGCAGCGGGGCGCCAGGGGTGAAGACCTCGCCCACCCCCATCTCCTTCAATGTCGGGATGTCGCCTTCGGGGATGATCCCGCCCACTATCACCAGCACGTCAGCCCGTCCGGCCCCGGCCAGGCCGTCGATGATCCGGGGCACGAGGGTCAGGTGGGCACCCGACAGGAGCGAGAGTCCAACGGCGTCGGCGTCCTCTTGGACCACGGCACTCACCACCTGCTCGGGGCTCTGGTGCAGGCCGGTGTAGACGACCTCGAACCCCTCATCGCGCAGGGCCCGGGCGATGACCTTGGCCCCACGGTCATGTCCGTCGAGGCCCGGCTTGGCCACGACAACCCGGTAGGGACGCTTCATCGGCTGGCCATAGTAGCCCGCCAGATTTTCTGAACCGGCAGGTGGGAGTCGATCCCGCACTGGACGGGGCGCGCCCTTAGTTCGTCGGCCGGGCCACGAATCCGACGATCGGCGCCGATAGGGTCATCCCGCCGGTCGAGCCCGAATAGGCCGCGTCGCCGTAGGCGAAGACGCCGCCGTCACTGGCCACGAGCCAGTAGCCCTTCCCGTCGGACGTGGCGGACATGCCGACGATGGGCTGGTTGAGCGGCGTGGCGCCGGCCGAGCCGTAGAAGCCGGCGTCGCCGATGGCGAACACTCCGCCGTCGGAAGCCACCAGCCAGTAACCCTTGCCGTCCGGGGTGCTGGCAATGCCGATGATCGGCTTGTT
>PMOE01000063.1 GCA_003161575.1 Acidimicrobiaceae bacterium | reverse complement strand
GGCGGCGACCTCGACGACGCGCTGCGCCGGATGATGCGCTCGGGCATGCGGTCGGCCGACGGGGAGCAGACCATGGGCCTGCGCGATCTGCTCGAGCAGATCCGCCGCCGCCGGGCCGAGATGCTCGAACAGGGCGACCCCGACGAGCAGTTCGCCGAAGTCAACAAGGAGCTCCGCGAGATCCTCGCTGAAGAGCGGACGGCCATCGACGAGCTGGCCGACGAGGCCGCCGCTTCGGGCGACGACCGGCGCAAGCAGGTGACCGACGACGTGACGGCCGAAAAACGAATGGCCCTCGATCTTCTGCCCGACGACCTGGCCGGTCGGGTGCACGAACTCCAGCACTACGAGTTCGTCTCGAGCGAGGCCCGCGAGAAGTTCGAAGCACTGATGGAGAGCCTGCGCAAGGAGGTGACCGACACCTACTTCAAGGGGATGACCGAGGCGCTCGGCTCGCCCGATCCGGCGCAGCTCCAGCACATGCGCGAGGCCTTCGACGCGCTCAACACCATGTTGGAGCAACGCGAACGCGGGGAACCGCTCGATCCGACCTTCGACGAGTTCATGGAGCGGTTCGGCGACATGTTTCCCGGGGCCACCTCACTCGACGAGCTGCTCGAGCAACTGGCCGCCCGCATGGCCGCCGCCGAGGCCATGTGGCAGTCGCTCTCGCCCGAACAACGCGACCAGCTGCGCTCCCTCGCCGAGTCCCTCTTGGAGGACATGGACCTGCGGTGGCAGATCGAGCGGCTTTCGGCCAACCTGCAGCGGGCGGTCCCCGACGCCGGGTGGGGTCAGGGATACCGCTTCAGCGGCGAGGGGTCGATGGGGATGGGCCAGGCGACCGACCTTGCGGCCCAGCTGGGCGAGCTCGAGCGGATCGAAGACCTCCTCCAATCGGCCTCCTCGCCGGCCGCCCTGAGCGAGGTCGACATGGATCAGGTGGCCCGCCATCTCGGTGATGACGCCGCCCGCTCGCTCGAACGCCTGTCCCGGCTCGCCGCCGAGCTGGCCGAGGCCGGCCTGATCGAGAACAAGGGCGGTCGGACCGAGCTCACCCCCAAGGGCGTGCGGCGCCTCGGACAGCGGGCGCTCGGTGACCTGTTCTCCCAGATGGCCCGGGACCGTCTCGGTGACCACAAGGCCACCTGGTCGGGGGCCGGTCATGACCGCGAGGAAACGACCAAGCCCTACGAGTACGGCGACCCGTTCAACCTGCACCTCTCAGAGACCGTGCACAACGCCATCCGCCGGGGCGGGGCCGGGGTCCCCGTGCACCTCTCCTTGGAGGACTTCGAGATCGTCGAGACCGAAGCGCTCACTCGCTCGGCCACCGCCTTGTTGGTCGACCTGTCGATGTCGATGCCCATGCGCGACAACTTCGTGCCGGCCAAGAAGATGGCGATGGCCCTCCAGACCCTCATCTCGAGCCGCTTCCCCCGGGACTTCCTCGGCATCATCGGGTTCAGCGAAGTGGCCCGGGAGATCAAGCCCGAAGACCTGCCGACCGCCATGTGGGACTACGTGTACGGCACCAACCTGCAACACGCGTTGTTGGTGGCCCGCAAGATGCTGGCCCACCAGCACGGGACCAAGCAGATCATCGTGGTGACCGACGGCGAGCCGACGGCCCATATCGAGCCCGACGGCGAGGTGTTCTTCAATTACCCGCCGGTGCCCGAGACGCTGCGCATGACGATGGCCGAAGTGGTGCGTTGCACCCGGGCCGGCATCACCATCAACGTCTTCGCCCTCGACCTCGAGCGGACCCAGTTCCCCTTCGTCGACCAGATCGCCAAGATCAACGGCGGGCGTACCTTCTACACCACGCCCGATTCGCTGGGCGGCTATGTGCTGGTCGATTTCCTCCAGCACCGTCGCATCCTGCGCCCCGCCGGCTGACCGGCCCCCCAAGGGCGTCCGAGCGCCCGACGGGCGGTGCTTCCGAGCACGTCGGTGCCTGTGTGGGCACGGCCACCAGGCAGTTGTGATCGCCTTCACTTGCACGAACCTGGGCATTCCCTCTTGCGTAGTGCGAACGGATGGTGAAAGATGACACCGTTGTAGTTACATCGGTGCCACATGATGTGGCGAGGGGAGGCGAACCGATGGACCTTGTGTCCCTTTTGTACGGTCGCCAAGAAAAGAGCTGGCAAGCACAGGCCAACTGCATGGGCGTGGACCCGGACCTGTTCTTTCCCGAGCGCGGTGCATCCACCCGTGAGGCCAAGGAGGTGTGCCGGGGTTGCGTTGTCCGCGAGGACTGCCTCGAGTACGCCCTGGCTAACGGCGAGAAATTCGGCATCTGGGGAGGGATGAGCGAGCGGGAGCGTCGGCGCCTCCGCAGGGCCCGGGCGATGCAACGCCGGGCCTCCATGGTCAGCGCCAGCTAGTCGGCAACGACCCCCACCGACTCCATGCGGGCCTCGAGGGTCATCTCGGGACCGAGAGCCAGCTGGGCCCAGCGGTGCTCGGGCACATCCGCTAGGACGGCGGCGGGCAGCAGACCGACCAGCTCGCAGCGCTCGACGCCCGCACCGGCGGCGGCGAGCAGGGCGGCGACCTGGTCATAGATCTCGAGCGGCCCGATGGTCCGGGGGTGGACCAAATTGCAGGACACCTGGGCCCGGCCGCCGAGATCGAAACCGAGGGCGCGCACGGCGGGGCTTCGGACCGCGCTCGCCACAGAGCGGGCCAGCGCCACGTCACCGCCTTCGACCCACAGGTTGTAGGCCACCAGGAAGTGCCGGGCGCCGACGGCGACGGCCCCGGCGCTTGGGTGGGGGACCCGAGGCCCGAAATCGGGTCCGAGCTGGCCAAACGCGTCCCGCCGGACCTCCGGCAGCGTCCGATGGGTCGAGGGACCCAGCGGCCCGTAGAGGAACGAGGGGACCAACAATTCTTCGCCGGCCCATCGGGCAAAGCGGTCCCGGGCGCCCATCGCGCCGCCGAGCGGGGGTTCGACGGCCAGACGAATAGACGCAGGGTCGACGGTCGGGGACCGCACGAGGGGCACGAAGGGGACCACGTCGATGACGCCGAAGCGCGGATGGGCCCCGCCATGGGCGGTGACGTCGAGCTCAGTGACGGCGACCCGAGCCAAAGCCCGGGTCGCGTTCTCGAGGATTTCATCGGGACCGGCCAAGGTGAACACCGACCGGTTGTGGTGGGCGTCGCGGTGCCGGTCGAGGAGCGTCGGCCCACAGGAATCAGACAGGCGAGCGAGCGTTTGTGTGTTACAGCCTTCGCTGACGTTGACGACGCACGCGAAGGTCATGAGCCCACCTTCTGGGCTCCAAGCCGAGGAGATTCAGCCAGTGAAGGCCACAGCGGAGTTGCGCCGCCGCCGCAGGATCCGCCGCCGCTCCCGCTCGGAGCACCCGCCCCACACGCCGTGATCAATTCGGTTCGCGAGGGCATACTCTAGGCATGCATCAGAGACCGGGCACTCAGAGCAGATCTTCTGTGCCGCGTGGACACCAAGTCCGTCACTCGGAAAAAAGATGGTGGGGGGAACCTCTCGGCACTTGCCCATTGCCATCCAGTCGGTGTTCATTGGAATCTCCCTTTCTTATGACAAAGTGTAATCACTCGACCCCCTCCAGAACCTTAAATCGGCATAAATTCCACTTCTTTTTGGCGATTTCCGATGGGCCGGTCGGCCGTTGACCACCCCCCCGACTCCGCCGCCACCCGGTTCTGAGGACCCGTCGCAACCGGGGCGACCGGCGCCGCAACCGGGGCTGCAACCGGGACTGCCGGTTCCTCCCGTGGTGACCGACCCCGCGGGCCAACCGCGGCCGGTGCAAGAGCCGTTGCCCGCACCCGCGCCGCAACCCGAGCAACATCGTTTGCAACAATCGCCACCCGGCCAACCCGCACAAGGTCCCCACGGTGCGACGCCACCGCCCTACGCCGCGCCGCCTCCGGTTCCCCCATCGCCCTACGGCGCGCCGCAAGCTCCACCGCCCTACGCCGCGCCGCAAGCTCCACCGCCCTACGCCGCGCCGCCCCCGGTTCCCCCATCGCCCTACGGCGCGCTGCCAGCCCCGCCCCCCTACGGAGCGTCACCACCCCGCTACGGCGCGCCGCCGGTCGCCCCGCCCTACGGCGCGCCGCCGTATCCCTACCGGGGAGGGCCGCCGCCCGGCTACTTCATGCCGGTGCGCATGCCATGGCCTCCGGGTCCGCCACCCCAACGGGTGATCCAGACCCTCACCCGGCGCACCTGGATCTGGGTGGTGAGCGCTACCGCCATCGTTGCCGCGGTGATCGGTGCCGCCGTCGGCGTGGTGAGCGGGATCGGCGTCCAGCAGACCGTGATCGAGAAGTTCTTCCCCAATCAGAGCGTGCTGGCCAAGCCGGCCGACATCCAGGCCATCTTGGCCCGGGTCGAACCGTCGGTCGTCTCGATCGACACGACCGTCTACACCGGGGGCACCGGCGACAGCGGCCAGTTGGTTGAAGGAGCGGGCAGCGGGATGATCCTCACCTCGACCGGTGAGGTGTTGACCAATAACCACGTCGTGGCCGGGGCCACCACGGTCACCGTCACGCTGTTCGGCCAGACCAAGGCGCGCACCGCCCATGTCATCGGCACCGACCCGAGCCAGGACGTCGCCCTCGTCCAGATCGACGGCGCGCACAATCTCCCGACGGTGCAGCTCGGCAATTCGACCCACACACTGGTCGGTGATGCCGTCATCGCCATCGGCAACGCATTGGCTCTCCAGGGCGGACCCACGGTCACCAACGGGATCGTCTCGGCCACGGGCCGTTCCTTGTCGGCCCAGGCGGACTTCTCCAACGCCACGGAGAACCTGACCGGACTGCTCCAGACCGACGCCCCGATCAACCCGGGCAATTCGGGTGGGCCGCTGGTCGATTCCGCCGGCCAGGTGATCGGAATGAACACGGCGGTCGCCACGTCCAGCCAGGGAAATGCCCCGGCCCAGAACATCGGCTTTGCCATTGCCATCGACACGATCAAACCGCTCGTGTCGGGACTTCTCACCGGGGGAACCGGGGGGACCCACGGCGGCGTGACCCCGCCGGCGGGCAACAGCCACACCTCGTACATCGGTGTGGTGGTGGAGAACGTCACGCCGGCGGTGGCCAAGAAGCAGAACCTAACGCCGACGTCGGGGGCCCTGGTCTCAGGGCTCACTCCCGGAGGCCCGGCCGACACCGCGGGCATCAAGGTGGGCGACGTCCTCGTCGCGGTCAACGGATCCCACGTTGCCGGTGTGTCGGCCTTGGTCAAAGACATCCAGGCACACCCGCCGGGGACCAAGGTGTCGGTCGGCCTCTACCGGGGCGCAAAGCAGATGACCGTGACCGTCACCTTGGGGGCTGAACCGGGCTGATCAGCCAGCCGATACGCTGAACTGGTTCGATCCCTGCGGATCTCGGCCCACCGCCGATCTCCGCCGCAGCCCCAGGAGGCCCCATGTCCCCCGACGCAGACGACACGCCGATCGAAGAAGAAGAACCGGTAGAGCCGGTCGGCCACGTGCGCGTCGTCTACCTCGGTCCGGTCGCCCCCCACTGGGACGTCCAGTCAGAGTTCGGTGAGCCCGAGATGATCGACGCCTTCCGGGACCGGGCCATGGCGCGCCTCGTGTTGCTGCCGCCCCACGACCCGCAGTTCCGGCGCAACCGCGAGCGCGTCGTGCGCGATGCGGAGCGTGAGAACCTCACCTTGGACTGGGACCTCGGGTTCGAAGAAGAGCCCCGGGTCGCCCCGGCCGAATCAGCCGTCTGAGTCTTTTTCGGGCAGGCTGATCCGCTCGAGCCAGAGGCCCGGCGCGTCAACTTCGGCCGGGGTGGGCAGCGTGCGATCGGACATCCACAAAAGGGCCAGCCCGTCTTCACCGGCGCGCTCGACGACGCCTCGGGCGAAGGCCACCCCCCGATCAACCTGTTCCCGACCGAGGTCGATGCCGAAGAGCGCGCCCGCCGCCTGCTCGCCCTTCGCGTCTTCGATCCGGTAGCGGTACCAGGCCTCGGTGAGGGCGGCCGCAGAACCGGTGAGCGATGTGGCAATGGTGGCGGTGATGTGGTCGACGTAGCCGCCGAGCGCGGTCGTGAGAGCGATCAGCTGCTCGGAGGTCCGGCGCTGGCTTGGCGTGAGCAGATCGGCCAGTAAGGACTCGGGGTCCGACAGCAGGTTCTGGAGGGACTCGGGATCGGAGGCCTCCCCGCCCAGACGTTCGGCCAGCCCGGCCTGGGCGCTGGCGGCCTCCTTGGTCGCCGCCTCGAGCAGCTCGGTGATGCGGGTGGCCACGTGGGGGCGCCCGAGGACGGCATGGGTGGTCAGCTCGCGCACGCAGACCCACAGCTGGGTCTCGTCAGCGGGCAGGCTCCAGTCCTTGGCGAACACGGCGATGTTGTCGGGGACGACGAGCAGCTCGTCGTCTTTGGGCCAGGGCAGCGGCAGCGCGTACTGCCCGAGCGCCCGTTGGGCGAGGTGTCCGGCGGCCGAGCCGAACTGCAGGCCGACGAGGAGCGGCCCCATAGTGGTGGCGAACTGGCCGAGCAGCTCGCCCAGGCCGCCCGCCCCGGCCAGGTCGTCGGGGAGACCGAGGCCCTCCGTCGGAGGCGGCGACGCCTCCTGGGCGGCCACGATGCCCTCGACCAGGGGTCGCCAAGTCTCGAGGACCTTCTGGGCCCACACCCCCCGTCCGACCGGGAGGAAGGTCACCGGGTGCTCTCCTGAGCCGACACTCAGCCCGGTGGCCTCGGCCACGTGGAGTTCGGCCACCCGGGAGAGTTCTTCGAGTTTGATCCGCTGTATCGGATCGGCGTTGGAATCCGGTGCGTTGTCGGTGGCCACACCTTGGGCGAGGGCCCGGGCGGCCTCCAACCAGGGGGTGCCGGTCCCCGACTGGGTCCCGATCATCTTCAGCAGATCGCCCAGCAGACCCTGGATCGGGTCACCGGGCTCGTTCATCGACATGGCTGCATGCTATGGCGAGGACGACAGAACGACGGCCACCGAACGGGTGCTTCGGGCCCGGGCGACCTCGAGGTGGACCGGGGTCCCCGGTCCGAGCAGGTAGAGGCGGGAGCGCAACTCGGCCATGGAGCGGACCGGGGCCCCGTTGACTTCGGTGATCACGTCCCCGGGATTGAGGGACCCCGCGGCCGGTCCGCCCGGTACGACCGATGCCACCAGGGCACCGGCGGGTGCGTGATCCGCCGGTGTTGCGTCGTGCCCGGTGATCCCGAGCCACCCGTGGTGGACCTGGCCGCTCGAGGCCAACTGCGCGGTCACCCCGAGCACGGTTTCGGTAGGCAAGAAATCCTCGGTGCCCCGCGCCTCGCCGGCCGTCCCGGTGGTGTCGAGCAGGCCGATCACGGCGCCGCTGGGGGTGACCAGCAGCTCACCGGAGAGGGCGGGGACCTTCGAGGTCATCGCATCGACGCTGGCCATGCCCGACGCGTCGCCACCGGTGACCGCCGAGCCGACCGACTTGATGGTGCTGGCCGCCCACACCGTGGCCGGCCGCGGCGTGGACCCGCCGACGGGGCGCGCCATCACCGCCATCACCACGACCGGCCGCTGGGTGCGTTCGGTCATGGCGTCAGTGAAGCGGGCCACCGGCAGGTTGTCGCTCACCCGCAGCAGTGCGATGTCCGACTTCTTGTCCATCCCGACGACGGTCGCCCGTTCTTTTCGTCCGCCGGCGGTGGTCACCATGATCGAGGCGGCCCCGCTCACCGCGTCCGCCGTCGTGGCGATGAGGCCACCCGCAGCCACCGCCACACCGCAGCCTTCGACGATGCCGCGGCTCGATGACACCTTGAGGGCCACCATCGCATCGGCGGTGGACTTGGCCACGGCGGGGACCGCAGCGCAACACCCGCTGCTCACGGTCAGCGCGGTGGTGGCGTCGGGGCCACCGGCCACCGACACGGTGGGGCGCTGGGTCCCGGTGTCGAGCAGCAAGAAAATACCCACGACCACTGCGGCGGCCGCCCCCACGCCGATCATGGCGGTTCCCACGTTGTGCCGGACGCGGCGGACCGGGTCGAGGTCCACAGGCGAGCCGACGGTCCCGGGTCCGGGCGCGTGGGCGCCTGGTTCCAGCTCGGACGGGTGGAGCCAGAGCCGATCCTCAGGAGGGAGCCACCCTCTGAGCGCGGCGCTCTCCGCGCCGTCCTCGTAGGTCTCCTGCCCTTCGTGCCGCTCCCCGGCCCCCTCGTCGTCCGGTCCTCCCCCGGCGGGGTTCGGGCCTTGAGGGGTCACAGACCTCCAGGTTACCGAGGCGTAAGGGGAAGGGGAGGTCGCCCAGGACCCCTAGCATTGCGCGATGTCCCGGGACCTTGCCATCGACCTTGGTACCGCAAATACCCTGGTCTACGCGCGCGGTCGGGGCATTGTGCTCAACGAACCGACGGTGGTCGCCCTCGACACCCGCTCGCGCGAGGTGCTCGCCATCGGCTCTGAAGCCTGGCAGATGATCGGCCGCACCCCGGGTTACATCGTGGCCGAACGGCCGATGCGCCACGGGGCCATCACCGACTTCGACATCACCGAGCGGATGATCCAGGTGCTGCTGCGCCGGTGCGGGGTGGGCAAGCTCAACCGGCCCAAGGTGCTCATCAGTGTGCCCTCGGCGATCACCGCGGTGGAGCGCCGCGCCGTCAAAGAAGCGGCGCGGCGCGCCGGGGCCTCGGCCACTTACTTGATCGAACAGCCCATGGCTGCGGCCATCGGGGCGGGACTCGCGATCCACGAGCCGGTCGGCTCGATGGTGGTCGACGTCGGCGGGGGCACGGCCGAGATGGCGGTGATCTCCCTCGGTGGCGTCGTCGCCCTGCGGGCCATCCGCTGCGGCGGGTTCGACTTCGACGCCGCCATCCAGGCCTATGTGCGCACCGAGCACGGCGTGGCCATCGGGGAGCGCACGGCCGAAGCGGTGAAACTCGCCGTCGGGTCGGCCTTCCCCTACGAGGGCGAGCGGAACGCGGAGATCCGCGGGCGAGAGGTCACCACCGGCATGCCCAAGCTGGTGGTGCTCGAGCCGGCCGAGGTTCGCCTGGCCATCGAGGACCATGTGTCCCAGATCCTTCTCGCCGCGGCCACGTGTCTCGGCGACGCACCCCCAGAGTTGGCCCAGGACATCATCTTCGAGGGCATCCACCTGGTCGGCGGGGGGGCGCTGTTGCGGGGGATGAGCCAGCGGCTGGCCGACGCCACTGCGGTGCCGGTCCACCTGGTCGACACCCCGCTCGAGTGCGTCGCCCTCGGGGCCGGCAAATGCATCGAGTCCTTCAACGAGCTACGCCCGATCTTCGCCTCCGCCGAGCGCTGACAGCCCCTAGGTCGGGGGCCGTTCGAGCAGGATCTCGGCCACCTGGCGTACCTGCCAATCGCGGTCGACCAGGCACCGCTCGAGGGCCGCTTCCACCTCGGGTCCGTCAAAGGCGGCGAGGGCCACCGCGGAGCGACGGCGCACCGTCGGTTTGTCCGACAACGCGCCCAACAACGCGGCGAGACCCCGCACGTCACCGATGGCTCCGAGCGCGGCCACCGCGGCTTCTCGGCAACGGGTGTCGGGGTGCGCGGCCGTCAACGCTGCGAGGGCCGCCGTGGCGTTCGCGTCCTCGTGTTCGCCGGCGGCCCAGCAGGCGGCCTCGACCACCATGGGGTCGGGGTCACCGAGCGCGTCGCGCATCGCCTCGGCCAACACGCTTGATTGCGGTCGGGCTCCGGCCAGCTCGCAGGCCCGCCGGCGCACCGGCGCGGACTCGTCGCGCACAGCGTCGGACAATTCGGGGTCGCCCAGCGCGTCCAGCCGCGCAAGCGCACCAAGGGCGGCGGCCCGCACGACCGGATCGGGATCGGCGAGTCCTTCCCTCGCACCCACCAGGTCGCCGGAGTGGCCGGCTTCGATCACCCGACGCCTGCGGGCCGCGGGTTCCGTGGCAGGATCGTCGGGCACCATCCCGAGTATGACCGAGGCCGACCTCCCCCCCACCTTTTCGCTCCCCGAGCCGGCGTCTGATGTGCCGTCTTCGGGCCCGGCCGACGGGCCGCCGCCCGGGTCCGGACCCCAGGCGAGGCGGAAGTGGCCGACGGTCGTCGTCGCCATCGTGTTCGTTCTGGCGGTCCTTGTCATCGTGTCGAGCCGGATCACCTTGAATGAGTACGCGCTCACCCCCGGTGACGCCCAACCGGTCGACCCGCTCGTGACCGTGCCCCCGGCGAAGGTCCACCGGGTCCACGGCCAGATCCTTCTGACCGACGTCTTCGTCGCCCAACTCACCTTGCTCGAGTACCTGCCGTACCGATGGAATCCCGACGCCCAACTGGTTCCCGGTGCCGAGTTGCTCGACCCCGATACCCCGGCCGGCCAGCTGACCGATCAGGGCTACCTCGAGATGGCCCAGTCCCAGTCCTTCGCCAAGGCGGCGGCCTTCCGCCGGCTCGGCTACGGCGTCCCCGAGCAGAACGCGGGGACCGTGATGTACGCGGTCAAGCCGGGGTCTCCTGGTTCTTCGACCCTCGACGTCGGTGACATCGTCACCGCCGTGGGTGCAACGCCCACGCCCGACACCTGTGCCTTCATCGGCGCGTTGTCGACCTCGGTCCCCGGCCAAAAGGTCCAGCTCACCGTCACCCCGGTCACCTTCAACAACAACGGGGTCCCGGTGCGGGCGAAGACCGTGCACAAGACGGTCCGCCTGGGAAAGCCACCGGCCGGCGGTGCGGCCTCGGGTTGTCCGGGTCTGCACGGTCCGTCCCCGGTGTACCTCGGCGTCGAGATCGAGACCCAGCAGGACTTCACCTATCCGTTCCCGACCTCCATCGACACCGCGCAGATCGGGGGCCCCTCGGCCGGGCTGGCCATGACCCTCGGGCTGCTCGACAAGCTCACGAGCGGCAGCCTTACCGGGGGCGAAAAGATCGCGGCCACCGGCACCATCGACGCGGCGGGGAACGTCGGTGACGTGGGCGGGGTGGCCCAAAAGACCGTCGCCGTCGAGAACGCCGGGGCCCGGGTCTTCTTCGTCCCGCCCGAAGAGCTGGCCGCCGCCAAGTCCAAGGGCAACGCCTCGCTCCATATCTACGCCGTATCGACCCTGGACCAGGCGCTCACCATCCTGGGGCGTCTCGGCGGCCACGTGCCACCGAAGCCACCGGCGGCGGCCGCTCCGCCCAAAGCGCCCTGAGCGGGGCCGTCAGGGACCGGGCGGCCGAACCATCACCGGCCGCCCGGCAGGTCGTAGTCTCTTTGCATGCCTGAGGACCGCCCGACCATCTCCTCGTCCCGAGTGGTGGCGAGCGAGGTGGTGCGTCACTCCTTCCTCACCGTGCGCCGAGGATTCGACCCCCAAGAGGTCCGGGGCTACCTCGATCAGGTGGCCCGGGAGCTCGAGGCGGGAGAAGAGCGCGAGCAGGAGCTGCACCGACAGATCGCCGAGGCCGATGAACGGGCCGAGCACCCCGTCATCGACGAAGCCAGCCTGACCGCAGCCCTCGGTCAGCAGAGCGCGGCGGTGCTTCGCAACGCCCACGACGAAGCGGCCCGCGTCACCCAGCAGGCCGAAGAGAGCGCCGTCGCCCTCGTACGCGAGGCGCAACAACAGGCCACCGACATCATGGTGCGGGCGGAATCGGCCGGGGCCGAGCGCATCGCCGAAGCGGAGCTCTCGGCCGGCACGGTGCAACACGAGGTCGACCAGCGCGCCAACGAGTTACTGACCCGATCCGAACAGCTGGCCGCCGAGCAGGTGGCCCGGGCCGAACAAGTCGGCGCCGATCAACTGGCCGACGCCCGCGCCGAAGCCCAACAGCTGTTGGCCGACGCCCGCGAGCAAGGCCGCGGCATGATCGAACAGGCCCAGGAGGCCCGCCGACGGGTGTTGTCGGACATGGCGCATCGTCGCCGGGTGATGAGCATCCAGATCGAACAGTTCCGCGCCGCTCGCGACGAGCTGGCCGCCGCTGTCCTCGGGTTGCGCGACAAGGTCGACCTGATTGTGGGCGACCTCGCCCACGCCGACGACGACGCCCGGGCTGCCGCGGCCGAGGTGGCGCAACGCCAACCGGTCGAGCCCGACAGCGACGAATTGTTGGCCGAGGCCGAGATCATCGTCGCCGAGCTCGGAGTCGACGTCGCCCCGTCGGATTGGACCCCGCCGGCCCGGGCGGTCACCGAGGCGCCCGGCCCCGCCCACTTTGACGCTGACGCCTCCTTTGCGCCCGAGGCGCCGCCGATCCCCGCTGCCGCCGCATCTCCCGACGGCCCCCGACCTTCCGACGCGTCGGCGCCCCCGACCCTCGCCCGCGGTTCGGAAGCGGGCGACGACACCCCCGAGGGACAGACCGTCGAAGACCTCTTCGCCCGGCTCCGGGCCAGCCACTCGACCGACGGGCCACCGGCCGCTGTCGGGACGGCGACCGATGAGCCCACCCCGGCCGGGGGGACCGCACCGGTGAAATCGGCGAAAACCAAGAGCACAGCCTCGGCCGCAGCGGGCGCGGTAGCGACGGTGACGACCACCGAGCGCGCGCCGGAGTCCATCGCGGTTCTCGAGGGCGACGCGCTGGCCCTCCACCAGCGGGGCGAGCTGCTCGACCCGGTCGCCACCCGCCTCGCCCGCCGACTGAAGCGGGTGCTCCAAGACGACCAGAACCGCCTCCTCGACCAGCTCCGGGCCGGCTCGGGCGCCTGGTCGGACGCACTGTTGGTGGCCGAAGACGACCAGCGCCACCTCTACGCCGACGCCGCGGCGGCGATCCTCGGCGAGGCCGCCGCCGCCGGGGTGGCGTTCGCCCAGCTCTACGGAGCGAAGGGCAAGGTCCCCGAGGACAAGGTGATCGACGCCATGGCCGAGGCACTGGCCGGGACCGTGGTGGCCCCGCTGCGCCGGCGCCTGGCCGGGACCGAGGGCGAAGAGGCGACCGAGCGGGTGGGCGCCGCCTACCGCGAGTGGCGGGGCGAGCGGATCGAGCGGCTGGTCGGTGACTACGCGCTCGGGGCCTTTTGTGCCGGCGTCCAGGCGGCGAGCAACAAGCCGATGCGCTGGGTGGTCGGTGGGACCGGGACTGGATGCGCCGACTGCGATGACAACGCGCTGGCCGGAGCTCTCGCACCGAGCGAGGAGTTCCCGACCGGCCACCATCGTCCCCCGGCCCATGCCGGGTGCCGCTGTCTGGTCGTCCCGACGCCAGCCTGACCGCTTCGGCCATCTAAGGTTCCCCGAAGTGCGGACCCCCCAGGACATCCCTCGGCGCGTCCCATCGACGAGGGGTCGTCGTGGGCGCTGGTGGTTGCTGGGCATCGTGGTGGTCCTGATCGTCCTGTTGGCCTCGCTCAAGTCCCTGGCCACGCTCTACACCGACGACCTGTGGTTCTCCTCGGTCCACCTGCACTCGATCTTCACGACCCTGCTCGGGGTGAAACTCGGCCTCTTCGCCAGTTTCGGGGCGATCTTCTTCATCCTGCTGTGGGTCAACCTGGTCATCTGTGACCGCCTGGGGCTCAATACTCCGCCCCCGGCCGCCGAAGACGAACTGGTGCGGCGGTACCAGCAGGCCGTCCGCCCCTATTCGGGACGGGTCCACGCGGCCATCGCGGTGCTGCTCGCCCTGATCGCCGCCTCGGGCACGGTCGGGGAGTGGAACAACTGGATCCTGTTCACCCACGGGGTGTCCTTCGGGGCCAAAGACCCCCAGTTCCACATGGACGACGGCTTCTTCATCTTCAAGCTGCCGTTCTTGAGCTTCCTCGTGAGCTGGTTCTTGGTGTCACTGGTGGTGATCCTGATCATCACGGCGATCTTCCACTACCTGAACGGGGGGATCCGGGCCCAGCGGGTCTCGCCCCGGGTCCTCCCGGCGGTGAAGGTCCACCTCTCGGTGATCCTGGCCCTGATCGCCCTCGTCAAAGCGGTCGGGTACCTCCTCCAGCGCTACCAGCTGGTGGTGGCGGGTCATGGCTACGTGAACGGGGCGGGCTATGCCGACGTTCACGCCCGGCTGCCCGCCCTCTTGCTGCTCTTTTTCATCTCGATCGCCGCGGCGATCATCCTGCTCTACAACATCCGTCTCCAGGGCTGGACACTGCCGGTACTCGCCGTAGGGGTCTGGGCCTTCGTGGCCCTTGTGATCGGGGTCATCTACCCCGCCGTCCTTCAGGCCCTGAAGGTCAGCCCGGCCCAGAGCACCTTGGAGAAGCCCTATATCCAACGCAACATCACCGCCACGCGCACCGCCTACGGGTTGAACGACATCGCGGTGGCGCCCTTCGCCGGGGTGTCGTCCATCTCGGCCGGGGCGATCCAGGACAACCTGCCCACGCTCAACAACATCCGCCTGTGGGACCCCGATCAGTCCATCTCGTTACCCACGTTCCAAAAACTCCAGGACATCCACGCCTACTACACGATCCAGGCCAACCAGAGCATGACCGTCGACCGCTACACGATCAAAGGCAAGCTCACCCCGGCCATCGTGGGCGTCCGCCAGATCAACGCGGCGGACCTTCCCTCGGCCGGCTGGGTCAACACCCACCTCCAATACACGCACGGCGAGGGGATGGTGCTGGCCGAGGCCAACCAGGTGACGGCCAACGGCAACCCGGTGTTCTCGATCAAAGACGTGCCCCCGGTTTCCACCGGCGGCCTCCCGGACCTCACTCAGCCCGACGTTTATTTCGGGCTCAACCAGCCGGGCTACGTGGTGGTCGACTCCAAGCAGACCGAGCTCGACTATCAGCAGGCGAGCGGGGCCGATGTCGAAACCCACTACAAAGGAGATGGGGGGATCAAGATGGGCGGGCTCTTCACGAGGGCCGCCTTTGCGCTCCGTCTGGGTGACTTCAACCTGTTGATCTCGAGCCTGGTCACCGACAAGTCGCGCATCATGTTCGTGCGCGACGTCCAGCAGATGGCGTTGAAGGCCGCCCCGTTCTTGAGTTTCGACGCCGATCCGTACGCGATCGTCGACAACGGACATATCGACTGGGTGCTCGACGCCTACACCACCACCTCGCAGTACCCGTACTCGGAGAACGCATCGAACGCCCAGGTGCCTCCGGGCAGCGGGCTGCCGACCAGCTACAACTACGTGCGCAACTCGGTCAAGGTCGTGATCAACGCCTACACGGGCTCGATGACCTTCTACGCCATGGACAACGACCCCATCTTGCGCACCTACGAGGCGGCGTTCCCCCACATGTTCACCCCGGCCTCGCAGATGAGCACCGAGCTGCGGGCCCACCTGCGCTACCCCGAGGACATTTTCGCCGTCCAGGCCGCCCAGTACGGCCGCTACCACATCACCTCGCCGTCGAACTTCTACAACGCCGGTGACGCCTGGAGCCTTTCGCCGACCGCCGGTGTCGGCTCCCCGGCCAACGCGCTCGCGGTGACCCAGACCACCAACGCGCAGGGCGTGGTCACCTCGAGCCCGCCCCAGCGGATGTCCCCCCTCTACCAGGTGCTCGAAGAACCGGGCGAGAGTAAACAGTCCTTCACCATCTCCGACGCCTATGTGCCGGCCTCCCAGAACACCAACAACCAGATCCTCTCGGCCTTCATCATGGCTAATTCCGATCCGGGCCAATACGGCCAACTGAAGGTCTTCGAGACCCCGCCGGGGGGCAGCGTCTTCGGCCCGGCCCAGGCCGACTCGGCCATCCAGCAGTCGACCGCGGTCTCCCAAGAGATCACCTTCCTCGACCAGCACGGCTCCCAGGTGATCCTCGGCAACATCTTGATGATCCCGATCGACCAGTCGATGCTGTATGTGCGCCCACTGTACGTTGAGTCGACCGGGAACCCCCAGCCGCAGCTGAAATACGTAATCGCCTTCTACAACGGCACCGTCGGACTGGAGACCTCGCTCAGCCGCTCCCTCTCCGATGTGCTCGGCACGACGATCGGCAACAGCACCGGCACCCAATCGGGCTCCCAGGGTTCGGGCACCCAGCCGACCCAACCGAGCACCGGCCCGGTGACGTCCACTGCCCAGTCGCAGGCCGCCAACGACCTGAAGCAGGCCTCGGCCGACTACACCGCCGCCCAGGCGGCGCTCAGCGCGGGGGGACCCAACGCGCTCGGGACCTATCAGGGCGACATCAATTCCGCCGAGACGCTCATCCAGGCGGCCGAGGCGCTGCTGAACGGTGCGACGACCACCACGACGGCGCCGTCCACCACCACGACTGCCGCCGGCGTCAATTCGGCGCACCCGAGCACGACCACGACGACGGCGAAGTCGACGAAGTCCAAGTCGACATCGACGACGGCTTCTGCCAACACCGCCACTACGAAGTCCAGCTCGGGCTCGTCGACCACCACGGCCACCGGCGGGGTCTAATCCGCCCCGTGCACCGGGAATCCCGGCGTGCGATGATCGGACCCGACACGGAGCGGCTGGCTCACCGGTTGGCGGACCAGCGACAACAGGAGGTGACGGGTTGTGGGCTTTCTCGACAAGGTAAAAGAACAGGCGGCGACAGCCACGGCGGCGGCCAAGGACGCCGCCAACAAGGGCCAGGCCAAGCTCGACACGATGCAGGCCAAGAAGGCGGCCGATGCGCTACTGCGGGACCTGGGTGCCGCCACCTACGCCGACCAGACCGGTCGGGCCACGCCCGAGACCGGGCCAAGTGCGGGGCGCCTCGTGGCCGCCCTCCAGCAGCATGAGGCCACCCACGGGGCTATCGATCTGGCCTTCGAATCACCGGCCGCCGCCGACCCGGTCGCCGCGGCCGCAGCGGCAGCGGCCACGGGCGTACCCACTGCGGCCGATCCCGCTGCCCCCCCCGCCGCTCCTCCGGCCGGGGTGCCCCAAGGTGTCCCACAGTCGGCCCCGGTGGGACCGCCCACGGCGGCTCCGGTGGACAGCCCGCCGCCTGGCCCACCGATGGGTCAGTCCGTCTGAGCAGCCGGCCGCCAGGTAGCCGACGGAGGCGATGATAAGGTCATGGCTTCGCCGCGGGGTGGAGCAGTCTGGTAGCTCGTCGGGCTCATAACCCGAAGGTCGTAGGTTCAAATCCTACCCCCGCCACCAAGTAATAATCCTGTTCAGAAGGGGTTTTTGGCTACTAGCCAGACCCTCCCGAACGAGGTGGAACCATGCATTTGTCATCATTTTGTCATCACGGGAAAATCCCGGCATGACGGTGGAAGAACTGGCCGACCGTCGGCTGGAACTGCTGGTCGAAGAACTGACGACTCAGCTCCGTTTCAATCGTGGCGTCAAACACGGCACCGACTACGTGGGTGATGTGGAGCTGTGGCGCAAGGCGGCGCGCATTGCCGGCAGGCGCCTGAGTATCCCGGTGCGGACCGGCGTATCCCGTGATGGGACTGAGGTGTGGGCTTCGGAAGGCCCATAGCCTTCTCGGAGCGTGGTTCGAGTCCTCTCACGTGGAGAAGACGATCTCCTATTCGAACCCGGCGGACCTGCGGAAACGCGTTGCGGGGCTGATCGCAACGGAGATACCCGGGTCGGAGCTGAAGTGGCCGTACGATCGTGCGCCACGATGCGGATCTACACTCCAGAACTCGGAGACTCCCCTTCGGCGAGCCAGTGATTCAGCTTTCAGAGCGAGCAAGGCAGATTTCCGTCGAAGCTGGAGGTGGGAACCGGCGTGAGGCAGCTCTGCACATGTTCCAGGCCTGGCAATCCGGCGGATTGCGGCCAGGGGACCTGCGCGAGCTGATACCAGACATCTGGCTTTACCTCGATCCACCGGCTGGCACACGTGGACCGCTCAACGACAGCCAGTGGCTTGAGCTGTTCACCGCGACCGGCTACTTCGTGGGACCGCCTTACTTGGCGTTCAACCTCACCGATCCGATGCGGTTGTTCCGGGCGGCTCCCTCGGAGCGCACGCAAGGCATGTCGTGGTGCACACACCGGGCTATGGCCGAACGATTCGTTCCTCGTCATTCGCAGTGGGGCGAATACAAGGTCTGGTCAGCCGATGTCCCGCGGACTGCGATTCTGGCAACGTTATGCCGTGTAGACGACACTCTGTTCGACCAACCATTTGGATCGGTCCGCGAGATAGTCGTTGACCCTCGAGGATTGCCCCCAGTACTCCGTTGCTCTTGAGGAAGTCG
>PMOE01000070.1 GCA_003161575.1 Acidimicrobiaceae bacterium | reverse complement strand
TCGATCTGGTCGAAGGGCGTGAAGGCGGTGTTGGGGTTCTCCTCGGACAGCACCTTGGTGATGGCCGCGGTGAGCGTGGTCTTGCCGTGGTCGATGTGGCCCATCGTCCCGACGTTGATATGTGGCTTGGAACGCTCGAACTTCTGCTTGGCCATCTGCCGAATTGCTCCCTATCTCGGGCGGAACCCCCTCGGGCCCGCCGCGGCGGTCACCCGCCGCGTCCTCTGTGTGCCGCTTGGCCGCCACCGATCTTCAACGGTGACGTTGCTGCTCTGCCGGGCCGGTCGACCCGGTCGTCCTACTCTCCGTGGGCCCGGGCGATGATCTCCTTGGCGATCGACTCGGGAACCTCGTTGTAGGCGTGGAACTGCATCGTGTACGTGGCGCGGCCCTGCGTACGCGAGCGCAGGTCGGTAGCGTAGCCGAACATATCGGACAAGGGTACCTGGGCCCGCACCACGTGGCTCGATCCCCGCTGTTCCATGCCCTCGACCCGGCCCCGCCGGGAGGACAGGTCGCCGATCACGTCGCCCATGTAGTCCTCGGGGGTCACCACTTCTACGTCCATGACCGGCTCCAACAGGACGGGGCTGGCCGCCCGGGCGGCCTTTTTCACCGCCATCGATCCGGCGATCTTGAAAGCCATCTCCGAGGAGTCGACGTCGTGGTAGGAGCCGTAGGTGAGCAGCACCCGGACGTCGACCATTGGGTAGCCCGCCAGTACACCCGAGGTCAGGGCCTCTTGGATCCCGGCGTCGACCGAGGGGATGTACTCCTTTGGGATCACGCCGCCGGTGATCTTGTCGACGAACTCGTAGCCGCCCCCGGGCCCGGTGGGCTCGAGGCTGATGACCACGTGGCCGTACTGGCCCCGGCCGCCGGTCTGGCGGATGTAGCGCTCCTCGATCTTTTCGACGGGCTTGCGGATGGTCTCGCGGTAGGCCACCTGGGGCTTGCCCACGTTGGCGTCCACGCTGAACTCGCGCAGCATCCGGTCCACGAGGACCTCGAGGTGGAGCTCGCCCATGCCCGAGATGACCGTCTGGCCGGTCTCCTCGTCGGAGCGCACCCGGAAGGTGGGGTCCTCTTCTGAGAGCGAGAACAGGGCCTTTGAGAGCTTGTCCTGGTCGGCCTTGGTCTTGGGCTCGACGGCGACGTGGATCACCGGCTCGGGGAAGGTGAGCTCTTCGAGGATGATCGGATGGGCCGGGTCGCTCAGGGTGTCCCCGGTGGTGGTCTGCTTGAGCCCGACAGCGGCCACGATGTCGCCCGAGAAGCAGGCGTCTTTGTCCTCGCGGTGGTTCGCGTGCATCTGGAGGAGCCGCCCGATGCGCTCTTTTTTGTCCTTGGTGGTGTTGGTCACCGTGCCGCCCTTGCGCAGCGTCCCCGAGTAGACGCGCAGGTAGGTCAGCTTGCCGACGTAGGGGTCGGTCATGATCTTGAAGGCGAGGGCAGAGAAGGGCGCTGCGTCGTCGGGCAGGCGCTCTTCGGGGTCGTCCTTGCCGGGCTTGGTCCCCGGCGTCGGCGGGAGGTCGAGGGGGCTCGGGAGGTAGTCGACGACGGCGTCGAGCATGGGCTGGACGCCCTTGTTCTTGAAGGCCGAGCCGCACAGCACCGGCACGACGTCGCTCGTGAGGGTGGCCGTGCGCAGGGCCCGGGCGAGGTCGGAGGCGGTGTTCTCCTCGTCGGCCAGGTACTTCTCCATGATCCCGTCGTCGTAATTGCTCAGCACGTCGACGAGCTGGTGGCGGGCGTCGGCCGATTCGGTGGCGAGGTTGGCGGGGATCTCCTCCACCTCCCACTTCTCACCCATGCCCTCCTCCCAGACGAGGGCCTTCATCTCGAGCAGGTCGATCACGCCGCGGAACTCGCCCTCGGCGCCGATGGGGAGTTGGATGACCGCGGGGTTGGCGTCGAGCCGGTCGCGGATCATCTCGACGGTGCGGGGGAAGTCCGCCCCGACGCGGTCCATCTTGTTGACGAAGCAGATGCGCGGAACGCTGTACTTGTTGGCCTGCCGCCAGACCGTCTCGGTCTGGGGCTCGACGCCGGCCACGGCGTCGAAGACGGCGACGGCCCCGTCGAGGACGCGCAGCGACCGCTCTACTTCGACGGTGAAATCGACGTGGCCCGGAGTGTCGATGATGTTGATCCAGGTGTCGCGCCACCGACAGGTGGTGGCGGCCGAGGTGATGGTGATACCCCGCTCTTGCTCTTGAACCATCCAGTCCATGGTGGCCGCGCCCTCGTGGACCTCCCCGATCTTGTAGTTGCGTCCGGTGTAGTAGAGGATCCGCTCGGTCGTCGTGGTCTTGCCCGCGTCGATGTGGGCCATGATCCCGATATTGCGGGTTCTGGCCAGGGGAAACTCGCGGATGGGCAGCGGTTCAGCCATGGGGGACTTTCTTCGGGACGTCCACTACCAGCGGTAGTGGGCGAAGGCCTTGTTGGACTCGGCCATCTTGTGCATGTCCTCGCGGCGCTTCACGGCGGCCCCAATGCCGTTGGACGCGTCGAGGATCTCGTTGGCCAGGCGCTCGGCCATGGTCTTCTCGCGCCGGTCTCGGGCGTAGGTGGTCAGCCAGCGGATGGCGAGCGTGGTGGCGCGGCGGGGCCGGACCTCTACGGGGACCTGATACGTCGCACCACCGACCCGACGGCTCTTCACCTCGAGCTCGGGACGGACGTTTTCGACAGCCCGCTTCAACACGGCGACCGGATCGGTGCCCGAACGCTCCTGGGCGAGATCCAACGCCCCGTAGACGATCCGCTCGGCCAGGGTGCGCTTGCCCCGGGTGAGGACCTTGTTCACGACCTGGGTCACCAGCACCGAGCGGTACACCGGGTCGGGCGCCAGCTCGCGGCGGGTCGCGGGGCCGTTGCGGGGCATTAGGACTCCTTCTTGGCGCCGTAGCGGCTGCGGGCCTGGTTGCGCTCACGGACACCCGAGGTGTCGAGCGCGCCGCGGATGACCTTGTAGCGGACACCGGGGAGGTCCTTCACCCGGCCGCCGCGCACCAGCACGATGGAGTGCTCTTGGAGGTTGTGCCCGACACCGGGGATGTAGGCGGTGATTTCGACCCCCGAGGTGAGGCGCACCCGGGCCACCTTGCGCAGAGCCGAGTTCGGCTTCTTGGGCGTGGTCGTGTACACCCGCGTGCAGACGCCACGGCGCTGGGGCGCGCCCTTGAGCGCCGGGGTCTTGGTCTTGGTTTCCTTGGCCTGCCGTCCTTTGCGGACGAGCTGGGCGATTGTGGGCACGCGTTACCTCGAGACTCGAAAACTGCAGGGTGGAACGGCGGACACGGCTCGGCGCGCCAGATGGCGCGGAGCCGTGCAGCCAATGAATGCTACGGCACGTGAGGTCCGAGGGGCAAGCGCCCCGGCGGCCCCGGCCCCTGTCGGGCCGGACCCCGCTGGACAAGTCGACCGGGGGAGCTGCTCAGGCACCCGCCTCCAACGGGCCGGCTTCCGGCGCGGCGAGGGCGTCGACCGCCCCGTCGCCGGTGCCTTCGGCTCCGGGCGCTGCCCCGAGCCAACTGGCGTCGATGGAGGGGTCGAAGGGGTCGTCGCTGATCCCGTCGCCACCCACGTCACGCAGCCAGGCCGCCAGGTCCTCGGTGTCGGACTCCCCGCCGGCGCCGGTCGCCCAGAAGGGCATGGCCTCGGCGTCGGGCATCTCGAGGCGGATCGACCGGTAGCGCTCCATCCCGGTGCCCGCCGGGATGAGCTTGCCGAT
>PMOE01000026.1:6712-32767 GCA_003161575.1 Acidimicrobiaceae bacterium | reverse complement strand
TTGTTGTAGAGGGTGACGAGCTGCCCCCGGTTCCGTTCGTAATCCCACAGAAAGAGCCGGTCGGCGTGGTCCTTTATGACATGGACGGCCTCATCCATCTCCTGGCGACCGGGCAACGGAACGCCCACGTCGCGCCCGGACCCGTCCCCGTTGGCACCGCCCTCAGTGGTCATGGACTCAACTCCTTCGTCCCCCCATGTTGGCATTCGGGGCGGCCTTCGACACGAGATCGGGGACGACGCCGCCCAGCTCGGCCGAATCCCAGCGATCGCCCTTGGAGGCGCCGGGGCCGGCCACCCATCCTTCGGCCACGCTGATGGTGTCCCCCCGGACGTTGAAAACACGCCCGGTGATGCCGGCCGACTCGGCGCTGCCCAGCCAGACGACCAGGGGGGCGATGTTGCCGGGGTCACGGGCGTCGAACTCCTCGGGCTTCCTCGGGGCGGCCGCCCCACCCCCCAGGTTCTCGGTCATCCGGGTCAGGGCCGCCGGCGCGATGGCGTTGACGGTGACGCCGTAGCGGCCCAGCTCCATGGCGGCGATGACGGTCATCGAGGCGATGCCGGCCTTGGCGGCGCCGTAGTTGGTCTGTCCGACGTTGCCGTAGATCCCGGAAGGCGAGGTGGTGTTGATGATGCGGGCGTCGTTGGCCTCCCCCGCCTTGGTCCGGTTGCGCCAGAACTCTACGGCGTGGCGCATGGGGGCGAACGTGCCGCGCAGGTGCACCCGGATGACGGCGTCCCACTCGTCGATGGTCATGTTGACCAGCATGCGGTNNGCATTGTTGACCAGGACGTCGAGGCCACCGAACGTGTCGAGGGCCGTGGTGATGAGGCGCGCCGCCCCCTCGAAGTCGCTGACGTCGTCGCCGTTGGCCACCGCCTCGCCGCCCATACCCCTGATCTCGTCGACGACCTCGCCGGCGGGACCGGCCGAGCTGCCGGTGCCGTCCACCTCGGCCCCCAGGTCGTTAACCACCACCCGGGCGCCCTGGCGGGCGAACTCGATGGCGTGTTCCCGCCCGATGCCCCGGCCCGCCCCGGTGATGACGACGATACGTCCGTCGCAGATGCCCATCTGAACCATCTCCTCACTGGTTGGTGTCGGCCGCCGCCCGGTACTGGTCCCGCAGCTTCCGCTTGAAGATCTTCCCCGTGTCCTCCCGTGGCAGCCGGTCGGTGAAGTCGACCGAGCGCGGGCACTTGAAATGTGCCAGGCGGGCCCGGGCGAAGTCGATCAGCTCGGCGGCCAGCGCATCGGTGGCCGCCACCCCCTCGGCCGGCTCGACCACCGCCTTGACCGCCTCACCCCAGACCTCGTCGGGCACGCCGATGGTGGCCACGTCACCCACGGCCGGGTGCTGCAACAGCACCTCGTCGACTTCGGCCGGGTAGATGTTGACGCCACCGGAGATGATGAGGTTGGCCGTGCGGTCGGTGAGGAAGAGGTAGCCCTCGTCGTCCATGTAGCCCATGTCTCCCAGGGTGAAGTACTCGCCCCGGAAGGCCCCGGTCGTCTTCTCCTCGTCGCCGTAGTAGTCGAACCTGGACACGGCCCGCAGGAAGACCAGGCCGATCTCGCCCGCCGGCACCTCGTTGCCGTCATCATCGGCCACCTTGACCAGCTCGCGCGCCATCGGGCGACCGACGGTGCCGGGACGGCTGAGCCAGGTGGCCGAGTCGACCAGGGTCCCCAGCCCCTCGGTGGCGGCGTAGTACTCGACCACGATCGGCCCCAGCCACTCGATCAGCCGCTGCTTGACCGTGACCGGGCACGGCGCCGCGCCATGGATGACGAAGCGGAGCGAGGAGAGGTCGTACGTCGTCCGGACGTCGTCGGGCAGGGCCAGCATGCGGTGGAACATCGTCGGCACCATGTGGGTGTGGGTGATGCCGTGCTGCTCGATGAGGCGCAGCGTCTCGGCCGGGTCCCAGTGCTTCATGATCACGATGGGCACGCCGTAGAGCATGGGGGCGGCGACGGAGAAGGCCAGGGGGGCGGCGTGGTAGAGGGGGCCGGTACACAGGTGGGCGTCCACGCTGTGGGCGACGTCCTCGTCGTACCGCCAGAAGTTGACGGTGGACAGGGCGCTCGGCGCCGCCTCCGCGCGGTGGACGCCCTTGGGCCGGCCCGTGGTGCCCGAGGTGTAGAGCATCTGGCTGCCGAGGGTCGGGTCCTCGATGTCGGCGCCGTCGTGTCCGGCGAGGGCGTCGGCATAGGAGTCGAAGCCCGGCAGCTCACCACCGATGGCCAGCGTGACCAGGCTGTCCGCCCCGGGCGTGGTCCCGCCGGCCACCCCGTCGGCGGCCGGGTCCCCCAGCTCGGCGGCGGCGATGAACGCTTTCGCCTCGCAGTTCTCCACGATGTAGCGCGCCTCGTCGCTCGTGAGGTGCCAGTTGATGGGGGTGAGCCGGAGCCCGCTGCGCTGAGCCGCGTAGAGGACCTCGAGGAACTCGGGCCGGTTGGTGCACATGAGGGCGACGCTGTCGCCTGCGTGCAGACCGCGGGCCCGCAGCGCCCGTACCAGCCGGTTGATGTTGGCGTTCAGCTCGCCGTAGGTGCGGTCGCCGTACGCCGTATACAGCGCCGGGCGATCGGGCTTGCGCGCCGCCCACCAGGCTACGAGCATGCCCTGGGCGGCGGCCGCAACTTTGTCCTCGGGGATCGTCATCGTCCCGCCCTCTCGTCTGGTCGCCAGACGTGCGTGTCAGGCGTTCTTGGGCAGTTCGGAGAACGGCGTCACCCGGTCGTTGTTGGGTTCCTTCGGCAGTCCCAGCACGCGTTCGCCTATCACGTTGCGCTGGACCTGGTCCGTGCCTCCGTAAATGGGAGGGGCCTGGGCGAAGAGCGCCAATCCGGCCAGCTCGCCGGCCGACGGGTCACCGGTCGCCTGGACCAGGGCGGCTTGGTCGTCGGGGTTGTAGGCGTGCAGCATGCCCGACGGGCCGGCGATGCGAAGCCCGAGGTCGCGGGTCAGCCGCACGATCTGGCTCATGGAGAGCTTGGCCACGTTCGGCATGCCCGCGATGTCGCCGCCCTGTTCCTTGACCGCCTTCACCCGCAGGGCGTTGAGCCGTCCCAACTCACCCAGGATGTACAGGCGGGCCAGATCCTGCCGCACCACGGCGTCGGTGTTGACCTTCTTGGACTGCGCCAGGCTGATGAGATACCCGGCGCCACCGCGCATGGCGAGGAGCCCACCGCGTCGACGTCCGACGGCCGAGCCTCCTTTGGACGAGACGACATCACCGACTCGTTGGCTGAGCGCGCCCGTGACCGTCCCCGGTTGGGCCACACCGCCACCCGACCCGTTGCCGCCCCCGGATCCGAGACCGGCCCGCTCGTTCATGAGGGTGGTGTTGGCGGCGGCCCATCCGTTGTTGACGCCGCCGATGAGCGCGCTGTCGGCCACGCGGGCGTCGGTGAGAAACACTTCGTTGAAGAGGGCGTTCCCGGTCATCTCCTTGAGAGGTCGGACGTCCACCCCCGGCTGGTGCATCTCGAAGGCGAAATACGAGATCCCCTGATGCTTGGGCACGTCCGGATCGGTCCGGGCCAGCAACATGCCCAGATCGGCGTACTGCCCGCCCGAGGTCCAGACCTTCTGGCCGTTGACGATCCACTCGTCGCCGTCCTTGAGTGCCCTCGTTTGCAGGCCGGCCAGGTCGGAACCGGCCTGGGGCTCGCTGAAGAGCTGGCACCACGCCTTCTGGCCGGTGACGATGTCGCGGACGTAGAGGTCGATCTGCTCCTGGGTCCCGTGGGTGGCGATGGTCGGTGCGGCGAGCAGCAGCCCGAGGCCGGCCGGTGCCCCCAGAGCCCCGAAGGCGGTGATCTCATTGGCCAGCGCCACGGCGTCGGCCCGGGCGACGGACCGGCCGTAGGCGTTCGGGGGCAGCCCCGGGGCGGACCAACCGGCCAGGCCCAGGCGCTCCCACCACCCACCGACGGTGAGGTCGGGGTCCCAGTTCTGCTCCAGCCACGCCCGCAGTTCGCTCAGCAACTCGTCGGTCGACGTCGCGGTGTCGGTCACGTTCAGTCCTCACGGTGGACGATCGGTCGAACCTTCGGAAGATGGCTCTCGCTGCCCGCACATATGGTAGTGAGTAACACGGCTGTCATTACCGCTCGTGTGGGAAGGGACCACGTGTGAGGAGTCTGAAAGGTGCATCGGCACTGGTGGGAGTGGCCGACGACGCCTCCCCGACGGGCGAGCTGGAGCTGAGCGGGCGGGCCCTCGAAGCGGCCATGATCGGTGAGGCTCTCGGCGATGCCGGACTGTCGCTGTCCGATGTCGACGGCGTGGCCCACGCCAATTCCTCCGTCGCCCTGGCCGAATACCTGGGCATCCACCCCCGCTACACCGACTCGACCCATACGGGCGGCTCCAGCTACGAGATCCACGTCGAGCATGCCGCCGCCGCCATCAACGCTGGTCTGTGCGACGTGGTCGTCGGCGTCTACGCCTCGACTCCCCGCAGCGACCGCACCCGACGCCGGGTGCCCATGGGGGGGCGGCCGATGATGGGGCCCAATCCCGCCGTTGAGTGGGAGCTGCCCTTCGGGCTGCGCATGCCCATGGGTCCCTACGCCATGGCCGCTACCCGGCACATGTACCAGTACGGGACGACCTCGGAACAGCTGGCCCAGATCGCCGTGAGTACCCGTCAATGGGCCGCCATGAATCCGAAGGCCCGCTACCGGGACCCCATCACCGTCGAGGATGTGCTGGCCTCGCCCCTGCAGAGCACTCCGCTCCACCTCCTCGACTGCTGTCTGGTCACCGACGGCGCCGGCGCCTTCGTCATGACCAGCGCCGAGCGGGCCCGGGACCTGGCCAAGCCCCCCGTCTTCGTGCTCGGAGCCGGGACCTGTCACGACCACGCCATGATCAGCGAGATGCCCGATCTCACCGTCACCCCCGGTGCCGTGTCGGGGGCCAACGCCTTCGCCATGGCCGGTGTGAAGCCGCAGGACGTGGATGTGCTGATGGGTTACGACAGCTTCACCATCACTGCCCTGCTGCACCTCGAGGACCTCGGCTTCTGCGCCAAAGGGGAGGGTGGCCCCTTCGTCGAGGACGGGAAGACCGGTCCGGGGGGCTCGCTGCCCATGAACACCAACGGTGGGGGTCTGTCCTACACCCATCCCGGCATGTACGGGATGTTCCTTCTGGTCGAGGCCGTTCGCCAGCTACGAGGCGAATGCGGGGCCCGTCAGGTCGACGGGGCCGAGGTGGCGGTGGCCCACGGTTCGGGGATGGTGCTGTCGTGCATGTCCACCATCGTGCTCGGAACGGAAGCCACCCTGTGAGTGAGGCCGGCGAACGACCCCGGAGGCTCGAACCGCCCGTCACCGACACCAGCGAGCCGTTCTGGGAGGCGACGCGGCGGCGCAGGTTGCTGATGCAATGGTGTGTCGACTGCGGCCACGCCGTCTTCTTCCCCCGCGACGTCTGTCCTCGGTGTCTGGGTAGCCGGTTGGAGTGGCGGCCGTCCGCCGGTACCGGCAGTGTCCACACCTACACCGTCGAGCACAATCCGCAGAACCCGAACCTCACGGCGCCGTACACGATCGCGCTGATCGACCTCGACGACGGCGTGCGGATGATGTCCAACGTGGTCGGGTGCCCACCCGACGAGGTCCGGGTGGGTATGCGGGTGGCTGTCACATGGGAGGAGTTGTCGGACGGTCGCAACCTTCCGTTGTTCGAGCCCGCCGGCCCCACGCCGGGCGCGAGCTCGCCTTCTGTAGTGTGAGCCGGTGGGAGGATCGACGTGACGGGGAGCCCGCGAGTGGTCGGCTGGGGCACGGGCACCGGTGGCCCGTCGGGGCCGCTCGGTAACCACGGACCGGCGCTGATCCCGACCATCGGCGGGGCCCCGTGACGGCGGTGGACCCCGGCTCGGTGACTGTCGGCATCGACATCGGGACGACGGCGGTGAAGGCCGTGGCGGTGGACGAGTCGGGCACGGTGCTGGCGCGGTCCCGCGTCCCCCACCGGCTGATCTCGCCCGAACCCGACGAGCTCGAGCACGACGCCGGCCGGGCGTGGCGCCGGGGCCCGCTCCAGGCCCTGGCCGCCGTCCGGTCTCCCGGTGATCCACTCGACGGGGTGTGCGTCTGCGCCATGGTGCCGTCCATGACGGCGGTGGACCGCCGTGGCCGTCCCCGGTCACCCGGCCTGCTCTACGGCGACGCTCGTGGTCGTCGTTCGCTCGAGCCGGATTCCGAGATGGCCACCAGCAGCCCGAAGCAGTCCTCGGTGGGCGACACCATGCCCGACGCCGAGGGATTCCTGCGCTGGGCGGCGGCCGGCACGCCCGACGCCTTTGGCTACTGGCCGGCGCAGGCCGTGGCCAACTTCGCCTTGAGCGGGGTGGCGGCCATCGACTCCGGCGTGGCCCTGATGTCGGGTTCGTTGCTCAGTGCCGGGCAGTGGGACGTCGACAAATTGCGCGACGTCGGCGTGGACGCGTCGCAGATGCCGCTGATCGTGCCCATGGGTGCGCGCGCCGGCACGGTCACGGGAACCGACGCGGCGCTGGCCGGTGGCACCGTGGACGCCCTGTGCGACCAGATCGTCTCGGGCGCCGACAACGCCGGTGACGTCCTCGTGATCTGTGGGGCCACCCTGATCGTGTGGGCCGTCGTGGACGAACACGTCGAAGGGCCCGGTGTGTGGACCATCCCCCACACGGTGCCGGGCAAGATGCTCGTGGGCGGACCGAGCAACGCCGGTGCACTCTTCGTCGACTGGGCCCGATCGCTGTTGCACGGGCCCCGCCGGCCGCCGTTGTCGCGTCGAAGGGGCAGCTCCGGCGCCGACGGCGACGACGGGCACTTGCCGCCACGTCGGGGGCACCCCGACCGGGTGCCGGTGTGGACGCCGTATCTGCGCGGGGAGCGGGTGCCGTACAACGACACCACCTTGCGATCGGCTCTCCAGGGCCTCGACATCACCCATGACGCCACCGCCCTCGAACGGGCCGCCTTCGAGGCCACGGGCTTCGTCGTCCGTCACATGCTCGATCTCGGCCAGATCAAGGCGCGTCGGATCGTGGCCAGCGGGGGTGGGACGCGCGTGGGCGCATGGATGCAGGCCCTGGCCGATGCGGCGGGACTCCCCGTCGACGTCGTGGCCGTGCACGAGGGCTCGGCCCTGGGGGCGGCCTACATGGCCCGTCTGGCCGCCGGCCTGGAGCAGTCGTTCGACGGGGCTCGCCGATGGGCCCGTGTCGGATTTCGCGTCGAGCCCGATGCCGTGTGGCAAGAGGCCGCCGACAAGCGCTACGAGCGTTTTCGCAGCATGGGGCCGACCACGTAGGGATGGTCGACGCCTTCTTGGTCCCATCGCGGCTCTCTGCCATGCTGGGGCCAGGAGGTGGCCAGGTGGGTCCCAAGGAGAGCAGCCGTCCGGACGATCAGAGCGACGACTGGAATTTCCCCTTCGAGGCCGAGCTCCATGCCGTCGCTCCGGGGTTGCACGAGGCCCAGAACGGTTGGCTGGCCCAGATCGACTCCCTGCGGGCCCCCGACCGCAAGACCCACGAGCTCATCCGGATGGTGTGCACGGTGATCCTGCGCAATCCGCCGGGGGTGATGCGTCACGCCATGCTGGCAGCCGAGGTGGGAGCGACCTGGGACGAGATCGCCGGAAGCATCGTGCTCACGCAGCCCGCCTTCGGCCTGTTGTCAGCGGTGGAGGCCCTGCCCTGGGCCCGCCGGGGTTGGGAGAAGGGGCGGACCGAGGCCGGCCGGGGGAAGGCGTCGCCCGAGAAACCCTGATCGGGGTCAGGCCTTCTTTCTCGCCCCGTTGGCAGCCCTGGTCTTTTTCGGTGCCGGCGGTGCTGATCCGTCTCGGGCCAGGGACACGAGGGGCGGGATCCCACCGCCGAAGAGGGCCCGATGGACCATGGTGGTGAGCGTGTCGAGGGCACTGGCGTCGACCGGTTCGCCGGCGAACTGCCGGAGGTAGTGGAAGCGGTCGACCATGGCCACCACCGCTTCGGCCGCGGCGTTGGGGTCGATGCCCGGTTGCGGCCCGGTTTCGGCGATGCGACTGGCCAGGGTGCGGGCCACGCCGCCGGCCGCCGCGTGTCCCTGGGCCGACAACTCGGCGTCACTCATGGCCAGGTCCGTCCACGCCCGCAGGACAGGGGCGTAGCGCTGCCAGGCTTCGGAGAAGCCCTCCATCCAGCGCCGCAGCTCGCGCCAGCCCTGATCATTCGGTCCCACCGGCCCGAGGGCGGTGTCGAGGGCGGCCACCACCTCACCGGCTTCACCGGCCAGGGCGCGCAGGAGATCCTCTTTGTTGGAGAAGTAGAGGTAGAAGGTGCCGTGTGAGGTCTTGGCGATCTCGACCACGTCGTTGACCCGGGTGGCGTGATACCCGCGCCGGTCGAAGGCCTCCATTGCCGCGTCGAGGAGCTTGCGCATCGTCCGGCGTCCCTGGTTGCGCAAGGCCCGCCGGCTCGCCGGGCCGCCGCCGGGCTCGATCGAACCGTCGAAGGGGGCCAGAAGCACTGCGCCGGTGCGAGGACTGGCGGCTCGCCCGCCGCCGGTCTTCTTCGACTTTGCCCCGGGGGCCGGGGTCGACGCCGTTATGCCGGCGCGCCGAGGTTTCCCCGTAGTGCGCGGCGGGATTTTTGGCGCGCCACGGGCCGCCGCAGCCTTCGTTGCCTGGCGATCAGCGCGCGGTGTATCCGAGCGGGACGCCCGCATCGCGGCGGCCCGTCCCTTGCTGTTGGTCCCCGCCGGCTGTTTCCGGGGCGCTCGTGCCTCGACGCCGCGGGCTCGAGTCGCGCCCATGCCTCGTGCATGGTAGTCCCGGCTGGGTAGCCTGACATCGTGGTCAGGTTCGACGGAGAGTCCGTGTCCCGGCGCCGGCTCGGACGCGAGGGGAACAAGTGCAAATAAAGAGCACCTCTCTGGCTGACGCCATCGAGCGGCACGTGCACCCGGGCGACTCGGTGCACGTAATGCTCGGCCACAGCCGTTGGACGGCGGCGGCACGGGAGATGGCCCGCCAGTTCTGGGGAACCGATCCCGGATTCACGCTGGTCATGACCAGCCTGGGGGCCCTCGGTGCGCTGTTCTTCGAGGGAGGGCTGCTGCGCCGGGTGGTCACGGCCTATTCGGGGAACAGCTTCCCGACCTATGCCCCAAACCCCATCTTCGCTCGCGCCTACGAGTCGGGCGCCGTCGAAATAGAGCACTGGTCGATCCTGACGTTGGCCCAACGTCTGGAGGCCGCAGCCCGGGGCCTTCCTGGCGCGGTCACCGGATCGATCGTCGGGTCTTCGATGGCCGCCAACGACGCATTCAGCCTGGTCGACTCACCCCTCGGGCCGGTCGGCCTCCTCGCCCCGCTCGCCCCCGATGTCGCCCTCGTCCACGCGGCGGTCGCCGACCGAGCCGGGAACCTGGCCTTCTCCGAGCCGCTCCTCGAAGGGGTCTGGGGCGCCTGGGCCGCAAGGCGCGGCGTGGTGGCCACGGTCGAGAAGGTGGTCGAGGACCTGACCGGGCTCGGCTACCGGGTGAAGATCCCGGGCCACCGGGTGCTGGCGGTCGTCGAGACACCCTTCGGTGCCCACCCCGGTGGCTGCTTCGCTCCTGGGCTTCCGGTGCGCAGCTACGGCGAGGACGTCCCATTTTGGATCGAGGCGGCACGCGCCGCCCGGGGTGACTTCGGCGCTTTCGCCCGCACCTACGCGCTCGAACCGCACGACCACGAGGGCTACCTGGCGGTGCTCGGCCAAGAGCGGTTGGAGTGGCTCGTCGGTCGCTCGGATCCGGCGAGCTGGCTCGACGACGCCGAATCGCACCCGGTGCCCGTCGATGAGCCGATCAGCGCATGGGAGGTTGCGGCCGGCCTCGGTGCCCGAGAGGTCGGCGTCACCGTGGATCGCCACAACGCCGACGCGGTGCTCGCCGGGGCCGGGGTGGCCAACCTGGCAGCGTGGGTCGCGGTCGCCCGGGCCCGGGCCGAGGGGCGCCCCGTAGTGCTGACCGCTGAGCTCGGTCTGTGGGGCTACGAGCCGACCCCGGCCGATCCGTACATCTTCAACCACCGGGTCTTTCCGACGACGCCCTTCCTCTCGGACGCGTCCACCGTGCTCGGTCTGGTGGTGGGCGGCTCGGGGAGCACGGTGATCGGGTGCCTCGGTGCGGCCGAAGTGGACCGAGAGGGCAACCTCAACTCGACCCGGCTGGCCGACCGGTTCTTGGTCGGCTCGGGCGGGGCGAACGACGTGGCCAGTCGGGCTGCGGCTTGCGTGGTGATCACCCTGGCGCGCCCCGAGCGTCTGCCAGCGACGGTGGCCTACGTGACGTCACCGGGCAGCCGGGTGTCGAGCGTGGTGACCAACCTCGGGATCCTGCGTCGGCTCGACGGCGCCCTCCGGTTGGCCGCGGTCCCCGCTGGTCCGGGGCCCCTCGCCGACCGGGTGCGAGAACTCGTGGCGTCTTGTGGTTGGGAGCCCGACATCGTCCCTGCCGTCGAGGAATTGCCCCCGGTCGGTATGGCCGAGGCCCTGGCCCTGCGGGAGTACGACCGAGAGCGGGTCTTCCTTCGCTGAGGTCGGGCGCCGTGGTCGGGCACTGAGTTGGGCCATGAGGAGAGGCGATGAGGTTGGTGGGGGCCACCCCCAGACCGGGGTCGGGTCGTTCAAGAGGTGGGCGATGAGCCTCGAGGACGCACCGGGCGGACCAACTGACGATGGACGTGGAGCGCCGCTACAGTGACGGGAACCTGACAAGGATGTCAGGAACGGGGTCTAGCGCGGGGCGCCCTCCGCTCGTCGTGTGCGAGGGGCAATATGGGCTGGTGGCAAGGGCTCGTTGATGAGATGAGGAGGGGGCGGCATGCGAGGTCGACTTCACATGATGCGGTGGATCGGAGCGTTGACGGCGCTCGCGATCTTGGTCACCACCAGCGTCACCCTGAGCGCCGTCGCACCGGCCGGGGCCGCCAGCAGCTCGTCGGCTCCGGGGGTGACCGCAACCCAGATCAACGCCGGGGCCATCTCCACGCTCACCGGCCCCATCGCCTCGAACTTCGAGTCACTCGTGCCGGGTATCCGGGCCTACTTCGACTGGATCAACTCCCAGGGTGGGATCAACGGCCGCCATCTCAACCTCGCCTACAACCTCGATGACGGGGGCAATCCCAGTCAGTTCACCCAACTGACCCACACCCTGATCGACCAGGACCACGCGTTCGCCGCGGTGGGCATGGCCACCGCCTTCTTCTCTCCGAACTACTTCGTTTCGACCGCGACACCCACCTACGGCTACGACGTGACGGGCAACTGGACCCCGGCGCCGAACCTGTTCGCCGCCGGCGGGTCCTTCCTCTGTTATGCCTGCGGGGTGCCCGCCTGGGCGTACTTCATCAAGAAGTTGAAGCTCAAGTCGGTGGCCATTGTCGGGTACAACATCGCCGCGTCCTCGGCCCCCTGCCAGACCACCGCCAACTTGTTGAAGAAGGCGGGGGTCAACGTCAGCTATGTCGACGTCAATATCCAGTACCCCGGGTCCGGGGTGTCCTCCGACGTCCAGCGGATGCAGCAGGCGGGGTCGGACATGGTGCTCAGTTGTATGGATGTCACCGGCAACATCGCCATGGCCCGGGCGATCCAGCAGTACGGTCTGAAAATCACCCAGCTGTGGTTGAACGGAAACGACCAATCGACCCTCGACCAGTACGCCAGCCTCATGAACGGTGTGTACTTCAACATCCAGCACGTACCGTTCTCTTCGCCGACCAAGTACTACCCGGGGCTCAAGACGTACCTTTCGGCAATGAAGAAGTACGCGCCGAAGTACGTCTACGACGAAGTGGCGATCCAGGGTTGGGAGTCGGCCTCGCTGTTCGCCGCAGGGGTGAAGGCAGCGGGCAAAAACCTCACGCAGGCCAACGTGGTCGCCCTGACCAACAAGATGACCAACTTCACGGCCGGTGGTCTGACAACCCCGGTCAACTGGACCAACTCGCACCTCCGGCCCACCTACCCGAGCTGTAGCGCCTTCATCCAGGTGAAAGGAAAGACGTTCGTCGCGAGTTTCCTGCAGGGACATCAGGTGTTCGTCTGTTTCGGCCCGAGCGTGAAGAATCCGGTCCTCGCCACCCCTCCCGCAGGAACGCCCGGAACCTAAGGTCGACGGGAGCGGGACCGAGTAAGGGCACGGGGGTCGAGGGTGGAGCAGTTCTTGGGGTTCGCCATTCCCGGCATTCCCTACGGGTGTACCTACGCGCTGTTCGCGGTCGGTCTCATCCTCACCTACCAGGCGACGGGGGTCTTTAACTTCGCCTTTGCCGCCCAGGCGTACACCTCAGCCTTCATCTTCAGCATTCTGACTCTCAACGAGCACTGGCCGGTCTGGCTGGCCTTCTTTGTGTCGGTGGTGCTGCTGGCGCCGGCCATCGGGCTGGCATTCGATTACTTCTTGTTCCGGCGCATCCCGAACACCAACTCGATGGCCAAGGTCGTTACGGGCATCAGCCTTCTGGTCGGCATCCCGTCATTGTTGACGGTCATCTTCACCAACCAGCCCTTCTACAATGTCCCGAGCATCCTGTTCAATCCGAATGACGTCTACTTCCACTTGTTCGGGCTCCAAGACGTCCCCATCAACGGCATCTTCTTGTCCACGGTGATCGTTACGGCGGTCGTCCTTGTGGCGATGGTCGTGCTCATGCGGTACACCAGCCTCGGGCTCAAGATGCGCGGCGCGGTCGAGAGCCGTCGACTGGTCCAGCTTGATGGGATCAACGCCGACCGGGTGGTGGCCAGCGCCTGGGCCATCTCCAGCCTGCTGGCCGGGTTGGCCGGCGTCCTGCTCGCCCCCCAATTCGCCCAATTGCAACCCGAGAACTACATCACCTTGATGGTGACGGCGATCGCCGCGGCCGCATGGGGGGTGCTGCGATCCATGCCGACGGCCGCACTGGTGGCTATCGGACTGGGCATCGTCGAGCTCACCGCGGAGGGCTATCTTCCGACCGGGGGCATCCTCTATGACTCGGTGCTGCCGGTGCTCCCGATGATCGTGTTGGTGGCGGCCCTGCTGTTCGTGCCCGGGATGCGGAGCCTCGACGACACCAAGGATCCCCTTGCCTCGGTCGATCCGCCGACGCCGCCCACAGCGGCCGCCTCGCGAGCGCCGACAATGGACAAGATCATCCGGGTCGCGTTTTACGTGCTCCTCGTGGCCTTCGCCGTGTCCATGTTGACCTGGATGCCCCGGACCTGGGAGGGCGTATTCAATCAGGGCATCGCCTTCTCGGTGATCTTCCTCTCCATCACGTTGATCACCGGGATGGGCGGCCAGCTCTCACTGGCGCAGGCGACACTCGCCGGGATCGGCGCGTTCACCGCCGGCCAGCTGGCCAGTCACTTCGGGCTCAGCCTCTTGGTCGGCGGCATCGTCGGCGCAGCGTTGGCGGCTGGGGTCGCGGTCATCCTGGCGCTGGTCTCCCTCCGGCTGAAGGGTCTCGGCCTGGCCCTGATGACACTCGCCGCCGCGCTGGTGTTCGACCAGGCCGTGTTCTCGCGCACCGCCGTCAACGGGGGCCAATCGGGGCTCACCTTGAAGAGTAAATGGGCGGGTCTGGGCATCTTCAACCCCAATGGGCACGCGCTGTTCGTTGTGGGCGTGGCCGTGCTGGTCGTCGTCACCCTGGCCATCCTTCAGATCCGCAAAGGCACCATCGGCCACTACCTCGGGGCGATGCGGGGGAGCGAGACCGCCGCGGCAGGAATCGGGATCAACCTCACCTGGCAACGCGTCATGATTTTCGCCCTGTCGGGGGCGGTGGCCGGGATAGGCGGCACCATCTACAGCCTCTTCCAGACAAACGTCAACGCCAACAGCTTCAACGCCGAGTTGTCGCTCGTCTTCGTCGTCGTGGTGGTCACAACCGGTGTGAGCACCGTCGAGGGCGCGATACAAGCGGGGATCGGGCTCACCGTCATCGAACAGCTGGTGACGTACCTCCCGGGCCGCTTTGGCGGGAACAGCTTGGTCTTCGTGCTGTTCGCCTTCGGGGCCCTTACCTACGCCTCGCACCCCGAAGGTGTGCTCGAGTTCCAGAAGCGAACGTGGACCACCCGCTTCGATCGACTCTTCTTCACCAAGGGGTCACCCCCGGGCCTGGCGGCAGCGAGGGACGGCGGGCCGAGCCCAGGGACGGCCCTTCCGGCCACAGGCGTTGGTCCCCATGAGTGAAGTTCCCGGTGTCGTACCGGACCCGTCGTCGGGTTCGATCAGGGGCCGGACGCCGACCGGGCTGCTCGGGGATCCCGCGCCTTTGCTGATGGTGCGCGGCGTGTCGAAGTACTTCGGCGGCATCCAGGCCGTCCGGGAGGTCACGTTCGTTGTCGAGCGCGGTGAGTGCGTGGGGCTGGTCGGCCCCAACGGGGCCGGGAAAACGACCCTGTTCAACTGCATCTGTGGGCAGCTACGGGCCGAGTCCGGCGCGGTGGAGTTCGCCGGGATCGATCTCGGCCGGATGCCCACGTACAAACGGGCTCGACTCGGGATCGGGCGCACCTACCAACGGATCGAGGTGTTTCCCGACATGACAGTGCGCGAGCACCTCTTGGTCGCCGAGCAGGCCCGCCGAGGCGAGGGCCGGCTGTGGAAGGACCTGTGCAACCTGAGTCGGCCGAGCAGTGATGAGCGCGGCCGAGTGGAAGACGTGCTCGAACTGATCGGCATCACCGACATCGCCGGCACGCCGGTCTCGGCCCTCGGGCTGGGCTTGTGCCGGCTGGTGGAACTCGGTAGAGCTCTGGTCGGCGAACCCCAGTTGCTCATGGCCGACGAACCGTCGTCGGGGCTCGACGTGCACGAGACCGCGGAGCTAGCCACGGTGCTCCGGACCCTCCAAAAAGAGCGCGGAATGGCCGTTTTGCTGGTCGAGCACGATCTCGGCATGGTCGGCGAGTGCGTTGATCGGACCATCGTGATGGATCTGGGCCAGGTAATCGCCGAAGGCACCTTCGACGAGGTGATGGGCGACCCCGAGGTCCGCCACGCTTACCTCGGTACGACGACATGAGCCCGGGTCCAGCCGCGGCCACCTCGGCCCCCGGGGGCGCCGCACCCCCGACGAGCACCCCGGCCCTCGAGGTGGACCACGTGAGCGCGGCCTACGGCCCCTATCGCGCCCTGTTCGATGTGAGCCTCTCGGTTCCCGCCGGCGGGATCGTCGCCCTGCTCGGTTCGAACGGTGCGGGGAAGTCCACCGTGGCCCGAGTGGTCACCGGGCTGCTTCCGACCACGAGCGGGAGCATCCGACTCGACGGAACGGACCTGACGAACAAACCCGCCTACAAGATCGCCCGGGCCGGTGCGGCCCACGTGCCCGAGGGGCGCGGGATCTTTGCCAACCTGACGGTGGAGGAGAACCTCACGCTGGTCTTCCGCCAGCGTGCCGGACGCCAGAAGGTGGCCCAGTCCCTGGCCGCGGCCTATGAGGCCTTCCCGATCCTCGGCCAACGTCGCAAACAGCGCGGCGGCACCCTGTCGGGGGGCCAGCAGCGACTGCTCTCATTGGCCAAAGTGCTCGTGGTCCCCCCCCGGCTCTTGGTGGCCGACGAACTCTCCTTGGGCCTGGCGCCGGTCGTGGTGGACGCCGTCTACGACGGGCTCCGGCGGATCAATGCCACCGGCACCGCACTCTTGGTGGTCGAACAACAGGTGGACCGGGCCCTCAGTCTCGCCTCCACCGCGGTCGTCCTCGAGCACGGCAGCGTCGCCTTCGCCGGAGCGTCCTCCGAAGCGATGGTAGAGGTGGAAAAGGTGCTGGCCGCCCGGGGCGATCGCACGGTGCTGTTTGATGGGGAGCCGCCGGCGCCTCACCCGGGTCCGGTCGACCCGGTGATCCAATCACGGCGAGACCGTCGCTGGTCCATCGGCCGATCCAAGCGGGAGAAACCCGATCGAGAGGAGCAATCGTGACCGAGGTTCGAGACGCGGTGATCGTCGACGTCCTGCGGACGACGTTCGGCAAGCGGGGCGGCGCGCTCGCCAACTGGCATCCTGTCGACCTGCTCGCCTTTGCCCTGTCCCACCTAGTCGAGCGCAGCGGTGTCGATCCATCTTCAGTGGACGATGTGATCGGCGGCTGCGTGACCCAGGTGGGGGAACAGAGCACGAATGTGACCCGCAACGCCTGGGTGGCCGCAGGCCTGCCCCAACACGTGCCTGCCACCACGGTCGACCGTCAGTGCGGTTCTTCTCAACAGGCCATGCACTTCGGGGCGGCCGGCGTGGTCGCTGGTCATTACGACCTGGTGGTCGCCTGCGGGGTCGAGGCCATGAGCCGCGTCCCGCTCGCCGCGAACGCGCGCGGGGGAACCGGACCGTTCCCGCCGTCGTTCCTCGAACAGATCGAGGGGCGCCTCTGGGCGCAGTTCCGGGTGGCCCAGGTACTTGCCGACAAGTGGGGGATTACGCGCGAGGACATGGACGCCTTCTCGCTCCGGAGCCACCAGCGGGCGGCCGAGGCTTGGGAGAGCGGCCACTTCGCCAAAGAGGCGATCCCGGTGCCGAAAAAAGACGAGGAGGGGAACCTGACCGACGAGTTGCTCGAGTCCGATGAGGGCATCCGACGGGGTGGCACCATGGAGATCATGGCCGGTCTCCCGCCCGCCCAGAACTGGGAGCCAGAGACCGCCCCCGACATTACGGCGGGGAACTCCTCGCAGATGACCGATGGTGCCGCCGCCATGCTCATTGCCGAGCGATCGGTGGCCGAGAAACTGGGTCTGCCCATCCGGGCCCGCTTCGCTCACTTCGCGGTGGCCGCCGACGATGCGGCCGTCGTCCTGTCCGCTCCCGTCCCGGCCACCGAGAAGCTGCTGGAGCGCTCCGGCATGACGATCGAGGATTTCGATGCCATGGAGTGCAACGAGGCGTTCGCCTCGATCGCCCTCATGTGGCAAGAGGCGTTCAAGCCCGATCCCGGCAAGTACAACCCCCGCGGTGGGGCGATCGCTATCGGTCACCCACTCGGGGCGAGCGGTGTCCGCATCGCCGGGACGCTGCTGAATCAACTCGAGTCGGTGGGCGGCCGCTTCGGGTTTCAGACAATGTGCGAGGGCGGCGGCCAGGCCAACGCCACCGTCATCGAACGACTGGGCTGAGCCGGTCCCATTCGAGCGAGCCGCTCGCAACCGTTGGTCCGAAGTCCGGACGTCGCCTGCCACGGCGGCGTTGGCGCGCGCCCGGGGAGCGGGAGCGCGCCTGGGTCGGTGTCGAACGAGCGCCTGGGCCAACGAGCGGCGAACGAGGTGCCCGATCAGGGGCGACGGCCACCTGAATCCCTGGTGGCAAGCCATCTCCGGAAGAATCGGCGGATAAACGAAACGAAACGGTTGCGTTTTGTTCGTCCGTCGGGTATGGTGAACGAAACCGTTTCGTTTGCTAGTGATGACGGCCACCGAGAGGGAGAAAGGAGTCCGCCATGCCCGAGTCCGCTCTTGCATCGACCCCGGCCACCGACGGCACATCCTCGAATTCCCCACGGCCGCGATCCGAAGCCCGAGAGTCGGCGATCTTGGCCGCCGCGCTCGAGCTGGTGGTGGAGGTCGGCTACGACAACGTGAGCATGGACGCCATCGCTGAGCGGGCACGCTCGAGCAAGGCCACCATCTACCGACACTGGTCCGGAAAGGCCGAAGTGGTTGCCGAAGCCGTTCGCTGTCGGTCCTGCGAGCAGTACGTCATCCCTGAGACCGGCACGCTGCGCACTGATCTTTTGGCCTGGCTCGAAGGCATGGCTGACGCCTTGAACGAACAGGACGGCGCGCTCATGGCCGCCGTGGTGTGGGCCATGCGCTCAGACGCGGTGCTGGCTGACTTGATGCGTTCACAGATGAGCGAAGGCAAGCAAGTCGTGGTCCAGGCGATCTTGGACCAAGCCATTGCCCGGGGTGAGGTGGCAGCAGCCACCGAGCCGGCCGTGTTGCTCGAAGTCCTACAACCCATGGTGCTTATGCGCATGATCATCCAGGGCGAACCATTGGACGAGGCGTTCCTCACACATTTGGTCGACGACGTCGCCCTTCGGCTTCTCCAACCAGCCAAGACGACCTGAAGCACCCCCTGGGACCGCTGGTGGCCCCGAAAAGACGTCACCGCGCGCTCTGGGTTGCATCCCCAAACACTTGTAGCCCGAATCCGACATAGCAACCACAACGAGGTTCCCATGACAACCACCGAACTCGCTCCATTTCCCGACGGACCGCCCGCTGCGGCGGGGTCCGCCCCTGATCCCCGCCGCTGGCTGGCACTCGGGATCATCGCCATCGCGCAGCTCATGGTGGTCTTGGACGCGTCGATCGTGATCATCGCTTTGCCCTCAGCCCAACACGCGCTCGGCATCTCGACCGCCAACCGGCAGTGGGTGGTAACGGCCTACACGCTGGCCTTCGGTGGATTACTGCTTCTCGGCGGTCGGATCGCCGACTTCATGGGTCGCAAGCGCATGTTCATCATCGGATTGCTCGGATTTGCCGCCGCGTCGGCGGTCGGCGGTGCTGCGCAGAATGCCGGAATGCTCTTTGGTGCTCGCGCCCTGCAGGGCGCCTTTGCAGCCTTGATGGCACCTGCCGCCCTTTCGCTGATCTCGGTGACATTCACCGAGATCACCGAGCGGTCAAAGGCCTTCGGGGTCTACGGGGCGATTGCCGGAGGCGGAGCCGCGATCGGATTGATCATGGGTGGCGTGCTTACCGAGTTTGCGTCGTGGCGGTGGTGCCTTCTGGTCAACGTTCCGATCTCTGTATTCGCGGCCATCGCCGCGACGGTGCTCGTCCACGAGAGCAAGGCCACCGGCAGCACAAAGTACGACATTCCCGGTGCCCTCACCGTCACCGCTGGGCTGGTCTCCTTGGTCTACGGCTTCACCAAGGCGAGCTCGAACGGGTGGAGCTCCACCCCGACCTTGGCATTCCTCGGCCTCGCCGGTGTCCTACTTGCCGCGTTCATTGTGATCGAACTGCGCACGACGCACCCGTTGCTCCCGATGCGGATCCTTCTCGATCGCAATCGGGGTGGGTCCTTCCTGTGTTCGTTCCTCCTCGGCGTCGGCATGCTCGGCATGTTCTTGTTCCTCACGTACTATTTCCAAGGAACGTTGCACTACTCGGCCCTCAAGTCCGGGTTCGCCTTCCTGCCGTTTTCGGCCGGGATCATCGTGGCGGCCACCGTGGCCAGCAGGTTCCTCCCAAAGCTGGGACCGCGCCCGATGATGTTCGGGGGCCTGTTGGCCGGTGCCGTTGGCATGGCATGGCTCACCCAGATCGGGGTGGACACCAATTACGTCACCCACGTCCTCCCGGCAGAGATCATCATGAGCCTCGGTCTGGGGTTTGCCTTCGTCCCGATGTCTAGTACCGCCCTGATAGGCGCAGGTGATCACGATGCCGGAGTGGCGAGCGCCATGCTCAACACCAGCCAGCAGGTCGGCGGATCGCTCGGCACCGCGATACTCAACACGATCTTCGCTACCGCCGTCGCCGGCTACATCACAGTGCACGGTGTCAGCAGAGCGACGAGCATCGCCGCCCCGGTCCACGGTTATACCGTCGGCTTCATGGTGGGAACTGGTGCCATTCTTGCGGCGGCGCTGGTGGCGCTGTTGTTGATCACCGCGAAAAAGACCGAAATTCCCGTTCCCGACGCGGTAATTCCTGAACTGGTCGATGCCTAATCGGCGTCCTCGGGCTCACGTGGCCTGAGGCGGGCCACGTCGCAGTGGTGCCGACGCGCTGTGGAATGCTCGTTCCAACCAACGGACCTTCGAGAAAGCGCGGGGTTACCATCTGCACCGAACCCCGACGTGGCTCAGGGTGAAACGAGGGCCTCTTGGCGCTCCGGTTGCGATCCCGTCTGGGCCGAGCGCCCTCGCCGACCGTGGACGAGCCCGGGGACGTGGGCCAGCGCATCGATGAAGAACACCGAGCCGACCCCCACGCAGAATCCGCCGACGACGTCGGTTGGGTAGTGCCACCGGAGCACGAGCACACCGGCGCTCACTCCGACGATGGCGATGACACCGACAACAGCGGCGAGTGGTCGGAAGAGGCGTGGGGTGACGAGAAACACCGCGGCCGCAATTGCCGCGGTCACCGTCACCGTCCCTGAGGGGTATGTGAAGAGGCCCGGGCCGATCTGGCGGCCAACCATGGGCTTGGCCACGTGCTCTACCACGAGCACCGCGACGATCGGTGCGACGGCACAGGCGACGGCCCGGGCCCGGTCCCGAAAGACCGCAACCATGAAAACCATGGCCACACCGATCACAAGAACCGGCAGCGAGCCCAGCTTCACCAGTTCCTTCGCCAGGATCGAACCCGGATCGGCGGGAAGGTAGAAAAAGCCCGTGGCATCCACGCGGTTGGGTCCCGGACGATGCGCCAGCAACAGGCCGGCGACTGCGGCGACTGCGAGCAACCCCCCGCCGACCAATAGTTCGAGGGCGGTCCAATAGCGTTGCCCGGGGCCTGGGCCGGTTGGTGGGGCGCTCCGTGGGGGCGGATTCGACATCTCCTACCAGGATATGGGCGCCCCACGACGAGCGGGCATCGCACGCCGCTGGGCGCCGCCATAGTCGCCGGCCCGGTCCAGCCGGGTAGGGGAAAGACTAGGACGCACGGCGCCATGGTCGGTCGGCCCCGCCCGAGCTCAGCGGTCCGGGGCGATGAGGCCGGGATCCAAACGGAGCTCTCGGCGCGCCATGGCCTCCCAGAACCCGATGAAGCCCTCGCCATCGGACCTTTGGAAAAATGATCGGGCCGGCTCGGGTAGGGGGCGTCCCCCGCCGATGGCCTCGACGTGCCAGGCGTTGCGGCACCGTTGCTCGATGGCCACCGACCGCTGGTGGGCGGCCCGGATGCTCCCGCCCAGCACGAAGACCCCGTGGTTCGCCAACAGCGCCATGTCGGCGCGGCCGAGCGCCCGCACGGCCCGGGCGGCGGAGCCCGGGTCGTTGACCGGGCCGTCATACTCGTCAACCAGCACGAGCTCCCCGCCGCCGAGGGCCGAGCTCTGGTCGTAACAGGGTGGGATGCGCCCGGCGTCGGCCCAGATCGTTGCAAAACGCGGGTGGTTGTGGACGGCGACGGTCACGTCGTGGCGCTGTTTGTGCAGCTCGGTGTGCAGAGGGATCCCGGGAGGAACCGGCCAGTCGCCCTCGATGACCGTCCCGTCAAGGTCGATGCGCAGGACGTCTTCGGGCCGGAGTTCCTCCCACAGCACCATCCACGGGTTGCACAACAAGGTGCCGTCGGGTTGGCGGTAGGTGATGTGCCCGGCCAGGTGGTCGTCGAAACCCTCCCGCCACAGCGCCCGGGCCAGCACCGCCAACTCCTGTCGGGCGGTGAGCTCGGGCAGCAACCGCCGGGCGGTCGGGGCGAGCGGAGTAGACGTCATGGCCGGCACCGCTCGGGCACCTGCCAACGGTAGAGGCGGGCGGCGTTGGCGTGGGTCATCTTGTGCAGCTCTTCGATCGGCAGGTGGCCCCAGGCGCTCTCGATGACCGATTGGGTGTCGGGCCAGGTCGTGTCGCCGTGGGGGTAATCGACCTCCACCATGATGTGGTCGACCCCAATGGTGTGACGGGTGTCGATCGTCGAAGGATCGTCGATACTGCAGAACCAGAAATTGCGCCGGAGCACCTCAGCGGGGCGCAGCTCACTGCTGGCGAAGTCTTCGCCGTAACCGGAACGGTCCATGATGTTCTCGAGCCGGTCGATCAGCATGGCCACCCAGCCGATTCCGCCCTCGCTCATGGCAATCTGGAGATCAGGATGGCGCACGGTGGCGCCCGACCAGAGCCACTCGGCACAGGCCGTGAGCGACATCTGGCCGAACAAGGTGGCCCCGAGAGGGACCATCGGCGAATCGGCCGGCATGTCGGGCATCCCCGAGGAGCCCACATGGAGGGAGATCACCGTCTGGGTCTGTGCACAGGCGGTGATGATCGGCTCCCAGTAGTCCGAAAAGATGGACGGCAGCCCGATGCGGTGAGGTCGCTCGGGCAGCGTCACCGACCGAAACCCCCGCTCGGCGTTGCGCCGGATCTCGGCCGCTCCCTTCTCGGGGTCGGTCAAGTAGGTGATGCCACACGGGATGATCCGGTCGGGGTAGGGCTGCCACCAGGCCTCGTAGACCCAGTCGTTGAAGGCCCGCGTGACGGCCAGGCCGAGCTCGGGATCCGAAGCACTCGAGAAGACCCGCCCAGAGAACCCGGTGATCTGGGAGGGAAAGTTGAGCGACGCCCAGACCCCGTTGATGTCCATGTCGGCGATCCGGGCATCTATGTCCCAACAGCCTCGCCGCATGTCCTCGAAGCGGGTCGGCTCGAGGATCACCGACTCGGGTCGCCGTCCGGCCACCGCGTTCATTCCCACCTGGCTGTAGCGCTGGCCGTCGAAATCCCAGAGCTGGTGGCCGCGCCTGTTCTCTACGACCTTCGGCGCGAGATCAACGAAGCGCGCTGGCAGTCGTCCCTCAAACATGTCCGGCGGTTCGACCAAATGGTCATCGACCGAGATCACCGTGTAGCGGACCTCGCGGGGCTCAGGGTCCGGGAGGAGCAGGTCCGAGGGGCTCTGAACGGTCATTGGTAGCGCTCCATTCCGCAAGTATCTCAGCTAAGGGTGGACCGAGCCACGAGAAGCGCCCCCATGGCCAGGCCGCCGTGGATACGCTGTTCCCCATGTCGGCCATGGACGCCGAGGCCCTGCAGCGGTTTCTCGTTGAGGCCTTCCCCGACTACCCGCCGCTTTTCGTGGTGGAAGAGGCCGCCGGGCTCAGTGTCCGCCTGCGTCTGCCCAAAGCAGCGCTCCGGGACCGGCCAGGCGGCACTGTCTCGGGGCCCACGTTGATGGCTTTCGCCGACAGCACCGCGTGGATCGCCGTCTGCGCCCAGATCGGCCCGGTCGCCCTGGCGGTGACCACCAGCTTGCACATCGACTTCTTGCGCAAGCCCGAGATGGTCGACCTGTTCGCATGGGGCGAGGTGCTCAAACTCGGTCGCCACCTAGCCGTCGTCGACGTCGCAATGCGTTCAGAGGGTCGCGACGAGCTGGTGGCCAAGGCCCAGGTGACGTACTCGATCCCGCCCCGCTGACAGATAGGATCAGGGGCTCCCAATGCAGACCAGTATCCGCAACGCGGTGGCGGCGGACGCGTTGGAGGTGGCCGAGATCCACCTTGCCGCCCGCCGGGAGATGACCTACCTCCCCGTGCTCCACAGCGACGAAGAGACCCGGTCGTGGATGGCCGGCGAGGTCTTCGCCGACTGTCGGGTGGCAGTGGCCGAAATCGGGGGCGCGGTGGTGGGTTTCGCCGCGCTTGAAGGCGGCCGCCTCGAGCACCTCTACGTCCACCCGGACTTCCAGAGCCAAGGGGTCGGGGCCCTGCTTCTCGCATGGTCCCTCTCGGCGTCACCGGGCGGCGTCGACCTCTGGGTCTATCAAAAGAACCTCCGGGCCATCGCCTTCTACCGCAGGCACGGTTTCAGTGTGGTTCGGCGCACCGACGGCGAAAACGAGGACAGAGAACCCGACCTGCTGCTTGCCTGGTCGTCTGCGTCAGACACAATGTCGTCATGACTATCGAGCGCCAATGGCCGCCCTTTGTCGCCGCCGAGCGGCCGATGCTCGAATCCTGGCTGGAGTTCCACCGGGTGACCCTGCTGAACAAGTGCGAAGGGCTCACCTCAGAGCAGCTCTCCCGGCGTTCAGTGCCGCCGTCGGGACTGTCCCTCCTCGGCCTCGTGCGCCACATGGCCGAAGTCGAACGGAACTGGTTCGCCAGAGTCTTCGCCGGACTCGAGGCTCCGTCCCACTACTGCACCAAGGAAGAAGAAGACGCCGACTTCGACCGGGCGGCGCCGGAGAACGCCGATGAGGGTATTGAAACGTTCAAGGACGACTGCGACGTCTCACGCAAGATATTGGCCGGTGCCGACTCGCTCGATGCCCGGGACCCCGGTGGCGGGATCACGATGCGCTGGATCGTCGTGCACATGATCGAGGAATACGCCCGGCACAACGGGCATGCCGACTTGCTGCGCGAGTGCATCGACGGCACCACCGGCGATTGAGTCAGACCTTCGCCGGGTAGACGGTGTTCGCCTCCACCGCCGCCCAGCCTCCAAGTGCCCGGCGGCGAGCGATCACCGCCTTGTGGCCACCGCGCAGGCCAAAGAGCCGCTTGGCCAAGAGGAGATAGAGGGCGATGGCCAGGTTGATGGCGAAGGTTGCGAGCTTGAGCGTGGTAATCGAATGGGCCAGTTCGTACACCTCGAGCGGGATGAACACGATGGTGGCGATGAAGGTGAGGTATTCGGCCCAGCGCTTGGCGAACCACAGGCCCACCATTTCAGTGGCCTCGAGCGCTCCATAGGCGAGGGCCGCGATACCAACCTCGTAGAGATGGGCCGGGTTGACAAAAAACCAGTGTTTGAAATGGGCCAGAAACCCGTGCAGATCGTTGGTCCCGCCAGGCCCTCCCGTGAATGCGCTCATGATCCGGTTGTAGTCGCTTTGCAGGGCTCTGCGGTGTCCGAGAAAAAAGAAGATGACGATGGCCAGACCGGTCAGCACCACCACGTGTATGAACCGGTCCAAGGCGATCAGGCGTAGGACGTAGCGGTCCCGGAGCGCTGGTCCGCGCAGGGGGATTTCGACCTGTTCTCGAGTCGGGACGGTATCGGAGACCGGCGTGACGGGCAGGGGCGTGGGGATCCAGGCGTCACAGCGCAGACACCGGTACCAGCGGACGCCGTCGGCCTCCCGGGCGAAGACGGCGTCCTGCTCGGTGACCGTCGCTGCGTCGACGCCAACGAGCTCGTGTCCCTTCAGCGCGCAGGTGAAGAGCTCGTAGTTGTTGGAGGGCCGCGCCCGTCGTTTCATGGTCCGATAGCTGTAGCACACCGAGCGGCCCCGGCGACGGTCCGGTCGGTGTGCCATTAACATCGCCCGACGACCAGGCATCACAGTCGCTCTTGGAGCGCACGACCGGCCAGGCGTGGCGTCCGAGCGGAGGAGTGAACGTGACCACAAGCGGCATTGAAGGGGCAAAGATCGTCGTCACGGGCGCCACCGGACAGGTGGGTGGCCCATTGGCCATCGCCCTGGCCGAGAACAACGAGGTCTACGGCGCGGCTCGGTTCGCCGATCCGTCGAGCCGGGACCACCTCGAGGCCAGCGGCGTGCGCTGCGTCCGGATCGATCTGGCGAGCGGCGATGTCGGCGACCTGCCGGGCGACGCCGACTACGTGCTCAACTTCGCAGTGGCCAAGTCGAATCAGTGGGTGAGCGATCTCGAGGCGAACAGCGGCGGGCTGGCCTGGCTGATGGAGCATCATCAAGGCGCCCGGGCGTTTCTGCACTGCTCGACGACTGCGGTGTACAAGCCAGCCGGACACCGAGTCTTCGACGAGGACGCTCCCCTCGGAGACAACCACGGCGTGTGGCCGTTCCTGCGTACCTACAGCATCTGCAAGATCGCGGCCGAGGCGACGGCCCGTTGGGGCGCCCGCCGATTCGGCCTGCCGACGACGATCGCCCGGCTGTCGGTGCCCTACGGTGACGGCGGCGGGTGGCCGACGGTCCACCTTGAGATGCTCATCAACGGGTCACCGATTCCAGTGCACATCGACGCGCCGAGTGTGTACAACCCGATCCACCAGGACGATATCTTGCGCAGTATCCCCGGTCTCCTGGCCGCCGCCGCCGCGCCGGTCACGGTGGTCAACTGGGGCGGTGATCAAGCTGTGAGCATCGAGGAGTGGTGCACGTACCTGGCCGAGTTGACCGGGCTGGAAGCCAACTTTGCCCCGACCGACGGGACCATCGACAGCGTCGAGATCGACCACGGGCTCTTGGACCGCCTGGTGGGTCCGACGACCGTGCCGTGGCGTGACGGTCTGCGGGCCATGGTGGCCGCTCGCCACCCCGAACTGCTCAGGGCCTAGCCAGTATCGGAGCGAAACGCGATCGTCGAGCCCGAACCCGGCTCTCCCCCTAC
>PMOE01000026.1:0-6687 GCA_003161575.1 Acidimicrobiaceae bacterium | reverse complement strand
CTGGGCGAGTTTGAGGCCGCCCGGGCGACCATCGCCCGGATCAACGATTGTTCGCTCTGCAAGGATTTCCGCACGGCTCGTGATGTGCCGGGACGGGCCGAGGATCCCGGAGCGGTCCCAGAGGCGCTCTACGAAGGCGTTGGGCGGGGGACCGCCTGGGAAGGAGCGACCGAGCGGGAGGGTCTGGCTGCCGAGTTCGCCGAGCGCTATGCCACTGATCATCTTCGAATCGACGATGAGCTGTGGGGGCGCCTGCATGAGCATTTCAGCGACGCCGAGCTGGTGGACCTCGGACTTTGCGTGGCCTGTTGGCTGGCGCTCGGTCGGTTCAACCAGGTCTTCGACATCGACGGGGCCTGCCGGGTTCAGTGACGAAGCCCGGTTCTCGGGCCATCTCTGGGGCCTCCCCCGCCGTAGAACCGGAGATGCACTTGCTCGAATCGGCCCGGGGACGGATCCACTCGGACCGCCGGTATCACTTTGACGCGACCCGCGACTCGGTCTGGGCCGCCTTGAGCGAGGTGGCCCGGTACCCGACTTGGTTGCCCTGGCTGCAGGAGTTCACCGGCACCGAGCTCATCGCCGGGGCCGATTGGGAATGCGAGGTGCACCCACCCCTCCCCTTTTCGCTGCGCTTCACGGTCACGCTGACCGAAGTGGCTGCTCCGAGCCTTGTGAGAGCCTCGGTAGCGGGGGACGTGTGCGGAGTCGCTCGGCTGGAGTTAGAAGACGATCCCGAAGGGTGCTCGGTCCGGGTGGTGTCCGAGGTCGCCCCGAGTAACACCCTCTTGCGGGCCCTCGGCTTCTTGGGTCGGCCCCTGGCTCGGCTCGGCCACGACTGGGTCCTCGACACCGGGGCCGATCAGTTCTCCCGCCGGGCCCTTTGAACCCGGGCGGCCTGTTCGTGGTCACGGCACGGACCCCACGAGACGTGCCAGCATCAGGTCGTGCGGGTCCATCGAAATTTCGCCTTTGTCGATCTGTCGGGGTTCTCCGCGCTCACAGAATCGGAGGGGGACGAGCGGGCGGTCAGCGTGCTCAGCACGTTCCGCATGCTCGTCCGTGACATCTGCTCGCGCCGTGGGGTCCGCATCGCCAAGTGGCTCGGTGACGGCGCCATGCTCGTCAATGTCGAAGCCACTCCGGTGCTGGCGGCGACCCTCGAGATGCAGCGCGCGGTGACCAAAGGGGATCAACCCACCCAGATCCGTTGCGGGGTCTCCTCGGGCCCGGTGATCCTGCTCGAAGGTGACGACTACATCGGCCACTCGGTCAATGTGGCGGCCCGGCTGTGCGATCTGGCCAAGAGCGGCGAGGTACTGACCGCCACATCGATGATCGACCTCCTCCCGAAGTGGGGCACCGTCTTGGCAACAGAAGAGACGATGGTCCGGGGACTCGAAAAGCCGATTCCGGTTACCCGGATCGGCCTGCGCCCACTCGCCGGCCCCGTGATGGACGACCCGGTCTGCGGGATCCCCTTGTCGAAGGAGGTGGCCGAAGAGGTCGACCGCGACAACCTTGGCGAGGAGGTCTGGTTCTGCTCGGACTCTTGCCACGACACCTGGCAACACCGACCCCGGCAGGCTCCCGAGCGACAGGGCAGCTTGCGCACCCCGCTGATCGGGTCCTGAACCGGCACCGGGGTCTGCTCACGCCTCGGCCCGAGTCGGTCCGCGTCGCCGCCCGTGGCGCCTGGTTCACCCCACGGTCGAGAGCCGACCCGCAGGTCACGCCAAGGCGGTCGAAGGCTCGATCGCGAGTAACCTGAGAGTTGTTCCCGCCCCGTGTTGCCACCCCAGAAGGGGCCCGCCACGGGTCACGGTCATTCCATGAAGCTCAGCCTTAAACAGATCCTCGCGTCCGCAGCAGGGGCAACCCTGGCGGCGGTGATTGCCTCTCTTTTCGGCGTGAAGGGCACGATGATCGGCGTGGCCATCGGGAGTGCCTTGGCGACCACCACCACCGCCCTGGTTGCCCAGTCGATCGAGCGCGGGCACAACGTGGTCAAGCAGGCGGTGGTCCAGGCCCCGAAACCCTCCGAGCTCCTCCGCCGGTTCGGCCAGACCCAGTCGGCGGGTGCGGTGACCCACGAGGAAACCGAGGCGCCGACTTTGGCAGTCGAAAACGCGACGGGGATCGACACAGATGAGACCGCCGCGGTCACAGACCCAGGCCTGGACACGATCGGCCAGCCGCAGGCCGAGCGGACGCGCCCGGTGCCGGCGGGCGCACTGGCCTCGGGTGACCGTGGTGAAGACGCCGACAGTGACGAAGGCGGGGCGCGGTGGCCACTGCGGTGGCCGGTGTTGCTCGGGACGATCGCTGGGGTATTCGTCCTTGCCTTGGTCGCCGTCACCAGCATTGAGCTGATCGCCGGAAAACCGCTCTCGGCGATCTTCGGCTCGGACCCCCACGGGACCGGTACCTCGTTCGGCCAGACGTTCGTCCCTTCTCCCGCGCCACCGACGACCACCGCGCCCATCTCGACATCGACCACCGCGCCGGCGACGACCACGTCCACCACGTCGTCGGGCACTGCTACGTCGGGGGGGACCTCGACCACCACGACGTCAACCACCGCGCCGACGAGTACCACGAGCGTCAAGAACCAGACGACCACACCATCGACCTCGACCACCACGACGTCAACCACCGCGCCGGCGGCGGGCGTCACCACGACGACGACGGTGCCGACCGGCTGACCTCGTCAAACGTCGGTGGCCCGAGCGGTTCCGTCGGATTGGAGCGCTCGGGTCGGGGTGGAGGGCCGACCTCGTTATCGATTCGGTGCCGCTGAACTGCGTTCCGCAGTTACTTGGATTCCCAACCTTTGCGCACCTTCTCCTGGGCGGCCTGCTTCTCCTGTTTGGCCGCCCGCTTTTCCTTCACGCTGCGGCCTGGCTTCTTCGCCTCGCCGGCTGGCTTCGATTTTGTGGCCATGGGGGAATCCTACGGCGTGGAGGCCTCGTCCGCTGGTTCTACCAACCCTTGAATTCTGCCGGGCGCCGTTCGACGAAGCTGGCGATTCCCTCGCGGGAGTCCTCGGTGTGGGTGACAAGCTCTTGTCCGAGGGCCTCGTCGTGGAGCGAGGTCGCACGGTCGACGTCAAGCGCGCGGTTGGTGAGTGACTTGGCCATCGAAATGGCCTTGGTCGGCCCCTTCGCCAGCCGCTCGGCCATCTCCTTCAGGGTCGCCTCCAGTTCGGCCCGGGGCACCAGACGGTTCACCAGCCCGATGCGGTAGGCCTCTGAGGCCGGGACGTCGTCGCCGAAGAAGAACAGTTCCTTTGCCTTTTGGATCCCCACCAGGCGAGTGAGCAGCCAGGCCCCGCCGGCGTCGGGGGCGATCCCCCGTCGGATGAAGACCTCGATGAATTTCGACTCTTCGGCCGCCACGACCAGGTCGCATGCCAGGGCGAGGTGCATGCCGCCCCCCGCCGCCGTCCCGTTGACCCCGGCGATCACGGGCTTCTCGCAATCGAGCACAGCATTGACCAGCCGCTGCCAGCCGGTACGGATCACGCGGGCCCCGTCGCCGACCGCGTTGTCCGGGGCACCCGACGGGCGCGGTCGCGGGGCAGCGCGGGCGCCGCGCAGGTCGGCGCCGGTGCAAAAGGCCCGCTCACCGGCCGCCGTGATAACGACCACGCGCACGGCCAGGTCGGCCGACGCGTCGTCGAGCCATTCCGAGATCTGGTCGCGCATGTCCGTCGTCATGGCGTTACCCGCATCGGGCCGGTTGAGCACGATCCAGGCAATCCCGCCTTCGATCCGGCGGATCACGTCCTCGCCGACACCGTTCGACTCGCTCATTGCCTCACCAGGTCCTCTCATCGTTCTGCCCTCAGTCTGCGGTCGCGTCGCCCACAGGAGCGCCCTATGCCAGCACGACCAGGGCGTCGGCCGCCACCGCGCCGTTCGGCCCGGCCAACAGGGGGTTCACATCCAGCTCGGCCACCACGTCGGAAAGGTCCACGGCCATCCGCTGGACCTTCATGATCACGTCGACGATTGCGCGACGGTCGGCCACCGGGGCACCGCGGGCACCGTCCAGGAGGGCGGCTCCGGCCAGCTCCCCGAGCATCCGCGATGCCTCGTCAGCGGCGAAAGGGGGAACCCGGAAGGTCACGTCCTTTAGGACCTCGATGAACACTCCGCCGAGGCCGAACATGACCACCGGACCGAACAGCTCGTCCTGGGCTATGCCGACGACGGTTTCGACGCCCTGGGCCTGCTCGGCTATCAACACCCCGTCGACGGTCGCCTTGGGCGCGGCCTTTGCTGCGCGTTTTGTGAACTGGCGGAAGACCTCGCGCACCTCATCGTCGGAGCGCACGCCGACCTTGACGAGGCCCAGGTCGGATTTGTGGGTGATGTCGGCCGAGGCCACCTTCATGACAACGGGGTAGCCAATTCCCCGGGCTGCCTTCACCGCGTCCTTGGCGCTGTCGGCCACCCGCTCCTTTGGCAGCGCGATGCCGTAGGCCGAGAGGAGGGCCTTGGAGTCCTGTTCGGACAAGGTTGAGCCGTGTTGCAGACGTGGCGCGCTTTTAGAGAGCAGGCGCTCCGCCTTCGCGGCGGCGGGCGAACTGCGTAGTACTGGCTTGGCAAAGGGCGACTTGTAGCCGCCCACGAAGCGATGGTGGTCGAAGTAGGCCTTCGTGGCCATCACGGCGTTGGAGAAGGTTCGGAAGGTCGGTACGGCACTGCCGAGCAACGTCTGCTTGTATGCCGCTTCGTCGCCGGTGGGGGAGCCCCAGACCACGAGGAGCGGCTTGTCGGTCTTCGAGGCTGCGTGCACCAGGTCCTCGGTCAGTTTGTCGGCCATCGACGGCAGGGCGCCGGTGATCGGGCAGAGGATCAAATCGACGTTGGGGTCGGCGATGATCGCTTCGATGATCTTCGGGCCTCGCCAGTCGCGCACAGGGGGCCCGCCGTTATCGACCGGGTTCGAAACCCGCAGGTATGGCGGGATCCACTCGTGCAGCTGGCGCTGGGTGTCCTTGGACAACTCGGGCAGTTCCAGGCCGGCGGCGGCCACCAGGTCGGCCATGTGGGCCCCGGTCCCCCCCGAGATCGAATACACGCAGACCCGACCGCCCGCACCTCGGCGCAACCGGCGCAATGCCTCGGCTGAGGGCGGGTTGGTCCGGGCCAGCGTCGCGGACACTTCGAGGAGCTGGTCGAGCCCATCGACCCGGGTCACGCCGAACTGGCGGAACACCGAAGAAATCACGGCGTCGGATCCTGTGAGGTGGCCGGTGTGCGCCTTTGCCATGGACGTGCCTTCGGCGGTCCGGCCCACCTTGACGGCGACGATGGGTACCTTGCGCCGGGCCGCCTGGTCGGCGGCGAGTTGGAGGGTCCGTCCGCTCTTGAATCCCTCGACGTAACAGGCCACAGCGCCGGTGTCTTTGAGCGAGGAGAAGTAGCCGATGAAGTCGGCTGTCTCGAGGTCGGCTTCGTTGCCGACCGGCGCCCAATGCGAGAGCCGGATGCCAATCTCTTGACCCTGGAACACCGGGCGTCCCTGGTGGCCACTTTGGGTGACCAAGGCGATGGCCCGTCCAGGCAGATCGTCGCGGAACTTTTCGAACGCATTCAGGTTGGTATTGGGGCCGAGCACGTGCAGGTCGCTGTTGGCGATGAGCGATTCCATCTCGGCTTGGAGACGCTCGCCTTCTTTGCCGACCTCGTTGAACCCGGCGGCGAAGACGATGGCGAACTTGGCCTTGGAGGCAATGGCATCTCGGATGATCGGTACGGGCTCACCCACCAAGATGGCAACCATGTCCATCGGCTCGGCGATATCGGTCAACGATGCGGCACAGGACCGACCTGACACCACGGGCCGATTGGGGTTGACGTAGAAGATGGAGGCCCCCCGCTCCTCAGCCCAGGCGGTGATCTTTTGGGTGAGGGCGGTGTTCGGTTTGGCGTTCGTGTCAGAAGCCCCGACCACACAGACGGTCTTCGGTTGGAAGAAGGTAGCAAGGTCGACCCGGCGGAGGGCCACCGGCCGGCCGGTCACATCGTCGGCCGGGACGAGTTCGGCAGTGGACCGGCCCGGTTTGTTGTTCGATCCGGCCTTGGTGCCCCCGGCGGCCGTGGTCTCGCGGCGACGGCCCTGCTGCGAATTCGTTGCCATGTCCCTCCTCCACCGGTTCGACGCCGTGACACCGGGGCGAGCGGCACCCCCGACTCCAACCGAGAGGACCCGCCGTTCGCTCGAATTGTCGACGCCCGTCGGTCCCGTTACCGTATATGACAAGCGTGTCAGTGTCGATCCCAAGGGGGACTAGTGGGAATTCTTGAAGGCAAGGTCGCAATCGTCACCGGAGCGGGCCACGGCATCGGCCGGGGGGAGGCGTTGGAGCTCGCCGCCGAGGGCGCAAAGGTGGTCGTCAACGACCTGGGCGGCTCGTCGCGCGGTGAAGGTTCGGACAAGCGGGCCGCCGAGGAAACTGCCGATGTCATCAAGACCCGGGGTGGTGACGCGGTCGCCAACTACGACGACATCTCGACTTGGGAAGGCGCCGCCAGCTTGGTGGCCCAGGCCTATGCCGCCTTCGGTGGCCACGACATCTTGGTCAACAATGCCGGGATCATCCGGGACAAGATGATCGTGAGCATGTCCGAGGAGGACTTCGACTCGGTCATCCGGGTCCACCTGAAGGGCACCTTC
>PMOE01000030.1 GCA_003161575.1 Acidimicrobiaceae bacterium | reverse complement strand
GACTTTCTCGTGGCCACGGACAACCTGGATGCCTTCCCACTACGCCGAGGCGTTCACTCTCCTCCCTGGGCAGTGCTTCCGCATGGTCGTGCTGGGTATGTCCATGCCGTGAGTAGCTAGGGCCGGGCGAGTCGATCCCTGTGCTCTGGCGCGGGCACAACGACCAATGGATGCTAGAGGGCTTGCGGACGAATTGACCCAGCTTTTCGGGGCGGTAGTGGCAACCCAGCGCCTTGTCGACATAAGACCGTTTGGGTTGAGGCGGACGAGGTAGAGCGGGTTGCCTCGCACTAGGGTTCGTGAGGGTTCGCGTGTCCCACGATGACCCGCGACATCACATTGGTGTCGGAGGGGGGACTTGAACCCCCACGCCCTTGCGGGCACCAGCCCCTCAAGCTGGCGCGTCTGCCTATTCCGCCACTCCGACGAGCTGCGTTTCGCTGCACAGAGGCTGCGAAGCGTCTCAGATGTTAGCGCGTAGCCATGATCTGACTTCTCGGACTGTCCCTACGGAGCCGTGTGGGGACTATCCGGCGGAACTCGAAGTCCCCAAGTCTGTGGAAACCACAGCAGCCCGGATCCGTAGGGGTTGGGACCGATGCCCCCGACGTAGTTCGACCAGGCCAGTGTCGTCGGCTCCGCAAACAGGGGCAACGCGATCATCGAATTCCACAAGGCGAGATCTGCTTGGGCGTATAACGGCGAAGCCTTTACCGGGTTGAGTTGCTGAGCCGCATTGGTGAGGGTGGCGTTAAGGGCGGGATCGTTGTAGTTCATCCAGTCCTGTGATCCGTCGACGCCGGGCGGCCCGAGGAGCGTCGTGTACCAGGCGATCGCCTGCGTTGGGTACGGGCTCGACTGGAGGGGGATGATGGCGATGTCGGCCGCGCCCGACGCCAGGGCCATGCCCGTCGCCGGGGCATCGGGACTATCGCGAGTGGTGACTCCGATGCCCTGGTCCATCAGCTGATCGGCCAACATGCCGCTCGCCAGGAGTGCCCAGGAGTCCCCGGCGTCGACCGCCATAGTGAGCACGAACGGCTTACCGTTGGGTTCGACCCACCCACTGCCCGGTGGGCGGGTGTAGCCGGCGGCAGTCAGCAAGCGCGCGACCGACGCGGGATCCGAAACGAGTGGAAACGGCCTGGACGGGGTGGGGGCTCTCGGCGAGGCCGGTGGCGTGTAGGTCGGTAGGCCCAACATCTGAAGGGTCGGGGTCGCCGGGCCCGGATAAGCCCCCTGACCCTGGCTGTAGAGATGGCTGGCCGAGGGGACGATGTTCGAGTTGGCCCAGCCAACCACCGCGTTCACGACTGCCTGTCGGTCGACTGCGTGGCTCACCGCCTGGCGGACCTGAAGGTCTCCGGTCGTCGCCGAGGTGGCGGAGAAGTCGAGCTGTAAGAACGTGGCCGACATTGGTTCGGCACTGTTGAGACCGGGCCGGGAGCCCACCGTCTCAAGGAATTGCGCGCCGAATGAAGAGGGCAGCACCGCTTGGGCAGTGCCGTCGGTCAGCCAGTGGGTCAGTTGCCGGGCTCCGCTCCCGATCTGAATGACCAGGCGATCCAGGTCGGCCTTCTGTCCCCACCAGCGGGGGTTGCGGCTCAAGACGACCTGCTTGCCCGGGACGACCTTGGCGATCTCGAACGGGCCGCCAGAGAGGTCAATCGCTGGATCCACGGTGCTACAGGTCGGGTTCCACCCCACCTTCTCCATGATGTGGGCCGGCAGGAGGTCGTTGAACAGCATCTTCCAGTCGGCGAACGGGGTCCGGAAGATCACAGTGACCGTACGGCCGCCGTTCGTTGGGGCAACCGATTGAATGTCCCGGTAGCCGAGCGTGCTGGCCATCTGGTTGGGTGTCTCGCCCGGGACGGCCGGATCGCCACGCTGTTGCTGCCATGCGTAGAGGAAATCGGCTTCTGTGATGGGCACCCCGTCGGACCACACCGCCCGGGGGTTGATCGAGTACACCACGGTCTGGGGAGCGAGGCTTTGCACTTCGGCTTGGGTGATGACGGCCGAGTCATAGATCGGCTGCCCGCTCGGGCTAACGACGAATGCACTTGGCAGCACCGGCTCAAGCACGACGTGGTTGGCCCAGGTGTTTCCGCTGAGCGAGTTGGGATTGCAGCCGGTCGGGGACTGGTCGATACCGACGGTGACTGATCCTCCGAGCCCGGTAACCCAGGGGATGGCCGAAGGCGTCGTCGTAGCGTTCGCGCTCGAACAGCCAGCAGCGAGGAGCGTGAGGCAGAGCAGCGGGATCGACGTCGCCCGGTGCCACCTCGCCGGGTGGCCCCCGGGAGCGATCACTGCAGCCGGAGATCCAGGGTCAAGGTGGTGAAGGCGAAAATTAGAGCAACGGTCACCGTGATCCGGTCGAGGTTGCGTTCGACGACCGTCGATCCCTGGGCCGCCGCGCCCACGCTTCCCCCGAACATGTCCGAGAGGCCGCCACCCTTCCCGCTGTGCATGAGGATCAGAAAGATCAGCCCCACCGCGGAAAGGACTTCGATGACGATATAGACCCACGTCAGCACCACGAACACTCCCTCACACGGCCTCGGACCACCCAGAGCGGCCTAGGAACGGTAGCAGCCACCGACCGCCCGGATGATGTCGAGGAAGGTGCCCGCTTCCAAGCTGGCACCACCCACCAACAGACCATCCACATCGGGCTCGGAGACCAGTTCAGCGGCGTTTTCCGCGGTGACCGATCCCCCGTATTGGACCCGGACCGTCGAGGCCGCCTCTGCCCCGGCCAGCTCGGCGACCAGGCCCCGGATGAAGACGCAGGCGTCTTCTGCGTCAACCGCCGTCGCCGCCCGCCCGGACCCGATGGCCCAGAGGGGTTCATAGGCCACCACCAGACCACCCAGCTGGGCCGCGGACAAGCCATTGAAGGCCGCTCGGACCTGGACGGAAAGGCAAGTTTCGGTCCTTCCCGCATCGCGCTCGGCTTCGCTCTCCCCTACGCAGCAGATGGGCGTCATCTCGTGGCGCAACACCGCCCGCACGGTGGCCGCCACCGCAGCGTCGCTCATGGCGAAGAGCCGCCGGCGTTCTGAGTGGCCGACCACGACATAGCGGGTGCCCAGACGGGCCAGCATCTGCGGACTCACCTCGCCGGTGAACGCACCCCGGTCCTCGAAGTAGCAGTGCTGGGCTCCGAGGGCGAGTGGGATCGACTCCCCCTCCACCACCGTCTGGACCGTGCGCAGGTCGGTAAAGGGGGGATGGATCGACACGTCCACCGAACCGACATCGGGCGCCTTGAGGCGCAACCCGAGATCCCGCACGGTGTGCAGGGCTTCGATGTGGTCGTGGTGCATCTTCCAGTTCCCACTGACCAACGGGCGGCGGACGACAGACCCCTCGAGATTCGACATGATCGATGCCTCCGGAGTTAGGGCTGGTCGCCCGGGGGCACCCGAGGATGTGGCGCGTTCACCGCGAGGCGCAGCGCCCGCAGTCCGGGTAGATCGCCGCCGTGCTCGACGAACTCCAGCGATGCGCCGCCGCCTGTCGAGAGGAATCCCACGTCATCGGCCAAACCCAGGTGCTCCAGCGCACGGGCGCTGTCACCGCCGCCGACCACGGTGAATCCCGAACATGCAGCCACCGCTTCGGCCACCCGCCGGGTGCCTTCGGCGAACCGCTCGTCCTCGACGACCCCGAGCGGCCCGTTCCACAGCACCGTTCCCGCACCGGCGATGGCTTCGCTGAAGGCCGCTGTGGTCTCCGGTCCGATATCGAGACCCTGCCAGCCGTCGGGGATGTCCTCTCCGAGCACCTTGGAATCCCCACGCGGACCATTGCCGGGGCCCGAGCAGAAGGCACCCCCGGGCTCGAGGGCGACGACGTCGGACGGAAGCAGCACCGGGGTCCCCGAGTGGAGGAGCTTGCGACACTCTTCGAGCCGGCTGAGGTCAAGGATCGAGCATCCCACCTCGTGGCCGAGGGCGGCCAGGAAAGTGAAGGCCATGGCCCCGCCGACGGCCAATACGTCGACCTTGGCGGCCAGGGCTTCGAGCACACCGAGCTTGTCGGCCACCTTGGCGCCGCCGACGATGGCCACGAATGGGCGGGCCGGGGCCTCGAGGAGACCGCCGAGCACCTCGACCTCTCGGGCCACTCGGCGTCCCGCCGCGCTCGGCAGCCTCGCCGGCGGTCCGACGATCGACGCGTGGACCCGGTGGCAGACCCCGAAGGCCTCGTTCACGTAGGCGTCGAACCCGTTGACCAGGTCCTCCACGAACGCCGGGTCGTTGCCCTTCTCGCCCGGGAAGAACCGGAGGTTGTCGAGCAATTCGACCCCCGGACAGAGCCCGGCCAGTCGCTCGCGCACCGGGTTCATGCTCCACTTGAGCTCGGGGGCACCCTCGGGCCGACCGAGGTGTGAACAGGCCGTCACCTTGGCCCCCCGATCGACCAGCCACTCGATGGTGGGGAGTGCCATGCGCATCCGAAAGTCGTCAGCGACCACCAATTCCCCGTCGACGTCGGTCAAGGGCACGTTGAAATCCACCCGCACGAGCACACTGTGTCCGGAGACGTCGGGAAGGTCCTCGAGCAGGGGCAGCCCCTTAAGAGCCCGAGGGCGCGACCGGTCGGTCACCGAAGCGAGCCCTTGGTCGTCGGGGTCCGATGCCGTGGGTTCACGCCCGTCCCCCGACCACACCGACCAGATCGACCAGCCGGTTCGAATATCCCCACTCGTTGTCGTACCAACCCTGCACCTTCACGAGGGAGCTGGCGTCGTCGATCCGCTGGACCATGGTCAGCCCCGAATCGAACGTGCACGAGGCCGGGCTGCCGACGATGTCCGAGGAGACGATCGGGTCCTCGGTGTAGACGAGGTAGTCGGCCAACGGGCCGGTCACCGCGGCGTCGGCGAACGCCCCGTTCACCTCGGGTACGGTCGGCGATCCGTGGACCACGGCGGTGAAGTCGATGATCGAACCCACCGGGACCGGGACGCGCAGGGCCACCCCGTCGAGCCGCCCCTTCATCGAATCGAGCACCAGGCTTGTCGCCCGGGCCGCACCGGTCGAGGCCGGGACGATGTTGATGGCCGCTGCCCGGGCCCGCCGGAGATCCTGATGAGGGAGGTCGAGCAGATTCTGGTCGTTGGTGTAGGCGTGGACCGTGGTCATGAGCCCGCTCACGATCCCGAATGCCTCATCGAGGACCTTCACCATGGGCACGAAGCAGTTGGTGGTACATGAAGCATTGGAGATCACGACGTGCAGATCGGGATCGAAGTCGCTGTCGTTCACGCCCATGACGAAGGTCTTGTCGGCGTCATTGGCCGGGGCCGAGATGATGACCCGCTTGGCCCCGCCCTTCAAGTGGGCCGCCGCCTCGCTTCTGGCGGTGAACCGACCGGTCGACTCGATGACGACCTCCACTCCAAGGTCGCCCCAGGGCAGGTCCGACGGATCGCGCTCGGCCAGCACGATGATGTGGCGGTCGCCCACCACGAGATCGCCATCGTGGACGCTGACGGGCACGGGCAGCCGGCCCTGGGTGGAGTCGTAGCGCAGCAGTTGGGCATTGGTGTCCGGCGAGGTGATGTCGTTGACCGCGACCACCTCGATGTCGGCTTCCTGGGCCAACCAGGCCCGCACGAAACTCCGGCCGATCCTGCCGAAACCGTTGATCCCTACCCGAATGGTCATTGCGTCCTTTCTCTGTGAAGCGCGCGACCGTTCATGCCAGCAGATCCGAAAGCGCCTGCGCCAGTCTGGCAGGGTCGTGGACCAGGCCGTTTGGCCCGGCCAATCCCCGCTCGGCGACCGCTGCGTGCTGTCGGCCGAGCTTCATGCCTGTCGAGGTGTCACACAGCACGACGTCCACCTCCACCCCGTGTCGGCGCAGGGCCACGACGTGGGCCGCCACGTCGTACCCCTCGGTCTCGGGCACCTGGGGGCGCAGATTACAGACGAAGACCTTCTGGGCCGCGGACTGGGTCATCGCCTCTGCGATGCCCGGCACAGCCACCGCGGCGAGAAGGCTGGTGTAAAGCGAACCGGGCCCGATGACCACCTGGTCGGCCTCCAACAGGGCGGCGACCGCTTCGGGGGGAGGGCTGATGTCACCGGGCACCAACGACACCCGGCGGATCCGGCCGGCCGCCGACACCGCCACCTGGCCCTCGACTTCCCCGTGGAAGGCCTCGGCCTTGAGCACGACCGTCTCGGCGGTGGCCGGGAGCACCCGCCCGGTCGCGCCCAGCAGGACCGCCGCCTCGTCGATTCCGGCCACCAGGTCCCCGGTGGCTTCGACCAGACCAGCCAGGATCAGGTTTCCGAGGGCGTGGCCGGCCAGTTCCCCTTCCTCGAACCGGTGCTCGAAGGCCTGGGCCAGGCGGGACGAGGGCTCGGCCAGGGCCACCAGGCATTTGCGCATATCGCCCAGAGCGACCACATCGAGGAGTTCACGGAGCCGCCCGCTCGAGCCGCCGTCGTCGGCCACTGACACGATGGCGGTCACCAGCGCGGTGTACTGCCGCACCGCCCGCAGGGTGACCGCGGTCCCGTGCCCGCCGCCGACCGCCACCACCTTGGGGGCTCGAATACCAGCGTCGATCACCGGTCGATGTCCCGGTGGAACACGGAACTGCCGACATCGTGGGAGACCAGCCGCTCGGCCAGGGCTTGTGCCAGGACGACCGATCGGTGTCGGCCACCCGTGCAGCCCATGGCGACGGTTAGATAGGACTTCCCCTCCCGAACGAAGGCCGGCACCAGCATCCCCAAGAGATCGTCCACCTTGCTCAAAAAGGCCAAGGTCTCGGGCTGTCCCAGCACGTAATCCCGAACGGGTTGATCGAGACCGCTCAGGTCCCGCAGCTCGTCGACCCAGTAGGGGTTGGGCAGGAATCGGCAGTCAAAGAGGAGATCCACATCGAGGGGAACCCCGTGCTTAAAGCCGAACGACAGGATCGAGGTCTGCATGTGTCCTTCGCCGTTGTGATCGTCGGCGAAGATCTCGAGGATCCGCTGGCGGAGCTGGTTCGAATTGAGCTCTCCGGTGTCGAGCACGATGTCGGCGCGCGACCGGAGCACCTCGAGGAGCAATCGCTCGTCGGCGATCGACTCCTCCACCCCCCGGGCGGCGAGCGGGTGGCGGCGGCGGGTCCCTTCGAAGCGACGGACCAATACCTCATCGGCGGCATCGAGGAACAGGACGCGGACCCGATGGCGGGCCGCCCGAAGGGAGTCGAGCACGCCGGGAACGTCCTCGAGATGCTCGCCACCGCCCCGCCCGATGACCAGGGCCACCCGCTCGGCTTCTGAGCCCGGGCGCCCGGCCAGGTCGGCCACCTTGGTGATCAAGGCCGGCGGAAGATTGTCGATGACGAACCAGCCCAGGTCCTCGAGGGTGGCCGCGGCGGTGGAGCGGCCCGCCCCCGACATCCCGGTCACCACCACGAATTCGCTCATCGTTCCCCATTCTCCCCGATGCCGTCGGGGGTTGCGAGGGACCCGGGGTCGGGGGCGGGGGGGAAAGGGGCACGCGGGGTCGCTCCGGAGACGCCCCCGTGC
>PMOE01000072.1 GCA_003161575.1 Acidimicrobiaceae bacterium | reverse complement strand
GAAGCTGAAGATGCCGCCGTCAGTCGAGACGATCCAGTACCCACCGCCGTCGGGGGTGGGCGACAGAGCCACCGCCGCCTGGGAGTAGCGGCCCGAGTACGAGGCGGCGGGGTGCACGGCCGCCGCCGGGAGGGTCCCCGCGGGACCACCGGTCGAGAGGGTTCCGGCCAGGACGAGCACCGCAGCGACGACGCCGAACCGGTGGCGGTGACCTCTCACCGTCGCGCCCGGCCTGGTCGCTGCGGGGTCGAGAGGCAACGGGCTGTCAAGGGCCCTCACCGCCCGACGCCGAGCACGAGCGCGGATCCCATGGAGCCAGCGCCTCTATCGCCTTGCTGGGCGCACTGAACGTTCCGTTGGCAATCGAAGCCGGTTGGGTGGTCGTCGTGGTGGTGGGTGCCACCGATCCAAGGGTGCTGGTAGTCGACCCCTTCGTGACCGTGGCATGGGCCCGGGGGGCAGTCGTTCTCGTTGTCGCGCTCGGCAGGGACCCCGGAGGGACGACTGCGAAGTTGCTCCCGGTGGTGACGGTCACTTGGGCCCCGTTTGACGTCGCCCCGAGCGCCAATATGACCGAGCCGGTGATTGACTGGGCCACCAGCTGGGCCGCAGCCTCGTCGGTCGCAGTCTTGTGCGCGTAGGTGACGACGGTTTCTGACTCGTCACCCACCGGCGCCGAGTCACCAGTTGCCACGACTTTGAAGCCGAGTTGGGTGAAGGCGGCGGCAGTCTCGGTCGCCTGGTCTGTCGTGCCCGAGCCGTTGAGCACTGAGACCGTCACCGAACCAGGCGCGGGGAGGGGCCCACCGTTCATGGTGTCGGTGTCGGCCGAGACGCCCAAGAACTGGTCGACGACGGATCGATCCTGGGGCTGGTCGGGAAATTCGATGTCGCCGTAATTGCCGCCCTGGTACACATAGTTACCGAACTGATCGACGAGAACCGGAACGGTCAGCTGGGGCGCCTTGCCGACCTTCACCCCGTGGTAGTCGAGGACCAGGTTGACCATGTGGCTCGAGGAGAGGCCGCTATCGACGGTTAGCTGGGGTGCCAGGGCGCCGATGAGGCTCAAATCGGTAGCCGGATCAGAAAGCCCCCTCTTGTCGACGGCTGCCGCGAGCACCCGAAGGAATTCGTGGTCGCGACGGATCCGGGCCAGGTCACTCTGGCCCTCCTGGGGCCAGTAGGCGGGATCGGTGGTGGTGACCCCGGGGCCTTTGTATTGGAGGTGGCGGGCCCGCACCACCTGCAGTGCCTGGATCCCGTCGAGCTGTATGCAGCCGGTGGTCTGGATATTCAGGCCCGAGTAGGCGTCGTAGACGGGTTCTGGGAAGTACATCTTGATGCCGCCCAGTGCATTGACGACGTTGGCGAAGCTGTCGAAGTTGAGCTCGACATAGTGCTGGATCGGTATTCCAAAGTCCTCTTCGATGGCCGCGACCAGCTGGCTCGGTCCCTCGACCAGGGCGGCGTCGATCTTGTTGGCCCCGTCGGCCCGGGCATTGGGGACGAAGAGGTCACGGGGCAAGGAGAGCACCGAGACCGAGGGGGTCGTGGGGTTGAGGTGGAGAATCATGACCACGTCGCTGTTGACGCCGGTCACGCCCTCGGAGCAGAGGCCGTAGGCGGGGTTTTGGACCTTGAGCGCGCAGCGAGACGTCGATCCGACCATGAGGATGTTCTCGGTTCCCGCATCGACCCCCTTGGTCGGACCGGTGCTCAGGTTCTTGACGCTGACCCGAGTGACCTCATTGTTGAGATACCACGCATACCCGGCGACTGATCCGGCTACGACCAGGATCACCAGGGCGGCGATTCCGAGACCCCACTTCAACCCCCGATGGCGAGTCTTAGCGCCGTGCTTGCCCTTGCCGCCGCGGCGGGACCGGGCGTTGGCTGCGTCCACTTGCTGGCCCAGTGCGACGAGGCCAGCCTCGTTGGCGACCGGGCTGGCCTGATCGCCGTCCGGGGCGACGCCGGGTGCCGGCGGCTCGTGGTCGAGCGAGGGCGAGCCCTCCTCGTTGGGGACCTCGCCCGGCATGGACCCCAAAGCTATCTTGCCTGTTTAAGGCGCAAATAAACGGAGGTGCACGCCTTCACCAACCCGGTGGAATCCTGTCGGCGTGGAGGGCCGGTCGGCACGCCCGGTCCGTGACCCGGGCCAGCATCTCGACCTCCCGGCGCTCGCGCGTGCGGAAAGGGGCGGTTCGCCCGAGGGCCAAGTTCAGACCGATCTCTTGGAGCTTCTCGACCAGAAGGCCTCGTCCCCCCGACCCATTCTCTGGCTCTTGGGGTGTCCAAGAGGGCTCATGGTCCACCTTATTGTTGACAGCCACACTGTCGCTGCGAACGGAGGCGAGGAGCTGGTCGATCGGGGGCACTGGGCCTGCGGACTCTACGTAAGCCTCGTTTCCGAGGTCAGCCAGTCCGGCCCACTCCGCCCTGAAGAGCTCAAGGGTGTGGCCCATGAGGGCGGCCAACGCGGCCGTGGGGTTGGCCGTCTCGAGAATGGAGATGGCGGCAGCGACGACTTCAAGTCCCCGATCCTCGGCGTCAGGTGCAACAAAATGGAAGTCCTCGACCCCGGCTCCATCGATCTGGCGGACCTGCGTGCATAGTTCGTCGACCATGTTGCGGTCCAAGAGTTCGACCACGAGGTCGTCGATCGCCATCCCACCATGGCGCTCAAGTACTTCGAGGCCCACGACGTTGCCACGCATCGCCGCAATGCGCAGAGCCACCGCCCCCAACATCCCGGGTTGATCCGGGAGCCAGATGCGAATCGAGACCCGCTCCATCTATGTTGCCCGGGCCGGGTCTGCGGCGTCGACGTGATCGACCACGGCCCCACCCTCTCACCGGGTTGTTTCGCCGCTGTTTCGAGTACGCGAACTCTCGCCAAACCCGAAGGCACCAAAAGACGACCTCTCCGGCGCCCAGAGTCACGAATTGGCTGCGACGGCTCGCCGTGGACCAACGGTACCGATGTTGCGCGCATCATCTGTTGACTTCTTGTTGTCGATCCGTATCATTTATCTATCTATGTCGTGCACCGCTGACAATGTGAGGCTCTGGGGCACCACCCCGACGAGCGTCGGCCTGTCCGAGCATCGACCGGCTGTCCCCTTCCAAGAGGACTGAGCCCGGATCGCCGGGGCCTGTCGTCGCCGAACGGACGACGGCCCATCGCTGAGCGGTCTATGAAGCACCCACCGATCGGGCCGCTCGCGGTCGGATGGCCCTCAGAGTCGAGTCCCCTTGGCCTTTCTCCTCCCGCTCGGCGCGCCCCGCGGGCTCGCCGCCACGAACTGAACGGAACTGACAGTGATCGAACCCGCCGACGCCACTCCCGCCGCCAAACTGGACGATGCAGGCACGTCGACTGACAGGGCGCGCCCCCCAACCCTGACAGAGATGTCACACAACGCGGGTAGCGTGAGATCGATGACGCGCCCTTCTGCCCCGGGCGCCAGCACGCGGGCGTTGCCCGCTGTCGACGGTACTGAGCCGCTCATCTGGGCGCGGGGCCTGGTCAAGCGGTTCGGTGACTTCGTCGCGGTCGACCAAGTGGACTTCGACATCGAAAAGGGCGAGTCCTTCGGGTTCCTCGGACCCAACGGGGCCGGCAAGACCTCGACGATGAAAATGATCTCGTGCATGTCCCCTCTGAGCGGGGGCACCTTGCGTGTGCTCGGCATGGATCCCGCGGCCGACGGCCCCAAGATCCGTTCCCGGATCGGCCTGGTCCCCCAAGAGGACTCGCTCGACCTTGAGTTGACCGTCATGGACAACCTGATGGTCTACGGCCGCTACTTCGACCTGCCCAAAAAGGTCATCCGGGAGCGGGCGAACCGCCTGCTCGAGTTCGCCCAACTGACCGAGCGGGCCAACGACCGGGTCGACCCGCTCTCTGGTGGTATGAAGCGGCGTCTGACCATCGCCCGGTCGCTCATCTCCGAGCCTGACCTGCTGATCTTGGATGAGCCGACGACCGGGCTCGACCCCCAGGCCCGTCACCTCCTCTGGGATCGTCTGTACAGGCTCAAACAGCAGGGGGTGACGCTGGTCATCACCACTCACTACATGGACGAAGCCGAGCAGCTCTGCGACCGTCTGGTCGTCATGGACAAAGGAACGTTCGCGGCGCACGGGACTCCGCGTCAACTTATCGATCAATACTCGACCAAAGAAGTGGTTGAGCTGCGCTTCGGAGCAGACGAGCACGAGAACATCGCGCCCAAACTGGACGGTCTGGCCGAACGGATCGAGGTCCTGCCCGACCGCATCTTGCTCTATGCGACCGACGGCGACGAGACCCTGTCCGAGGTGCACAGACGCGGTTTTACGCCGGTGAGCGCATTGGTGCGCCGGTCCACACTTGAGGACGTCTTCCTCCGGCTCACTGGTCGGACACTGGTCGACTGAAGCGGGGTCGTTGCGTGGTTGTATCCCGGCAAGTCGAGTTCCAAGAGGCTCCTTCGCGGCGGCGCATCGCCACGCCAATGGCACTCCGAGCCATGGGGTACTTCGCTTATCAGTACAAGCGGACCTGGCGGAGCTCGATCACAACGAGCTTTCTCTACCCGATCCTCTACCTCGCAGCCATGGGGGTGGGCCTCGGCTCGTTGGTCGATAAGCACTCCCACACGGTTGACGGTGTTTCCTACCTCATCTTTTTGGCTCCCGGACTCTTGGCGGGAACGGCCATGCAGATCGGGGGCAACGAGGCGATGTACCCGATCATGGGTGCCATCAAGTGGATGAAGACGTACTTCGCCATGCTGGCCACGCCCCTCCGAGTGGTCGACGTGCTGCGGGGTCAGTTGGGCTGGATCGCCGTGCGGCTGGCCATCGTGTCGTCCATCTACCTCGGTGTCATGGCCGTCTTCGGCGCGGTGAAGTCCTGGTACGGGATCTTGGCTCTGCCCGCGGCCATCATGACCGGCATGGCCTTCGCCGCGCCGATTGCCGCGTACTCGGCCCGCCAGGAGCGCGATGTCGGCTTCACCACCCTCTACCGGTTCGGGCTCATCCCGTTGTTCTTGTTCTCCGGGACGTTCTTCCCGGTGAGCCAACTGCCGGTCTGGCTCCGGCCTATCGCCTACGCCACTCCCCTGTACCACGGGGTATTCCTCTGTCGCGGGCTGGTCCTGGGCAACCTCTCTTTGTGGCCGGCGGTTGGCAGTGCGGTCTACCTGGTCGCCCTGGTGGGCATCGGGTACTGGTTGGCCGGTATCAGCTTCAAGAAGCGGCTGATCGTATGAGCATCCATTCGGGCGTCAATGAGGAGGGGGGCGCAGAGATCTCGGTTCCCGAGGCTCGGCCTGCCGCCTCCTTTCCATTGCGCATGACCCCGACGGCGCTCTTTGGAACCCGACGGGCCCGTCGGATTGTCGAGCGCAACATCGTCGTCTACAAGCGCGGGTGGATCTACCTCGTCTCAGGCTTCTTCGAGCCCTTCTTCTACTTGTTGTCGATCGGGGTCGGGCTCAATCACCTGGTCGGGGGGATCCCCGTTGACGGCCAGATCGTGGCCTACACCGCCTTTGTTGCGCCCGGGCTGTTGGCGTCATCTGCGATGAACGGGGCCATATTCGACTCGACCTTCAACATCTTCTTCAAACTGAAGATCGCCAAGACGTACGACGCTGTTCTGTCGACTCCGCTCGGGGTGGGCGACATTGCTCTCGGCGAACTCAGCTGGGCTCTCATTCGCGGTGCGTTGTACTCGGGGGCGTTTCTCGTGGTCATGGCCGCCCTCGGGTACGTGCAGTCACCCTGGGCGATCCTGTGCTACCCCGGAGCGATGCTCATCACCTTCGCCTTTTCGTGCGCGGGGATGGCCGGGACCACCTTCATGCGAAGTTGGCAGGACTTCGACATGGTGTCTTTGGCGATCATTCCTTTGTTCCTCTTCTCGGCCACCTTTTATCCCCTCTCGGTGTACCCGGGCTGGCTCCAAGTCGTGGTGCAATGCACCCCGCTTTACCAGGGAGTTTCCTTACTGCGGGGCTTCGATCTTGGCGCCTTCAACTGGGCCATGGTCGGCCACGTCGCGTACCTGGCGCTAATGGGAATATTCGGTCTCAGCATCACGGCTCGCCGTCTGGCCAAACTCTTGCTCCCGTGAACCCAAGTGGGTTGGTGTTTCGCCTCGCCTGAGAGACAAATGGATTGTCGATTCTGTTCGGTTACACTGGTTCGGGCGGTCATTGTGGCGGGTGGAGCGTGTGTCATGGTCCATCCCTCGAGTGCCAATGGACATCTTTCTTATTCCTCGGATCAGTGCGCCGTCGCCGACGAGGTCCTGTCGGCCTTATCCTTTGACCACGACGAAAGCAGCCCGCCGGCTCGTTCGGGTCCCCGTCATCAGTCAACCGGCGTACCGATAGCCGGGCCTGAAGCCGTCGCGCCGGAGCCACACCGTCCACCCGCGGTCATCGAATCCGAGGCGGTCATCACGCCCGAGCCCATAGGGGCTCATGTAGCTCGGGCGTCCCTCTCCCCGATTCCGGAGACCGAACCAGACGTCGCACCGTTACCCGTCGCCCCCACAGCGGCTGCTGCCGGCACGCCCGCGGCGATTCCGCGACAGAAATCGGAGCGGCAGCTGGCGGCCTCACCCATCCATTTGGCAACACCTCCCCCCCAGCCGGCGGTGCCCGTTCCGAGTGCCGCCGCGAGCGACGAGCCCAATCGCTCCAATCAGGGGATCTGGCTTGTCATCCTCTTGCTGGCCGTCGTGCTCGTCCTGGCGGCCGTGGCGCTCGAAATCATTCTCCTGACCCCCGTGGTCAACCACCATTCATCGGCGCCGGGTGCCGCAGAAACGATGCTCGAGAGGTTGGCGGCCTGAACCGACCAAGACTCGGCCTGTGTGCCCCGAGTCTGGCCGATGGACAGGGCAGCGCCGACCGCTCCCTCGACGCGGCTTGCCCGCCGCTGCGGAGCGACCGTTTGGTGTCGGTCTCAGAACACACAGCTCACTCACAACTTGTTCAGGCCTGGCCCTTACCTCGGCTCCTCATAGTTGGGTCCCGTGAGCACTGCGCCGTCGGCGATTTCGGTCATCGATCCGCCCGATCTGGATTGCTCGATCGAGATCGTCGTCCCGGTGTTCAACGAAGAGGGTGAGGTCGCGGCAAGTGTTCGGCGTCTCCGACGATATCTCGACACCAGCTTCCCGTTCCCGGCCATCGTCACCATCGCCGACAATGCCAGCACGGACCGGACGTGGTCGATTGCCAAGGACCTGGTCGCCACCCTGGGCGGGGTGCACGCAATCCGACTCGAGTGCAAAGGTCGCGGTCGGGCACTCCGGGCGGCGTGGGAAGCCAGCGAGGCCGCGATCGTCGCCTACATGGACGTTGACCTGTCGACTGATCTGGACGCCCTGCTCCCCCTGGTCGCCCCCCTCGTGTCAGGGCACAGCGACGTGGCAATCGGCAGTCGGTTGGCCCGGGGAGCCAACGTTGTGCGCGGGCCGAAGCGAGAACTGATCTCGCGCTCTTACAACCTGTTGGTCCGCACCGCGCTGCACAATGGATTCACTGATGCCCAGTGCGGCTTCAAGGCGTTGCGGTCCGAGGTTGCCCGAGACCTCCTGCCCTTCATCGAAGATGACGCATGGTTCTTCGATACCGAGCTGCTGGTGCAGGCAGAACGCGCCGGATTGCGGGTCCATGAGGTGCCCGTCGATTGGGTGGACAATACCGATTCGCGGGTCGATTTATTCCGCACCGCAGTTGACGACTTCAAGGGCGTCTGCCGATTGGCCCGTCAACGCCCCGACTGCGCCCCATCCTCCCGCACGCGGCGCCAAACAGATGCCGGCTGGCTCCGGCGATTCGCCTCGGTCGGGATCGTAAGCACACTCGCCTACCTCGCCTTGTACCTTCTGCTTCGGGCTTCGTTTGGTGAGTACCTGGCCAATGCCGCCGCTCTCGTCGTTTGCACCATCGGCAACACGATTGCCCACAGTCGTTTCACCTTCGGTGAGCGCGACGCCGTTGGTTGGCGGATGGCGGTCGTCGGGACGGCGACGGTGTTGGCCACAAGCCTCGCCCTCACCACCGGGGCTTTGGTCGCGGTCAATGCCCTCGTCCCGGCTTCAGCAATCGCCGAGGCGAGCGCCCTCGCCGTGGCCAGCGCCGTGGCCGCCCTTTGTCGGTTCGTTCTCCTCCGGGCGTGGATATTCCGGGCCCATGTACGGGCCGTAACAACCGATCCGGCAGCCCTCAGGGCGGACCAGCGATGACTGTCACAGTGGAGCCGACGGCAATCGCTCCATCGCCACCCCCGATTCCCGACCCCATCCCGTCGCCGCACGAACGCTGGTGGGTCCGGCCGGGACGCCCCGTTTGGTCGCTGCCGGCCCGGACCGCACTCACACTTGTCTCGGCGTTCTTCTACACCTGGCAACTTTCAAGAGTTGGCATGGGGAACACGTTCTACGCCGCAGCAGTGAAAAGTGGCACCGAAAGCTGGAAGGCCTTCTTGTTCGGTTCCTTTGACCCGGGTTCTTTCATCACCGTCGATAAACCCCCGGCGGCGTTGTGGTTGATGGAGCTGTCCACCCGGGCCTTCGGCTTTTCGACGTGGAGCATGCTCGTGCCCGAAGCGTTGGCCGGGGTGGCGACCGTGCTGATCCTCTACCACCTGGTGCGCCGATGGATGGGCGAGGTAGCGGCGGTGCTCGCGGGCAGCGCCATGGCCCTGACGCCGGTCGCAGTGTTGATGTTCCGGTACAACAATCCCGACGCCTTCTTGACATTGTTGCTCGTGGGATCGGCCTGGGCGCTGTGGTCGGCCCTCGAGACCGCTCGCACGTGGAAGCTCGTGGCCTGCGGGGCCATCTTGGGTCTCGCGTTCACCACCAAGATGCTTCAGGCCCTTATCGTCCTCCCAGCCTTTGCCTTGGTGTACCTCCTCTTTGGACCACCCAAACTGGGCCGTCGGGTCATCCAGCTACTGTGGGCCGGACTGGCGCTCGCGGTGGCGGCCGGCTGGTGGGTGGCATTGGTGGAACTCTGGTCGGCGGGGTCGCGTCCCTATGTTGGTGGCAGCACCGGAAACTCCGAGCTGAACCTCATCTTCGGGTACAACGGCTTCTCGCGGATATTTGGGAGTGGCGGGAGCGCAGGCGGGCCCTCCACGGGCGGGCCCGGCGGTGGTGCTGGGTTCGCCGGCACAAGCGGCCTGCTCCGCGTGTTCAACGCGGAGCTTGGTGGCCAGATCGTGTGGCTTGTGCCCCTGGCCCTTGTCGGCCTGGTCGCCGGGCTTTGGTGGACGCGCCGGATGACACGGACGGACCGGCGGCGCGCCGGCTACATCCTGTGGGGTGGTTGGGCACTGCTGACCCTCGCCGTATTCAGCGAAGCCCAGGGAATCTTCCACCCGTATTACACGGTGGCGCTAGCCCCCGCCCTGGCCGCGTTGGTCGGGGGCGGTTCGGTGACTTTGTGGCAGCTCGGTCGGACATCGCGTTGGCTGGGTTGGGTGCTTCCGGCGGCGGTGCTCGGCACGGGCGTCCTGGCCGCCGAATTGCTCAGCCGTACGCCGGGATACGACCCTGGCCTGGCGACCGGGATCGTCATCGGAGGGATTGTCGCCGCCGCCGCCCTCTGCCTTGCCCTCTTCCACGTCGTGCGGAGCCGCTGGTTCGCCATCGGTGCCGCGACGCTGGCGGTGGCCGTCGCGCTGGCTGGTCCGACCGCCTACTCGATTACCACGCTCGGGCAGGCCACAACCGGGGGCGATCCCGAAGCTGGACCGACGGTATCGGGCACCGGTGGATTCCCCGGCGCTGTAGGCGGTGGATTCCCGGGCGGCGCTGCCGGCGTCCTAGCCGGCGGTGCCGAGCTCCGCGGTGCATCGGGCGGACGAAGTTCAGCCAACACCGGCCTCGACGACTACTTGGTGGCCCACCGTGACGGAGCGACCTGGCTGGTGGCGGTCAACGGCTCGGCGGCGGCGGCCCCTGTCATCTTGGCCACCGGTGACCCGGTCATCTCGATGGGCGGGTTCAACGGATCCGACCCGTACCCAACGCTGGCCGCATTCAAGAAGCTCGTGGCCGAAGGCAAGATCCGCTATGTCCTTGTGAGTTCGGGCGGTACCCGTGCAGCCGGTGCGGGCGGTCTGGGCGGCGGAGGTGGCGTCACCCGACGCGCCCCGAGTGGTGGTTTTCCGACCGGGCCGCCTCCGGGCATCGGTGCCGTCGGGCCGAGCCTTCGAGGCGGATCTATCCCCTCAGGCGCCGCGGGCTCCGGGGGCGGATCCACCGTGGCGGCGGTCGACCAGTGGGTCGAGTCTCACGGCAACGCGGTACCGGCGAGCGCCTACGGCGGGACGTCGAGCGGCACCCTCTACGAGGTGACAAAGACGTCGGTCGACTAGGGCATCGCGCACCCGGTGCTCTCTTGTTTGTCATCGTCGTTGCCGTCCGAGATGGCTTCTGGCAGACCATCCAGAGGTCGGCTTCAACTACCGCGGCACGGGCCAGACCACCCACCACTCCTTCGATCGTGGCCGGAGGGGTCCGGGCGGCCGGACCCGATAGGCGGGGACTCGAGTTCCTGAGCGTCCGGCGCCTCCGTCGGTGGCCAGCCCACAGAGTTGCTCGCGGATCCCGGCGTGGCCAGCTGTTCGGTCCGTGCCGCTGGCCAGGGATAATGCGTCTGGTCCGGGGCGCTGAGGATGAGGGCCCCGGCAGTGACTAGGTTCGGAACGCAGCTAATCGGTCTGTCCGAGCGGCCCCGGCGACTCCTGCAATTCGCCGGGGCCGGCTGCTGTCTGCGCTCCGGAGCCGTTGGCCGGCTTCGAGGAGCGGGCTGTCACCGCTGCGATCTCCTCTCTGAAATGAACGGCGATTGTTCCACTCGGGTGCGTGGCACGCTGCCCCACTCGGGTGACCCCGGGCCCGAAGCGATTGTTCCGAGGTGGTCGGCCGCCGCAGCGACGAGGTGCTCGATGGGCAAATGGCGCTTGGGTCGTTGCCGCCCCTCCGTCACGTCAGAACCGCTTTCATGCTGGGCGCCCCGGTATCTAAGTTGACCGGTGGCATCAGGCCGTCTATGACCCCGAGGATCCGGGAAGGAGCTCGGGGTATGGCTCGCTGGCTGCACCCGTTGCATGTCCGCGCACCGGCGCCCACACGAGTGGCAAGAAGATCGCAATCGCCACCGCCCCAAGGGCACCCGCGACGAACGGCGCCCAGTCGGCCACCGCGAACAGCGCGCCACCACAGGCAGCCGAGATGGCGATCGACGCAGTCTCGCTCGTGGCGAACAACCCTTGGACCCGCCCGAGTTCACTTGGTCCGGAGGACTGGGTGAGCATCGACTGGGCCGCCGGCAGCGTGATGGCCATCCCGACCGCTTCGATCCCGCCGAGGACGAGCAGGAGCACCAAGCTGTGGAGAAAGGGATAACTCAAACAGAAAGCGATGGAGGAGGTGAGTCCGCCGAGGGCCAGCCAGCGCCGGTCGTAGTGATCGGCCAGCCACCCCCCGGGCTTGGCCATGACGACGAACGGGACGGCGAACAAGGTCCAGCTCAGCCCGATCTGCCAATCAGCGGCGTGCCGGTAATGAAGCAGGAGCGTCCAGCAGGACTCGTAGACGCCGATCAACAGGCCGAGGGATGCAGCCGCCATGATCGAGCCCACCAAGGAGCGATTGAGCGTCAGCCGGCCCGGTCGGCCGATCTGGCGGGCCGCAGATTGCGCCCGGTCCTGACGGGCGAGCTGGGTTCCGACGAAAACCGGGATGCACGCGGCGATCGAGGTGAGACCAGAGGCGGCGAACACAATGCCGAGCGAACCGACGCTGATCAAGCTGCCGAGCAATGGCCCGATTGCCATTCCGGCCAGCTGGCCCCGATAGATCGATCCGAAGGCCCGCCCGCGGCGTTCGAGCGGAATCGCCCCAGAGATCAAGGCCAGGGCGGCGACCTCGGCTGAGCCCGCCCCGATACCTTGCAGGGCGCGCAGCCCGATGTCGCCCATCGGACTCACCGGCGCCAAGAAGGCCAGGCTGGCTCCGGCGTAGATGAGCAAACCGACGAGGAGCACCGGGCGTCGCCCGATCCGGTCGGCGAGCCAGCCAGCCGGGTATTGGCTCAGGACACCGGCCGCGTAGAAGGCGGCCATTACCGCACCAACTACCGCGTCGGAACCGCCGCGCTGGCGTACGAAGACCGGGAGGAGCGGCAGGATGGCGCTGGCACCGAACCACTGGAGAAACGTGGTTAGGGCGAGGGCGCGCACCAGCCGGTCGGGGTCGCGATCCGACTCCGACCCGGCGTTCATTTGTTCTCTGCGGACGAGACGCCGCCGGTCAGCCAGTCGTAGACCACCGAGGCCACGGTGTCGTCTTTTCGACGCAGGCCATGGTCCCCACCTTCCAGCCACACGTGGGTCACCGGGCCGGGGATCCCCTGGGTCGCCGCTTCGAGTTCGTCGGGTGTCGCAAAGGAGTCCCTCGTTCCCGACACGAAGAGGGACGGGACGGTGATGCCCCCGAAATGTTCGGTGCGGAGCTTTTCGGGCCTGGAGGGGGGATGAAGGGGATAGCTGATCAGGACCAGTGCTGCCGCTTCTAGCCCAGCGGCGACCGCCATAGAGCACATCCGGCCTCCCATCGAGCGGCCGCCGAGCGCCAGTTGATCGGTGGTCACGTCGAGCTTGTCGGCCAGAGCGTTGGCCGCGTCCACGACGGCGGCGATCAGCACGGGCGCCCGGTCGGGGGCCCGCCGTCCGGCCAGGCGATAAGGGAAATCGATTCGGGCCACCGTGATGCCCTCGGGGCCGAGCGCATCGTCGATGGCCACGAGCGTCGGATGGTCGCGGCCGGCTCCCGCTCCCGGGGTCAGCACCAACCCGGCCGCCCTTGGGCGCAATGCGGATCGTCTCGACACACCCAGATCATGGCTCGTCGGCGCCGTCGCGCCGTCACGCGAGTGGCCCAGGCCAAAAGAGGCGTAGCCCAACGCCGGCGAATCCTACGGCCTTGGCGCGTCCCCGATCATCGAGAGAGTTCCCGGGGCGCCCGATCTCGGGGCCGCAACGGGAGTCCCTTCCTGAAAGACTCTGGTCATGGACCCCGAAGACTCCCTCGCTCACCTTCGCAGAGACGGCCCCCGGCTCAGCGCCGCGGCCCGTCGAGTCCCGACGGCGGCCGTTCCGAGCTGTCCGGATTGGACGATGAGCGAACTGGTCGGACATACCGGTTCGGTCCACCGATGGGTGACCGGACTCCTTCGCACCCGGGTCGCGTCGGGTGAAGAGAGCCGCCAGTTCTACGAGCGGCCCCCCGAGGGCGAGGACGTGGCCGACTGGTACGACGCAGGTCTTTCTGACCTGGTGGGACAGTTGTCCGCCGTCGATCCCTCCGACAAGGTATGGAACTGGAGCGATAACCGGCCCGAGCCGGCCCGGTTCTGGTTCCGGCGCATGGCCCTTGAGACGGTGGTCCACCGGTGGGACGCCGAGAACGCCGCTGGCGACCCCGGACCGATCGATCCGGCACTGGCCGAAGACGGCATCGACGAGTTCATCTCCTTCGTCCCCGATCAGCTGGCCGTGACGCCGCAGCCGCTGCTCAATGGTGTGCTCGCACTGGCCGCGAGCGACCGGCCGGTGGCGAGTACATTGACGCTGACACCTGACCACATCGAGTGCGCGCCCGGTATCAAAGGAGCCGACGTCGTCGTGCGGGCCACGACGTCGGATCTCTACCTCTGGATGATCAATCGGCTTCCGTTCGACGCGGCGTGCATCACGGTAGAAGGCGACCCGGCGATCGCCCGGGCGTGGTCGTCGGTCAAGTTCGAGTAGTGGGTCCGCACCCTCGCCCGGATCCTTCGTCTGAACGTCGAGTCCGATCGTCTACGGCGACGCCCTTGACGGTCTGACACCGCGACGTCGAAGGGAAACCTCGAACCTTTCCATTCTGTCGTGCTGGCCCCTGCGCGCCGGCGAGTCCGGGCGTACTGGCGGTTTTGCGTGGCGGCTCGCTTCGACGCGGGTGGACGGACCCCCGGCCGGCACCGTCGCCGGGCAAGGAATCGGGCAAGGTCCTCGGCCTGAATCCGGCGTGCTCAGCGGTATTTCTGCTGAAAACGACGAAATCGTTTTGCTTGGAGTCGTCCTCGGTCGGAACTCTCAAGAGAATCGGTGCGGTGTGGACGCCGCCAGGTTATCGTTCCCCGAGACGTCGTATGGGAGGGCAACGATGGCGCAGACGCTGGCCGACGGTATGGGATCGGGCTCTGGGGGCACCGAGGAGACGCCGACTGACAAAGGTCTGAAATCGGGTGCGCTCGGCCTCATCTCGAGCACCGTGATCGGGGTTGCCTCCACCGCACCCGCGTACAGTCTGGCGGCGACCCTCGGCTTCGTCGTCGTGGCGATCGGACTGCAGGCGCCGATCGTCACGATCTTGGCCTTTATCCCGATGCTGTTCATCGCCTTCGCCTACAACGAGCTGAACAAGGCGGACCCGGACTGTGGCACCACGTTCACTTGGGCCTCCCGGGCTTTTGGACCAAGGACAGGGTGGTTGGGCGGTTGGGGCATCGTGGCCGCCGACATCCTGGTTATGGCCAGCCTGGCCCAGATCGCCGGGCAATACCTGTTCTTACTCTTTGGGGCCAACGGTATCGGTCACGACCCGTCCAGCGGCTGGGTGCTCCTCGTCGGGATCCTGTGGATCGTGGCGATGACCTACATCTGTTACCGGGGCATCGAAGTGTCGGCGAACATGCAAAAGGCGCTGTTGGGCATCGAGCTGACAATGCTGGTGCTGCTCTCGGTCGTGGCCCTGGTCAAGGTCGGTTCGGGCACTGCGCCGGTCGGGCACCTTGTTCCCTCACTGTCATGGTTCAATCCGTTCAAGATCTCATCGGCCTCCGCCTTCGTCAACGGCATCACGTTGATGTTGTTCATCTACTGGGGATGGGACACGACTGTCTCGGTCAATGAAGAGACCGCCGACGCGTCGCGGACCCCTGGGCGTGCCGCCGTGCTCTCGACTCTCGTCCTTCTGGCCACCTATGTGTTGGTGGTCCTCTCGGTACAGTCCTTCGCCGGTCTGGGCACGAAGGGCATTGGCCTCGGCAACCCGGCCAACCAGAACGACGTGCTCTCGGGGCTTGGGAGCGCGATCTTCGGTTCGTCAGGGTTCGGGAACTTCTTGTCCCACCTCCTGTTGTTGATGGTGCTCAGCTCCGCGGCGGCGTCTACCCAGACCACGATCCTGCCGACCGCACGGACAACGCTTTCGATGGCCACGTATAAGGCCATCCCCAAGGCGTTTTCGAGGATGCACAAGAAGCACCTGACGCCGACGGTCTCCACCGTGGCGATGGGTGGTATCTCGATCATTCTCTACATCATCTTGAACTTCGTCTCCGCCGGCACTGTGATCGCCGACTCGGTTTCCGCCCTCGGAGTGATGATCGCCTTCTACTACGGCCTCACCGGATTCTCCTCTGCCTGGTACTACCGCAAGACCCTGGGCCACAACGCGCGGCACCTATGGATGCGGGGCATTCTCCCGATCATCGGTGGCCTGATGCTGTGGGGAGCCATGGTCTGGAGCTTCTACCACTACTGGAACCCGGTGAACAGCTACACAACCTGGACCATGCCGTTCCCACCGCACTACCACGTCGGAGGGGTCTTCCTCATCGACATCGGTGCTTTGATTCTCGGCATCGTCTTGATGTTCGCCTACGAAGCGGCAAGGCCTCCGTTCTTCCGGGGCGAGGTCCTCAACAAGTCAACCCCGACTCTCGTTCCCGAGGGTCTCGGGGCGCCGGTGGTCCTCGTCGCTGGAGAAGGTGAGCCCGATCCCTCGTGAACTCCGATGACGTTCGGCGAGCCGACGCGGTTTTGTCCGGTGCTCCTCCTCGTCGGGCGGGCGGTCGCGTTTGCCAATAAGGACGGTGGCGCCCGTTTCGCATTGGGCGCCGTCGTCGTCGGCCGTGAACTCGCGCCATCGCTCCTGGGCTGAGTTCTACACGTCGACCCTCGCTTTTGGGCTCAGTGTGTCCCCGGGCCCCCGGTCGGTGCGCTGAACCCCTTGAGGCCTGTGGTGAACCCGCGGCAATCGGGCCGCTGTCCTTTGGCGATTCGGGTGCCCAACGAGTCGTGGGGGTGTGAATGCCGGACCGGCATTGCCGCCATGGACCCCTCGATGTCGCCGTGAAAGCCCCGACCGCCACGACCACCGAGTGAGCGCGAGGCGGAGCTCTGGGCCCACCAAACCAGGCGGCCTTTCGACGGGGGCCACTCGCGGTGGCAGGCTGGCTTTCTCGGGCCGACAAGAGGCTCGGCCGGCAGAGCATGGGAGGAATCGTGTCCAAGAAGCTCGAAGGAACTGTGGCGCTGGTGACCGGCGCCTCCAGTGGTATCGGTGAGGCCACGGCGCTGGCCCTGGCCGCCGAGGGGGCCTCGATCGCCCTGGCCGCCCGGCGACGCGACCGGCTCGAAGCGCTCGCCGATCGCATGAAGGCGACCACCACGGTGTCGGTCCACGAGACCGACGTGACCGACGAGAGCCAAGTGGAGGCGATGGTGGCCAACGCGGTGGCCGAACACGGTCGCCTCGACATACTCATCAACAACGCCGGCGTCATGCTGCTCGGACCAATCGAGGATGCGCCAACCGAAGAGTGGCGGCGCATGGTCAATGTCAATGTCCTCGGTCTGCTGTACTGCACCCACGCGGCGCTGCCCCATCTGCTTGGCGCGGCCACCGACAGCGGGCGGGGCGTGGCCGACGTGGTGAACGTCAGCTCTGTGGCGGGTCGGGTGGCTCGCCGGGATAGCGGCGTCTATAACGCCACCAAATGGGGGGTTGTCGCCTTCACCGAGTCGTTTCGTCAGGAGTTTACGACCCGCCATGTCCGAGCGGCGGTGGTCGAGCCTGGGGCAACAGCCACCGAGCTGGCCTTTCACAACCGCAAGGAGGTACTCGAGCAGATGGCCAAGAACTTCGGCGGCATCGAGATGATGCAGAGTGAGGACATCGCCAACGCCATCGCTTACGCGGTCACCCAACCGCGCCATGTGTCGGTCAACGAAATCCTGGTGCGGCCGACCGAACAAGAGCGCTGATTCCAGGCACCTCCGAAGAGACGGTAGCGGTGATCGAGGACGTGATCTTTCGACCTCTTCCCACGATGGCGGCGATCAGACAGGAGCGAACGAAAGGCCACCGGCGGATTGCCCCGGACGCATCCGGATTCAGTCTCGAACGAGCTGGCGAAAGGAGCTGACCGATGGATCTCGGACTCGAAGGGAAAGTTGTGCTCGCGACCGGTGGGTCCGACGGACTCGGCCGGGCGCTCTGCCACGAGTTGGTGGCCGAAGGAGCCAAGGTGGCGTTCTGCGGCCGCGACCCCGAGCGGCTCGATTCGGTGGCAGAGGCGCTGGCCGCCGCCGGTGGAGACGTGCTGGCCGTCAGAGCGGACGTCACCGAGCCCGAGGACCTCTCTCGTTTCGTCGATGCCGCCGCGGAGAAATGGGGTCGGATCGATGGGCTGGTGAACAACGCCGGTACCGCCGCGGCCATGCCGCTGGCAGAGACTCTCGACGCCGACTGGGACGCGGATCTCCAACTCAAGGTCTACGGGGCAGTGCGGCTGATCCGCTTCGCTCTGCCGCACCTGCGCCAGAGCGGTGGGGCAATCGTGAACACGCTTGCTATTGGGGCCAAGACACCGGGCGGCGGCTCTGCTCCGTCCTCGGTGTCTCGGGCCGCCGGGATGGCGTTGACCAAGGTGCTCTCAAAGGAATTCGGGTCGGACAGGATCCGTGTCAATGCGGTGCTCATTGGCCTGATTGAGTCCGGCCAATGGGAGCGCCGTGCCAGCGCCGAGGGCCTGACGGTCGGGGAGTTCTATGAGCGCCTGGCCCAAGGCTCGGGTATCCCGATGGATCGGGTCGGTCGAGCCCAAGAATACGCCGACCTGGTTACCTATCTGCTCTCATCCCGGTCGTCGTATGTCACCGGAACCGCCATCAATCTCGATGGCGGCCTGTGCGCCGTCGTGTGAGCCCGGGGCGACTGGACCGGCCCGCCATGGCCCGAGATCGGGTGCCACCGGACCAGGGCTCAGGTCCGACAAAAGTTCGACGCTGGGTGACCACCAGTCGCCACGACTAGACGGTCTAGATCCGTCATCATGTTCGGGTGACACCGGTGCTTTCAGAAGAGTCGTCGGTGGCCGTCGGATCGGCACTGATTCCCGGCCGGACGGGGACGGCCGCCCCTCCCCCCCCCAAGGGCGCCCGAACCCTCGGCGTCGTGTTCGTCGCGGTCCTCGTTGCGGTGACGCTGATTGCCGGATTCCTGCGGATTTGGCTCGCCTTCCACAGCGCTCTCGATGCAGACGAGGCAATCGTGGGGTTGCTCGCACAGGGCATCCGCCATGGGCACTTCTCGGCGTTCTACTGGGGGCAGCACTACGGAGGTGTCGAACCCTATTCGGTGGCCGCCATGTTCGGCGTGTTCGGACAAGCGCCCGCGGTACTCGTGCTCACCGCCTCTGTACTCGCTCTAGTGACATCACTCGTGGTGTGGCGTATCGGCCTACGGCTGTTCAGCCCCGGGGCGGCGATGACCGCGGCGGTTTTGGCCTGGATCTGGCCGGAGGTCGCGCTGTGGAACTCGACTCGCGAATACGGCTTTCACCAGATCGGGGTGCTGCTGGGCATGGTGGTGTTTCTTGGTGCACTGCGCATCGTGGACGACCCACCACCTCGACCCGGTGGCCCCCGGGACTGGGTGTTGTGCGGGGTGGCAGCCGGGCTGGGTTGGTGGGCGACACCCGAAGTGCTCTACATGGCCTTGCCGGCGGCCTACCTGCTCGTCGCCGGCCTTCGAGGCCGACGACTGGTGGACATTGGTCCAAGAGTTCTGCTGGGCGCAGTGGCCTTTGTGGTCGGCGCTCTCCCCTGGATCTACGTCTCGGTGAAGACCCACTTCGGTACCCTCGTTTTCGTTACTGAACCAGTCGCCCACAACACCTACGGACGTCGGCTCACGACGTTCTTCAGCCACGTGGCTCCCCTCATGCTCGGAACTCGTATCGAGGGAGCGGGCGCGTGGGAAGGCCCAGCGTTGTTCGCCATCGTGTCGACCCTTGTGGTGGTCGCGCTTGTGATCGGGGCGGCAGTGGTCTTGGCCGTGAGCGTTCCCAAGGCTCGATTCTTGGTGATCTTCGTGGTCACGTTTCCCTTCTTGTACGCGGCGTTCCCGTCAAACTGGTTCTGGAACGACGGCCGATACGGCATCTGGCTCACCCCTGTCCTCGCGCTTGTTCTGTGCGGCGCGTTGTGGCACGTGGTGTCCGAACGGATGGCGAGGTTCATCGCGACGTGCGCATTAATCCTTGCGCTGGCGTCCACCCTGGTTGCGTTCAATGCTGGCTACGGCGCACTCTCGAGCCCCTCCCGTCTGACGTCGTGGTCGGCGAATCCGAACGCGACGATTGACGACCTGGCGTCGGATCTCGAGACCCACGGGGTGGTTGACGTGTACGCCGGCTATTGGGTCGCCTACGAGTTGACCTATTTGTCAGGCGGACAGGTTGAGGTCATGGCTCTGCAGAACGACCGGAACCCCGCCGACGACCGCGTGGTGGAGGACGCGCCGAGCGCTGGGTGGTTGTTCGTCCATCCTGGGCGGCTCGACACACTCGCCGAGCAGTTGGGCACGAGCCAGTTTCTCCAGAGCTCAACGATCACTGAGGCCCAGTTCGAGAGCTGGCTCGCCGCTCATCACATTCCGTTCCATGTCACCCAAGTCGGAGACTTCGACCTGGTCCAACCTGCACGAAACGTTCGGCCGTCGATGCTGGCGACGTGAGCTCGGCGGACGGACCTCCACCCGGTGTCGGTCGTGCTCAATGAGAGGTCCGAAGTGCGGGATGCCGGGCAGACCGTATCGCACACTTAGATTGGGCGGGACGGGTCGTCGCGTCGTTCGAGGGCACGGCACCGTATCTTTGTTTGATGGACGCCATGACCCCGGTGTTTGTGCCGACCGACCCCCGGGAGCCACCGGCCAGTGAGTTCTTGGCGTCCATGACCGAAGAGATGCGCGCCCTGTACGGCCGGCCCGACCGCCTCGACCGGCCCCACCTTGACCCGGCCGATCTCTGGGGGCCCGACGGCGTGTACCTGGTGGGCTGGGTGGACGACCAGGCGGTCGCTGGCGGCGGGGTGCGCCGCCTCGGCCCCGGCCTCGGGGAGGTCAAGCGGATGTATGTCCGGCCCGAATACCGGAGCCGGGGGGTAGCCGGGGCTCTGCTCGGCGCCCTCGAGGAGGGTGCGCGTGTGCTTGGCTACCACGTCGTCCGCCTCGACACCGGCCCCCTCCAGCCGCACGCCCGCCGCCTCTACGAAACGGCCGGCTACGTCGAGGTGCCGGCCTACAACGACAATCCCTATGCCGCCTTTTGGGGCGAGAAGGACCTCGGCAGTGCGCCGTAACCACCGGGAACGCTCCCGGTGGTTACGGCGGCCGGATGGGGCTCCTTTTCGTTGGGGTCCAGATCACGCCGGATCGTGTTGCGCGGGGTTGTCGGCAACGCCACCGGATTCGTTGATTCAGGAGTCGCCGGGTTGACGGCCGACCTGCCGGGCCGCCCAGATCATCGGCAGCTGGAGGGGGAGTCGGGCCCAGGCCAGCAGCCGGTTGTCGGCGACGCCGGGGTTGCGGCCGCTGCCCGAGTCGAGGGCCATCTGCACGTTGGCCGGGAACACGGCGGCCAGGACCGCCGTGCTGGCTGGCCCGGCCCATCCCCGATGCCGGAAGAGCCCGTACCCACAGGCCAGCTCGGTCAGGCCGCTCAGGTAGATCAGGGCGCGGTGGGAGGACGTCGGAAGAGAGCGGGGCATGATGGGCTCGAAGGCCTGTGGGCGCAGCAGGTGGACCGTGGCGCTCAGGATGAAGGAGCCGGCCAGCACCGTCGGGGCCATCCTTCGGAGGCGTGACACGCTGCGACTGTACCGTGTACGCGTCGGCCCGAATCTGCCGACCCGGGCCGAGGAAGCCATATGACCGTTGCCATCGGCATCACCGCCGCCGTGCTGACCACCGCCTGCTGGGGGCCCCAGCTCTATCGCACCCTCAGCCGGGGCACGGCCGAGGATTTTGCGTGGGTCTACCTGGCCATGCTCATCGGCGGGGTGTTCGGCTGGATGATCTACGGGATCTTGCGCCACGATCCGGTGATCTGGGCGGCCAATGCGCTGGTCACCTCCAGTGCCCTGGTTGTCGTCGTCGTCAAGCTGCGATCACGCCGCCTCGTGATCGAAGACGTCGGGCTGGTCGTTCCAGTGGTCGCCGATCCGCTGGGCGACTTCGAGACCCTGGTTGTCGGACCGAAGCTCACGGCCGATCTGCGGGAGGTCGGGATCACTGACGCCGAGACGGTCGGGGCCGTCGAAGCCAGCCGGCGGCTCGAAGAGGCCGGGTTGGGCGACGACACCTCGTCGGGCCAGGCCATCAGTGGGGCGCTGTCGGGTGCGCGGTGGAGGATTCGGCCGCCGGTTGGCCACCAGAGCGACCACGACTCGCTGAGTGCGCCGGAGCCGGGGGCGGTGACGTAGATCGGTACACTGACACCGACGTCAGCATCGGGTCCACCAGCGGCCCGGGGCAGCGCACGAGAGGGAGCGAATCCATGCAGGTCACGATCATCGGGGGCGGCAGCTACCAGTGGACCCCCGAGCTGCTGGCCGACCTGCTTTCGACCCCGTCACTCGCCGGCGTAGACCTCGTGCTCGAGGACATCGATCCCGAGCCGTTGGCGAAGATGGAACCCCTAGCCCACAAGGTGAACGACGCACTTGGGGCCAAAGCGACGGTGAGCACGACCACCGATCAGCGACGGGCCCTTGAGGGTGCGGACTTCGTGATCGTGACCATCTCGACCGGTGGCTTCGAATCGATGGCCATCGACCTCGATGTTCCGGCCCGCTACGGCATCCGCCAGTCGGTTGGTGACAGCGTTGGGCCGGGGGGCATCAACCGTTCGCTGCGCAACATCCCCGTTCTCGTCAGCGTGGCCAGGGACATGGAGGAGGTCTGTCCCGATGGGTGGCTCCTCAACATCACCAACCCGATGACGTGTCTGACCCGGTCGATCTGCCTCGAGACGTCAATCAAAGCGGTCGGGCTATGTCACGAAGTCGGGAACTGGTGTATGGATCTGGCCATCGCGCTGGGCAAGCCCATGGAGGCGGTCACCCCGACGGTGGTCGGAGTGAACCACTTTCCCGTCCTCACCGCGCTCGACGTCGACGGAAAGGACGGGTTCGCCGTCATGGCTGACATGGTGGCCGAGGCCGGCGGCCTGGCCGCTCTGGCTCCGTATCCCGGGCGCCCCGAGGCGGAGGCGTTCTCGAGGCTCGATTTCGTCCAACGCCATACGCTGAAACTGACAATGCTTGAACGATGGGGCACGTTGCCGGCTGCGGGGGACCGGCATCTGGCCGAGTTCGTTCCTTGGATTCTCACCGAGGAGTCGGATTGGGGCGCGACGTACAACATGTTCCTCACCAGCATCGAACTCCGACAGGGTCATCAGGACGGCTACATCGCCGACGTGGACGCCTGGTTGGCCGGCACCAAGCCCCTCCAGACCTGGCAGTCTGGCGAGCTCCCGGCTCTCGTCATCGACTCGTTGCTGACCGGCACTCACCGGGAGCTGCCGGTCAATATCCCCAACGCCGGACAGTGTCCGGATCTCCCCGAAGAGGTGGTGGTCGAGTCGATCTGCGTGGTTGACGACACGGGCATCGTCGGGCGCGACGCGGCGCACGCGGCGCCCGCGTATACCGAGCTGCTGCGCCGGCAGATCGCGGTCCAAGAGTTGACCGTGGAAGCAGCCCTCACCGGAGACCGCTCCCTGGCCCGAGCCGCCTTTGCCCTCGACCCTCTGGCCGGGCGGGGTGACCTGCACCAGATCGACGCCATGGTCGACGAGCTGTTGGCGGGCACCGCGGCCTGGCTGCCCCAGTTCGCCTAACCCAGGTCGCCTGACCCTGTCCGCCTGGTCCCGCTCGCCCGAAAGAACCGCCCGTCCAAGACACCCAGCTCACCGGAGAAAGAGGACCCATGCAGATTGGCTTCATTGGTCTCGGGGCCATGGGGCTACCCATGACCCGCCATCTCGTTGACGCCGGACACCATCTCACCGTGACCTCGCGCAGTCCCGGCCCGATTGACGAAGCCGTCGGCTTCGGGGCGATCAAGGGAGATTCGCCCGCCGCAGTGGCCGAGGCCTCCGAAGTCATCTTCCTCTGCCTGCCCAATTCTCCCGAGGTCACCGAGGTGGTCACCGCCATGCTGGACAAGCTTGGAGCGGGAAAGCTGGTGGTCGATTGTTCAACCATCGACCCCGACGTCGAACGGGGCCTGCACGACACCGTCCGCGCCCGCGGCGCGGGTTATCTCGACGCGCCGCTGTCTGGGGGCACGGCCGGCGCCCACAAGGGCATCTTGACGGTGATGATCGGTGGTGACGACACGACCGTGGCGGCGGCCACCCCGGTGATGGAACCTTTCGCCAAGCTCGTCGTCCATGTCGGTGGCCCGGGCATGGGCCAGGTTGTGAAGCTCTGTAACAACATGATCTACGCGGCCCAGATGACCGCCACGGCCGAGGCGACCGCCCTGGCAATGAAGTCCGGGGTCGACATGGCCAAGCTCTGGGAGGTTCTTGTGCATTCAACGGGTGACTGCGTAGCCGTTCGCACCCGTCTCCCTGTTCCCGGCGTCGTGCCCGACAGCCCGGCGTCGAACGGCTGGAAGCCCGGGTTCATGACCGACCTCATGGTGAAGGATCTCGACCTGGCCCTCAGTTACGCCGCCAAGGCGGGGGTGCCATTGGCCACGACGACCACCGCCCACGAAGCGCTCGCAGCGGCGTCCGCCGCCGGCTACGGGCGCCAAGACTTCTCGGCCGTGGCCAAGGTGGTCCTAGGGCAGGCTGGCGTCGGGTGAACGTCCCGTCCCTCATCCTTGCCGCGGATCACCGCGCCCGCGGGGTCAGAACCATCGAGCGCTACGCCGATTATGTCGGGGCGCTTCGCGCCGCCCTGCCGTACTGCGACGGGATGCTGGCGTCGGCCCAGCCGCTCGGTGACCTCGTCGCGTCGGGGGCGATCGAAGCGCGCCATGCCACCTACCTCTCCCTCAACCGCACCGGATTGGCCGGTTCGGCATTCGAGCTCGATGATCGGTTGGTGGCCTCAGTCCACCGCGCTGGGGTCGAGGGGTTCACCGGGATCAAGCACATGACCCGGATCGATCTCTCCGATCCCGTCACTGCCGACGCTCTTGAATTGCTTGGGCGGGTGTTAGAAGAGGCCAAAGGGGCCGGGCTCGAAGCACTCGTCGAGTCGGTGGTGTGGCGCAACGCATCGATGGCTCGTGATCCCGACTCGATCGTGCTGGCCGCGGTGGTGGCCCACGATCTCGGTGCGCCGATCCTCAAAGTTCCCGTCCCCGCCGTGCCGGCCGGCGCAGCGCGGGTGGCCGCAGTGGCGCGAGTTGTCCAGAGCGTCGGTGTTCCTGTCCTGTTTCTCGGTGGACCCCGGGGCGAAGGTGACGGGGAGCCGGTGCTGGCTGAGGTGCGCGACTGCATGGCTGGAGGGGCCGCCGGCATGGCGATCGGTCGCGCCATCTACCAGGATCCATCCCCCGCGGAGACGGCCAAGCGGGTGGCCGACATCGTCCACGGGCGATGGTGCAAGGGGTGATCCTGACCGTCGACTTCGGCACGAGCGTCACCAAGGTCGCGCTATGGGGGGACGAGGGGATGGTGGCACTGGCCCGGGCCGAACTGGCGACGAGTCGTCCCGAACTCGGTTGGGCCGAGCAGGAATCCTTCAGCTGGTGGACGGCCGTGGTGGTGGCTTGCGCCGAGGCCCGGGCTCTCGCCCCCGTGGAATTCGGGACCGTCGAGGTGGTCAGTTGTTCGGCGGCCCGCCAGACCTTTGTGCCGGTCACCTCGGCGGGGGAACCCCTGGGCAAGGGACTCTTGTGGTCGGACCGACGCGCCGTTGCCGAGGCGGCCGAATTGGCTCGGACCTGCGGCGGTGCCGACGCGGTGCGTCGGCGGACCGGCGTCCCCCTCGACGGTGGCGCGGTGGCCGCAAAGGTGGCTTGGTTGGCCGCGCACGAGCCGGCGCGACTTGCTGCGAGCGACTGGCTGCTTTCCCCGCGCGATCTGGTGGTGTGGCGTCTGACCGGCGAGATCGCAACCGATTCGACGCTCGCCTCGCGCACGGGGCTCTACGACTTCGACGGCAAGGTGATCGCGGAGTTGGCCGGACCGGCGACGGAGCGACTGCCCCGTGTCGTCGACCCGGCCAGCGTGGTCGGCCAGCTCCGGGCGGTGCCGGCGGCCGAGTTGGGGCTACACCCGGGGATTCCGGTGGTGATCGGAGCCGGTGACCGACCCTGCGAGGTGATCGGGGCCGGTGCCGCAGTCGAGTGGCCCATGGTCAGTTGGGGGACCACGGCCAACGTGTCGGTCCCGTTGCCGGCCCGCCCGGATCCCGCCCCAGTGGGTGCGGTCGTCTCCTCGGGGGCCGAGGGTGGTTGGTTGCTCGAAGGAGGCCTGTCGGCCGCCGGCTCCTTCTTGGCGTGGCTCGGACACCTTGTTGGGCGCGAACCCGAAGAGCTGGCGGCCCTGGCCGCTGCCAGTCCGCCCGGCGCCCGCGGGGTTGTGGCCGTGCCCTGGCTCGACGGTGCTCGGGCTCCGTGGTGGCGCGACGACGCCCGGGCCGGGTTTGTCGGCATCGCGTCGGCCCACGGTATCGGGGACCTGGCCCGGGCCACGATCGAATCGGTGGCCTGGGAGGTGGCCCGGTGTCTCCAGATGGTGACCACCGGGCGCCCCGACGGTGCCCCGGCGCTCGGGCTCACACTCGGCGGGGCCGGGACCGGCATCCCGCTGTGGGTTGAGGTCCTGACCGCGGTGACCGGGCTGCCGGCCACCCGGCGGCGTTCGGGCGAGGCGGCGTCGGCCGGGGCCGCGCTCTTGGCCAGTCGGGCGTGCGATCTGCACCTCTCCTTGGACCAGTTCGACCCGATCGACGCCGAGATCGAGCCGGATCCGCTGTCCGCCGCCGCCTACCGCGAACTCGCCCCCCTGGCCGAGCGGGTGGCCGGCACGGTTGTGGGCCTCACCGCAGCGACACCATGAGACGGGTCCACTTGGCGTACGGGCGCGATGGGCTCGACGTCGAGGTGCCCGACACCGCGGTCGTTGTCGAACCGACCGAGCTTGACGGTCTCGACGACGAGGGCCAGGCGGTGCTCGAGGCGCTTCGTTCGCCAATCAGCGGGCCCACCCTGGCCGAGTTGCTCGAGCGCCGGGCCGGGGGACAGGTCGCTGTCGTCTTCCCCGACCTGACCCGGCCGATGCCGAATCGCACCGTGCTCCCACCCCTCCTCGCCGAGCTCGAACGGCTGGGGGCCGGGCCCGATCGGGTCGAGCTGTTGTGCGCGACCGGCACCCATCGCCAGGGGACGGCGGCTGAGATGGCCGAGCTGGTCGGAGAAGAGATCCTGGCCCGCTACCGGGTCCACCAACACCGGGCCGACGACGGTCACCACGTGATGGTCGGCCGGGTCGACGGCACGCCGATCCTCCTCGACGCCCGCTATGTATCCGCGGACATCCGGATCGTCACCGGTTTCGTCGAGCCCCATTTCTTCGCCGGTTTCAGCGGCGGCCCCAAGGGGGTGTGTCCGGGATTGGCCGACACCGGCACCATCCTCGAAGCGCACAGCCCGACCCGGATCGCCGACCCGGCGGCGACGTGGCTGGTCACCGAGGGGAACCCTGTGCATGACTTCGTGCGCGCTGCGGTCGCCCTCGATCCCCCGGACCTCTCGGTCGACGTGACCATCAACAGTACCCGCCGCCTGACTTCGGTCTTCTGCGGTCCCCTCCCCGACGGCCACCTGGGCGCCCGGGCCTTCGTCGAAAAGACGGCGGTGAAAGAGGTGGACCGCCGCTTCGAGGTGGTGCTCACCACCAACGGCGGTCATCCACTCGATCGCAACCTCTACCAGGCGGTCAAGGGCATGGCCGCGGCCGAACGGGTGGTGGCCGACGCCGGGATCATCGTGGTGGCCGCGGCCTGTGGCGACGGACTTCCCGACGGTGGCGCCTTCGCCCGGCTGCTGGCCGAAGCCCATGGCCCGGCCGACCTGGCCCGGGCCGGCGGGGACTCCCAGCTCGACCGCTGGCAGGTCCAGGTGATGGGGCGGGTGCTGTCGCGCAGCCAGGTCTGGTTGCACACCGGCGGTCTCGACGACGAGGCGATCCGTTCGGCCCATCTCCACCCGGCTCGAGACCTTGACGGCGCGCTCGCCGCCGCTCTCAGCGCAACGGGACCGGGTGCCCGTTGCTGCGTACTTCCCCTGGGGCCCTTCACGGTGGTCCGCGCTCCCTGAGGCTTCCGCCTGAGCCTGACGACCGTGTCAGGGATAAGGTCTCGCCGATGCCAGAAGAGGCGCTCTTCGATTTCGCTGTCCCCGACGAGCTCCTCCAAGAAGCCGTGGCCAAACAACACGACAAGGACGTCGTGGCAGACGTGGCCATGATGCCCGGAACCGGCGAGGGAAAGGCCCCTTCGCTGCGGGGCATCCTGCGCACCTCGGGCTATGCCCCCCTGGTGTTGCTCACCGCGGCGGCCATTGTGCCGGGAACCTTCGGCAACGGGATCGCCATCATCGGCACGAACCTCGAACACTCCTTTCACATACACAACACCGGACTCGCCGCGGTAGCCTTCGTGGCCCAGGTCGCCCAACTGCTCTGGGCCGTGCCCCTGGCGGTATTGGCCGACCGGGGCAGCCGCAAGGTGGTGGCCGCGGTCGCCCTTCTCATCTTCTCGGTCTTCGGGTCGCTCATGGCCCTCTCCCCGAACGTCTGGGCATTCGCCTTCCTCTACCTTGCAGCATCAGTCGGCACCGGTGTCAACAACACGGTGCACAACTCCTACCTCTCCGACGCGTACCCCGCTGAGGGAAGGGGCCGGATCTTCAGCTGGCACAACCTGAGCGACCCGTTGTCCCAGACCGTCGGCATCTTGATCTTCGGTTATGTGGTCACGGTTGCCCACAACTGGCGCTACGGACTCTTGGTCGCTCTGGTGGGCATTCCGCTCGGGTTCCTCTTGTTCACCATCCGTGAGCCCGACAAAGGGGCCAACGAGGCGAGTCACATCCTCAAGTCCTCGGGAATGGACCTCCAGGCCCAGCAGGAAAAGGCTCCCCGGGTCCTCCTCGGCTCCGCCCTGACCAGGCTTTTGCGGGTGAAATCGCTCTACTATGAGCTCGTCGCGGTAGGCATCCTCGGCTTCGCCGGTACCGGGGCACCACTGTTCGGCAGCCTGTTCTTCCATGACAAGTTCGGTCTGAACGTGGCCGGCCGCAGCGAGGTCTACGCCGTGATCGGGTTGGCGGCGTTCGTGGGACTGCCCGTCGCCTACGTCGTGGGGGACCGCTACTTCCGCCGGGCCCCGCAACGACCGCTCGCCATAGCGGGGATCTGTATTAGCGCCTATGGGATTCTCTTCGTGACGTCGCTCTACGTACCGAAACTCTGGATGTGCGTGACCCTGCAGACGCTCGGCAACGCGGCGGTCGCACCGCTCGCCATCTGCATCTTCCTCACCCTGGCCGCCACCGCGCCCCCCGAAATGCGCACCATTTGTTTCGCCATGTTCGGCGTGTACTCACTCGTGTTCGGTGGTTTCACCGGAAGCGTGCTGTTGGGCGCGATCTCCGACGCGGTGGCCGGCCCGAGTGCCTCCACGTCCCAGCAGTTGCACGGCATCGTCGTGGCCCTGACCCTGATCGGGCCGGTGTGTGTGGCCGGCGGGATTTTCTTGTTGATGGGTTCGCGTTATGTGCGTCGGGATATCACGCTCGTGATCGAAGACGTTCTCGAACGCCACGCCGAAGGGAAGCGTCGCCAGGCCGGCGGGGAGATCCCGGCCCTCCAGATCCACAATCTCGACTTTTATTACGGCACCAACCAGGTCCTCTTCGACGTCAACCTCGAGGTGCAACAGGGCGAGATGGTGGCCCTGCTCGGTACCAACGGGGCGGGCAAATCGACGTTGCTGCGCGCCGTGTCAGGCCTCGAACATCCTCACCGCGGGGTGATCCGGATCTTCGGGGTCAACTGCACCTACCTCGAACCCGAGCAGATAATCGGCCAGGAGGTGGCCCTGTTGGTCGGAGGCAAGATGACCTTCCCCGGCCTCACCGTGCGCGACAACCTGCGTATTGGCGGGCACTCGTTCCGGCGCCAGAAGGTGCGAGCCGCCGAGGCCATGGACAAGGCCATCGGTGCCTTTCCCGAGCTGGCCGGCCGGTTGGATCAGCCGGCCGGGACCCTCTCGGGTGGTGAGCAGCAGATGCTGGCTCTGGCTCGGGTCATGATGACCCGGCCCAAACTGCTCATGATCGACGAGCTCGCTCTGGGGCTTGCGCCCAAGACGGTGGACCGGCTGATGGAGATCGTCCGGCTGGTCAACGCCCAGGGCACCACTGTCGTCTTGGTCGAACAGAGCGTGAACCGGGCCATGCACCTCGCCGAGCGGGCCTTCTTCATCGAACGGGGCGAGATCCGCTTCGACGGCCCGACGGCTGAGCTGTTGGATCGTGACGATCTCTTGCGGCCGGTGTTCCTGGCCGAGGCCGGAACCGGGCTGGATTGAACGAGCGTGTCCATCCCCGGGTTCATCGTCCTCGAAGGGGCCATCATCGGCCTCAACTACGGCCTCTTGGCCATGGGCCTGGTCCTCGTGTACCGCACCAACCGGGTGCTCAACTTCGCCCAGGGACAACTCGGTGTCGTCGCCGCGGTCTTCTTGGTCAAATGCGCGGTCGATTTCGGCTTCAACTACTGGTTCTCCCTCGTCCTCGCCATCACCTTGGCCGCTGCCATGGGGGCCCTCTCCGAGCTGGTGCTGCGCCGACTGTTCAACCGTCCCCGGGTACTGGTGATGGTGGCGACCATCGGACTCTCCCAGGTGCTCTTCGTGTTCACCGCCCTGCCGTTCATCTTGCCCAAGCACCTCTCGGCGCCCTTCCCGGTACCCATCCACCTCTCGTTCACCATCGATAACTTCATCTTCGGGCCCGGCGCGGTGCTCACCTTGATCGTCGCTCCCGTCGTGGCCCTGGCGCTCGCCGTCTTCATCCGGTTCTCGCCGTGGGGGTTGGCCATGCGGGCAATGTCGGAGAACGCCGACTCGGCCCGGCTCTCGGGGGTCTGGGTACGGCGCACCTCGACGCTGGCCTGGACCCTGGCCGGCGTCCTCTCGGCCTTCACGGCGATTCTTGCATCACCGGGTCAGACGAGCGTGCTGACCCAACCGCTCAGCCCCGATCTCCTCCTCTTCGCCCTCACCGCGGCATTGATCGGGGCCATGGTGAATCTGACCGTCTCGTTCGTCGCCGGCATCGCCGTCGGCGTGGTCTACGAGATCTTGACGTGGAACATCTCGTCGACCGCATCGGTCCAGTGCATCATGTTCGCGCTCTTGTTGGCCGTGCTCCTCATCCGGGTCGCCGCCCTTCGAAAAGAGGCGCGCAGCGAGGAGCGGTCGACGTGGCTCATGGGCTCGGCCTCGATGCGTCGGGCCACGAGCGCGTTGCGGACCCGGGTCGGGACGACCGGGGTGGTGCTCACCGTGGTCGTGGCGGCCCTCCTTCCCTTTGTGCTCAGCACCGGCAACTCGTACCTGCTCTCCCAGATCTGCATCTACGGGGTGATCGCCCTATCCCTGACCGTGCTGACCGGCTGGGGCGGTCAGGTATCGCTCGGTCAATTCGGCCTGGTCGCCGTCGGGGCGGTGATGGCGGCCCATCTCGGCACCAGCGTGCCCCTCATCGTGCTCATGCCATTCGCCGGCGCGGTCACCGCCGTCGTGGCCGTGCTGGTCGGCTTACCCGCCCTGCGGGTGCGCGGTCTGTATCTGGCTGTCTCCACATTGGCCTTCGCCCTGTGGATGCAGGTGTCGGTGCTGGCCACGCCCTGCTGGACGGTGCCCTTGGTCGGTAAGCAAGTGTGCACCGGGTTGCCCAGTCCGGCCTCCACCTTGATTTCGCGGCCCACCCTTTTTGGGATCTCGTTGGGCTCGGAGCGTTCCTTCGCCTGGTTCTCCCTGGGCGTTCTCGTCCTGTCGGTGTTGATGGTCCGGGTGTGGCGCGATCGGGGGATCGCCCGACGCCTGGTCTCGGTGCGTGACAACGAGATCGGGGCGGCCGCCATGGGCATTCCGGTGGTGCGGACCAAACTGCTGGCCTTCGCGCTGTCGGGTTTCATGGCCGGCTACGCCGGCGTATGCCTCGCCTTTGCCAGCGAGCGCTTCAGCACCGACACCTTCGATCCGTCCTATTCGATACTGATCATCTCGATGGTCGTCATCGGAGGCCTGGGTTCGGTCCCCGGGGCCGTGCTGGGTGCCATCTACCTGGTCGGGTTGCCGGCCATCTTCGGGACCACCTCGACCATCCAGTTCCTGACCAGTGGCCTCGGGCTGATCGTCTTCATCCTCTACCTGCCCGGTGGCCTGGCCGAGGTGATGCACCGATTGGGTGATCTGGTGACCGACGCGGTGAGCTGGCTGCTCGAGCGCCCAGGTGGGGCGGCCCCAGCCGAACCCGGGGTCACCGACGGGGGCGACGAGCTGCCCGCCCCACTGGCCGGGGAGATGGCCTGATGGATGCGACCGGTCCGGCCCGCCTCGAGATCGAGGACCTGTTGGTGGCCTTCGGGGGACTGCGGGCGGTCGACGGGATCTCTTTGGGCGCTGAGCCCGGCACGATCGTCGGCCTCATCGGTCCGAACGGCTCCGGCAAGACCACCACGCTCGACGCAGTGTCGGGGAATGTCGGCGCAACCGCTGGATCGATCCGGGTCGACGGGGAGGAGTTGACCGACTACCTGCCCGAGGAGCGGATGGCCATTGGCATGGTCCGCTCCTTTCAGGACTGCCGGCTCTTTCCTGAGCTGTCGGTCGAGGACGTGCTCATGATCTGCGAAGACGCCCGCCGCGCCGTCGGCGTCGTCTCCTCGACGATCCAGATGCCCTGGGCCCGGCGGGCCGAACGCAACAAGCGCCAGGCAGTCGACGCGGTGATCTCCTCGTTCGGGCTGACCCGTTTCCGCCACCACCGGACCGCCGAGCTGTCGACCGGGACGAGGCGCGTCGTAGACCTCGCCTCGATCGTGCTGGCCCGACCCCGCCTGCTCCTCCTCGACGAGCCCACAGCTGGCATAGCCCAGCGGGAGGCCGAAGCCTTCATCCCGCTGCTGCGACGCCTCCACCAGGTGGCAGACTGCACCATCTTGTTGGTTGAGCACGACGTGCCGCTCGTCTTCGAGCTCTGCTCGAAGGTGGTGGTGATGGAGACGGGAACGGTCGTGTCCTCGGGCACCCCCGACCAGGTGAGCCGCGACCCCCGGGCGCTGGCCGCCTATCTCGGGGCGAGTGCCGAGGCGCTCGCCGTGTCCGGTCCGGTGGTGGAACCAGATCGGGGAGGAGAGCCCACTGATGGGGGATAGACCGATGGGGACGAGCCGGTGGAACCCGCTGTATGTGGTGAAAAGGAGCGCACGGCGCTTCCGTCGCCGGCCTGTCTCAACCCAGCTGCGCACCGTGGCCCTGGTGGTGGCGGTCACCGCCGGTGCGGTGCTCTACGTGGCCATCGCCCCCGCGGCCCCACCACCCGCCATCTCGGCGGCCGCGGCCCAGTTCGGCTCGAGCGGGACCCCGAGTGCGGTCAACCAGGCCAGCACCAGCACCCGGGGCATCGTGGGCAACACCGTCAACGTGGTGTTTCCCGTCGTCGCCCTCAACTCGCTGGCCGGCAAGGAGGGGTTCGCCCAGGACGTGGAGTTCGGCGAGCAGACCAAGGCGATCCATTTCTTCGTGAACCAGATCAACAAAGCAGGCGGCATCCACGGGAAGAAGATCAACGCCATCATCGCCAACTTCGACCCAACCAACGAAGCCGACATGCGCGCCTTGTGTAAGGACTGGACCGAGGGCACCCCGGCTGCCTTCGCCGTCATCGACGGTGCGGGGACGTGGACCGGCGACAACCAGCTCTGCATCACCCAAGAGGGCCATACCCCTCTCATCAGCCAGTGGACGACAGTGACCAACTGGACACAGAAAGGTGCGCCCTACCTGTGGTGGACCGGACCAGATGATGCGGCCGTCCTGCAGGCCACGGTCAACTGGGGATTGAGTTCCGGTCTGCTCGGCGGGAACCGCAAGGTGGGCGTGATCGCCGGCGACCGGGCCAGCGACCAGGCGGCCCTCAACCAGTACCTCTTGCCCGACCTCGAGCGGGCGGGCGTGACGCCGGTGGTCGAGACCATCGCTGCAGACCCCGCCGAGACCGCCACCACCAACACCGATGCTCCTCTTGTGGTCCAAAAACTCAAGTCGGCCGGGGTGAACTCGGTGATCCCGCTCATCCCGTTCAACGCCTTCTTCCCCGTGGTCAACGCCGAGACCCAGGACAACTACTTTCCGAAGCTCTTGTTGAGCGACTACGAAGAGTCGATCACCGCCGCCCTCGGGTTGATCCCTGTCCCCGACGAGCAGGCCCTCGATGGCCAGCAGGGTGTGACCACCGAGACGCTTGGCGGCTTCGACGACAACCGGCCCGAGAGCCAGGGTGGCTACGACCCTGGCGTGCGCAGCTGTTATAACGACTGGCACAAGGCTTATCCGAATCGCGTCGGGACCTCGCAGAGCGCCTTCATCGAAGAGCAGGGCCCGATCCAGGCATGGTGCACGTCCATCCGCCTCTTCGCAACCGCGGCGCGCAATGCCGGGACGATCCTCAACCGGCGGACCTTCGTCCAGGCGATGTCCAAGATCACCGACTTCCCCGGTGGCTACACCCCGACCCTCAGCTACGGGCCCAACAAGTACTACGGGCCGACCCAGTACCAAGTGGTCGAGTTGCACAACAACGTGCCACCGACGTCCGCCTGCAAGTTGAAGACGAACCAGCAGCCCCAGGGGACCTGTTGGGTCGTCATCCACCCCTTCCAGCCCCTACCCATCGTCACCCCGGCCCCCGGGTAGCTCCGAGGAACGGTGGGCGGTGTCGCACGTCCGATCTGGGTTGGCGCTGGGGACCGTGACCATCGCTTAGAACAACCAGTGCAGGCTGCCGGCCCGCACCAGCACGACCACCCCGATGATGCAGTAGACGATCGGGGTCAGCCACGCTCCGGTCCGCCCCACGGCGCCCTGGGTGCGCGGGTGGCGCCCTAGGGCAAACGCACCCCAGCAGAGCAACAGGTCGAACACGATGAAGCACAGGACCACCGCGGCCCCTCCCAAAAGCGTGCTCTCATGGAACAAGGGTATATAGACGGCCAGGTTGTCCCCGCTGCTCCCGACGGTGACCAGCGCGGCGGTGATCACGCCACCGGCGACCGGCCACCGGGTGTTCGCTTCTCGATCTCGGTTCGCGCCCCGGCGGGCGAGACCGAGGAACGCCCGAACCCCCAGGGCGAGAGGGATGAGCCCGAGTGCTCCGATCCACGCAGTCGGTATCTCGAAAAGGGCCGCAGCCCCCGCCGCACTGGCCGTGACCACGAGAGCAAAACCGAGGAGCTGACCGATGGTGATCCGGCGCACCCGGTGGGGTGGCGCGGCCGCGTACTGTGCGGAGGCCAGGAGGAAATTATCGATGTTCGTGCTCACGAAGGAGACCGCGGCAATCCCGATCAATGCGGCACCCACGAAGTGACCGTAGCGCCCGCGGCCCAGAGCGCAACATCCGAGAAGCCTGTCTAACATCTGGGCCATGGAGACGACCGGACTGTCGGCTCGCTACCAGGAGATCATCTCTTTGGCCGAGTCCAGCTCGTTCGACGGAACCGACGGTGAATGGACATCGGCGATGGTGCTGGCCCACCTGGCCCTCAACGACCGCTTGCTGGTCGAGGGGTGCACGAGCGGCACCTATGACAACGCCGAAGCGGTCGACGACGAGGTGTTACGCCAAGAGATTGATCCCATCGCGGCGCTGAAGGTCTCGAACCAACTTCTGCTCCTGCATCTGGCCACTCCCACCGGCGAGCAGGCGGAGAGGGAGATCGATGTCCGCATCGTCGACGGCGGTGAGGTCCGGGTGGACCAGCCGATGACGATCGGTCGGCTCATGGATATCCACGCCGAGGTGCACTTCCCTGAGCCACCTCCGTCAGCGCTCGGGCCTGGTGGCCCGGGCGCCGGGTTGAACGCGCCGGCCTCAGGGCTTGGGCATCGCCGGCCCGAAAGGCCGGTCGCCCCGCAACGTGACGCGATGGGCGAATCGGGGAGCCTGGCCGTAGTCGTCCAGTGCGTAGTGCAGCGTCGCCCGGTTGTCCCAGAACGCCACTGAGCCTGCCCGCCAGCGAAAGCGGCAGGTGTACTCGGGCTTCTCGCAGTGGTGGTAGAGGAGTTCCAAGATGGCGTTGCTCTCCATCTTCGAAAGGCCCAGCAACATCTGTGTGAACTGTCCGTTGACGAACAGGCCGTTGCGCCCATTCTCCGGATGGGTCCGGACCACCGGGTGCAGCGCCGGGAGCAGCTTCTCCCGCCGCTCGCCGTTCCAGTCGTAGCCGCCCCGCTCGTCGACTTCGGCGGCGAACCACGGATCGAAGTGGATGGCAATCAACGTGTCGCACATCTTGCGGACCGGTTCGGCCAAACCATCGTAGGCATCCTGCAGACTGGCCCACATCGTGTCCCCGCCGACTTCGGGAGCCTCGAGCATATAAAGGATCGAGGCCAGAGGCGGGGTGTCGAGGAAGGTGATATCGGTGTGCCACCAGCTGGCTCGATCCAAGCGGCTGTCGATGGCCAGCACCTTCTTGTTGCCCTCGATCGCCGGGATCACCGGATGGCCTTCGGTGACCGCACCGAACTGGTTGGCGAAGGCCTCTTGTTGTTCGGCCGACAGTGCCTGATCACGGAAAAAAATGACGTGGTGGTGGTTCAAGGCGGCTCGCACCTGGGCCACCACCGCCTCTCCGAGGGGCTTGGCCAGATCGAGGCCGCCGATCTCAGCGCCGATTGTCGGGGAGAGCGGACGCACGTCCAGCTCGGTTGCGATCGTCATGGATCAAGTGTGCCCCACCGCCCGGCGAACCTCAACCGCCGGGCCACCTATCGTGGGTCGGGCGCCCGTGCCCCTCGGGCGTCGCCAAGACACGGAGGGCCACGTGACGATCAGCGCGCCGACCGGCAAGAAGCGCAACTATTCGTCCTGGTTCCAGTGGGTGACCCGGCTCATGGAGACCACCCAACAGGACCCACTCGACGTCACCAACCTGGCTGGATTCGACCCCTGGCGGGTCCGCTGCCGCAGTCGCCTGGACGAGTTGCTCGGACAGTTCCCCAAGCGGGTGCTGCCCGACGTCGAAACGCTCGAGACCGTCCAGTGCGAGGGTTACCGGCGAGAGAAGATCGTCTTTGACTCTGAGGACACGATGTCGGTGCCGGCCTATCTGCTGGTGCCCGACGGTCGATCCCTCCCCGGCCCCGCCATCTTGGCCTGCCACGGCCACGGCCCGGGCAAGGACGTGGTCTGCGGTCTCGTCAGCACCGAGGCGCCCAATGGGGACTACGCGGCGCAGTTGGCCCGGCGCGGCTACGTCGTACTTGCGCCGGATCTGCGGTGCTTCGGGGAACGGGCCGACTGGAATCCCCCCGACCACTACGCGTGCGACACCAACCTCGTACACGCCGTGATGGCCGGCTGGAACCCGATCGCCCAGAACCTCTGGGACCTGGCCCGGTCCCTCGACGTCCTCGCCGAGCATCCGCTGGTCGACGCCAAACGCATCGGGATGGTGGGCCTCTCGCTCGGGGGGACGATGACCCTGTTCCTGTCCGCCTTCGACGACCGGGTGGCGGTCGCCGTCGTCAGCGGGTTCCTCTCTAGTTGGGCCGAGTCGCACAAGGTGCCGTGGAACATGTGCGGCTCCCAGGTAATGGGGGGCATGCTCGGGCGTCTCGAGCACGTCGATCTCGGGGCTCTCATCGCCCCGCGGCCTCTGTTGGTCGAGACCGGTACCGAGGACATGCTCTTTCCGGTGGCCGCGGCGAGCGAATCGGTCGGCCAGCTTCGCGCCGTCTACCAGCGCTTCGGCGCGAGCGACCGCATCGTCCACGACGTTTTCGTCGGCGACCATCAGTGGCACGGGCTGGCCGCCTACCCCTTCCTCGACCGCTGGCTCGGACACACACCGCCCGACCCGTGAACCGAGCGGTGCCCGCTCTCATTCGAACTCGTCGAGCGTGGCGGGTGCCCCGGGTCTGGCTGGGGCCGGCTCAGTTCTCCTGGGCCTGATCGCTGGCCATCAGCTCATTGAGCCGATCCAATGTGCGCTCCATATCGCGACGCGTCTTGTTCGAGTAGATATTTCCGAGCTTTAGGAGGACTCGCTGATGATCAGGGGTGATGTCCCAGCTCTCTCGGACCAGGGTCCCGCCGCTCACCGGCTCCAGCTCGTATCGCCAGATCCTCCCTGCGGTGAATCGACCCATCGCTCCTTGTGGGCCGGTTTGCCATGCGATCCGCCGGTTCTCTTCGAACTCGACGACTTTGTTCACCGTCGAGTATCGGACAAACAACTTCATTCCCATGCCGAAGGTCGTGCCCAGGGCCAGGCGCTGCGATGCGCCATCGTTGGCACCCTGGAGCATGTCGGAACCATCGATCAACGAGTGTTTTGTTGCGTCCGCCAATACATCGAAGATTGCTTCTGAAGCAACCGGGATCATCTTTTCAACCGAGAGTACATAGCCCTTCATTGCCATCTCCTCGTCTCGTCGCGATGAACATCCCCCGGCGACAGGCACCGTACCGTGTTGTTGGTCTAGATGACGGTGCCCTCATGGATTGAGGTGCTGCCGGATCCTCGGATCACCACATGCAGATCGGACCCCTCCGGGTCGAACCAGGGGGGATTCTCGAACCCGAGGCGGTGCGCGTCGTGGCTGCCGAGAGGGGTCAATGCTCCGATTGGCCACTCTCCGCGCCAGAGGGTGATCTCGCCCCGACCGGACAAAGCGAGGACCACCCTGCGGGCCAGCGCGATCTTCTCGGACCCCGGTACATCGGGAAAGTGCGTGTTCATGTGCCAGACGACCTCCCACAACCATTGGTCGTCTGCAGAGCTCAGATCGTCGAGGAGACGTCCGGCGACGACGTCGTCTGCGGGAAGGCGGGCAGAGTTCATGGACGGATTATGCCCGCTCAGATCCAGCGATTCCCCGGACACCGGTGCCAAAACGTTCGTTTGTGGCACACGGGCGTGTAGAAGTCCGCAGCACCGACCGACATTTGTGCAACTCGAGGCTCAGGCCGTGGGTACCGCCCCCACGATGTTCTTTACGCTCACCCCGAGGCCCGGGAGCGATCCCTGGCTGACGGCGTCACCGAAGGCGAAGACCCCCCCGTCAGAGCCGATGAGCCAGTAGCCCCCGCCGTCGGGGGTGGGCACGATGCTCACGATGTTCGAAACACTGACGCCCAGGCCCGGGAGTGAGCCGTGCGACGTGGCGTCGCCGAAGGCGTAGACGGCCCCATCGGCCCCGACCACGTAGTAGCCCTGGCCGTCGGTGGTGGACGCAATTGCGGTGATGTTGGTCACGTGGACTCCGGTGCCGGGCAGTGATCCGAAGAATGATGCGCTCCCGAAGGTGAAGACCCCGCCGTCTTTGCCGACCAAGAAGTAACCCCCACCACCCGGACTGGCCACGATGCCGACAATGTCGTTCACCTGCACCCCCATACTGGGCAGCGATCCGAAGAATCCCGAGGACTGGCCGGTCGGGAACACGAAAACCCCACCATCGGATCCCACCAGGTCATAGCCGGTGAAGTTGTTGGTGGGCACGATGCCGACCACGTTGTTGACGTTGACCCCTAATCCGGGGAGCGATCCGAAGAAACCCGAGGACTGGCCGGTCGGGAACACGAAGACCCCACCATCGGATCCCACGAGGTTGTAACCGGCGAAGTTGTTGGTGGGCACGATGCCCACGATGTTGTTCACTTTGACGCCCAAGCCCGGGAGCGACCCGAAGAAGCCTGAGGACTGCCCGGTCGGGAACACGAAGACCCCACCATCAGAGCCCGCAAGGTCATAGCCGGGGGTCGGTGGTGCCGGAAGAGCCCCCTGCAGCTCGAACGCCCCGGCTTCACAATTGGTGTACCCGGTTCCCGGTCTCGGCAGGCCCCGCTCGTCGGTGGTGAGCGAACAGGCGCTCTTCGGCACCTCTCCAAAGGCCGAACTCGACGTGGTGATCGCTTCGGTCTGTGGTCCGGTCGACCCATTGGCGCCAAGCGTGAGCGAACCGATGGACGTCGAACCCGAAACGCTGTTGGAGCCGAATCCACAGGTGGCGTCGTCAGCGACGTTGAAGCTCGCATCGGTCACGGTTCCGTGGCAATTGCCTCCTTGGCGATGATTGGACAAGAGGGAATTGGCTAAGGACGTCGACCCACCGATGTTCAAGACGCCACCCGCAGCAGTGCCGAAGAGCAGCAGGCCGCCGAGTCCAATGGAGTCGTGGGAGAGCGTGTCGTTCTCGAGGGTGCTGGTTCCGCTGTCGTTGACAACCCCACCACCGTTCAGGGCGGCATCATCGGAGAGCGTGTCGTTGTCGAGGATGGCGGTGCTCTTGTTGTAGACCCCACCCCCATAGCCGCCGGCTGCGGTGTCTTCGGAGAGAGTGTCGTTTTCGAGGGTGATCGTGCCAAAGTCGTTGTACACACCGCCGCCGTTGCCACCTGCTGCCGAATCGCCCGAAATCGTGTCGTTGGTCAGCGTGACGCTTCCGCCGTCGCTGTACACGCCGCCGCCATCAGCGGACCCTCCAGCAATAGTGATCCCATCGATCGTCACCGGACTCGAACCGGTCTCGATCGTGAAGTCGCTACCCGTTCCACCGTCATCCAGGGTGGTTGTCGAGGAGCCGTCACCTTGGATCGTGAGAGTGTCGCCAGCCGGTACTTTGATGCTCATCGCGGTCTCACTGTAGAAACCAGCTGCCACGTCAAGAGTCACAGCGGAGTTCGAGAGTGCCTGAGCTGCGACCACGCCATCTTCGATGCTGAAACAGGCACCTGCACCCGGCGCGGTGCAGCCAGTCGAGGCCGTCCCCAGCGAATTGTCGACGTAAAGAGTAACTGAGGATATCGCTGCGGCCCCCGACGCAAAGCCAGCGAGGGAGCCAGCGCTGAGCAGGAGCCCGAGAGCGATCACGGCGCCCGGGCGAACCTGGTTCGGTCCCCGAGCGTTGGCCACGAGGCCTGCTCGCCGCTGACGTCGTTGACACAATGCGCTCAGAGCCATGTGAACCTCTTTCAGGTGGCAGTGGCAGAGGGGCCCAAACCCAAGCTAGTTGATCAGCCGGTCGTCTTCCCTCGTTACGAGACACAATGCTGTGTGAGGCCACACAAGGTACGAAGCAGTTGCCTGATCGCCGCGCTCGGGTGGGTAGTGGGACGCACCCAGATGGTCGGGCTGCGGTCATCCACGTCTCCGTCATGCATCCACGCACACCCATATCGGCACTGGCGTCCCGGGAAGGTCAACAAGACGCGCGGCCATCTGGGGGCAATGCCGAGTTAGTGTTTCACGAGCAATCCGGCTGATCCGTGGTCGAGGTACAAGGCTGCATTCCCGGCGCCGCGCAGGGCCGTGGCCGGACAGTCGGTGCTGCGTGGGCCCTCGAGCGTGGCACGCACCGGTTCGGCCTTGCGAGCCTCGGGCACGATGGCCAACACCCGCCGGGCTGCCAGCAGGGCCGGGATTGTGACGGTGATGGCCCTGTCGGGTACGGCACCCACGTCGGCGAAGTGCCCCTCGTTGACCTGCTGGCGCCGGCAGGCAAGGTCGAGTTCGACCACTTTCACGTCGAGGGGGTCGTCGAAGTCGGCAACCGGGGGGTCGTTGAAGGCCAGATGGCCGTTCTCCCCGATGCCCAGGCAACATAGGTCGAGCGGGTAGGTGCGCAGGAGCCCGGCGTAGCGCTCGCACTCGCCATCGGGCTCGGCCAGGCCGTCCACGAAGTGGACGGCCTGCGGGTGGGCACGCTCGGCGATGCGCTGGTGGATCCAACGTTGGAAGCTTGCCGGATGGTCGGGTCCGATCCCGATGTACTCGTCCATGTGGAAGATCACCGTCGCCGACCAAGGCACGCCCGAGGTGCGTTCGACCAATTGCTCGACGAATGCCAGCTGGGAGTTGCCGGTGGCGAACATGGCGTGGGCCACCCCACGGTCGGCCACCGCGGTCGCGATGATCGCTGCCGCTTCGTTGGCCGCGGCCCGGGCCATGGCGTGTACGTCCCCGTAGATCATCACGTCGAGGGTGTCGACTTTTCGCTGCTCAACCGGGTCCATCGGCGCACTGTAGGCCGATGTCGGGAAGACTGGTCTGATGCGCGTCGTCGATGTACCCGACACCGCCCGTTTGAGGGCGGCTTCTCAAGCGGTACGCCGTCACCTGGTCCCGACCCCGGTGACCCGAGCACCCCTGCTCGGGCGCCACGTTTCGTTGAAGCTGGAGACCTTTCAGCCGACCGGCTCGTTCAAGGTGCGGGGCGGTCTGGCGGCGGTCACCGCGGCCCACGATCGACAAGCCGGCAGGCGACTGGTTGCTGCGTCGGCCGGCAATCACGCGCTCGGGATTGCTTTCGCCGCGGATCGGATCGGGGCCGAGGCGACGGTGGTGGTGTCGGAGAACGCGTCGGCGGCCAAGGTGTCGGCCCTCGAGCACTTTGACGTCGAGCTGGTACGCCACGGGTCGGGCTACGACGAGGCAGAAGCCCTCGCCCTGCGGTTGGCCGAGGAGAAGGGCGGCCGGTTCGTCTCGCCCTACAACGACGCCGACGTGATCGCTGGACAGGCCAGCTGCGCCGAAGAGCTGTTGGACGAGATTCCGGGCCTCCGCACTATCGTCGTCCCGGTGGGCGGAGGTGGATTGGTATCGGGCATCTGCCTTGCCACCGAGGGCACCGGTATCCGGATCGTCGGTGTTGAGCCCGCGCAGGCCCCGGCCATGACGGCCGTCCTCGCCGCCGGGCACGGGTCACCGATCACCGTCGGAGCGACCATCGCCGACGGACTGGCCGGCAACATCGAGGACGGGTCGGTGACCATCGACATCTGCCGACGGCGGGGGATCGAGATGTTGGCGGTCACCGAGGACCAGATCCGGGCCGCCATCTGTTTCTTGGCCGTAGAACACGGGGTGGTGGCCGAAGGGGCTGGGGCTGTGGCGGTGGCCGCCCTGCATTCCGGACTCTTCGCCGCCGACAGCCGCCCAACAGCGGTGATCGTTACCGGCCGCAACATCGAACCATCGCTGCTCGGGTCAATCCTGGCCGAGTGAGCCAGAATCTGGCGCGTGCTCCGAGCGGGGCACAAGAGGGGAGCGAGATGGCCACGGTCGAACTGGGTGAGGTGACCATCGCCTACGACGTGATGGGCGAAGGTGACCCCCTCGTGCTCGTCGCCGGCTGTGGTGCCCCAGCCGGGGCCTGGCATATCGGCCTCGCGCCCAAGCTGGTGGCTGCGGGCTACCAGGTGATCACCTTTGACAACCGCGGGGTGGCGCTTTCCTCCTCGCCGCCCGCCCCGTACTCGATCGACCAGATGGCTGGGGACACCGTGAGCCTCCTCGACCATCTCGGCTTCGATGAACCGGTGCGGATGGCCGGCCACTCCATGGGTGGTTGGATCACCGAGACCCTCATGGCCGAGCACCCTGACCGCATCCGGGCCGCCGCCCTCATGGGATGTGCCAACAAGCCGACGGCCTGGGAGAAGGCGATCACCACCGTCGAGCGGGACCTCTCGCGGGACTACCCCGACCTGCCCTCCTTGTTCTACGCCACCGAGACGCTGCGTTACCTGCCCAACCATGAACTCCAAGACGATGACGTGGTCGACGCCTGGCTGTCGCTCATCGCCGAACTCGAGCCGTGGCCAAACCCGGGGCGCCTCGGCCAATACGAGGCCTGCCTTGCCTGGTCGACCGACCCGACCCGGACGGCCGTGTGGCCGACGCTGCGGGTCCCGTGCCTCATCGTGGCCTTCGAGCACGATGTCGACTCGCCGCCCGCCGGTGCCCGCGAGGCGGCCCGCATCATCCCAGGGGCGCGCTACGTGGAGGTGCCCGGGGCGAGCCACATCGGGATCTTCACCCACATCGACTCGGTGGCCGACGCGCTCATCGACTTCTTCGCCGCAACAGCATGAGCCCGGAGCGGTTCTACCAGTCGGCCCAGCCCTCTGGGGTGACCGAACCGGTGATCGTGCGCGGGTCGACCGGTCCTCGGGTGTCTGACGCGGCGTAGACGGCGAAGCAGAGTTGGAGGACCTTGACCGCTTCGGCCGGGGTCATGGCCGCCGGGCTCCCCGTCAGCAACGAGTCGATGAAGTGGGCCGAAGAGCGGGCGAACCCGGTCGCCCAGTTGGCGTCGACATCGGTGAACTCGGTGGTGGTGATCTCGTTGTCCTTGCCCCGGTAGAGGATGACCGGGGCCAGGTCGAGCATCTCGCCGGTGGCCCGAGTGACCCACAGCATCCCCTCGTCACCTTGGATCTCGAAGAACTCGTCGGCCCCGTAATAGCTCGAACGCATGTACATCTGGGGGGCGTAGTAGACCTCCATCACCCCGATCAGCCCGGGGTCCTCGTACTCGAAGATGGCCGCGCAGGGTTCGAAGAACAGGTCGCGCCGGCGAACGACCGCTTGCACCGAGGTGATGTCCTGGTCCACGAGCCACAGGGCCATCGCGTACTTGTGCACCATGTCGTCGAAGAGGTGGCCCCCCGGGCTGCGCTTATCGAGACGCCAGCCGTAGCCTTCGGGCCGCAGGTTGGCCTGGAAGGCCGAGTCGGTCTGCCCGACCACCGTCTTGATACGAATGCCGGTCGGCCGTCCGATCGCTCCTTCGGCGATCAGTTGCTTGGCCAACTCCAAAGGGGGGTAGTGCACGAAACACTCACTGATCCGTAGAGTCTTGTCGGCCTTGGCTGCGGCCTTTTCCAACTCGAGGCCGTCGTCGACCGAGTTGGTCACCGGTTTTTGCACCGAGACGTGTTTGCCGGCGTCTAGGGCGTCCAGCACATGACGATGGTGGAGGTGGGTGGGGGTGAGCACCTCCACGGCGTCGATGTCGGGATCGGCCAGCATCTTGTGCAGGTCGGTGTAGACCGTGGGCACCCCCCACCGCTCGGCGGCCTCGCTGGCCAGAGCGCGGTCAACATCGCAGACGGCGACAACGTCGCACGCCGGGTGTGCGAGGTATCCCGCCACGTTCATATCCGCGATGTTTCCCGCGCCGAGCACTGCCAATCGGACCCGGTTCATGCAAGCCTCCCCGTGGCTCCCCGCGGTGCCCTCGCACCCAGCCGGAGGAGACGATAGTCACTCCGCCAACCGCGGGGCGAAGTCGGCCCGGCAGGCGAGCCCTCGGGCTGGTCCGAAGTGGTCCGCCTACAGCGGGCGGTCTTGCTGCATTTCGACGGTGTTGCCAGCGGGATCGCAGAACCAGATCTGGCGTACCCCCTCGGTGGTGACTCCGACGCACTCGATGCCCCGTTCTTCGAGCTCGGCCACAGCGGCGTCCATGTCTTCGACCCCGAGACAGAAATGGGGTCCGGTTGGGTCGATCCCCGAACCGCGAGACGCTGCGTCGACCAGGTGCACCTGGGCCCCCCCGGCGGAGAACCAACGGCCGCCAACCCCGGGGATGTCGGGGCGAGTGGCCGAGGCGAGGCCGAGAACGTCTGCGTAGAAGCGATCCGCCTCCTTCAGATCCCCCGACACGTTGACCGACGCGTGCATGATGCGGGTCACTTTCACAGGGCACCTCCAATATGCGCCGACTTCGATCCCGGGTTCTCAGTGGGACGTGGTGCCGACCCTACTTTGGGATCGGGGTGTGGTGTGGCCGCTCCCGGCGCCAGTCGGGATCCGGCGCAGGTGCGAGGTTGCTCCAGATACAGTGCTGCTGAGTCGGCACAAGGTTGCGGTCGTTGCTCCCCCCGCACGGCCGTGACCCTGTGCCGACTCTCGACAGCACCGAGCCCTGAGCTGCATAGGCGCGCTGACTCGGCGGGCGGAAGGCGGTCACGTGGTCTACACGCAGGTCCAGAACCGACGGCAGGCGTACCGTCGGTAGCGACCAGAGCACCATGAGCCGACCGCGATGCTGACGATCGCGGCCTACGCCTTCGGCGCCCTGATCGGGATTGGGGTCACCAGAGCCGGACCCAGGGTCCAACGGGACTGGCCGATCTACCTGCGCGCCCAATTACTGGTCACCGCGGCGACTGTCGGGTTCTTCGCCGCCTGGGGGCTCACCGCCCCGCGGGAACTGGCCGGGCCGTTCCTGATCGCCGGGGTCGGTTGGGTGCTCCTGGCCGCCGCCGTCCTCGCCCGAAGGAAGGCCTCACTCGGTGAGGCCGCTCTCGAGGCCTGGGCGGCCGGACCCAACGGTGCCTTCTGGGCGCTCCCGGTCGCCGGGATCTGGGCCGGATCTCCGGCCATCATGATTGCCGCCCTGGCCAACGCCCTGTTCGCCGCACCGAACGCCGTATGCATTCATCTCATGCGTCGCGACGCCCCGGTGCGCCAGCGTCACCGGACGAGCTGGGTCGACCAATCGGCGCTGCTCGCTCTCGCTGTCGGTCTCCTCCTCCACTTCGCCGGACCCGCCCCCCGGTGGTCTCACGTGGTGCTCGGTGTCTCAGGACCGGTACTCGCCTTCACCGGCGCCGCCCTGTTCATCGGCTCGGTCATCCACCCGCACAACCTGACCGTTGACCGGGCCACCTCCTCGATCTTCCGGTGGCTCTGGTTGTCGGCGTTGCGGGCCGCGTACCTGCTGCCGATCGCGCTGTTCGCTTCTTCGAGGCCGCTCCAGATCGTCGCCGTGCTCTGCGCTCTCGGTGCACCGGCCTTCAATCCGATCCAACAAGCAGTCCTCTACGGCTACCGCTCGAGTGTCGTAAATACGGCGGTGCGTTGGGGCTGGTTGGCCCTCCCCCTCGGCTTGGCGGTGACCTGGTTGGCCTGAGCCTCGGCGTTCAGCGATGTCGCGACCGACGATCGTCCAGGATCTCGCGCCCGTGCTGCACACCAGAGGCGAAGAAGGCCAGCCACAGAGAGAGGAGAAGGCGCAGAAAATGCAGGCCGCGCGGGACGGTGATGATCGGGAGCGCCCACAGAACCACGATGGCCAGATCGAACAGATGGGTCTTGAAGCACCGGCCCGGGGTCGCAACGAGCCACATCCGGGTGGCGTAATCGGCCGTGATCGGCTGGCTGCGCCGGCCCCGGAGAGGTGGCGGGTCTCGTCGCCGATCAGCGGACTGATCAGCCGAACGCCCCCGCCTGGCGCGCCGTGGCGATGCGGGCGTCGTCCCAGCCGAGCACCTCGCGCAGCACGTCGTCGGTGTGCTCACCCACCGTCGGCGCCTTGGTCGGAGCGGGAAGTGCTTCGCCCACGAACTTGATCGGGCCGGGCAGCTCGTCGGCCCCGAGATCGCTGGCCCGGTAGAGGGGGAAGCGGTCTTGGAATTGGGGGTCCTCGAGCAACGTCTTCGGCGTGTTCACCGGGGCGATCGGGGTGTTGACCCGGCCGCCGAACTCGAGCCATTGCGCCGCGGTCTTGGTGGCGAAGATGGCCTTCAACTCGCCTTGAAGCTCCCGGTTCCCCCTGGCGTGGTCGGCAAACGTCGAGCCGGGCCACCGCTCGAAGAGATCCTGACGGTCCAACGCGTTACAGAAGTTCTTCCAGAAGGCCTGTTCGGAGGCCATAAAGAGCACGTGGCGCCCGTCGGAGGCCTCGTAGACCTGGTAACGCACGCCTTCTTTCATGCCGGCCGTGCCCGGCGCCCGCCGTTCGTAGTTGTCTGCCTTGTTCCCCGTCACTTCTGACTCGGGGCGCTCGTAGGCTCGCCAGCTCTCGCTGCGGTACCAGTCCATGGCGGCCGCCGCGTCGGCTTGGGCGATCTCGAGAAAGGAGCCCTCCCCGGTCGCCCGGGCCCGGATGACTCCGGCGAGGATGCCGAGCGCTCCGAACAGCGGTCCAGCATGGATGCCGATGGACGCGTGTTCGGGGATGTAGGTGAAACCCTCCTCGTCGGTCGCCACGTTGACGATCCCGGCCCAGGTGTCATAAGCGATGCCGTGGCTCGGATAGTCCTTATAGGGCCCCGTCATTCCGTAGCCCGAGATGGTGCAAAACACGATCTTGGGGTTGATCTTCACCAGCTCGTCGAAGCCGAGCCCCCGGCGGGCCAGTCCGCCGGGCCGCATCGCTTCGACCACGACGTCGGCACTCCGGGCCAGTTCGCTGAACGCAGCGACTCCCGCGTCGGATTTCAGGTCGAGTACCAGGCTGCGTTTCCCCCGGTTGAGGTGGAGGTGCATCAGCGAGACGCCTTCGACGATCGGCCATGTCATCTCGCGGATGTAGTCGCCCTGGGGCGGCTCCACTTTGATCACCTCGGCCCCGAGATCTATCAGGGGCATGGTGATGGCCGCCGGCCCGAGGGCCGAAGCCTCGATGATCCGGATGCCGTGCAGCGGGGGGGTGGTGGCCATGGTCGGGGTCTCCTGTTCGGACCCCGGCATGGTAGTGACCGTGCGATGGCTCGTCAGGTCCGAGCCACCCCGCAGCGTGCGTGACCTCGGAACGGAGCGCATGCCCAGCACCGGCCGGGCGATTCGGTCAGTTGAGGCTCTCCAGGGTGAACTCCGAGGAGTCCTGCCACTCGAGCTCCCATGGCCCGTCGGTGACCGCTTCGATCTCCACGTCGACGGGCAGTTGGACCGGCTGGACCACCGTCCCCTCGGTCATGACGACCGGCAGTGTCGCGATCCACGACCCACCGGGAACGGGACCCGAACCGTTGCCGTTGACTCCCAGGCCGCCGGGGGACTCGTACACGCCGATCATGGTTGGACTGGCGTTGGCCACACCGCTGTCGCCGACCCAGGGAACCGGGACGTCACAGCGGAAGGCAAGGGAGCTGCCGATGGCGTGGTGGCGTTCGAGGATGCCGACCCAGATCTCGGGGACCCCGACGACGACACCGACCCGCCCGTCCGGATCGCTGTTCCAGTCGCCGACCACCCCGCGCGAGCTGGTCACCACGTAATGGGGCTTCCCGCCAAAGGTGAGGGTCTTGGCCGGTACGGACCACGGGAGGAGGAAGAGCCGGACCACGTCGCGGGTGGTGGCGACCCGGACCGGGCGGCCGTCGGACTTCATGGGGCGAAGCCCCATCACGAGGTGCTCTTCGGCGGACAAGGGGCCCGGCGAGCCGTCGGGCTCGGCTTCTTCGATCTGCCAGGGATCGCCCTCGATGACTTCGAAAGCGCGCCCGCCGGTCGCTCCCACTGCTTCTATGAGATCGTGCAGGCCGTCGGACTTCTGCTGGAGCACGATCTTGGGCAATCGCCGGTGACCGACGCAGAGCACTTCACGGCCAGCGGTGTCGGTTGCCAGCTCGAATCTTCCCGATTCAAGGATCGCTGCTTCCAGCGGGGACATGGGCGTGTAGATGATCATTCCGCCCTCCTTACTGTCTGTGTGGAGAGTCCTCCCGAACCCCTGTGCCCGCCCAGCCATTTCCCAGCGAATCGGCGTCATCGACGCCTTCAATGTGATCTCCAAGTGTAACTATTCCATCTCTGCGGGGACCTGGCCAGTGCGAATAGGAAGAGTCCCTGGTAGTGGCGTTAAAATGACTTCGGCACCAGGGCGATCGGGGTCAGGCCGCCACTGGATCTGAACTCCAGCAGCCTCGAGCCATCGGCGGCCGCCCGGGTCCCGCGTTGCTCAGGTGCGGCGGGGCTCGAGTCGCCGGGCCCGGCCCGGCTCTTGGGAAGGCATCGATTGCGCCGTCGCCAGCGGGTACGCCGGTTGGTTGTCGGCGATCTCGAAAAGGTCGCCCTGGGTGCAGCCCTTGGCCGCCACGTACGTCGGGTCGTCGGTGGTGGCCGGAAGGGCGGGCAGCGATTGCCGCGAGTTGTTCATATGCAGCGTGGCGGTCAGATCACCGACGGTCTTGCGCCGCCAGGCCGAGATGTTGGGCGCGGTGACTCCGAAGCGCTCTTCTAAGAACCGGAGCTGAGAGGTGTGGTCGAACGTCTCCGAGCAGACGTAACCCCCTCGGCTGAAGGGTGACACGACGAGGAGCGGTACCCGGAAGCCGAGGCCGATGGGCCCGGCGATGCCCTGGGCGGCGCCGGGCAGCGGGTCCACGCTCAGGTATTCACCCGGGGTCCCCGGAGGTGGCGTGGGGGGCGCCACGTGGTCGAAGAAGCCGTCGTTCTCGTCATACATGTGAAACAACACGGTCTTGGACCAGACCTCAGGGTTCGAGACCAGGGTCGTCAGCACCTGGTCGGTGAACCATTCACCGAGGAACGAGGGCGCCGGCGGGTGTTCGTCGTAGCCGACCGGTGTGCTGATCCAGCTCACCTTGGGCAAGGTGCCATTTTTCACATCGGCGACAAAGTCGTTCGGGAAGGTGGGGAGGAAGGCCTTCTGATAGAGCACAGAGCTCGGGTTCTCGTACTGGGAGAAGTAGGGGAGTGTGCCGTCGATGGTAATGCCGAGCTTCTGCATGTTCTCGATGGTGTAGAGCGCCCCGGCCGGGTTGTAGTACTTCCAGCTGATCCCGGCGTCTTCTAAGACCTCGGGCATGGTGTCCCAGTGCACACTGAACAGAGCCGACGGGAGCGGATCGGTGATGATGATCGGGCCCCCGGCCTTCCCGGCCGGATCGATGGTCCCCGAAATCTGCATCATGCGGTTGGGGTCGGTGGGGCCCATGACCGAACAGTGGTAGCCGTCTCCAATCGTGAACGCGTCGGCCAGCGCGTAGTAGTAGGGGAGGTCTTGGCGCGCGTAGTAGCCCATGGTGAGTACACCTTGGGGGCCTTCGTTGTTCGACGCGGTGTGGACGTTCACGAACGAGTCCATGCGACCGCCGTTTCGGCACATGTGTTGTGGTCCCCACGAGTGGGTGAGGTCGTGGGTGCAATCGGCGATGTCGGTGTTCTTTGTGTCGAGGTGGAACGGGAGCTGCCGGCCCTTCGGGGCGCGGGTGGTGTTGGCCGGGTACGCCTGGGCGAATGAGCCGAGGTTGGCCTTGGGGTGGTCATCGAAACCCCGAACGCCCCGATAGGTGCCGTAGTAGTGGTCGAAGGAGCGGTTCTCCATCATGAGGAAGATGACGTGCTCGATCGCCCCGAGGTCCGAGCCGGCCGGGGCGACCGACGCCGCCTTGCCTACGGTGGCACCCGCCGCCGCCGCCCTGCCCGAGAACAGCCCGCCGGCACCGGCCGCCGCGGCCAACCCGAGGAAATGGCGACGATCGAAGCCGCCGCCCTTCATCGGACGTTCTTCATCGCTTCGGCCCACCACGCGCCCCCTCCCCTTTGAGACGCTGCCAACATAGGCGGCCCCGCCCCGAGACGGTGGGCCGGGATCGCCGTCGGGTCACCCGCCGACTTCGGGATCGAGCAGGGACTGTTGCATCGGCGACTTCCTCTCGGCCCGACGGGACACCTCGGCGATCAGGCCCGGATCGTCGTTCCTGACGTTGCCCACCCGGGTGTCGACCAGGTGGTGGGTGAGGGTGCCAACCGCTGGGGACGACAGCAGGGCCTCGAGCTCACGGCGGTCATCGCTGTTCGGGTCGAGCCACAGATCAACGGTGCCCTGGTCGAGCACGACCGGCATGCGGTCGTGGATCCCGTCCATGTCCTGACTGGCCCGGGTGGTGATGATGGTGCATGAGCGCATCCAACCCGTGCCTCCGTCAATGTTCCGAGGATCGCGCCAGAACTCGTAGAGCCCGGCCAAGGCCAGTGGGAAATCGTCGACCCGTTTGAAATAGTGGGGCTGCCGGCCCGACCCCTGGGCCTTGTGCCACTCGAAGAAGCCGTCGACTGCAACAACGGCTCGGCGCGACTCGAACGCCCCCCGGAACGAGGTCCGGGTGGCCACGGTCTCGGCCCGGGCGTTGAACAGGCGGCTGCCGACCGAGGGGTCCTTGGCCCACGAGGGCACGAGGCCCCAGCGGTAGGTCGACAAGATACGGTCCGCCGGGCCGGGCTCGGGGCCGCCGGCGGCATTCTCATCGAGCGGCCGCGGCCGCTCCATGGTGATGGCCAGGAGGTCGCGTGTGGGACCCACGTTCCAGCTCGGTGTTCCCTCGGGGTCGACCCCGTCGGCCAGGGAGGCCTGAAAGTACTTGGCCATCCGAGCCGGGGGTGTGTAAAGGGCGATGCGTCCGCACATGACTTCAACGATGACCGAGTGGATCGACGAACGACACCTTAGCGGCGGCACCGGTGCGTTGGGCCTCGGTGGACCCCGGCCCCACCTATATCCCAGAAAATACCGCCCGAAGATCGTCAAGGCTCACGTCGCCGGCGTCGAGCGCAACCGCTCGAGTGTGCCTGACGTCGAGCCGCCCGTAGACCAGGCGGAGCAGGGCTTCTGCGGGCAGCACGAGCGAGCCGTCGACCTGCTGGCCCGACCACTCCTCGAGCCTGCACTCGTCGTTGACAACGAGCGCGAACTCCCGAGCCGGCTCGGTGGTCGACACTTGCAGGGTGAAGTGCTTGTCCTGGGCTTTGCCGACCCGGCTGACCGTCTGTCCGAGAGCGTTGTCCACCAACAGGTCGACCGCCACCGGATCGACCACCGCCAGTGGATCGAGTACCACGGCTATGTCCCAGGAGTGCAGGGTGTGTTCTCCCAAACGGAGCCTGAGCAGACCGGCGGCACCGAGCTCCATGCCGAACAACGTCAGGTGCAAACCGTCGAGTTTGGTATCGGGGAGCGCTTCGAGTCGACGCACGAACGCCTCGTTCGCCGCCAGGCTGTCCGACGCTTGGCTCTCGGGGGTGCGGTCATTCCACTTTTCCCAAATCGGCGGGAACGAATCCTGACCCGGTGGCTCTCTTCCCTCGAGCCCGGCGTCAAGGAACAACTCGAAGATCTCGGCCTGGCTGCCCAGGTGAGAGAGCACCTGGGCGATGCTCCACTCATCGCAGTACGACGGCCCGATGATCTGCGCGGGGTCGAGTCCTCCCACGGTGGCCGAAAGCGCATCGTGGGAGCGCCGAAAGGCGGCCAGCCAGCGTTGAGGGTTCGTTTCCATCCAGGTCTCCTTGGGGTTCGTCGATTCGGTACTACCGACTGGGCAACCGCCGGCGACCTCACCCCATTCCCGGCCGCCCGAGATCGGGCTCGTCCGACGCGCCCGGTGCTCCGCGGTCGGGGTCTTCAAGTTGGACAAGGTGCTGTCGAGGCCGACCGGCCGACGGCCAGAAGGGACGGCGCGCTCCGCTCAGCCAGCGCCGAGGACGAGCCGGCCACCTTGGTAATCGAAGATGACCGAGCCGAACCGGCTCAGCTGGTCGGCGCCCAAGAGGCCGACGAAGCCGGCGGCTCCGACGACGCCGAGGTTCGTCGAGCCGATCAGTTGCTGGGCAAGCTCGTTCCCCCCGATCGACCAGGGTCCCGAGTGGACGAGGGGCACAGTGACAAAAGAACAGACTGTGGTCTGCTTGGCCACGACGTTGGAGGGGGCAAGCCCGAGCGGTCGCGCCGCCGCGCGGTCGATGACCGACTGGGAGTCACCGGTGTCGGGGACGAACTGCATCCGGCGGTGTTGAGCGAACCGGACCGTCGTGCTGATCAGGACCTGGCCCTCTACCGCTTCGACCCGCATCGGGGCCACCACCTGCGCCGAGCCCATGAGGAGGGCGGGGGGAACCGGGGTCGAGCTCGGACCGTTCACCACGACCGGGCTGGTCGGCGCCGGCGCCTCGGTTCCTGGCACCTCGAGGATCTGGCGGGCGAAGTCGAGCCGCATGGCGGCGAAGCGGGCCCACACGTCCGAACCCACGAGACCATCGGGCTGCCCCGGTCCACCGAAGTCGGGAAGGGCTGCGGCCGACACGGTCTGGGCGCTGAGCGAGAGGCCGCCGACCGACCAGCTCGGTACCTGCACCCCGATGCTGGTTGCCGTGCACCCGACCCCGGCGAACTGTTGTGGTGTGCCGACGTGGGCCAGGTGCAGGTTCGCCGCCAGCTTCGAGTCGATGACCGAGCCGGCCGCCCCGGTGTCGATCACGAACGGGAACGGACCCTGTCCGTCGATACAGACGTTAGCCATTGCGGCCACCTGTGCCCCGGCACGGCTGACGGTGACCGGGATGCTCGTTGTTCCCCCTGCCCCGGCAGACGCTCCGCCACAACCGAGGGCCGGGGAGGGGAGGGCGAAGTTGGGGATGCCGATGGTGATCGTCTTTTGGGCCGCCGCCTTCTTGGCCGACGACTCGGTGCCCGAGGAGCCACAAGCGCACAAGAGCCCGACCATGGCGACGAGCACCAGCCCGGTTCCCCACCTCCGCATTGGCGCAGACTATGTCGGGGACCCCGCCCACCCCGAATACGCATTCGATGGAGGACCGGTGAAGCTCACGCTCGACCTGCATGACATCTACAACCGCGGTGAGGACATCGAGCGCGCGCTGCGCGAGGTCATCGACGAAGCCGTGCAAAAGAAGGCCTCCTTGGTCGAGATCATCCCGGGCAAGGGATCGGGCCAGCTGAAGAAGCGAGTACTGCGGTTCCTCGATCAAAAAGAGATCAAGGCGCTCTACCACCGAGTCGAGAAGGACTCGAAGAACTGGGGCCGACTGTTCGTACATTTCCGCTGGAAGTAGACGGCCCGGGCCGAAGTGCGCTTGCCGTCTTGGACTGCGACGGCCCCGGGTTGGCGAGCCAGATCGAGGACGTTTCGACCGGCCTCGACCGAGGAGGCTCGCCCAGTCATCGGGGTTCGGGGAGTGCCCCCCCGGGTGTGTGGCCGCACCCGGGCCGCTCACCAGGGATTTGGTAGCCCCGGGCGGCGGGAGCACCCTCTCGGTATAGTGCGAACATATGTTCGTATCCGAGTCCCCGGCGACCCTCTCCCAGCGCCGTTCTCACCCGCCGGCGGGGCTGCTCCCTCCCCGCCGGCGGGTGGTCCCCGCCGATCTCGCCGCTCGGGTTCGCCCGGTCAGCACCGCGGCATCCCGGCTCCTTGCTCTTCCCGGCCCGCTGGTTCCGCTGTTCCCCGATGGAGCGCTGCGGCGCGGCGGGACGACGCTGGTGACCGGTGTCCCCGGGCGCGGGGCCAGCACCCTCGCCCTCGCCCTGTTGGCCAGCGCGTCGGCCGGCGCCGGTTGGTGTGCGTCGGTCGGCCTGACCGATCCCGGGGTGGTGGCCGTCGCCGAGCTCGGTCTCGACCTGCGTCGGGTGGTTTTCGTCCCGCATCCGACAGCCGGATGGGCCGATGCCGCGGCCGAGTTGTTGGACGGCGTCGACGTCGTGCTCGTGTGCCCACCGGGGCGGGTCCGCCCGACCGTCGCCCGTCACCTGGTCGCCCGTGCCCGCGAGCGCCAGTCGGCGCTGGTGGTGCTGGTCGAGCGCCCGGGGAACTGGCCCGTCGGACCAGACGCCGTCCTCACGGTGACCGCGGCCGAGTGGCACGGGATCGGCCAGGGACATGGGCACCTCCGAGGCCGCCGAGCCGAGGTGCAGGTGACCGGGCGCCGGCCGGCCGGCCGGCCGGTCAGCCGCACTTTGTGGTTGCCCTCGGGTACCGGTGCCCTGGCCGACGTGACCCCCGACGGCGTGGCGCTGAGCCCCCCCGTCCCGGCGTGAGGAGGACGGGCGGTGGAACGGCTGGTCGCGGTGTGGTGTCCCACGCTCCTCGAAGAAGGTGACCGGGCGGACGAGGCTCGGGAGTTCACCCGGGTGCTCGACACCCTGGAGGCTTTCTGCCCTTGGGTGGAGGCGGCCTGCCTCGGGGTGGCCACCTTGCCGGCGCGTGGGCCGGCAAGGTTCTTTGGGGGGGAGCCGGCCCTGGTCGCCCTGTTGGCGGCCGCGGTGGTCGAAGTGGTCGGGACCACTGAGGGCGTGCGGGTCGGAGTGGCCGACGGGCTGTTTGCCGCCCTGCTGGCCGCCCGGGCCGAGGTGGTGGTGCCGCCGGGAACCACCGGGGCGTTCGTCGCCCCCTGGTCGGTTGCCGTCCTACGCCGGCCCGAGCTGGCCGTCACCCTCCAACGCTTAGGGGTCCACACTCTGGGCCAGTTCGCCGCCCTCCCGGGCTCTCATGTCTCGGCCCGTTTCGGGGCCGACGCCGCCGCGTGTCATCGGGTGGCCCGAGGCGAGGAGGGCGAGTTGGCGGGACTGCGGGACCCAGGCATCGACCGGCGCCTTCGGGTGGTGCGGGGCGAGGTGACCGATGGGCCGTGTCAGCCCGGTTTCTTCGGCGGAGCCTCGGCGGCCGACGCCCGGGCAGCTCGGGCCTTCGCTCGGGTGCAGCACCGCTTAGGGATCGACGCCGTGCTGGTGGGTCGGCTCGGTGGCGGCCGGGGGCCGGCCGAACGGGCGCGCCTGGTGCCCTGGGGCAGTCGCGACACCCAGAGCTCCTCGAGCGCTCCGGCGGGCCGGCCAGGAGACGCCACCGGGGACGGGGGTGCTCCATGGCCGGGCCGGGTTCCGTCCCCTGCGCCGGTCGCCGTCCTTGTCGATCCACCGGGGGTAGAGGTCCTCGATGCCTCGGGACGCCCGGTCACCGTCACCGGGCGCGGCCTGCTCACGAGTACCCCGACGCGCTGCTCGGTCGCCGGCGGCCCGTGGCAGGGGGTAGCGGCGTGGGCCGGCCCATGGCCGGCGACCGAACGTTGGTGGTCGACGCGGCGGCGCCGGGCCCGGCTCCAGATCGTGTTCGAAGGCGGCATGGCGTGCCTGCTCGTAGCCGAGCGGGAAAAGTGGTGGATGGAGGCTTTGTACGATTGAACGTGAGACCGCGTACGCGGAGTTGCACGCTCATTCGGGCTTCAGCTTCCTCGATGGCGCAAGTGATCCCGAGGAGCTGGTCGCCGAAGCGAGTCGCCTCGGTCTTCGTGCCCTGGCCCTGACAGACCACCATGGCTTTTATGGCGTCGTCCGCTTCGCCGAGGCGGCCCGGGCGTGCGGGCTCCCCGTCGCCTTCGGCGCCGAGGTTGCGCTGGCCCCGGCCGGACCGCGTACCGGAGCGCCGGACCCCACCGGCGCCCACCTGGTCATTGTCGCCCGTGACCCCTCCGGGTACGCCCGTCTTTCGAGCGTGCTGGCCGATGCCCACCTCCGCGGCGGGGAAAAGGGGCGACCGGTTTTCACCCTGGCCGAGTTGGCGGCGGCGCACGACGGCCATTGGCTGGTGCTCACCGGGTGTCGCAAGGGAGCGGTTCCCGCAGCCCTCGTGGCTGACGGTCCCGGCGCGGCGCGCCGCGAGCTCGAGCGCCTGGTTGCCGCCTTCGGGCGCGACGCGCTCGGCGTCGAACTGTGGGAACACGGGGATCCTCTCGACACCGCTCGCAACGACGCGTTGGCTCTACTGGCCGCCTCGGCCCACATCGACACGGTGGCCACCAACAACGTGCACTACGCCACCCCCGCCGGCCACCGCCTGGCGGCCACCCTGGCCGCGGTGCGGGCCCACCGTCCCTTGGCCGACCTCGAAGGATGGCTCCCTCCATCCACCGCGGCCTGCCTGCGTTCGGGGGTCGAGCAGGCCCGGCGCTTCGCCCGCTGGCCCGGGGTGGTCAGGCGGGCCGCTGAACTCGGAGAGGCCTGCGCCTTCGACCTGCGCCTGGTCGCCCCGAGGCTTCCGGACTTTCCGGTCCCCGAAGGCTATGACGAACAGCGGTTTCTGGCCGAGCTAGTCGAGCGGGGGGCGGTCGAGCGGTACGGGCCCCGCACCGCCGAGCGCGTCGCCGGTGCCTGGGCCCAGATCGACCACGAGCTGTCGGTCATCGGTGGCCTCGGGTTCGCCGGCTACTTCTTGGTGGTCTGGGATATCGCGGAGGTCTGCGGGCGCCTCGGCATCTACTGTCAGGGGCGCGGATCGGCCGCCAACTCGGCGGTCTGCTACGCGCTCGGGGTGACCAACGTCGACGCCGTCTCCCTCGGCCTCCTCTTCGAACGCTTCCTCTCACCAGCGCGCGACGGTCCGCCCGACATCGACGTGGATATCGAATCGAACCGGCGCGAGGAGGTCATCCAGTACGTCTACGAGCGTTACGGCCGGCGTCACGCCGCGCAGGTGGCCAATGTCATCACCTACCGCCCGCGCTCGGCCATCCGTGACGTCGGTCGTGCCCTGGGTTACTCAGTGGAGGAGGTGGGCGTCTGGGCCTCGGATATCGACGCTGGCCAGCGCGGCCATGAACAGAGCACCCTCGGCGCCGCGGCGGTCACCGACGGCCCGGCTCACGACGGTCCGGTCACACCCGACGGCCCGGTCACACCCGACGGGTCGCCCGGGCCCATCCCGCCCCTCGTGGTCGAATTGGCCACCGAGGTCCTCGATCGCCCCCGCCACCTCGGCATCCACTCGGCGGGGATGGTGATCTGTGACCGCCCGGTGGTGGAGGTCTGTCCGGTGGAATGGGGGCGCATGCCCGGGCGCACCGTGTTGCAGTGGGACAAGGACGATTGCGCGGCCATTGGACTGGTGAAGTTCGATCTCCTCGGGCTGGGCATGCTCGAAGCGCTGCACCGGACCGTCGACCTGGTAGCTGACCACCACGGGGTGACCCTCGATCTCGGTGCGTTGCCACAAGAGCCCGAGGTCTACGACCTGCTGTGCGCGGCCGACACCGTCGGGGTCTTCCAAGTCGAGAGCCGGGCCCAGATGGGGACCTTGCCCCGGGTCCGGCCCCGCTGCTTCTACGACCTGGTGATCGAGGTGGCGCTCATCCGGCCCGGGCCCATCCAGGGCAACGCCGTCAACCCCTACATCCGTCGTCGCCGCGGCCTCGAGCCGGTCACCTATCTGCACCCCCTCCTCGAGCCCATCTTGAGGCGCACGCTCGGGGTCCCGCTTTTCCAAGAGCAGTTGATGGAGATGGCTGTCGCCATCGCCGGATTCACCGCGTCGGAGGCGGACGAACTGCGCCAGGCCATGGCGGCCAAACGCTCGGCGGCCCGCATGACAAGGCTGCGCGACCGACTGTACGCGGGGATGGCCGAGCGCGGCATCACCGCCGAGGCGGCGGACACCGTCTACCGGGCTCTCGCCGCCTTCGCGAACTTCGGCTTCCCCGAGTCCCACTCGGTGTCCTTCGCGCACCTGGTCTATTCCTCGTCCTGGCTGAAGGTGCACTACCCGGCCGCCTTCTTCGCCGGGTTGTTGAACGCACAGCCCATGGGCTTTTGGTCACCGCAGAGCCTGGTGGCCGACGCCCGACGCCACGGGGTGGCGGTGCGTCGCCCGCACGTGGACAAGAGCCACCCCGGCGCGTCGCTCGAAGGGTCCGGTGACTGCCCGGCGCTGCGCCTGGGGCTCGCTTCGGTGCGGGGCCTGGGCGACGCGGTGGCCGAGCGGATCGCCGCCGGCCGCCCTTGGCACGGCCAGCAGGACCTGGTGCGCCGGGCCGGGGTGACCCGTCCTCAGCTCGAGGCGCTGGCCGCCGCCGGCGCACTCGATCTCGACCCCGCCGGTACCGATTCGCTGCAGGCAGACAGCCCTCGGTCGGCCGCCCGGCGCCGCCTGCTGTGGGCTGCCGGTGCCGCGGCCCAGGGGACCCCCGACCGCCTGCCCGGGATCGTGGTGGGGACCGAGGCGCCGATGCTCCCCGAGCCGGCCCCGCTCGATACCGTCGCCGACGACTTGTGGGCCCTCGGCCTCACCCCTGGGCGCACGGCGATGGAGTTGGCGCGCCCCGAACTGGACGGGCTCGGGGCGACGACTGCGGCCGAGCTCTCCGGCCGTCCCGACGGCAGCCGGGTAGTGGTGGCCGGGGTGGTGACCCACCGCCAGCACCCCGAGACGGCCAACGGCGCAGTGTTCATCAACCTTGAGGACGAGACAGGTCACCTCAACGTGGTCTTTTCCCGTGGGGCCTGGGCCCGGTGGCGCAGCGTGGCCCGCCACGCCCCGGTGCTGCTGGTGCACGGGAGGCTCGAATCGGCGCAGGGCGTGGTGAACATCACGGCCGAACGAGTTGAAGAGTTCGCTCTCGGGGCCGCGGTGCCCGCGTCGCGCGACTTCCGGTGATTACCCCGGTCTCCGACAGGACGCGCCGGCGCCCACCAGCAGCGTCGGACCATGGCGAACTCGGTGCCCGTCTGGCGCAGGCCTCGGCGTACCGCGCAGTAACGTCTCGGCATGTCCGACTACGTGATTCCCGAACCGGAACCGAAAGAAATAGACGAGACGCTCTCTATGGAGCTGCAGATTCTCTCCTCCAACGCGGTGCTGCGGGGTCATCCGTCCGGCGACGAGCGATGCGACAACTGCCGCTACTACCTCGATGAAACATCCGATCTTTCCTACTGCTGGCACCCCAAGCTGCGCATCCTCGTCGGCGCCAACTGGTGGTGTCAGTGGTGGGACGAGATCCCACAGGACGCCTAGCGGCCCGGGGCACGGGAACGCCCGATCAACGCAGTAATTGCTCAACGACAGCACGCGGTACCGGCCTTTCTGCTCCGCCTATCCGGCGGCGACGACCCTCTAGTCTTGGACGGACCGCCGTGACGTGAGGCCGATGGAGACCGCCGTGACCGCACAAACAGATCTAACGAACATTCGACTGCGCCTCGATGCCGTCGATGAGAGACTTGTCGACGTGCTGCTTGAGCGCACCCGGCTCATCGGCGAGGTGATCCAGTTCAAGCGCGCCCACACGATGGCGGTGGTAGATCGACCCCGCGAGGACGCGATGCTCTCGAGGATCGAGGCTCTTGCCGAATCGAAAGGGCTCGACCCTCGGATCGCCCGGCAGGTGTTGCGGGCGATCATCGACTCGTTCACACTGCTCGAAGTCGAACAGCTCGGTGACGGCGCTTCGTAATCGGGAGTTCAGACTCCGACTCGATCTCTCCAAGCCGTCCCCACGCGGAGATTCCGCTCTCGGCGGTGTCCTCTGGTACGTGTTGGCGACCACAGGGTCTGGCGCTGTCGGCTAATCGTCAGCCTCCGTGATTTCGCTGGCCGAGTAGATCTGCGCCGTCGCACCGGTGATCCGGCTCAGATTCCGCTCGCCGAACGCCTTTTCATGAGGCGCCCCGAGGTGTTTGTCGAGACTCTCTTGGGAGTCCCAGCATTCGAAGAACCGGAACGTGTTGGGTGAGTCGAGGTCCTCAGACCACGAGTACTCACGGCACCCCTCATCTCGTCGGCTGAGCGAGGTGACCTCCTGCAGGCTGGAGATGACGTCCTCGCGATCAGATGGTTCAAATGTCAGCGAACCGACGATGATGATCAACGAACCCTCCTAGACTTTTCCTCCCGGCGACGCTAGTGGGTCGACAGTCGATTCCGCGTGACGGATCCACAATCTGCTGCAAGGTCTTGCCAAGGTTGCCCAAGGCGCACTCTCCCCAACGACGACGGAGCGGGATGATCCCGCTACCTGGGGACCGCCACTCGATCGTGCGGAGCGGCTTTACGCGAGTTGGAGGATCTCGGCCGCGGCGCGCTCGCCCGAGCGTACGGCACCGTCAATTGCACCGTGCGACGTCGTTGAGGTTTCTGTTCCGGCCCAGTGCACGAGCCTGAACGGCTCGTGGAGAAGGGGTCCGTAGCGCGTGAGGATCCCGGGGGGGAGATGGGCCATCGAACAGCCGCGAGTCCACTCCTCCGTCCACCAGGCCGTCTCGATGAATTCGGCGGGCAACGCAGCCCGCGGCCCGAACCTGGCCGCGAGCGCATCGAGCACTGAACGCCGTCGGACAGCCTGGTCGAGCGCGTCGAGGTGTTTTGCCACCGACCCGAATGTGAACGACGCAATGACGCCGGGGGAACCGGACGCCGGTGACGCATCGAGGGTCACCTCGGCGGCGGAGCCGGGCTCGGCGGATTGGCCGCTGAATCCGTCGGCTCGCCAGAACGGCTCGTCGTAGACGACGAGCGTCTTGGTCTCCGGACCAGCGACAGCATTGCGGTACAGAGTCATGCGATCGTCGGGGAGAACGGGGTCAAACGCGATCTCGAGGGCGAGCGCGGGGGGGACAGTGACAACGGCGTGGCGGGCCGACACCACGAGATCGCCTGTGTCGACGATTACGCGATCCCCCCGTTGAGTGATCGACCGCACCGCCGCGCTCAAGCGCACAGCGTCCCCCAAACTGTCAGCGATTCGTTGCGCGATGGACCCAGCACCACCCTCGACCATGTTCTCCTGCGAACCATCTTCGATCGAAAACAGCGTGCCAATGCTTCCGTGAGCCCGAACAAGGAACAGCAGGTGCAGAAGCGAGACATCGTTCAGGTCACCGGTAAACAAGCCCCGCACCGCCATCTCGAACAGATCGCGCCCGATCTCGGTCCGGATCCCAGAACGCTCGAGCCACCAGCCTATTGAGCGCCTATCCCACTCCTCGGCACGCCTGGCCGTCCACGGGGCTTCGACTGGAACGTGCTTGGCCATCCGATCGAGTTTCAGTTGCGCCAAGGCGATCGTGACCACCGCGAGTGGACTGATCTTCGGAATGAGCCCGGTATAGCGACGCGTTCGTCCCTTGTCGATGAGGAGGTGCGACCCCTTGACCCACGTTTTGTACGTGGAGACGTCGAACTCGCGAGCGAGGGCGAAGATCGCCTCATGTTTGGGAGCCAGCCACGCGCCCCCGCGGTCGACCGGTGAGCCATCGGAAAGGGGTTGAGTCCAGATCCGGCCCCCGACGCGGTCCCGGGCCTCGAGGACGACAACGGTCTTCGCTTCTTGGCTCAATCGTCGGGCCGCCGTGAGGCCGGCGTAGCCAGCGCCCACGACACAGACATCGGCATCGAACCGCTCGGGCATGGCGGGCCCACCGTAGTGGATCGTCGTTGTCGTGACGTGGGGCGAATCAAGTCATCGCGAGGATCGACTCGCCCGGCCCCGCTGCCATTGCGCTCAGCGCAGGAGGCCTCGGCCGGTGATGAGCGGGAGGTCGAGAGCCGTTAGCAGCCCGGGTGGCGCGGCCACCACGGCGGGAACGGCGTTGACGAGTCGCATGGCGGTCGCCTTGAGGCCGGCCGTGTTGTGGTCGCCGTCGGTCCCGAGCAGCTGCAGGTCAAGGGTGTAGGTGGGCTCGCCGGTGATCACGACCCGGTAACAGCCTTGCCCCGCGGGTTGGGGCCAGTGCGGGGCCAGGTCATCGTGCAGGCGGGTGACGTGCTCGAGGACGACCACCGGGCGTCCCCCGAGGATCCCGCGGACCTCGAAGTGCAAACCGGCCGCGGTCCCCTTTGGTACCGGGCCGGCGTCGACGTCGAAATCGATCGGTGCGGGCACCCGCTCGTACCATTCCTCGACAGCGTCGAGTTCGACCCCGAGCCCGGCTGCGATCTGGCGCACCACGCTGCCCCAGGCCATGGTGAGGACGCCGGGCTGGAGGAGCATCGGTACCTCGTCCATGGGCTTGGCGAAGCCCATGATGTCGAAGAGCACCATCGCCTGGTTGTAGGTGGCGTAGTTGAGGACCTCGAGGCAACGGACCTCGTCGATCCGTTCGCACACCCCGCTCAACACCAGAGGCAGGGCGTCGTTGGCGAAGCCCGGATCGACTCCGTTCACCCACAGCGACGCGCCGCCCTCGGCGGCGGCAGCTCGAAGCGGCTCGGCCAGCGGGTCCCCAGGCGCGGGGTACTGCAAGAACACCGGACCGCTCGAGACCACGTTGATCCCGGCCGACAAGAACCCTTCGAGGTCGGCGACGGCCTCGACCAACCGGTCGTCGGCCATGGCCGAGTGCACGATGCAGTCGGGACGGAGGGCGAGCAGCGCCGCGGCGTCGTTGCTGGCCGCTACCCCGAAGGGTCGACCGAGGCCGGCCAGCTCGCCAGCGTCACGCCCGACCTTGTCGGGGTTCGAGACGAACAGGCCGACCAGTTCTAAATCGGGTCGGGCGTCGATACCGGCCAGGGCGTGACGTCCGACGTTGCCGGTGCTCCAGGCCACCACGCGAAGGGTCATCGGGACTTCCTCTCTGCTCTTGACGGCCTCATCACAGGTCGGGCATTCCGAAATCGAGGTTCGGGATGTCGAGACCTCCGTCGGCCTCGATCACCTTGCCGGTCAAAAAGGATCCGGCCGACGAGGCCAAGAAGAGCACGGCCGCCGCAATGTCCTCGGTATGGCCAATGCGCTTGAGCGGTGTCGCCTCCTCCATGGCTATGCGCAGTTCATCGCTCTGCATCACGATGTCGAGGGCCGAAGTGGCGGTCGATCCGACGCCCACGGCGTTCACGCGGATCCGGGGGGAGAGGTCTTTGGACGCAAGCCGCGTGTAGTGGGCCAACGCTGCCTTCGCCGTTCCGTAGGCGAGGTAGCCCCGGCCCGACACACGCCCGACCACCGAGGTGATGTTGACGATGGAACCTCCGCCGCCTTCGAGCATGCGGGGAACCGCTGCTCGGACGAGGGCGTGGGCGGTCGCCACATTGAAGTGAAACGCCTCTTCTAAGAACCTGGGCGAAGTGTCGAGAAGTGGCCGGGGCATGGAGCCACCGAGGTTGTTCACCACCACGTCGATGCGCCCGAACGCCTGGTAGGCCGCGTCGGCCAACGAGGCGATGACCTCGAGGTCGCTGAGGTCGCCGGCCACGACGACGGCCCGGCGACCGACCGCGTCGACCTTGGCGGCCACCTCGTCGAGTTGTTCGGCTGTCCGCGCCGCGATGAGTACGTCCGCCCCGGCCTCGGCCAGCGCCAGGGCGCTCGCCGCGCCGATGCCGCGGCCGGCGCCGGTGACAATGGCGGTGCGATCGGTCATATCGAAGCGGTCGAGGATCATGGTCGTCCTTTGTTCCCTCTGGGCACCTTGTTGGCGACTGGCGGAGCGTAGCGCCACGCGAGCGGGGGGATTCGCTGTCGGTGTTTGACGAGCCGCATACCAACAGGCAACGCTCGGACCGGCCGGTGTCTGGGTCTTTGGAGCGGGGAGGGTCATGACGACTGGGAAGGTACTCTCGAACACCGACCCTGCGTTGGCCCGGTGCTGGCACCCCGTGGCTCGGTCCGAAGAGGTGGGAGAACAGCCCACCCGAGTGCTGCTCCTGGGTGAACCTTGGGTGCTGTACCGGGCCAGCGGGCAGTGCCGGGCCTTTCGTGACCGTTGCCCCCACCGTCTCACTCCCTTATCGTTGGGGAGCTGCGCGGACGGTGTCCTGCAGTGCGTGTACCACGGCTGGCGTTTCGACTCCGACGGCCGGTGCATCGAGATCCCCGCCCTCGGGCCGGCGGCGACACTTCCCTCCCGGGCCACCCTGCAGCCGGCGGCCGGGCTCCTCGAGCGCCACGGCATGGTGTTTTTGGCCCCCGAAGATCCCATCGCGCCTCTCGGTGCGGTGCCCGAGGCCGACGAGGCGGGGTTCGTGGCCGGCGACCTGCCGCCGATCCGGGCCCGGAGCGGCGCCGGACTCTTGGCCGACAACTTCCTCGACATGGCCCACTTCCCCTTCGTCCATCGCGCCACGTTCGGGACCGAGCAGGCGGCTGAGGTCCCCTCCTACCGGGTCGAGCGCGACGGGTGGGGGTTCACCGTGACCTACGAGCACGCCTTTGCCCACCGCGAGGACCCCGGCGTGGCCGCCGGCCTCCGCCCGCTCGTCCAGACCCGGCGTCTCACCTACCGCCTCGACGCCCCGTTCCACCTGCGGCTCCGGATCGACTTCCTCGAGGCCGGTGGGGCCAACGTGATCGGGTTCTTCGTCCAACCCGAGACCGATGACCGCTGCCGTATCTATTCCACGCTGTGGCGGAACGACCTGGGTGGCGACGCTGACCGCTTAGCCGAGGCGGTGGCCTTCGAGGCGGCCGTGATCGAAGAGGACCTCGCGGTCCAAAGCGCCGTTGACGGGCTCGGTCTCCCGCTCGACCCGACGATGGAGCTGCACACCCGGGCCGACCGGACCACGCTCGAACTGCGCCGGGTGTTGGCCGAACTCGTGACGGCAACCGGGGGCCTCGGGGGGGCCCGATGACTTCAGTGCCTGCGGCTGGGGACCCGAACCTCATCGTCGTCGGCCACCCGATGGTCGCGCACCGACTCGGCGTGCTGCGTGACGTTCGGACTCACAGCACGATGTTCCGCCAGTTGGTCTCGGAGATGTCCTCGCTCATCGCCTATGAGGCCCTCTCGGATCTCGGCATGCGAGTGGTCCGTATCGACACCCCGGTCGTAGGCGGGGTGCCCGTTGGCCAGGTGGACGAGACGGTCCTGTTGGTCCCAATACTGCGGGCCGGTCTGGGCATGGTGCCGGCCATCCAAGAGGTGCTCCCGCTCACCGAGGTGGCCCACGTCGGTCTGCGCCGTGACGACCGGACCCTGCAACCGACGGTCTACCTCAATCGGCTCCCCGTCGATCTGTCGGACCGCCGGGTCGTGGTCTGTGATCCGATGCTGGCCACCGGTGGGTCGCTCGCCGAGGTCTGCGACATGGTGGTCGACGCGGGGGCCACCCGGATCGTGGCCCTGTGCCTGCTTGCGTCCGTGCCCGGACTGGCCAACTTCCGCCGCCGACACCCAAGTGTGCGGGTGGCCTGCGCCGCCATCGACCCCGAGCTCAACGGGCGCGGGTTCATTGTGCCCGGGCTCGGCGATGCCGGCGACCGCCTCTTCGGTCCTCCGGACTGAGCGTTCTTTCCGAGTTACAGACCGATGTCTTCGTGCCAGACCTCGGGGTGCTCGGCGATGAATGCGCCGAGCAGTTCTATGCACTCGGGGTCGTCCAGCTCGATCACCTCGACCCCCAAGTCGGCTACCCACTCGTGGGCCCCGACGAAGTTCCGGGCCTCCCCGACGATCACGGCGCCAATCCCGAACTGGCGGATCAGACCGCAGCAGTACCAGCACGGCGAGAGGGTCGAGACCATGATGCAGTCCGGGTAGTCCCGTCGCCGACCGGCGTCTTTGAAGGCAGCCGTCTCGGCGTGGGTGGAAGGGTCATCGTCTTGGACCCGCCGGTTGTGCCCGCGCCCGAGCAGCGTGCCCTCCCGGGTGAAGAGCGCGGCGCCGATCGGAATGCCACCGGTGGTGCGCCCGGCCCGTGCTTCTGCAATGGCCGCGGCCAGCATCTCGTTGGCCAGCGCCCGATCGATGGGGGTCCGTTCACTTGCAGACATCGTGTGATCCGGTCAGAGTCGGGTGCATGGACGCCGCCGATAGTACCTACACGATCCGTGTCGGGTCCCAAGAAGTCAGGGTCCCGCTGGTGGCGATGAGCGACGACGTGACCATCGCCCTTCTCATCTCGGTCGACCACGGCATCACCTTTGCCGAGCGAGCGGCCGGGGAGCTGGCCCAGCAACTGGCACCCTTCGACGTCGACATTGTGGTTTCAGTGGCCACGATGGGCATCCCCTTGGCGATCGAGGTCACCCGAGCCCTCTCTTTGGACGACTACGTGATCTTGCACAAGACCCCGAAGATCCATCTGGCCGACGCCGTCGGCGAACCGGTGCAGTCCATCACGACGGCCAGTGCACAACGCCTGCTCTTCGACCGCGCCCGCGTCGATGCGGTGGCCGGCCGCCGGGTGGCGGTGGTCGACGACGTGATCTCGACTGGGGGTTCGATGCGCGCAGCGCTGAATCTGTTGCGCCGCGTCGGCGCCGAACCGGTGGTCATCGGCACATTGGTGACCGAGGGATCGACGTGGCGCCAGTTGCTCGGGCCGGATGCCGAACTCGTGCGGTCCCTCGGGGCGATCCCGGTCTTTCGCCATGGACCCGACGGCTCTTTGATCGAGGAGTGGGGCACCAAAGACGGGACCGCCCCGGCGCCATCGCCGGCCGCCGGTGGGGCGTAGGGCCGCGGCTCAGCCCTTGGTCAGGAGGCCCTGGGCTTCGAGCAGTTCGTCTTGGGTGTCGGCCTGGGCGTGGACGCCTTTCCAGGCGAGCGCCAGGTACACGAGGCCCCCGACGGCGATGCCCAAGAAGATCGAGAAGTCGGCTCTCGTAAACGAGTCCGACCCCGTGGCCGCGGCGATCGGGTTCATCCACGTGGGCACGCTGAAGGTGGGGTTCAGCCCCGTCATGGCGGCGATCATGCCCAAGACTTGGGCGATGATGGCCGGCCAGTAGAAGCCATTCTTGCGGTAGTACAGGCCGTCGCGGCCGGTCTTTTGGAGTTCGTTGGGCACGTAGCGGTACCGGCGCAGTGCCCAGTCCACCAGGTAGATGGCGACCCAGGGAGCGATCCAGATGATGACCACGTCGACGAAGTCCTTCAGGTAGGCATTGAACGACGAATTGAAGACGGCATAGATGGTGATAGCCAGACAGACCACGCTGTCGATGCCCACCGCCTGGTAGCGCTTCACCCGCACACCAATCGCTTGAAGGGTGACCCCCGAGGAGTACAGGTCGAGGCTGTTGATGGCGAACAGCTGGACGATGGCGAAGATGAGGAAGATCACCACGAACCAGCTCGGGATGAAACTCTGGTGGATGAAGGGCAAGAAGGCATTGCTCGACGTGCCAACCGTCGTGAGGAAGGTGCCGACCAACGCACCGAGGGTCATCACCAGGACCTCGGGGACCGCGGTGCCGAGGAAGACCCAGCCCACGATGGCCTTCTTGCTGGAGTTGCGGGGCAGATACCGGGAGTAGTCATTGCCGCACTCGGTCCAACCCAGGCCACTCAGGGTGATGGTGAACGCCAGACCGGCCAGATAGACCTGCCAGCTGGCCCCGTGCTTCACGGCGTCGAGTTGGGCGTGCTGGGCGGCGAAATACGTCATGACCGCGAAGAGCACCACGAAGGGGATGATGAGCCACCGCAGCACCCGGACAATGGTGGCGTGGCCGAGGAAGGGCAGGATGAACTGGATCCCCACCGCGACCAGGACGAAGACCAGCTTGGCCGACGTCCCGGGGTCAAAGCCTGACTTGATGGTGAGCACCAGTCCGGCTCCCACGATCAAGATTAGCCCTTCGACCTCGAAACCCACCTGGGTGATCCAGTTGAAAAAGGCAACGATGCGCGACCCGTTCGGGCCATAGGCCGCCCGGTTAGTCCCAAACACCGTGGTGCCGGCGTCGGGACCCTGCAAGCTGCAGATCCCCAGCAAGAAGAACGACAGGTTGCCAATTACGATCAGGCTCAAGGCCTGGGCGAAGGTGAAGCCGAAGGTCATCAGGATCGCCCCGTAGATGAAGTACTCGATCTGTACGCTCGCACCGGCCCACATGCCCGCCAGGTCCCGGGGCTTGGCCCACCGTTCGTTTTCGGGGATGAAGTCGATCCCGTGCTGTTCGACGTGGAACGCCAGGTCGGACTCGGGGAGTCCGCCGGTCGGGTCTTGGGTTGTGATGGCCACGCTGCCTCCGTGTTGGTAGTGGGGTTTCTTGATTGTCTTGGCTGTTGTTGCGATCCCGCTCCCGCGGGCCCCTGGTGTGTTCCAGGCGCTGCCTCCGGCCTCAGCGGCGCCCGGCCGACCCTCGGGGACTGCCGAGGGGACGGGGCTGGGATGGGACTGGGGCAGTCGGGAGCGACCGGCACCCGACACCGGGGGGTCCGGCAACGCGGGGGAAGAGGCGGAGCCCGACGCCGGACCGGCCGCAGGTCGGTGGGTCCGGATTCACAGCGGTGACGGGCCGACGCGCGTCGGGGCGGGTCATGGCATGGCCAGGTTCCGTCGCACCACTCCCCTCTGACTCGGTGCGACTCCCTGGAACCCGCGCCACCGATTGCTGCTGGCCCACACGATGCGTTGCGCGAGCGCCGCCGTCAAGCGGGACCGCCTCCCGGCTCGTCCCTGGGGTAAGCCCGGGGGTCAAATCCGCGGTCCCGCCAGGAATCGGTCCAAGTCCTCGAGGAGGGCGGCCCGGCGATCGGGCGGAGCGAAGCAGGACTCGATGGAGGTGCGAGCGATCCGAGAGACGGTGTCATGTCCCCAGCCGAAGGTGCGGGCGCACCGTTCGTACTCGCCGACGAGGTCGATGCCGTAGAGGAGGGGGTCGTCGGTGTTGAGCGAGAACCGGATCCCGGCACGTTCGAATGCCCCGACCGGGTGGGCGGCCAAGTCGGAGACGAGCCCCAAGATGACGTTCGAGCTCGGGCAGATGTCAAGAGGGATGGCCCGGGCCACCAGCTCGGCCACCAGCGCCGGGTCCTCGCGAGAGCGGACGCCGTGGTCGATTCGCTCGGCCCCCAGCAGATCTATCGCTTCGCGCACCCCCTCGGGCCCACTCGATTCGCCGGCGTGGGCACACCGGCGCAGGCCGCCGCCGGCCGCCAGGGCGAATGCCTCGGCGAAGCGGTCGTTGTGCGAACCTTCCGACTCGTCGCCGTCGATGGACAGCCCGGCGACCCGGGGATGGGACGCTTCGAGCAGTTGCTGGACCAGGGCCACGGACTCGGTCCGGGTTTGGGTTCGTTTCAGGCTCACGCACAGCGCGGCCGTGGCGTGGCCGTCCGCTTCGGCCGCGGCGAACCCTGAGTCAAGGGCTTCGACGAGGATTGCGAGGTGACCCTCGAAATGGGGCCAGTGGGTCGGATTGACGATCACGTCGATGTGCCGGGCACCCGAGGCCGTGGCCCGCTCCGCCGCCTCGTAGGCGATGGTGGTCAGGTCCTCGGCCCGGTCTATCAACCCGCAGGACCGATCGAGGGACGCGAGCAGCTGACCCAAGTTGGTGACGTCGGGTGTCTCGACGCCGGGATCGACCCCGCGGCGGGCCGCCGCGTCGGCAAGCAGCCCCGCGGGAACGCAGCCCTCGAGGTGCAGATGCACCTCGGCTTTGGGCAGGGCGATGAGCCATTCGCGATCCACGCCGCGAGCATGGCCGAGCGTTGGCCTGATGGCCAACGCACTTGGGCGGCGCTGGGCCCGGTCCGGGGCCGTCGTTCGGATCGAGGAGAGCGGACTCCCCCGGGCAGGTCCGTGGTCCAGGCGGTCGGCGAACTGGGGGACCGGAGGGCAACGTTCAGCCTCGGGTCAGCTCCTTTTTCATGAAGGCGACCGCGTTGGTTTGAATGTCACGGGCCTGGCGTTCAATGAATCGCTCGACGATCGGTCCCGCGCCGAAGATCTTCACCCGGGCCTCGAGCTCGAAGGTCTCGGTACAGGTGTCGCCGTGGCCCTTGACGCCAATGGAGCCCATGATCTCGGTCTTGTCAGCCAACGTGGCGGGAACCAGGGTGAACAACGAAGTCCCGAGCGCCGGGTCGAAGGTACACACCTCGGTGGTGATGATCTCTTCGCCGAAGAGCCTCTTGACCGGTCCGGGCGCATCGGGACGTTGCCCGTAGCGCAAGGTCCGCCCGAGTCCCGAGGCGAGGTTGCCGTGCTGCTCGACGATCTCCACCGAGGTCGACCCGAGGCCTTCGCGGTGCAGCCGGGTGGTGAAATCGGGGTCGAAATACAGGGCCCAGAATCGGTTGGGAGAACAGTCGAGCTCGTAGGTCAGCTGGAGCTTCACGATGCCCAGCATCCCATGAGGGCTTGCGGATCGCCGTGCTCGAACGTCAACGTCCGAGGTCGAAGAGCAGGTGGGCCGACAGGTCGCCCACCAGGTCCACCATCACGTGCCGGCTGGTGAAGCGCCAGCTCGATTCGGCCAGCTCGAAGCGGTCCTCGTAGCGGCCAGCGATGATCACCTGAAGCCCCAGGGTGCCGGCTACCGCCTGGAGCACGGTGAAGTAGGAGCGGCTGGTGGCGGTGTCGTTCAGTTCGTCGACGGCCACGATCACATTGGTCATCACGTGCTTGGTCTTGGGGGTGCCGTCGTCCTCGTAGCGGCGGGTGGACGAGGCGTAACGGGCCAGGACCTCTTGTCGACCCGAACAGACCTGGTCGTAACCGGCGAAAGTCATCTCGGCGTGAGTGAAGAGGTCGGCCAGGCCCTCAAAGTCACCGGCGTCGATCCGCTCGGCGTAACAGAACAGGAGTTCGGTGATCTCGTCGCGCGCGGTGCTCATCGGACCGATCGTAGGAGAGGACCCGACTCAGGTGGAGAACTGACGCGCGTGGTTCTCCAAGAGCTCTTTGGTGCCCCGGGGCAAGGTGGCCAGATGGGCGCTGGCCGGGCTGTTGCCGGGAAGCGGGAAGGCGACGGGGTGGAACAAGGAGGCGTCGTACGAACTCGGCGGTGGCGACCCCTTGAAGGGGTTGAGGGGCGAGGCCAGGGTGGGCGGCTCGGCGAATGGCGGCTTCGTGTTCGTGAAGTCGAAAAAGTCGGTCAGATTGTTGGCGTTGGCGTCGCGGTAGGTCATCGCCGGGAGATTCCACTTGGCCTCGATGAACTTGAGCACCGAGGTGTGGTCGTAAACGACATGGGAGACGTGGTCACGCTTGGCCCAGGGAGAGACCACCGCGCACGGCACCCGGAAACCGGTGTAGTCGTAGGCGCCGGGCTGGTCAGGGGGCACGGTGATCTCGGGGGGCACGTTGTCGGGACGCACCGCGGGCACCGGCGCCACATGGTCGTACCACCCGCCGTGCTCGTCGTAGATCCAGATGAGCGCGGTCTTGTCCCAGGAGGGCGACTTGAGCACGGCGTCGATGATGGTGGACGCGTAGGCTTCGCCGATCGAGATGTCCCCGCTCTCCTCGGAGTAGTTGGTGTACGGGTCGACGATCGAGACCGCCGGCAAATTGCCCGATGCCGCGTCGGTGTAGAACTGCGGGAATTTCACCACCTTGCCGTCGGTCTGGTTCTTGGTCCATTCGGGTAAGAACAAGGCGACCGTCGGGATGTCGGGGTAGTAGTCACGCCAGGTGATGCCGTGGGCGTCGAGGCGGTCCATGATGGTGCCGTTCGGGGCGTCGGTCCTTGAGATACCCGAGGCGTCGGTGCTGACGTTGCCGAGAGCCGTGGCCGCGATGAGGAATCGACGGTTCGGGTAGGTCTGGCCCATGACCGAACAGAAGTACCGGTCACCGATGGGGAACAAGGAGGCCATGGAGTAGTAAAAGGGGAGGTCCCCTTTGTCCCAGTAGCCCATGGACGACGGGTTGCACGCCTTCACGAAACCCATGTTCGTCCCACTGTCCCAGCTGATATGCGAGGCGTTCCAGCTCTGGGAGACCCCGACGCCCTGGTAGCCGTACGTGTTGGGATTGTGGAACGAGCGGACGTAGCCACCGGTCGGATTGGGGTTGTAGTTGACCGGCCTTCCGCCGGAGCCGAGCGTCAGCCCGTCGCCCCGCCCGAGCATGCCCAGATGGTCATCGAAACTGTGGTTCTCCATCATCAAGATGACGATGTGTTCGATGTGGGGCATCGTGTCGGTGCCCGCCGGCAAATGGGGGAAGGGGAGGCTGTCGGGTTTGAGCAGTGCCCCGCCGGGCCCGAGGCCCTTGGCCCTCGACACCGAACCAGTCGCCGCTCGTGCCGCACCGCTCGACGCCAGGGTTCCAAATCCAGCGGCCGCCCCGGCCGCCAGCGTGCCCTGGAGAAATTGCCGGCGGCTGACGCCGCGGCGGTCCTGTGTCATGGGGGGAGACTACTGAGCCCTGTGATCACCCGGGAGGCGCTCAGTGCCCGAGCACGCGCTCCATCCGGCCCGCCAGCCAGCTCGGTCGGCCGGTGCGGGCCTCGGCACGATCGGCCATGGTCATCGTCCACAACCCGGCGTTGACCCCGAGCCACCGCAAGGGTTCGGGTTCCCAGTCGGGCGAGGAGTGCCCGACCCAGGGCAGTTCCACGAGGTCGGTCTTCCTATCCAAGATGAGGTCGGCCAGGGTGCGTCCGGCCAAGTTGGTGGTCGACACCCCGTCACCGACGTAGCCGCCGGCCCAGGCAAGTCCCCGGTGCCGCTCGAGGCCGACCGAGGAGAACCAGTCCCGGGGCACCCCAAGGGGGCCGCCCCAGCAATGGGTGATCGCCGCTTGGGCCAGGGCCGGGAAAAGCTCGATCAGGGTCTGGCGCAGCGCCGCGTGCACCCGGGGCGCCCGGTCGAAGGCGGGCCGGACCGACGAGCCGAAGTGGTAGGGCGCGCCGCGGCCCCCGAAGGCCAACCGTCCGTCGGCGGTGCGCTGACCGTAGATGATCATGTGGCGGTAGTCGGCGAAGGTCTCCCGTCGCGAAAGCCCCGCTGTGGCCCAGAAGTCTTCGTCCAAGGGTTCGGTCGCGACCATGAGCGAATACACCGGTGCCAGTGCCCGTCGCTGCGTCGGCAGTGACGGCGTCCAACCCTCGACGGCGCGTACCACGACGTCGGCGCGTACCGTCCCGCCGGCGGTATCGACCCGGGGCCGCGTTCGGCTCCCGCCCGATTCGATCGACCGGGCGGTCGTCCGCTCGAAGATGCTCACGCCGCGGCGCTCGACCGCGTCGGCCAACCCGCGGGCCAGGCGGCCGGGGTGCAGCGCGGCGCAGTGGGGGGTGTAGGTGGCCCCGAGCACGCCCTCGGCGCCAATGAGGGCCTGGGCTTGGGTCCGGTCCAACCAGCAGAGATCCTCCTCGCTCGCCCCCATCGTCCGGGCCGCTGCCACTTCGGCGTGCGCCCGGGCCAACTGGGCCGGGCTGCGGGCGACGACGACTGTTCCTCCCTTGTCGAAGTCGCAGTTGATGCCTTCGGCCAGGGCGGCTCGGCCCACCTCGTCGACGCTCGCCCGCATCGCCCGGCGCATGTCGAGGGCTGCCTGGTGGCCGTGGTCGCGGGCGATCCGTTCGTCAGAGGCCGCGAAGAGAGCCGAACACCACCCGCCATTGCGACCCGAGGCGCCGAAGCCGGCGGTCTCTTTTTCGAGCACGGCGATGCGCAGACTCGGGTCGGCGACGGCCAGGGAGTGGGCGGTCCACAGGCCGGTGAATCCGCCACCCACGATGACGACATCGACATCGAGGTCGCCGGGCAGCGCGGCTCGAGGGACGAAGGGGCTGCCCAGGGTGTCCCACCACAACGAGAGGTGTCGATACGGGTTGTCGGGCACCGTTAGATCCGTCGCCACGCCTCCGTGAGCACGTCGCGGAGCACTTCTTGCATGAAGTCGATCTCGGTCTGACCACAGATGAGCGGCGGGGAGAGCTGCACCACCGGGTCACCTCGGTCGTCGGCCCGGCAGATGAGCCCGGCGTCGAAGAGTGCGCCCGAGAGATATCCCCGCAAGAGGCCCTCGCTCTCCTCGTCGTTGAACGACTCCCTCGTCGCCTTGTCCTTCACGAGTTCGATCCCGTAGAAGAAGCCGTCCCCTCGGACATCGCCCACGATGGGCAGCTCGTAGAGGCTCTCGAGCGCTGAGCGGAACTTGTCTTGGGTCTCGCGCACGTAGGGGAGGATCCCGTCGCGCTCAAAGACGTCGAGGTTCGCCATCGCCACTGCACAGCTCACCGGATGGCCGGCGAAGGTGAATCCATGAGCGAAGCTGGCGTCGCCGTGCAAGAAGGGTTCGACCAGCCGGTCACTGGCGATCATGGCGCCGAGAGGGGCGTACCCGCTCGTCAAGCCCTTGGCCACGGTGATGATGTCGGGTTGGTAGTCGTACTTGATGGCCCCGAAGTATTCGCCGAGGCGCCCGAAGGCGCAGATCACCTCGTCTGAGACCAAGAGCACGCCATAGCGGTCACAGATCTCGCGCACCCGGGCGAAGTAGCCCGGAGGGGGCGGGAAGCATCCGCCGGCGTTCTGTACCGGCTCGAGATAGACGGCGGCGACGGTCTCGGGCCCCTCCATCTCGATCGTCCGTGCGATCTCGTCGGCCGCCCATCGTCCGAACGCCTCGAGGTCATCGGCAAAGTAGGGGGCCCGGTAGAAGTTGGTGTTGGCCACTTTCAGCGCCCCGGGAACCAGCGGCTCGAACGGAGTCTTGAGTGACGGGATCCCGGTGATCGACAGAGCCCCCATGGTGGTGCCGTGGTAGGCGATGTCGCGGCTGATGACCTTGAAGCGGCTGGGCTCGCCGGTCACCTTGAAGTATTGGCGGGCCAACTTCCAGGCCGACTCGACCGCTTCGGAGCCCCCGGTGGTGAAGAACACCCGGTTCAAGTCGCCCGGAGCTAGCTCGGCCAACCGCTCGGCCAACTCGATGGCCCGAGGGTGGGCATAGGTCCACAGCGGGAAGTAGGCCAACTCGCTCGCCTGTTTGGAGGCGGCCTCGGCCAACTCAGTGCGGCCGTGGCCGATCTGGCTGGTGAACAGGCCCGAGAGGCCGTCGAGGTAGCGCTTGCCGTTCTGATCCCAGACATAGGGTCCCTCGCCGCGCACCATGACCGGCACCTCGTGATGGGCCCCGTAGGAGCCGAGCCGGGTGAAGTGCATCCACAGGTGGCGCTGGGCCCGTTCGCTCATGAGGTTGTCATCAACGGTCCCGCTCACCGGTGCTACATCGCTCATCTGGTCCCCCATGTGTAGGTTTGCTTGGCCAGTTTCAGGTAGAGGAAGGTCTCCGTCGACCGCACCCCGGGCACCGAGCGAATCGAGTCGTTGAGCAATTGCAAAAGGCTCTCGTCGTTCTCACAGACGAGTTCGGCGAGCAGGTCGAAGGACCCGGCGCAGATCACCACATAGTCGACCTCGTCGAGTGCGGCGATCTTGGCCGCGACTTGGCGGACGTCGCCCTCCACCCGGATGCCCACCATGGCCTGGCGGTGAAATCCGAGTTGGAGGGGGTCGGTGACGGCCACGATCTGGATGACGCCGTTCTCGCGCAGGCGCTGGACCCGGCGCCGAACCGCGGCCTCCGAGAGGCCGACCTCTTCGGCGATCGAGCCGTAGGGGCGCCGTCCGTCGCGCTGGAGCGCCTCGATGATCGCCCGGTTGGCATCGTCGAGCAGCCCGGTCGGAAGGAAGACCGGCCCGCTCTCTGGGTCCGGCTCGAGCTCGCCGTGCTCATCATCGGCTCGGGTGTCGTCGGAGTATGGGGGCACGTGGATTCCCTTCCCGGTGCGCCGGGCCTGCGCCGGATATCGGCTGCTGTCGAATTCTGTCACGCGTGTCGCCCCAGTCAAGGGGATTCGGCGTGAAAAGCGAACATCACTACGTTATCCCTTGTCGAAGGCGCCGATGTCTGTGATTCTAAGGAGAGGCGCCCGAGCGTGGGCGCGGCCCGATGTCATATCCGTGCGTGGGGCCCGAAGGCCGTCCGCCAAGGGCCCAGGTGGAGAACGGGGAGGGTGATATGAACGGAAAAGACGGTTCGCTGCGGCGGCTCCACAACTTCGTCGGTGGGAAACACCTCGATGCCCTCGACGGGGCGGTGGCCCCCGTCGTCGATCCGAGCACCGGGCAACCATTCGCGGAGGCCCCAGTGTCCGGGCCGAAAGATGTGGACCGGGCCCTGCGGGTGGCCGCCGAGGCCTTCGTTGCGTGGAAGCGCACGACCCCGGCCGAGCGCAGCCTCGCGCTGATCCGCATCGCCGATGCGCTCGAGGCCCGTGGTGAAGAACTGGTTCGGGCCGAGAGCGAGAACACCGGGAAGCCCTTCGCACTGACCATGTCCGAAGAAGTACCTCCGATGGTCGATCAGGTGCGGTTCTTTGCCGGTGCCGCCCGGCACCTTCAGGGCCTCTCGGCCGGCGAGTACATGGCGGGACACACGTCGTTCATCCGGCGCGAGCCCATCGGCGTCTGCGCGGCGGTGACCCCTTGGAACTACCCGATGATGATGGCCGTGTGGAAATGGGCGCCGGCCTTGGCGGCAGGGAACACGATGGTCCTCAAGCCCTCGGATACGACGCCGGTGAGCACGCTGCTGATGGCCGAGATCATGAGCGATCATCTCCCACCGGGAGTCTTCAACGTGGTGTGCGGTGACCGGGACACCGGTCGGGCACTCGTCGAGCATCCGGTGCCGGCGATGGTGTCGATTACCGGGAGCGTCCGGGCCGGCATGGAGGTGGCTACGGCGGCGGCGGCCGACCTCAAGCGGATCCACCTCGAGCTCGGGGGCAAGGCACCGGTCATCGTCTTTGACGACGCCGACGTCGCGTCGACGGCCGAGGGCATCGCCGGGGCGGCCTACTTCAACGCCGGCCAGGACTGCACCGCGGCCACCCGCGTGCTGGCCGCCCCCCGGGTCCACTCCGATCTCCTCGAAGCCCTCGTCGAGCAGGCCAAAGCCACCACGGTGGGTGGATTGGACAATCAAGACGCTGATTTCGGCCCTCTCAACAATGCCGATCAGCTCGAACGGGTGCGGGGCTTCATCGAGCGCACCCCGTCCCACGCCCACGTACTGACTGGTGGCGCGGCGGTCGGGGACCGTGGCTACTGCTTCTCCCCCACCGTGGTGGGCGGACTGCGTCAGGACGACGAGATGATCCAACAGGAGGTCTTCGGGCCGGTCATCACCGTCCAGGAATTTTCCGACGAGGCCGAGGCGCTCGGCTGGGCCAACGGCGTGCAATACGGTCTCGCCTCAAGCGTGTGGACCCGGGACCACGCCCGAGCCATGCGGATGGCCCGCGACCTGGATTTCGGATGTGTGTGGATAAACACCCACATCCCGCTGGTCGCCGAAATGCCCCACGGGGGCTTCAAGCACTCTGGCTATGGCAAGGACCTCTCGATGTACGGCTTCGAGGATTACACGCGGGTCAAGCACGTCATGAGCAATATCGAGGAGTGACCTGGCCGGGCGTGACCCGACGGGGATCGTGGAAGAGATGAGGCGCCGGTGATTGTCGGGGTACCCAAAGAAGTCAAAGACGACGAGTACCGGGTGGCCATCACGCCGGCTGGGGTGCGCGAGCTCACCGCCCACGGCCATACGGTCCTCGTCGAGCGGGGAGCGGGCGGGGGCTCGTCGATACCTGACGAGGACTTCGTGCGGACCGGGGCGATGATCATCGCCGAACCCGAGGGCATCTGGGCCGAATCCGACATGATCCTCGGGGTCAAAGAGCCGGTGGGAGAGGAGTACCCCTGGCTCGGGTTGCACAAAGGTCAGGTGTTGTTCACCTACCTGCACCTCGCGGCTTCTCGCTCGTGCACCGACGCGCTGTTGGCCGCACAGAACACGGCGATCGCCTACGAGACGGTCCGCCTCCCCGACGGCTCGCTGCCGCTGCTCACCCCGATGAGCGAGGTGGCCGGTCGCATGGCCCCGTTCATGGGGGCCCACCACCTGATGCGTCCGGCCGGCGGCCGGGGGACCCTTGTCTGCGGTGTTCCCGGTGTCGAGTGCGCCAAGATCGTCATCCTCGGAGCGGGGGTCGCCGGGATGGCGGCGGCCACCCTGGCCGTCGGGATGCACGCCAACGTCTACATCCTCGACCGCAACCTCGAGCGGCTGCGCCAAGTCGATCACCACTTCCGCGGGGCGCTCGAGACCGTGGCTTCAAGTGCGCACGCCATCGAGGAGACCTGTTCTGACGCCGATCTGGTGATCGGTGCCGTCCTCGTTGTCGGGGCCCGGGCGCCCACACTCGTGCCCGACGAACTGGTGGCCCGCATGCCGACGGGTTCGGTGCTCGTCGATATTTCAGTCGATCAAGGCGGATGCTTCGAGTCAACCCGCCCGACCACCCACTCGAAACCGACGTTCGAGGTCGAAGGGTCGATCTTCTACTGCGTGGCGAACATGCCCGGTGCGGTTCCGCACTCGTCGACCTATGCCTTGGTGAACGCCACCCTTCCCTACACGCTCGAGATCGCCGATCGGGGGTGGCGTGATGCGGTGCAGGCCGACCCGGCCCTCGCTCTCGGGGTCAATGTGGTCGAAGGGGCGGTCGTCTGTGAACCCGTGGCCGAGTCCCACGGTCTTGCATTCACTGCGCTCGAGTCGTTGCTCTGACGAGACCGCTGTCGCGGTCTGCTGGTGTCAGCTCCGCCGGTAGAGAAAGCCGATCACGACGGTCGTCAGCCCCGCCAACAACACCCCAGCCATCGCGAACCACGCGCCGATCTTCTCGTCGTGGGGAAACAGCGGGCTGGAGTTGGCGGCGACCGCGTTGAAAGCCAACCCGACCCCCCAGATGAGGACGGCCAGGCCGAGCACGATGACGAGGGTGCCGATCGCCCGATTGCGGTAGACGGGCATGTACCCGCCGACCGGCTGGGACCACCCGTAGGCCGCGTCGGCCGGAGCGTGGGCCGCCGGGAAGTCCGGCGTGACCGGGGTCGGGGGCAGGGTCGGAGCCGCCGACGGGACCGATTCGGGCGGGTACCACCGGCCGTCGCTCGCCTGCCACCACCCGGGTCCTTGTGCCACATCGCTCATGGGGCGATGCTACGACACGGCCGGCGGTCACCGACCTGCGGGCCGCTTCCCCCTTCTCGATAATTCTTGGCCCCAGTGCTGCCTTCCCGTGATCTCGCCCCAGCCGACGCTCAGAGTTCGCCGAAAATCGAAGCGGCGCCGGGCGACCGTTTGGGGCCCCTGAGCGTCCCGCCCGCGCCGGGGTCGGTCCTGATCCGAAGCCTCCGGTAGAAGATGGCGCCGCCGGGGGATCGGACCGGGCGTCACCTGGTCGTGTCGTCCGCCGTCGCGGAGTAGTTTTTCTCCCGGAGGTCGGACATGACCGAGACGTATCACGGGTCCTATGAGGGCGGCTTTCAGGGGATGAAGGCCAGCGGCGAAGCGACGCTCCAGTTGAGCGGCGACCAGTTCGTGCTCCGGCGTCCCCGGGTCTTCTTCTCGAGGAGTCTGTACAAGGTCTGGGCCAAATGGACTGCGGTGACCGGGCTCAGCGTCCAGGCGGCGGAGAAGGGAGGCAGCCGGCTCGAGCTGACCACCAAGGCCCGAGGCACCGGGGTGGTCGTCTTGGAGAAGGTGGAACCCGCCGAGATCTGGGAGGTGCTCGACGGCATCTCGGACCTAAAGGACCGGTTCCACACGTCATCGGCCGGGGGGACCGAGGCTGCTCGATTGGCCGCGGGCACCGACCCCTCGGAGGGTTCGGCAGGCACCGCAGACGGGAGCGCCGGGGAAACGGTGCCGCACGCCGAGGACATCAGCGAGGACTCCGGGGATGCCGAGTCCCCGGTCGCCGACGACGCCACTGCGGCGGCCGAGCGCCGGTCCGCATTCGGCGAAGACATCTCGGCAGACGCCGGGTCCGAGGTGGAGAGCGCCGAGAAGGGCGAGACCTCCGGTCCACCAAGACCGGGATGACTCAGTCGAGCTCGGAGCCCACCACCGAGACGAACGAGACCATCTCGCCGGGATACCCACCCAGGTTGTGAGTAAGAGCGAGGGTCCGCTCACTGTGTAGCTGGCGTTCAGGGGTGGCTTCGCCTCGCAATTGCAGCCAGCACTCGAAGAACATCCGCAGGCCCGAGGCGCCGACCGGGTGGCCGAAGCTCTTGAGCCCGCCGTCGGGGTTGATCGGTAGCTCGCCGTCGAGGGCGAACGTGCCCGCCAGCACCTCTTTCCACGCCGTGCCTCGCTCGGCGAACCCGAGATCCTCCATGAGGACCAGCTCGGTCGGGGTGAAGCAGTCATGGACCTCGGCGAAGGCCAGTTGGTGCCGCGGGTCGGTGATTCCAGCCTGGGCGTAGGCGTCCCGGGCCGCCAGCTCGCACTCGGGGAAGTGCGTGTAGTCGTAGTCGGGATCGATCAGGCCCGAGCCGCTCCCTGCGGCAAACGACAGCGCCTTGATGTAGATCGGCTTGTCGGTGTAGCGGTGGGCATCTTCGGCCCGCACCACGATCGCAGCAGCCGCACCGTCGGCCACGCCGGCGCAGTCAAACACCCCGAGCCGTCCCGCCACCCGCGGCGAGGCGCAGATCGTCTCTTTGGACACCTCGCGGCGGAACTGGGCTCGCGGGTTGCGGGCTCCGTTGTAGTGGTTCTTGGCCGAGATGGTGGCCAACACGTCGGTCATCTGGTCTTCGTCCACGCCGTATTTCGCCCCGTAGGCCGGAGCAACCATCGAGAACATGGCGGCCGCGGTCAAGGTCCTTGCTGTCCCGTCGCCGGGAGGATTGTTGGCGTTGAGCCCTTGATAGCCGCTGTCCTTCACCTTTTCGGCGCCGACCGCCATGGCTACGTCGTAGGCACCCGAGGCCACGGCGTAGGCGGCGGCCCGCAGTGCCTCGGACCCGGTCGCGCAATAGTTCTCGACCCTCGTGACCGGCTTACCCTCGAGCTGGAGCGGGCGAGCCAGGGTGATGCCGCTCATCCCGCTTTGGGCGGTGCCGATCCAAAAGGCGTCGACGTCGCCCTTGGCAATGCCGCTCGAGTTGAAGGTCTGACCGGTGGCGTCGAGGATCAGATCGTCGAGGCCCTGGTCCCACTGCTCGCCGAAATTGGTGCAGCCCATGCCGACGATGGCCACCTGGTCGCGGATCCCGTGCGATCCCATGTCAGCCTCCTGCCTTCGAGCCGGCGCGCACCGGCTTGGCCTTCCAGAAGTAGTCGTGAATCCCATCAGAGGTGAAGAGCCGGCGGAAGGTCATTTCCACCCGGTCGCCCATGGCGATGGCGTCGGCGTCGACGTCGGTCAGCTCGATCGGGAAGCGGCCACCGCCGTCGAAGTCGACGACAGCGAAGACGATCGGCGGGCTCGGTGAATAGGCCATCCGGTCGACGGTGAAGGTGACCACGGTGCCGGTGGCGTCGGCCAGGGGGACCGGGTCCATCTCGTCGAACGCCCCGCCCTTCATCGATATCCGGGCCGGCGGCAGATGGACGGCACCGCTCGAGCGGTCCTTCGAGCCGACGAAGCCGAACTTCCAATCCTCGCTGCGCCACGCCGCCGAGGACGACACCCGGGGGGGTTCGGGCCGCCGCGGCGGTTCGAGCTCGAGAAGGCCCCGCCAGCTGAGGTACTTGCCGTAGGGGAGTGCGGCCCCGTCCGCCACTTGGGCGGCGACCGGCCGGGCCGGCCGCCAGTCGGCGAGTGCGCTGGTCGTCCGCAACACCGTCACGTCGGCGCCGTCGGCCAAGTGGATCAGGGCTAGCACCCGGCCGGCGGGCACCTCGCCGGCCGCCTGGCTGCGGGCCTCGTCCTCTAACAATGCGGTGAGAACAAGGGCCGGGTGGGCGGCGCCCGCCTGGCCGACCGAGGCCGACAGGTCGTCGGCCAACGCGCCCTCGGCCACGCCGAGCTTGCCGGCCAGCGCCTTGACGGCGCGGGCGTGCATCCCGGTCACCGCGACGCGAGCGACGCTCGAGGCGTCGATGCCGGTGGTCTTCAGCGCCCGGGCCCAGGCCTCCAGGCCTAGTGGCACGTAGCGGGTCTCACCAAAGCGCTCCTCCCAAACCCTCGAGCGCTGTTCGCCCGGGGTCCGCCAGCGGTCGGTGAACTCGTCGGTCGCCGACCCGCCTCCCAAAAACTCGGCCACCACCGGCGCGCCCGGGCCGTCGTCGGCGACGATCAGGGCCGCCCCGGCGTCGCCGCCGGCCGCTTCGTCGCTGCTCGTCGGCAGACCGTCGCGCTGGTCGGCCGAGACGACCAGCGCCGTCCCGATCCCGCCGGCACAAAGCGCCGCGGCGAGGGCCCCGGTACCCGAGCGGAGCGCGCCACCGAAGTCGAAGGCCGGGACCTCGTTTGGCAGCCGGAGGGCCGCGTGGACGGCGGTGGCGTTGGTCTTGTCGAGGTAGGCCGGGCTGGCGGTGGCGAACCACACCACGTCGGGGGCGGACCCGGGGGCTCCGCGCAGCGCCAGGCGGGCCGCCTCGGTACCCATGGTGGTGGTGTCCTCGTCGTGGGAGGCCACCGCCCTCGTCCCTTTGCCCCCACCGGAGCCGAGAAAGGACGCGATCTGGGCCCGCTCCAAGCGCCGGTAGGGAACGTAGCCGGCGGCACCCACGATTCCACGCACGGGCGCGATCGTAGCCCGATCGCCTCTTGTATCTGACGGTGCGTCAGGTAGAGGCGGGCCCGCCTGGGCGGCGAGTCGAGGGGCCGGTGCGTCTGGCGTCCGGGGCCGTTCGGCCGCGGGCGGCGGCCGCGGGCAGACCCGAATCGCGGCGAGAACCCTTGTTGCGACCCGATGGCGGCCGGCGAGGCGTGCCGGGCAGTCGCCCACCCGACGAAACCGACCCTATGATGACCGTTCGAATCTGACGGACCGTCAGATCGGCTGGCGAGGCCCGACCCCGCCATCGACCGGAGGTCGCCCGATGGACTTCGAGTTCTCGCCTGAGCAGACCGCCTTCGTCAAGGAGGTGGAGAGCTTCCTCGACGCCCACGACGACCCCGATGTCTTTGACGTCACCCGGGAGAACATGGCCCAGATCGTCGACACCCCCGCTCGGCGGTCCTTCATGGCCGAGATGGGCCAGCAGGGCTGGCTGGGGATGACCTGGCCCACCCAGTACGGGGGCAAGGAGGGCGAAGGGGTCTACGAGTACTTGTTGAATGAGCAGCTGGCGCGGCGCGGCGGCCCCCAGATCGGCAAGGGGGTCGGCATCATCGGCAAGACCCTGATCCGCCACGGAAACGACAAGCTCAAGGCCGAGTTCCTGCCCAAGATCCTGCGCAACGAGGTCGAATTCGCCGTTGGGTATTCCGAACCCAATGCCGGCTCGGACGCCGCCTCCATGCAGCTGAAGGCGACCAAGGTCGACGGCGGGTGGACGCTCAACGGGCAGAAGACCTGGACAACGTCGGCTCACTTCGCGGAGTGGTACTGGGTCGGCGCCCGCACGGACCCTGACGCTCAGAAGCACTTCGGCATCACGTTGTTCCTCGTTCCTCTCGACCAGCCGGGCATCACGATCAACGCCATCTGGACCATGGGCGACGAACGGACCAACGAGGTTTATCTCGACGACGTGTTCGTCCCTGACGACTACGTGGTCGGTGAGCTCAACCGGGGCTTCCAGTACATCTCCGAAGCACTCGACCTCGAGCGCTTCACCATGTTCACGTTCTCACCCATCGCCCAACGACTCGAACTCCTCATCGAGTACGTAAAGACGACGACCCGAGACGGCGAACCGCTTCGCGACGACCAGGTAATCCGCCAGCGCATCGCACAGTTGTCGACCGAGGCCGAAGTGGCTCGGGTGATGGGCCTGCGGTTCGTCTTCGAGTCAGCAAAAGGCGGCGCCGCGCCGACGTCGGAAGCCTCTGAGTACAAGCTCTTCGCGACCGAATTGTCCAAACGGGTGGCCGATGCGTCGATGGACATCGCCGGGCCCGGCACCCAGCTCCGGGTCAAGACCCCCGATGCCCCGATGGCTGGCCGGGCCGAGTCCACCTACCGCTACACCGTGATCGACACCATCGGGGGTGGCGCGTCGGAGATCCAGAAGAACATCATCGCCCGCCGCAAGCTCGGCCTTCCGAAGAACTTCTGAGGACGCCATGTCGGCAAAGACCCATACCGGTCCGACGACCGGGCCCCCGCCTGCCGGACCGCTCGCCGGAGTGACGGTCCTTGACCTCGCGAGCGTCGGTCCGGCGGCCCGCTGTACCCGGTTGTTGGCTGACTACGGCGCCGACGTGGTGAAGGTCGGGCCGGTGCCCTCCGACAGTGGCGTGCAGATCGAGCCGGCGTTTTTCGCGTACAGCGGGCACCGGGGCATGTCGCGCGTGCTGCTGGACCTGAAGGACCCCGCTGGTCTCGAGGCCTTCTTGACCCTGGCCGCCCGGGCCGACGTGGTGGTGGAGAGCTTCCGTCCGGGTGTGGCCGATCGCCTGGGTATCGGCTACGAGGCCGTGCGCGCCGCCAACCCGGCGGTGGTCTACTGCTCGACCAGCGGGTATGGCCAGACCGGGCCCCACGCCGGCTGGGCCGGCCACGACGTCGACTATCTCGGCGTGGGGGGGTTCCTGGCCACGAGCGGGCCCCGGAGCGACGGTGGTCCCCCGTTGCCCGGGGCGACGGTGGCCGACGCGGCGGCGGGGGGGATGCAAGCCGCCCTGGCCATCACCGCCGCCCTGACCGGGCGCCAAAAGACCGGCGAAGGCGCCTACCTCGATGTCTCCGTGGCCGACGGGGTGCTGTGGCTCATGTCCCTCACCATCGACGAGCACCTCGCGACGGGCACCGATCCGGGTCCGGGCCATGACATCTTGACCGGTCGCTACGCCTGCTACGACGCCTACCGGGCCGCCGACGGGCGGTGGCTGGCCGTCGGGGCCATCGAACACAAGTTCTTCGCCAACCTCTGTCGGGCGCTCGGGTGTGACCGCTGGATAGACCACCAGCTGGACGACGCCGTGCAAGACCGGATCCGGGCCGACTTCGCCGAGGTATTTGCCACCCGGCGGCGCGACGACTGGATGGCCGAGCTCTCGGGCACCGACACCTGTGTGGCCCCGGTGCTGACCGCCGCCGAAGTGGCGAGCGACGAGCAGTTCGTCCACCGGGGGGTGGTCATCGAGGCGGTGCACCCGACCGAGGGGCGTTTCCGCCAGTTGGGTCCGCTCTTGGCCGGTATGGCACGACCGATAGCTCCGATCGCCCTTCCCGACCCGTCGGTCACCGATACCGACCGGCGGCTGGTGGCCGCCGGAGTGGACTCGGCCACCATCGATGGTTGGCGCAGCGCGGGAGCGGTGGCGTGACCGGGGCCGGGTTGTCCGGGGCGCTCCGGGCGGCGCTGGCCGACCAGGCCGGCGACCCGGTGGCCGCAGCTCGGAGCCTGATCGGCGGCGAGCAGTACCCCGAGGAGGGCGAGTTTCCCGTCGAGCGCGGCTATATCTGGACAACCTGCTCGTCGGTCGAGAACGCGAACCCGCTCTTTTGGGACGACGAGGCGGCAGCCGATCTCACAAACGGGCCCATCGCACCACCGACGATGCTCTCGGTCTGGTTCCGACCCCACCACTGGGCTCCGGGCCGGACCGAGGCGGCCCTGCCGCTGCAGGTGCACTTCGATCTGAAGGCCCTGCTGGAGTTGCCCGAGGCGGTCATGACCGAAAACACCATCACCTTCTATGACCCGGTGCGACCGGGCGACCGGTTGCACACCCACCAGGTGCTGCGGTCGGTGAGCGACGAGAAGACCACCAAGCTCGGCACCGGACGCTTCTGGGTGATCGAGGTCGTGTACCACAATCAAGAGGGCGGACTCGTGGGAGTCGAGTCCTACACCGGTTTCGGGTACCGGCGGGCGGCCTCGTGAGCGGACCCGCCCCCCGTCTGCTTTACGACCGCGTGGCGGTCGGTGACCGCCTTCCCGAGCTCCGTTACGACGTCACGGCGAGCACCGTCGTCCTTGGCGCGCTGGCCAGCCGGGACTGGCGACCCATGCACCACGACAAGGACTTCGCGGTGCATCGCAACGGAACCCGCGACATCTTTCTCAACACACCGAACCAGGCCGCCTGGTTCGAACGCTACGTGACCGATTGGACCGGGCCCCACGGCCGCCTCGGGCGGGTGACCTTCTCCATGAAGGGCTCGGTGTTCCCCGGCGACACGATGGTGATGTGCGGGACCGTGGAGGGTACCGAGGTTGACGAGGCGGGCTGCGCTTGGGTGAGCGCGGCTATCGAGCTCGCGGTTGACGGCGATGTGAAGACAGCGTGCGCCGTCCGCGTCGCCGTTCCGCAGACGACCGATGACAATCCTTGGGCCCGGCGGGGCGACCAGTGGCGACCATGAGCACGCTGTGCCGCAGTGCCGCGGCCGACGAACCGGAGGTGAACTGACGTGTTGGACCTCGACTTCAGTCCTGAGCAGGAGATGCTGCGCCAAACGGTCCGCGACGTACTCGAGCGGCACTGCCCGCTCGCCGTCGTGCGCGCGATGGAGGACGACCCCGTCGGGTACCCCGCCGAGTTGTGGGGCCAGTTGGGCAAGCTCGACCTGATCGGGCTGTTGGTGCCCGAGTCCTTCGGTGGTTCGGGCATGACCCTGGTGGAAGGGGTCGCCCTCTACGAGGAGCTGGGCCGGGCGCTCGCCCCGGTGCCGCACTTGGTCAGCGCGGTGTTGTGTGCCGGGGGGTTGGCCCTGGCCGGTAGCGACGAGCAGCAGGCGGGGTGGCTGGCCAAGTTGGGCTCGGGCGAGGCTGTCTTCACCCCGGCATGGCTCGAGCCCGACGGTGGCTTCGGGCCACGGGGGGTCCAGACCCGTGCAACGGCGGGCCGCGAGGGCGTCGTCATCAACGGCACGAAGCGGCATGTGGCGTTCGCGAAGGCCGCCGACCGGCTGGTCGTCCTCGCCCGCACCGGTGACGGTCCTTCGGCGGTGGACCTGTTCCTGGTCGACCCGGCCGCGCCCGGGGTCTCGATGGCCCAGCAGTTCACCATAGGCTCGGACACCCAATATCACGTCGGCTTCACCGATGTGGTGGTGAGCGAGGCGGATCGCATCGGGGGGGCGGGCACCGGCTGGGCCACCTGGGACGAAATCATGAGTGACGCGGTCATCTTGCTCGCTGCACAGGCGGTCGGCGGTGCCCGCTACGCGCTCGACATCACCGTCCAATACGCGAAGGACCGTGAGCAGTTCGACAAGCCGCTCGGGGCCTTCCAGGCCCTCGCCCACTACCTCGCCGATGCGGTCACCGCGGTCGACGGGGCCGAGCACCTGGTGCATGAGGCCGCCTGGGCCCGGGCCAACGACCGACCGACCGAACGGCTGGCCCCGATGGCCAAATTGTTCGCCTGTCAGACCTTCCGCGACGTGACGGCCATGGCCCAGCAGATCTTCGGGGGCATTGGGTTCACCCTCGAGTTCGACATCCAGCTCTACTTCCGCCGGGCCAAGCAGCTGCAGATCAGCTGGTGGGACACCCGGGCCTTGGAGCAGCGAGTGGCGGTCGCCGTCCTCGACTGATCGGTGGTCCCCACCGATCGCCGACCCTCGTGCGCTCGGTCAACGTAGCGACCGAGACACCAGACGGCACGAGGAATCGGTGCTCATTTCCGGCACACGTCCAGCTCAGCTAGGTGTGATCCCCGCCCCGCCGTCTCCGTGCAGGTCCTTCAAGGCGACCCCTCGCAACAAGACCTCGCCCTCCAGGCCGTCGGGGTCACGGAAAAAGAGGCTGAGCGCCCCGCCGAAGTCGTTCACCGTGCCGTCGCTCGCACCGGTATCGACCAGGCGCCGGCGGATCGCGACGAAGGCCTCGTTCGAGGCCGCTTGCAGTCCGATGTGATCGAGCCGCCCCCGGGCGAACATCGGGGTCTGGCGTTCAGCCTCGGTGTTCCCTTCGATCTCGAAGATGTTGAGCTGGGTGGCCGGTCCGATGTCGATCACCGTCATGGTCTCGCCCGGTCCGTGGTCCCGGGTCGGATAGACGGTGGCGTCGAAGACCTGTTCGTAAAATCGCGCCAGCCGGGCACTGTCCTTGGTGAGCCAGGCCACGTGGTTGACTCCGTCAAGCAGCATGGCGCCCCCTTTCTCCGTCGGCGGGGTCAATCGTAGGTTGACCGGATCAGGCACCGAGCACATCGGACCGGCCGTGCTCGGCCAGTTCGGCAGCCAATCCGGAGCGGTCGTCGTCGGTGAGTGGGCGGTATCCCCCGGCGCGAGCGTCCCCCGCCGGGTCGCGCCCGGGCCGCCACCACACCGGGTCGTCGCACTCCCAGGCCTCACGACGGAGGTCGACTTTGGTCACCTTGCCGGTCGCGGTCTGGGGGAGATACGCGGTCACCCGGACGAAGCGGGGCGCCCATTTGGTGCCGAGATCGGGCTGCGTGTCCAGCCAGTTGGCGAAGTCGACGGGGTCGAACTCGGCGCCCGGCGCGAGCTCGAGCGCCGTCATGACCTGGTCGCCCGAACGGGTGTCGGGTACGCCATAGACGGCGCACACCGAGATGGCGGGGTAGCGCGAAAGGAGCGATTCGACCGGGCCCGCGGCGAAGTTCTCCGAGTCCACCCGCAGCCAGTCCCCGCGACGCCCGGCGAAATAGAAGTAGCCCTCTGCGTCGCGGTAGGCCAGGTCGCCCGTCCAGTACCACCCGTCGCGGGTCCGCTCCTCCTCGGCTTCTGGTGCACCGTAATAGCCCTCGAACTTTCCCGGCCCGCTCCGGTTGACGATCTCCCCGGTCGCCTCTCCGGCGTTCAAGAGCCGTCCTTCTTGGTCAAAACGTGCTGGTGGGCATTCGTCGCCCGACACCGGGTCGACCACGGCCAGATCGGCGCCTTGCACCGGGCGGCCCAAGGCCCCCTTGGGCATGCCGCGCACCGGATTGATGGCTGCGCCGCCCTCGCTCTGTCCGTACCCTTCGATCAGATAACAACCGAACCGCTCTTGGAAACGCGCCCGGTCACGCGCCGACGCCTCGGTGCCGAATGCGCTGACCAGCGTGTTGTCCGCGTCGTCGGGCTGCTCGGGAGTGGCCAGGATGTAGGCGATGGCTTTGCCGACATAGCTGAACGTCGTGGCCCCGTATCGTCGCACGTCGTCGATGAATGCTGACGCACTGAACCGCGGGCGTACCGCGATGGCGGCGCCCACCATCACAGCCGGACCCCACAGCGCCATCAGCGCGTTGCCGTGGAACAAGGGCATGGGGCAGTAGCAGACGCTGCTCTGGGTGTAGCCGTAGCCGGGGGCGGCGACCTCGGCGATGCCGGCCAGCCGGCCCTGGGTGCAGCGGACGGCCTTGGGCGTCCCCGTCGTCCCCGAGGTGAACAGCAACAAGAAGAGCTGGTCCTCGGGGATCCCGGCGGCCGCTGTCACGAGGCCGGCCGCAGCGTTGGCCGCAACCGCCGCCAGCCGTGTCGCGTAGTCCAGCGTGCCGATCACCAGCACCCGCTCTTCGTCGAGATCGAGGTCGAGGTCGGCGAGCAGCATCGCCCCATCGGGATCGGTCACCAAGAGCTGGCAGTCGGTGGCTCGGACGTCTGCGCCCAACGCTTCGCCCCGACGGGTCGGGTTGAGTCCGACCACGGTCGCCCCGGCCAGCGCCGCCCCGTTCAGCCAGAACAAGTACTCAGGGCCATTGGGCAAGAGCACGCCGATGTGGAACGGACCCGGGCGTTGGAGGCCGCGGGCGAGCGCCCCGCGGGCGGCACCCTCGGCGACCGCACTCCGCCAGGTCCACGTTCCGGTGGTGTCGAGAACGGCGGCCGAGTCGTCCTCGGCACGCGCCGCGAGCATCCGAGCCACCGTGGTCACCGCGACCCCCCGGTCATCACCCGTCCCCCGATTCCATCCATCGGCGGATGAGGGAACGATCGAGGTCGCTCACCGTCGGTGCCCCGCACAGGGCCATGGTCCGCCGCAACTCGGCGGCGAACCAGTCGAGAAGCGACTGCACACCGCCGGCGCCACCGGTGGCGAGGGCCCAGATCACCGGCCGGCCCACGAGGGCGCCCCGGGCACCGAGGGCCAGCGCCTTGGCCACATCGGGAGCGCTGCGGATGCCCCCGTCGACGTAGACCTCCACCCGGTCACCCACGGCGTCGACCACCTCACTCAAGATGTCGGCGGTCGCCGGTGCCTCGTCGAGCTGGCGGCCCCCATGGTTCGACACGATCACCGCGGCGGCGCCGGCCGCAACGCAGCGCGCCGCGTCATCGGCCCGCTGGATCCCTTTGACCACGACGGGCAGATCGGTGAGCCCGGCCAGCAGCCGATGTCGTCGACGGTCAAGGCCGGGTCGAACTCGCCGGCGACCACGGCCATGAAGCCGCCCTGGCGGGCCCGCTGGGTGCTTGGGCCGGCCAGGTTGGGGAGTTCGAGGTCGTCAGGCAAGTGCACCCCGGCATGCAGCTCCCGCAGGCGCAGGCCCGAGACCGGCGCATCGACGGTGAGTACGAGCGCTCGGTAATTGCTGTGTGCTGCCCGCATGACCAGCTCTGCGGTCCGGCCCCGGTCCCGCAGCACGTAGACCTGCATCCAACGAAGCCCCCCGGGCGCGACGGCGTCGACGTCTTCGAGCGAGCGGGTGGCCAGCGACGAGAGGACCATGGCCGCCCCGGCGCCCGCCGCGCCATGAGCCGTGGCCACCTCGCCGTCGGGGTGGGCCAGCCCTTGGATCGCCGTCGGGGCCACCAGCACCGGCGACGCCACGGGGTGACCCAGCATGGTGGTGGTGGTCGACACGGCCGAGACATCGACCAGCACCCGCGGGTGGAGCCGCCAGCGCAGCCAGGCGGCCACATTGTCGTCCAGTAGCCGCTCGGCCCCCGACCCTCCCGCGAAGTAGGCGTAGGGCATCTCGCCCACCACCCGGCGCGCCTCTTCTTCCATGAGTGTCAGGTCGACGAAGATCTGGCCGGTGGCGCCGGCCCGAAGGTCCGATCTGGCCGTGTGGGCGCCCAGGCTGGCAGGATTGTCGGCCACGGCCGCATGGTAGGCGGCGGCCGCCGACCGGTTGCCACCCGAACCCGGAGGTTCTGTGCGCTTCAGCTACGCCGAGTCCATGACCGACCCGGCCTTCTACCCCCCGTTGGCCCGAGCAGCCGAGGAGGCGGGCTACGACTCGATGGTCGTGCCCGACAGCATCTGTTACCCCGCCGAGGCCGACAGCCACTACCCCTTCAACCCCGACGGGACGAGGGAATTCCTCGAGGACAAGCCCTTCTTAGAGCCGTTCTCCCTGATCCCGGCCCTTGGGGCGGTGACCGAGCGCCTGCGCTTCGTGACCTTCGTTCTCAAACTACCGATCCGCAACCCGGTCTTGGTGGCCAAGCAGGCCACGTCGACCGCGGTGCTGACCGGTAACCGCCTCCTGCTCGGGGTCGGCACCAGCCCGTGGCGCGAGGACTACGACGTGCTCGCGGTTCCCTGGGCCGGGCGGGGGAAGCGCATGGACGAGGAGGTCGCCATCATCCGGGGCCTGTCCGCGGGGGGTTGGTTCGAGCACCACGGAGAGGTCTTCGATGTTCCGTCGATCAAGATCGCTCCTGTCCCGACCAAGCCGCTTCCGATTCTCATCGGCGGGCACGGTGAGGCCGCCTTGCGGCGGGCGGCGCAGGTCGGCGACGGCTGGCTGCACGGCGGCGGGGACCCGGCCGACTTGCCCGGACTCCTGAAGCGTTTGGGGGAGTTGCGCGAGGAGTACGGCACGTCGGACAAGCCGTTCTCGATCTTTGTGATCTCGATGGATGCCTTCAGCGTGGACGGGATCAAGCGGCTCGAGAATGAAGGCGTCACCGACGTCATCGTCGGGTTCCGCTGGCCCTATGAGGTCGGCCCCGATATCGAAGCGCTGTCAGACAAGATCGACAAACTGCGTTGGTTCGCCGACGGGGTCATGGCCAAGACCAACGAGTGATCGCCCCGGGTTATTGCGCGAACCTGGAGAGAGAAGGGAAGCAGATGGCAGAACAAGTCAGTGCACGAGAGCTCGGCATCCGCTCGAGGGCGGCCGTAGAGGCGCGTGACCGCGAGGCTTGGCTCGACGTTTTCGCCCCCGATGCGGTGGTGCAGGACCCGATCGGCCCGTCACCGTTTGATCCCGAGGCAAAAGGCCACCACGGGCGTGAGGCGATCGCCAAGTTCTACGACACCGTGATCGCTCCGAGCGAGAGGATCACTTTCGAGATCGAGCGCTCCTATCTCTGCGGGGACGAGGTGGCCGATGTGGGCATCATCCGCACCACGTTGGCCGGTGGCAAGCACATGGCGGTGGTGCGGGGGGTTTACACCTACCGCTCGAACGGAGACGGCAAACTTGCCGCGTTGCGCGCCTACTGGGAGTTCGACGCCACCGAGCTCGTCGAACTCTGAGTCCCTCAGACGACGGATGCGGCGGCAGCGGACTCCTCGGGCTCTGTTTGGCAACCCCGTGAGAGCGAGCGGCCCGGCCGTGGTCTCAGGCTGTGAGTACGACCTTGCCGAGTTTTCCCCCTTGGGCAAAGCGGGCGTACGCGGCATCGGCGTCGGCCATGGCGAATGTCGCGGCCAGCGGTACGCGGACGCGACCTGCAGTAAGGAGGGGCAGCACATGGGCGGCCACTGATTGGGCGACCGCGGCCTTCTCTTCGCGCCGGCGCGCCCGCAACGTCGATCCGCTCATCGTGGCTCGCGCGCCCATCAGCTGAAGGAGATTCAGCTCGACCTTGGCCCCGGTGCCCACACCGATGACGGTCATCCGACCGCCGGTGGCCAATGCCCCGAACGCGTCGGGGAAGCTGGCCGCTCCCACCAGCTCGAGTACGACGTCGTACGGGCCGTGATCGGCGACCGCTGCTGGGTCGATGACCTCATCGGCGCCGAGGGCCGCCACCCCGTCGCGGCATCCCGGATCGCGCACCGATGCGACCACCCACGCGCCGGCCGCGGCGGCGAGCTGGACGCCGGCCGTCCCGACGCCCCCGGCGGCCCCGCTCACCAGAACCCGGTCGCCAATGCTGAGAGCCGCCTGGGTGAACAGCGCGTCGTAGGCGGTCGAAAAAACCTCGGGGAATCCGCCGGCCTCGGCCCACGACAGCCGCTCGGCGACGCAGAGCGCGTGGGTCTCTTCGACCACACACAGCGTCGCCTGCCCGCCCCCGCCGACCACCGCCATGACCCGGTCGCCCGGGCTGAAGCGGGTCACCCGGCTTCCGACGGCGACCACCTCGCCCGCCACTTCCATTCCGGGGGTATCGGGCGCACCCGGGGGCGGAGGGTAGAGCCCCCGTCGTTGCATCAAATCGCCGCCGTTGACCCCAGCCGCTCGTACCGACACCAACAGCTCGGTCTCTCCGGGCGTTGGATCGGGTCGGTCCTCATAGACCAGCTCGCCGTCGTCGATCACCACGGCCTGCATGTCAGGGTCCCCCGGACAACTCGACCACGAGCGACAACACGGCCGGGGGGTCTTTGAGCATCGATGTCACCTTTCCACAGGTGGCGAACCACGGGCACACCGCCGCCGAGTGGTGGGCTGACCGGGGACCGGTCAGAGAGCCTCTGTTGGTCGTCGGATGCCGAGGGTGCACGGCCCCGAGGCCCGGTGGGTCGGGGCGACGGTCATTCCCGATAGCCTGCGGGCATGGCTCTTTATGACATCCCCATCCACACCCTCGAGGGCGAGGAGTCCTCGCTGGCCCCCCACAAAGGAGAGGCGCTGTTGCTCGTGAACGTGGCCTCCAAGTGCGGCCTGACCCCGCAGTACGAAGGGCTCGAGCGGTTGCAGAAGACCTACGGGGACCAGGGCTTCAGTGTCCTCGGCTTCCCTTGCAACCAGTTCCTCGGCCAGGAGCCGGGCTCGGCCGAGGAGATCCAGCACTTCTGCTCGACCACGTACGGGGTGACGTTTCCGTTGTTCGAGAAGATTGACGTGAACGGGGAGAACCGGCACCCGCTCTACGCGGCGCTGACCGCGGTGCCCGATGCCGAAGGAGAGGCCGGCGATATCACCTGGAACTTCGAGAAGTTCCTGGTGTCGCCGGCCGGCGAGGTCGTGGGCCGGTTCCGCCCCCAGGTCGAGCCCGAGGATCCCGCCCTCGTGTCGGCCATCGCAGCGCAACTTCCCAGCTGAGCGCCGCCGCCGCCCCGCCCGCGTTCCCGGGCGGGCCAGCCGAGGGGAGTGACTGGTGACCGACGCCGGCTTCGCAGCCGCCATCTTCGACATGGACGGCCTGCTCATCGACTCCGAGCCGCTTTGGCACGACGCCGAGATCGAGATCCTGGGCGGCCTGGGTGTCCCGCTTGTCCCCTCGGCGTGCCGACAGACCAAGGGCATGTTCGTGGCTGAGGTGACCCGGTACTGGTACGAGCGCTTCCCCTGGCGCGGCCCTGATCCCGACGAGGTGGCCCGCCTCGTCGTCGACCGGGTGATCGACCTGGTGGTGACGATTGGGCGGCTCAAGCCCGGCGTTCATCGGGCCCTCGAATTGTGCGGGCGTCACGGGCTGCCCCGGGCCGTGGCCTCCTCGTCGCAGTACCGGCTGATCACCGTGGTCCTCGAGCACTTCGGCCTGGCCGGTGAGTTCGCTCTCGTGCACTCGGCCGAGGACGAGCCCTACGGCAAGCCCCACCCCGGGGTCTTTCTCACCACGGCGGGCAGACTCGGCGTCCCTCCCGACCGCTGCATCGTCTGGGAGGACTCACCGGCCGGTGTCTTGGCGGCCAAGGCCGCGCGCATGGCCTGTGTGGCCGTCCCCGAGGCGGTCGAGCGGGATCGTCCCGCCTTCGGTATCGCCGATGTCGTCTTGGGCTCGCTCGACGAGGCCGACGAGGCCTTGTGGGACCGCCTGGCCGACGCCCACCGGGCCGACCCGATGGCCGCCCCGGGGAGCCACGAGGGCGCCCGCTGAGCGGTGGGGGACCGCCGACCGGCGCCCACTATCGTTCGGCACCCCACCGCCAACCCATCAGGAGTGAAGTGTTCCGACCCGTCCCGGCCGACGCCGATTTCGTCGCACTTGAAGAGGCAGAGCTGGCCCGCTGGCGGGAGTACCAGATCTTCGAGCGCTCGGTGGCCCAGCGCGAGGGCGCCGAGCCGTGGGTCTTCTACGAGGGACCGCCGACGGCCAACGGCCGACCTGGCCTCCATCATGTGTGGGCGCGGGCCTACAAAGACCTCTTCTGTCGGTACCGGACCATGGCCGGCTTCTACGTGGCCCGCCGGGCCGGGTGGGACACCCACGGTCTCCCCGTCGAAGTCGAGGTGGAAAAGAAGCTCGGGATCACCGGCAAGCGGCAGATCGAAGAAGAGGTCGGCATTGCCGAGTTCACCCGGCTCTGCCGGGAGTCGGTGCTCGACTACGTCGACGACTGGAAGCACCTGACCGAGCGCATCGGGTACTGGGTCGACCTCGACGCCGCCTACTGGACGTTCGATCCGAGCTACATCGAGTCGGTCTGGTGGCACTTGAAGACCATGTTCGATGCGGGCCTGCTCTATGAGGACTTGAAGGTGGTGCCCTACTGCCCGCGGTGTGGGACCGCGCTGTCGAGTCATGAGTTGGGCCAGCCCGGCGTCTACTCCGACGAGGACGACGAATCGGCCTACGTTCGCTTTCCTCTCGTCGATGCCGACCCGCGTGTGCTGGGCGATGCCACGTCGCTCGTGGTCTGGACGACCACACCCTGGACCCTCGTGTCCAACACCGGCGTGGCGGTCAATCCCGCGCTGAGCTACGCCGTCGTCGACGGACAGCTGGTCGCAGAAGAGCTCGTCCCCAACGTCTTTGGCGAGGGGGCGACGATCACCCGCCGCGTGCCGGGCACGGACCTGGTGGGTCTCAAGTACCAGCGCCCCTTTGACGAACTGCCGGCGCCCGGTGGCGCCGACGGCTGGCGAGTGGTCCCGGCGGACTACGTGACCACCGACGAGGGCACCGGCCTCGTCCACCTCGCACCGGCCTTCGGTGAGATCGACCGCCAGGCGGCCAGGGAGCACGGCCTCCCCATGCTCAACCCGGTTGGCCCTGACGGGCGATTCACCGACGCCATCGGCTGGCTCGCTGGCCGGGCGGTGCGCGAGGCCAACCACGACATCAACGACCGACTGGAGGCGGCCGGCTTGCTGCTCCGCCGCCAGCCCTACGTCCACTCCTACCCCCACTGCTGGCGTTGTTCGACGCCGCTGATCTACTGGGGCAAGCCTAGCTGGTACATCGCCACGCAGAGCAAGAAGCGCGACCTGCTGGCCGCGAACGCCGGCGTCGACTGGCACCCCGAGTACATCCGAGACGGTCGTTTCGGCGAGTGGCTCGAGAACAACGTCGACTGGGCCCTGTCCCGGGACCGGTTCTGGGGAACCCCGTTGCCCATCTGGCGTTGCGGGGGCGGCCATGTGTTCTGCGTGGGCTCGCTGGCGGAGCTCTCCGAACTCTGCGGGCGCGACGTCACTGCCCTCGACCCGCACCGACCCACCATCGATGAGGTCACTTTTGCCTGCCCTGACTGCGCCGATCCGGCGTCCGACCGCGACCAGTCCGACGGTGCGTCCTCTCTCGCTCGACGGGTGGCGGCGGTGATCGACGCCTGGTTCGATTCGGGCTCGATGCCCGCGGCCCAGGTCGGTTATCCCCATCAACCCGGCTCGAAAGAAGCCCTCCGCTTCCCCGCCGACTTCATCACCGAGGCCATCGACCAGACCCGGGGCTGGTTCTACTCCCTGCTGGCGGTCAACGTGCTCGTCTTTGGCCACGCCCCCTACCGCCATGTCATGTGCCTCGGCCACATCGTCGACGCCGACGGCCGCAAGATGTCCAAGTCGATCGGCAACGTCATCGATCCCTGGGAGATCCTCAACTCCCGGGGGGCAGACCCGTTGCGCTGGTGGATGTTCACTCAGGGTTCGCCGTGGACCCCGACGCGGGTGAACCTCGACTCGATCGACACGTCGTTGCGCGAGATGCCGCTCACCTTGTGGAACACCTTCAGCTTCTTCATGACCTACGCCTCGCTCAACGGATTCGATCCGGCTGACCCGGCGGTCCCCGCGCCATCCGACCGCCCGGTGCTCGACCGCTGGGTGCTCTCCCGGCTGGCGTCGACCGAGGCCGAGGTGACCGAGTCTCTGGCTGCCTACGAACCGTTCGCCGCTGCCGTTCCCATCGGTCGGCTGGTCGACGATCTCTCCAACTGGTACGTGCGCCGGAGCCGACGCCGTTTTTGGCGGACCGACCCCGACGCCCCCCCGAGCGACAGCCTGGCCGCCCAGGCCACCTTGCACGAGGTGTTGGTGCGCCTCAGCGTGCTGCTCGCACCGTTTTGTCCTTTTTTGGCCGATCGTTTGTGGCGAGAGCTCACCGACGCCGGCGATGTCGATTCGGTGCACCTCGCCGATTGGCCCGCCCTCGCCGATCCCACGGGAGCGCGCGGTACCATCGACACCGCCCTCGAATCCGAAATGGCCCAAGCCCGGCGGCTCGCTTCTCTTGGGCGCGCGGCGCGCAGCGAGGCCGGGGTCAAGGTGCGTCAGCCGCTGGCCCGGGCCCTCGTGTTTTTGTCCCCCGGTGCCCCGGCGCTGCTCGAGTCCGTAGTGGGCGAGGAGCTCAACGTCGACGAGGTGGTGGTGGCCGACGAGCTCGGCGAGGTGCTGCGTTTCGAGCTGGTACCCAACTTCAAAGAGCTTGGCCCCCGCCTCGGTCCGGCGGTTCGGGACTTGAAGGGGGCACTCGCCGGTCTGGACGGCGTGGCCGCCGCGGCGACCCTCGAGCAGGGCGGCACCATCTCGGTGCTGCTGCCCGGCGGCCCCGTCGAGCTCGGACCCGGTGATGTCGAACTGCGGGTGCAGGGCCAACCCGGCTTTGCCGTCTCAAGAGAAGGGGGAGAGGTCGTCGCTCTCGAACTGGCCATCGACGACGAACTGGCCCGGCGCGGCCTGGCCCGCGAGGTCGTGCGCCATGTCCAAGAGCTGCGCAAGACGAGCGGATTGGACGTCTCGGACCGCATCGTGTTGTCCTTGGGCGGCCTCGACGAGTTGACCCCCTACTTCGACTACATCGGGCGTGAGGTCCTCGCCACCGAAGTGGTCGCCGGCGCGGGCAGAGGCGAGGGCATCGTCCTCGACCTCGACGCCCTCACGAGCGAAGCCCGGGCCTGGATTGAAAAAGTCTGAATTGCGCAGCGGACCGACCGGAGCGGGCTCAGCCCGGGCAGGCGGTCGGGTCGGCGCCGAGTTTGCCGAGGGCGGTGGCCAGTGCCACCCGGTCGGCGACGTCGAGTGGGCCGAGCAGGTGCTGGTCGAGGCCGATGAGATGGATGGTGGTGGCGTCTTCGAGCTTGCGGGCACCTGCGTCGGTGAGGGCCACGAAGACGCTGCGACGGTCAGACGGGCAGTGCTGACGCTCGACCAGGCCGGCCTCAGCCATACGGTCCACCATGCGGGTGGTCCCCCCTGAGGTGAGCGAAAGCTCCACCGCCAACTCGCTCATCGTCAGCCGGGCCCCGGGGGCGCGGGCCAGACGCACCATGCCGACGAACCAGCTGAGCGGCAGCCCGCAGGCCTCTTCGAGCTCACCGCCGAGGAGCCGGGTCAGGCGGCCATGGGCCCCGACCAGCAGCCGCATCAGGGCGATCCGCTCGTCACTCGCCAAGGAGGCCCAGTCGACTGATTCGGGTGCCGGACCGGCCATCGGGCCGTCATCGTGCTCGGGAACATCGATCACCACGCTCTGAGCCTACCAGAACTTGGGGAAATGTTTGAGGAGAAAGTAAGTGATTGACAAGTAGATGAGAGATCAGATATTGTGAGGCCGAGTCCACGGGCACACGGTCCGGACTCGCAAGGACATCCGACATATCCATCCGAAGGAGTTCCCATGGCTACACAGACCATCGCACCCCCCACCCCTGGCACCTACGTGGTGGACAAGGCCCACACCGAGGTGGGCTTCGTCGCCCGCCACCTCATCGGCACCAAGGTCCGGGGCCGTTTCACCGATTTCGAGGCCACCTTGACCATCGCCGACCCTCCAGAGCAGTCGAGCCTGGAGGCCGACGCGGTAGCGGCGAGCATCGAGACCGGCAACTCCATGCGCGACGACCACCTGCGGACCAACGACTTCCTCGATGCCCCGACGTTCCCGAAGCTGACCTTCAAGTCCACGGGACTCACCAAAGAGTCTGAGGGCGAGTGGAAGCTGGCCGGGGATCTCACCATCCGTGGGATCACCAAGCCGGTGGTCTTCGACCTCGAGTACCACGGCACGGGTCCGGGCATGCAGCCCGACGCCGAGGTTGTGGCTTTCTCGGCCAGCACCGAGATCGACCGTCGTGAATTCGGCGTCTCGTTCAACGCACCGCTCGCTAACGGCGGCTTGGTGGTCGGCAACAAAGTGAAGATCGAGCTCGAAGTCGAAGCGGCCCTCCAGAAGTAATCGCCCGCGCACCCCAACGCCAGCCGTCCCTGATGTCTCGGGCGGCTGGCGTTGGCGCGCCCGGCCTACGCTCTGGCGGTGACCACGCAACGGCCTACGCCCGTTATCGACCAGCCCCACGGTCTGGCCCCCGAGGACACCTACGTCTTGGCCGTCGATCTCGGGACCGGCGGCCCGAAAGCGGCGGTCATCTCGGCGACCGGACGGATCGCGGCGCACGCATTCGAGAGGACCGAGCTGCGGCTGCTTCCAGGTGGGGGCGCCGAGCAGGACCCCGAGGAGTGGTGGTCGGCGGTGGTCTCTGCCGCCCGCAAGGCGATCGATGCCGGCGGAGTCCCCGTCGAGCGCATCATCGGGGTCGGTTGCACGGCTCAGTGGTCCGGAACCGTCCCGATTGCACGCGGCGGTGCGGCGTTGGGCAACGCCGTGATTTGGATGGACAGCCGAGGCAGCACGGCCATCCGTCGGGCCATGAAGGGCACCGTGTCCGCTCTCGGCTACGACGTGCGCAAAGTTCGACGGTGGGTGCGGTTGACCGGGGGCATCCCGAGCCTGTCGGGGAAGGACCCGGTGGGCCACATCCTCTTTTTGAAAGAGGAGCGTCCCGAGATCTACCAGCAGACCGCAGTCTTCTTGGAGCCGGTCGACTACCTCAACCTCCGGCTGACCGGACTGGCCCGGGCCTCATTCGACTCGATCACCTTGCACTGGGTCACCGACAACCGCCGGATTGACGCCGTGGCTTACGACGCCGACCTGCTCGCCCTGGCGGGGCTCGACCCGGACAAGCTGCCCGAGCTGGTGCCGACGGCTACGGTCATCGGCGGCCTGAGCGAGGAGGCTGCCGGCACCCTCGGGCTACGCCCGGGGACCGCCGTCACGACGGGGACCGGCGACCTGCACTCAGCCGCGGTGGGCTCGGGTGCCGTCGCCGACTTCGCCGGTCACCTCTATATCGGGACCTCGTCGTGGATCAGCTGCCACGTCCCGTTCAAACGGACCGACATGCTCACCAATATCGCCTCGATCCCCGCCGGTGTGCCGGGGAAATACCTCGTGGCCGACGAGCACGAGACCGGCGGGGCCTGCCTGACCTGGTTGCGCGACAACGTGGTGTTCGCCGACGACCCTCTCGGGCCCGCTGCCCCCGCCGACGCCTTCGACAAGCTGAACGAGGTGGCGGCCGCGGTCCCCCCGGGTGCGGGGGGCGTTTTGTTCACCCCGTGGCTCAACGGGGAGCGCTCCCCGGTCGACGACCATACGATCCGAGGGGGCTTCCACAACCTGTCGCTCTCGAGCACCCGGGCCGACATGGTGCGGGCCGTCTTCGAAGGGGTCGCCTTCAACTCGAAGTGGCTGCTCGGCGCCGTGGAGAAATACACCAAGCGGCCATTTGGGTCCCTTGCCTTTGTCGGGGGTGGGGCCAACTCGGACCTGTGGGCCCAGATCCACGCCGACGTGACCGGGCGGACCATCTCTCAGGTGGCCGACCCGGTGCTGGCCAATGTGCGCGGAGCGGGACTCATCACTCTGTTGGCCCTCGGCAAGGTGCGCTTGTCCGACATACCCGCCATGGTGAACATCAAATCCGAGTACCGTCCGGATCGGGCCAACTCGGAGATCTACGACGAGATGGCCGAGGAGTTCGTGAACCTTTACAAACGGACCAAGGCCATTCACCGACGGTTGAACCGCCGACGCCTCGGCGGGAACGCAAAGAAGGAGAAGAGCGAGGATGGCTAACCCCGGAGCCTTCGGACGCAGGCTCACCCGACGGCGGGAGGAACTCGGCTTGAGCCTCGAGGACCTCTCCAAACGCACCGGTACGGCGGTTCCGTATCTGCGCCACCTCGAGACGAGCCCGGTCGCGATGCCCGACGCCCGGGCAATCTTGAAGTTGGCGGCCGGGCTCGAGACGACGTCCGCCTACCTTTTCGGGACCGAAATGGACCGCCCCTCGGGCGCCGGCGGCGCGGGGGAATCGCCGTCCACCTCGGAGATCTCCGAGGACGAGTGCTGGCGTCTCATCGGTCCCGGCGGCGTCGCCCGCCTGGTCTTCGACAGCGAGCGTGGCCCCACGGCCCTACCGGTCAACTTTCGCACCGTTGATCGGGCGATCGTCTTTCGGACCGAGTCGGGGAGCCATTTCGATCACCTCGACGGCCAGGAGCCGGTCGGCCTCGAGATCGACCAGCTCGATGAGGCCTCTTCGTCGGGCTGGAGCGTGCTGCTCACCGGACGGGTTCGCCGACCGACAGATGAGGCGGAGCTCGAGAAATTGCGGGACGTTGGTGTTTCACCCTGGCCCGGCGGCGGCGACGACCACTACCTCGTGCTCGAAGCCCAAGAGATCACCGGTCGTGGCATCGATGTCGAACGCTGAGCGCGGCCGGCCCATTCAGGGCCACCCGCCGCTCGTGGTGCTTGACCCCGGCCCGCTCAGATTCGCTCGAAGTTGCGGGCCAGCTCCCAGTCGGTCACGACGCGGTTGGCGGCCAGCCACTCCTGGCGGGCTGTGTTCGTGAAGTGCTGGTGGACGTCATGGCCGAACGCCTCCTCGGCTACCTCGCTGTGTTCGAGTTCGGCCAAGGCCTCGGCCAAGGTGGAGGGGATGCGGGGCACGTCCTCGGCCACGTAGGCGTTGCCGACGAACGGCTCCCCCAGCTCGAGGGCGTGGTCGATACCGTAGAGCCCGGCCGCGATGGCGGCCGCCAGCGCGATGTAAGGGTTGACGTCGCCGCCGGGCACCCTGCTCTCGACGCGTCGGCTGGCGCCGTGGCCAATCACCCTGAAGCCACAGGTCCGGTTGTCCTCTCCCCACACCGCGGCCGTCGGGGCCCAGCTGCCCGGAACGTAACGCTTGTACGAGTTGACATACGGGGCGAAGCACCAGGCGAGCTGCCGCGCCGCGTGGATCTGGCCGGCCACGAAGTGCCGGCCGGTCGCAGAAAGTTGCCCCGGGGCGTCGGCGTCACCCATGAGGGGAGCGTCGTCCTCCAGTCCCCACAGACTGGTGTGCAGATGGCACGACGACCCCACTTCGTCCATCGACCACTTGGCCATGAAGGTGGCCGCCCGGCCCTCTTGGGACGCGATCTCCTTCACACCGTTTTTGAACACCAGATGGCGATCGGCGGTGAGGAGCGGTTCGGCGTAGGTGACATTGACCTCGTGCTGTCCACGTCCCGCCTCACCCTTGGAGAACTCGACGGGGATCCCGGCGGCCACCATTTCGTTTCGGATGCGGCGTAGGACGTACTCCTCGCGTGAGGTCTGGAGCAGCTGATAGTCCTCGATGGTGCTCGTATGGGGTACCAGCCCGTTCCACCTCTTGTTCGACGCCTCCTCGAAGGTGTCGCGAAACAGGTAGAACTCGAGCTCGGTCGCGCAGCGCACCCGCAACCCGCGCTCGGCCGCCCGCTCGATCTGTCGCCGCAAGATCCGCCGGGGCGAGACCTCGATGGGTGCACCAGAGAGATCCTGGACGTCGCACAGCACAATGGCTGTGCCCTCGAGCCAGGGCAGGACCATTGTGGTGGCGTAGTCGGGCAGTGCGGCCACGTCGCCATAGCCCGAGTCCCAGTTCGTGAACTCGTAACCCGGAAGTGGCTCCATGTCCACGTCGACGGCGAGCAGGTAGTCGCACGCCTCGATCCCGTGGGCTTGGACGTGCTCGAGGAAGAAGGGACCAGTGACTCTCTTGCCGACCGGTCGGCCTTGGAGATCAGGGAAGGCCAGCACCACGGTGTCGATCGATCCATCGGCAATGTTCTGGCGCAAGCTTTCCAGGTCCGGCATGGTTCGAACTATTGCTTTTTTCCGGTCGCAGCGTCCAACGCCACGCCCACCGCCCGAAACCCCTCACTACGCTGGTGGTGTGACCTCCGAGCGCTTCGATTCTGGTGGCGTTGTCACCAAAGGCCGGGTGGTCGTGGCCAAAGTCGGTCTCGACGGGCACGACCGGGGAGTCAAGGTCGTCGCCCGCATGCTGCGCGACGCGGGCTTCGAGGTCGTGTACCTGGGGCTGCGCCAGACCCCCGAGACCGTCGCCACCGCCGCTCTCCAAGAAGATGTCGACGTGGTCGGGTTGTCGATGCATTCAGGGGGCCACCTCACCCTTGCTCCGGCCGTCGTCGCCGCGTTGCGTCAGCGTGGACTCGACATCCCTGTCGTGCTGGGTGGCATCATCCCCGCCCGCGATGTGCCGATCCTCGAGGCGATGGGGGTGCGTGAAGTGCTGAACCCCGGCGCCTCCGAGCTCCAAGTGGTCGCCGCGATGGACCGGGCCATGGGGGTGTCATGACCCGGTCAGCTCCGCTGGTCGGGGTGACCACCTACTACGCCGAGGCGTCGTGGGGCCCTTGGCACTGCCCGGCGTTCGTCGTGCCCGCCCCCTATGTCGAACTGGTCGCCGCGGCGGGTGGGCGAACGCTTCTGATCCCGCCCGTACGTTCGTCGCTCGCAGGGCCTGGCGTTGGTGCCCTCGAGGCGATTGATGCTCTCGACGCGCTCGTGGTGGTCGGCGGCGGCGACATCGACCCGGAGTCGTACGGCGAGCCAGCCCACTCACAGCTTGGGGGGGTCGACGGGGCTCGTGACCAGTCCGAACTGGCACTGGTAGCGGCCGCTCTCGACGCCGAGCTCCCGGTGCTGGCCATCTGCCGGGGGCTCCAGGTGCTCAACGTGCACCTTGGGGGGACCCTGGTTCAGCACGTGCCCGACATGGTCGGTCACACCGGGCATCAGCCGGCGGCGGGAGCCTTCGGCGACATCGACATCGTGACGGTGCCCGGCACCGCGCTGGCGACGATTATGGGGGAGACCGACACGGTGCGCTGTTCGCATCACCAGGCCATTGGGGAACTCGGGAAGGGCCTGGTGGTGTCGGCCCGGTCGGTCGAGCGCTCCGGCCCCGTGGGCACCGACGGGATCATTGAGGCGGTGGAGCTCGACGGTGCACCCTTCGTCCTCGGCGTCCAGTGGCACCCGGAAGAGTCCGGCGACCGCCGGTTGTTCGATGCGCTGATGAGCGCCAGCCGGCCCTGAATCTTCGATGACAGCCCGCCCGCGCCGATGGTGAGCGACGAGCGCTGGCCACTCGTCGCCCCCTTTTCCACCGCGGCCGCCCGTCGGTCGGTCCTCTCGGGCCGAGTCGCAGTTATTACCGGGGCCAGCCGGGGTCTCGGGGCGGGGATGGCTGCCCACTTCGCCTCGGTCGGGCTGCACCTCGGGCTTTGTGCCCGGCACCGGCCTGATCTTGTCGCCAAGACCAGGCCGCGGGCCCACGACGGGCGGATTGATCCGCCCGAGACCCCGTTGGTGGCATCGGTCGACGTGGTCGACTTCGACGCCCTCGACGCGTTCAGTGACGCCGTGATCCAGCGCTTCGGCCGGATCGATCTGTGGGTCAACAACGCCGGTGTCCTCGAACCGATCGGGGCGATCGCCGAGGCGGCGCCCGATCAGGTCGCCCGGCACATCGAGGTCAACGTGACCGGCATTCTCTTCGGCACCATGATCTTCGCCCGTCATGTTCGGTCGCGGCCCGGCGAAGGCGTACTGATCAACGTCTCGTCGGGGGCTGGGTCGCGTCCGTATGCCGGGTGGGCCGCCTACTGCGGGGCCAAGGCCGCCGTCGATCGATTGACCGAGGCCGTCGCCCTCGAAGAGCGGGCGAACGGGCTCCGGCCCTATGCGGTTGCACCGGGGGTCATCGACACCGACATGCAGGCGAGAATCCGGGCCACCGACGAGTCCGCATTCCCACAAGTACGCCGCTTCCGGGCCTTAAAAGAGGCCGAGGCTTTCAACTCCCCCTCGTGGGTGGCCGAACGCCTCCTCGAGCTCGCCTTCGGTGAGCATCCGGTATCCCAGGTGCGCCTACGGGTACCGATGCAGCCACCGGGGGCCCACGACGGCTGACGTCGAGGTTCGGCCCACGCCGCGGCGCAGTAAGGTCCACGCCCATGGCAAAGAGCGGGAAGCGCACGTTGATCAAGCCGGTGGCGGCGGCCGTCGGGGTGCTGGGCACGATGGCCAGCATCTGGTGGTTCGCTCTCAAGCCCCGTCGTAAGGCAAAGCGCTCGACCGATTCGTAGCCCGCCGACGCGGGCCCCTCACCCCGCCAGTCCGACGATCGCCGGCAGGACGTGGCTGATCGACCCCCGCAGCACCACGTCGGCCAGATCGTCAAAGGGCGTCTCCTCGCCGTTCACGATGATGACCGCCGCCCCGAAACGGGCGGCCCGGGGAACAAGTGCGGCCGCCGGATAGACCCCGAGGCTGGTGCCCACGGCTAGCAAGAGGTCGCACGCCTCGGCCGCCGCCTCAGCCCGGGCGATGTCTTTTGCTACGAGACTCTGTCCGAAACTGATCGTGGCCGATTTCAGAATGCCGTGGCACGGCACCTCGTCGCGCGTCTCGAGGCAGCGGGGGTCCTCCTCGCCGGCGCGCACCCTCCCGAGGACCGATTCCATGACCCGACGGTCACCGCAGTCAAGGCACACGACCTCGCGCACGGTGCCATGAATCTCCACCAACTGGGCCGGATCATGGCCCGCGTCGAGGTGGAGGCCATCGATATTCTGGGTGACCAACAGCGCCAGGCGGCCCGAGCGTTCGAGGTCGGCGAGGGCCCGGTGTCCGGCGTTGGGCCGGGCCGACCAGGCGGGGGAGTCGCGGCGGTTGATCCAGGCCCGGCGGCGGACGTCGGGATCGGTCACGTAGGCCTCGAAGGTGGCGAGACGCTCGGCGCCCGGATCTTTGGTCCACACCCCGTTCGGACCCCGGAAATCCGGGATGCCCGAATCGGTGGAGATGCCCGCACCGGTCAGCACCACGATCCTTTTGGAATTGGCCAGCAGGTGTCGGGCCCGCGACACCGCCCCCGACGGGTCCTCGCCCCGATCATCGTTCGTTGCCACGCTCCACTTTGACACCACGGGCCCACGCTGGTTTCGACGGGCTGGGCCGCTCCGGGCGCCGTTAGCCTCGGTCGGTGGCCCTGACGTCGCTGCGCCCACTGCGCTCGAGGAACTTCGCCCTGTTGTGGTCGGCGGCGCTCGTCTCGAACATCGGCTCATGGATGCAGGCGGTCGCACTCGGCATCTTGGTGACCGCCCGCACCCACAACCCGTTGTGGACCGGGCTGGTGGCGGCGGCGGCCTTCTTACCAAACGGGTTGCTGGCGCCGTTCGGCGGCGCCCTCGCCGACCGGTTGGACCGCCGGCGATGGTTGCTGCTCACGACCACCGCGGAGACGGTCATCGCCGCGCTGCTGGCCGTACTTGCGGCCACCGGTCGGGACCAACCGGTCGTCGTGGTCATCGTCGCCTTCCTCGGCGGCTCGGCCGCGGCCGTCGGTTTTCCGGCCTACCAGGCCATGCTGCCCGACCTCGTCGAGCGTCGAGACGACCTGTTGGCGGCGGTGTCGCTCTCCTCGGCCCAGTTCAACCTGGGTCGAGTGGTGGGCCCGGCGCTCGCCGGGGTGGCCCTGGCCTTCGGGTCGTACTCGTTGGCTTTCGCCGCCAACGCGGTGTCCTTCGGGGCGGTGATCGTGGCCCTCCTCCTCATTCGCCTGCCGGCCCCGGCCGTCGTGAGCGAGCCGCTGCGGATCTTTCGCCGAATCGCCGAGGGCGCCCGCCTGGCTGCGAGCGAGCCGGGATGTCGCAGTGCAATTGTCTTGATCGGGCTGGTCGCCCTGCTCGCCTCCCCGTTCATCGCCCTCGTTCCGGCGATGGCCATCGATGCCCTGCACCTCGGTCCCCATCACCGGGGCACCGTCGGGACCACGATCCTGGTCACCGCCCAGGGGGTCGGCGCGGTGGTGGGCGCGCTGACCATCCCCGGACTGGCCCGGCGAATCGGTCGGGGCCGTCAGGTGGTGACCGCCCTCTTCGCCCTGCCGGTCCTCCTCGCCCTCTACGCGGCGGCGCCTTCGTTGTGGTGGGCGGCCCTCGCGCTGTTCTTCGTGGGCGCCGGGTACATCGCGGTCCTCTCGGGCCTTAACACGGTGGTCCAGCTCAGAGCCCCCGAATGGGCCCGGGGCCGGGTGCTCAGCCTCTTCATGCTCTCCCTCGGGACCATCTACCCGCTCGGGGCGATCGCCCAAGGTGCCATCGGCAGCCATATCGGGGTCAAGGCGGTGACGGCGGGGTCGGGGGTCGTGTTGCTGGCCGTCCTCGGTCTGACCGCCCTGTTCAGTCCGGGGGTATTTCGGGCCCTGGCCGATGTCGGCGTACCGAGCGAGGGAGTCACCGGCCCGCATCCGACGGGGCGCCGCTGAGGGGCGTTCCCCGATCCCGCCGCGCGCCGCCGGCGTCGGTACGCTGCGGCGGTGTCGCCGAGCACCCCGACCGTCGAGCTCCTGACCGCAGCTGACGCGGAGAACCGCCAGCGTCGGGCGGCCGGAGCGATCGCCGCGGCGGGTCTGGTCTCGGGCAATCGGGTCGCCTTCTGCCTGCCGTCGTCGGCCGACCTGCTCTGTGCGGTGCTCGGGGCGGCCCGCACCGGGGTCATCCCGGTCCTGTTGAACGCCACCCTCACGGCCGGCGAACGGGACCTGCTGGTGGCCGACGCCGAGCCGTCGCTGCGCGTGTTCGACCGAGCCGCACTGGCCGCTGTGTTGGCCGGGCCCCCGGCCGACCTCGCTCAATACCCGTTGACCCGGCCGATGCACTACAGCTCGGGGACCACCGGTCACCCGAAAGGGGTGACCACGGGTATTTGGGACGACCGACGGGCCCAAGAGGTTTTTGACGACGAGGCCGACCAGTGGGGATTCGACGCTGGCGACCTGCACATGGTGTGCTCGCCGATGTATCACACCGTGTCGATCCGCTTCGCTGCGGGCACCGTGTTGCGCGGCGGATCTGTGGTCATCCTTTCTCAATATGACGCCTCCTGCGCCCTCGGCGTGCTGCGCCAGCACCGACCGACCACGGCGTTTTTGGTGCCGACCCACCTCCAGAGGCTGCTGGCCTTGGCGGATCTCGGGGCCGACGAGCGCTTCGGCTCGCTCCGGCTCCTCGCCCATGCCGGGGCCCCGTGTCCACCGGTGCTCAAGCGGGCCGCCATGACACGAGTCGCACCGCCCGCGCTCTGGGAGTTCTACGGCGCCACCGAAGGCCAGTTCACGGCCTGCTCGCCCGAGGAGTGGCTGGCCCGTCCGGGCACCGTCGGGCGGGCCCGACCCGGGCGGGTGCTCTCCATCGAAGACCCGGCAGGCGACGACGACGGGCCATCTCTCGGGCTCCGTGGCCCTCGAGCCGAGACCACCGGGGTCGGGACGATCTGGTGCACGGTTCCGCCGTTCGCCCGGTTCTCCTACTTCGGCGACGAAGCGGCCACCCTCGCGGCCTGGCGTGGCGACGCCTTCAGCGTGGGTGACGTCGGGCACCTCGATGCGCAGGGGTATCTCTTCTTGTCCGGTCGACGTCACGACCTGATCATCACCGGGGGGGTCAACGTCTACCCGGCCGAGGTCGAAGCGGTGCTCGCCGAAGTCCCCGGGGTGGCCGAGGTGGCGGTATTCGCCCTCCCCGACGAGACCTGGGGGCAACGGGTGTGTGCGGCGGTCGTCGGGCCGGGGCTCGACATCGCCACCGTGCGGGCCGAGGCGTCGCAGCGCCTCGCCCCCTACAAACGCCCGAAGCAGTATCTGATGGTGGCCGACCTTCCCCACACCGCCACGGGCAAGCTGCTCCGCCGGGCGGTGCCCGAACATCTCGGGCTGGGGACCGACGACTGAATCTGTCGCAAGAGGGGTCGGTGCGGTGGCACCGTCGGGGGCACGAACCCCAAGGGCCTCGGGCGGGTAAGAATCGTCCCATGTCCTTCACCACAACCAACCCGGCGACCGGCGAGATCGAGAAGACCTTCGACAGCCACACGCCCGAGGAGGTGGAGGCGCGCCTGGCCCAAGCCGCCGAAACCTTCGCCCAGTTCCGCAGAACGACCTTTGCCGAGCGGGCCCGTCTCATGATCACTGCGGCCGACTTGTTGGAAGCAGAAGTGCCCGACGTGGCCCGCGTCGTCACGACGGAAATGGGCAAGACCTTCGCCTCGGCCAAGGGCGAGGTCTCCAAGTGCGCGCTGGCCCTGCGCTGGTTCGCCGAACACGCCGAGTCCTTGCTGGCCGACCAAGAGATCGAGTCCTCGGCCACCAAGAGCCTGGTGCGTTATCAGCCGCTCGGTCCGGTGCTGGCCATCATGCCCTGGAATTTCCCCATGTGGCAGGTGATCCGCTTCGCCGCGCCGGCCCTGATGGTCGGCAATGTCGGCCTTCTCAAGCACGCGTCGAACGTGCCCCAGACCGCGCTCGTGCTCGAAGACGTGTTTCGCCGGGCCGGCTATCCCGACGGGGCCTTCACCACCTTGCTGATCGAGTCCAAAGACGTGGCCGCGGTCATCGCCGACGACCGGATCGCCGCGGTCACCTTGACCGGGAGCGAGCGGGCCGGCCAGTCGGTGGGCGCCGCGGCGGGCGACGCGCTGAAAAAATGCGTGCTCGAACTCGGCGGATCTGACCCCTTCGTGGTGATGCCGTCGGCCGACCTCGACCAGGCGGTGTCGACGGCGGTCACCGCCCGCACCCAGAATGCGGGGCAGTCCTGCATCGCGGCCAAGCGGTTCATCATCGACAGATCGATCTACGAGGAGTTCTACGAGCGTTTCTGCGCGGGTATGGCCGCGTTGGTGGTGGGGGACCCGATGGACCCCGCCACCAACGTGGGTCCGCTCAATTCGGCGGCCCAACGCCACGAGGTGGTCGCCCAAGTCGACGACGCCATCGACAAGGGAGCAGCCGTGGGATGCGGGGCCGAGGTCCCGAACGGTCCGGGGTTCTACTACCCGCCGACGGTGCTGAGCGGGGTAAGCAAAGAAATGCGGGTCTTTTCCGAGGAGGTCTTCGGCCCGGTCGCGGTGGTTGAATCTGCCACCGGTCTCGACGAGGCGATAGCCCTGGCCAACGCCACGGTCTACGGACTCGGGGCGAGTGTGTGGACCACAGAGGACTCAGAACGCCAGCGGTTCATCGACGAGATCGACGCGGGACAGGTCTTCGTCAACGCCATGGTGGCCTCCACGCCCGAGATGCCCTTCGGCGGGATCAAGCGTTCCGGCTACGGTCGGGAACTCTCCGAGCTCGGCATCAAAGAGTTCTGCAACGCCAAGGGGGTCTGGATCGCATGAACGAGGCGGCTGACGCCGATCCGCCGATCACCTACCTCGATCACGCCTCGTCCACCCCGGTGCGCCCCGAGGTAGCCCAGGCCATGGCTCCCTTCGCCGCCCAGCGTTACGGCAACGCGTCGGGCAGCCACCGCCTGGCCCGCCAGGCCCGCCAGGCGTTGGAAGAGGCCCGTGAACTGGTGGCCGCCGCCCTCGGTGCCGTACCGGCCGAGGTGGTCTTCACCGGCGGCGGGACCGAAGCGGACAACCTGGCCGTCGTAGGCGCGGTGGCCGCCCAGGCCGAGCAGGGTGAGCTCGGGGTGATCGTCTGCAGCGCCATCGAACACGCAGCCGTACTCGAGCCGTGCCGGGCGCTGAGCAACGGTCGGGTGCTTGGGGTCCCACCGCGCGAGCTCCGTGAGGCTCCGGTCGACCGCAACGGCGTGGTCGACCTGGAGGCGTTGGCCCGGCTCTTGGGGCCAGAGGTGTGCTTTGTGTCGGTCATGCTCGCCAACAACGAGGTGGGGACGGTCCAGCCGGTCGGTGCCGTCGCCCGGTTGGTCCGCCACCACGCTCCGGCGGCGACGGTGCACACCGACGCCATCCAAGCAGTGGCCTACCTCGACGTGGCCACCGCCACCGCCGACGCCGATCTCGTCTCGGTCAGTGCCCACAAGATCGGCGGTCCGAAGGGGGTCGGCGCCCTTGTGGTGCGAGAGGGGACCCCGCTCGCACCCATTTTCTTCGGGGGTGGTCAAGAGCGCGAGCGACGCAGCGGCACCCACGACGTCGCCGGCGCGATCGGCCTGGCCACCGCACTCGAACTCTGCGCCCGTGAACGGATCAGCGAAGAAAAGCGGGTGGCGGGCCTGCGCGACCGGCTGGCCGACGGGTTGCTCGGCTCCATTGGTGACTCGCTCGAGAGCGCCGACCGGGACCGCGTCCTGTCCGGGCACTGCCACCTGCGTTTTGCCGGCTGCGAGCAAGAGGAGTTGCTGGTCCTCCTCGACGATGCCGGTATTTGCGCGTCGGCCGGCGCGGCGTGCGCCAGCGGGGCTCTCGAACCGAGCCACGTGCTGGTGGCCATGGGGGTGCCCGCGCCAGAAGCGGCGAGTGCGATCCGGTTCACCCTCGGGCACTCGAGCACCGACGAAGACGTCGATCGCGCTTTGGCGACAGTTCCCGCCGCGGTCGCCCGGCTGCGCCGCTGAAGACCCGAAGCCGGGGCGAGGACCGCGCCGCCCCGCCCAGGTGCCAAACTTCGGGCATGCGGGTGCTGGTCGCGATGTCAGGGGGGGTCGACTCCTCGGTGGCCGCCGCCCTCATGGTGGCCGAGGGTCATGACGCGGTGGGTGCCACCCTCAAGCTGTGGGGGGGCTCGTCTGACTCGGGCTGCTGCTCGGTGGCCGATGTCGACGACGCCCGGCGGGTGGCCCAGCAGCTGGGCATCACCCATCACGTGTTCAACCTGGCCGGAGACTTCGACCGGGCGGTGGTGGCCCCCTATGTGGCGTCCCACGTGGCCGGCCGTTCCCCCAACCCGTGCATCGAATGCAACCGGCACATCAAATTCGACCGGCTGCTGGCCCGGGCCCGGCGCCTCGGATTCGACGCGTTGGTCACCGGGCACCACGCCCGGGTGGCGCCCGGTGAACCGGGGGTGGCCCACCGACTCTTGCGGGGGGTGGATCCGGCCAAGGACCAGTCCTACGTGCTTTCGATGCTCGGACAGAGCCAGCTGGACCGGGTCGTGCTGCCGGTCGGAGAGCTCACCAAGGTCCAGGTGCGTACCGAGGCCGCCCGTCTCGGACTGCGCACCGCGGCCAAGCCGGATAGCCAGGATGTCTGTTTCATCCACAGCGCCGAGGGCCGGGGCGGTTTTCTTTCCCGGCGGATGGATCTCCACGAGGCCACCGTGATCGACGGCGGCACCGGCGAGCAGGTCGGGTCGGTCGACGCGGTGGAGCTGGTGACCGTCGGTCAGCGCCGGGGCATGGGACACGGGGCCGACGGCCAACGGCGCTACGTCGTGGCCGTTGACGTGCCGCGGCGCCGGGTCACCGTCGGGGGTGCGCGGGACGCGGCCAGTGACTCGGTGGTCCTTGCCCCGGGTTCGCTCACCTGGGTGTCGGGTCCGCTTGCTTCTGGCTCGTTGGCCTTGTCCCAAATGAGCGCGCACGGGCGAGCCGTCCTGGGCACGTTCGAATCGACCCGGGCGGGGACCCGCATCGGTTTCGCCGAGCCCGAGCGGCCGGTTGCTCCGGGCCAGACGGTTGCCCTCTACGATCCGGCCGATCCCGACTCGGTGCTCGGGGCGGGCATCGCCGCGTAGGGTCCGTGGCGCGCACGCACAGAGAAAAGGCCAAGGTGGCGCCCGATGATCGGGGCGTCCGGGCAGCCGAACTGCGAGAACTGATCGACTATCACAACGAGCGCTATCACGCCCTCGACGCGCCCGAGATCCCCGACGCCGACTACGACGCCTTAGTTGGTGAGTTGAAGCAGATCGAGGCCGAACACCCCGAGCTCGTCACCGCCGACTCGCCCACCCAACGAGTGGGCGCTGCGCCCCTCGGGCTCTTTGACGAGGTACGCCACCGGGTGCCGATGATGAGCCTCGACAACGCGGTCACCGAGGCCGAACTCGGGGCCTGGGCCGACCGTCTACGCCGCCAGCTCCCCGACCTCGATGTCGACACGCTCGACTTTTCCTGCGAGCCCAAGGTGGACGGCGTCGCCATGTCGCTCACCTACGTGGACGGACGGTTCACCCAGGCCGCCACCCGGGGCGACGGGGTCAGCGGTGAGGACGTCACCGCGAACGTGGCGACGGTCGGCGATGTCCCGCACCGTTTGCACCAAGCCGCCGGCCCGTATCCCCGCCATCTCGAGGTCCGCGGCGAGGTCTACATGCCCACCGTGGCATTCGACGCCATGAACGAGCGCCAGCGCGCCGCCGGCGAGCGCGAGTTCGTCAACCCCCGCAACTCGGCCGCCGGCTCGCTCCGCCAGAAGGACCCGACGATCACCGCCACCCGGCCGTTGGCCTTCTGGGCATACCAGATCGGTGAGATCGACGACGTGCGCCCCGAGGACGCCACCGGGACCGGGTCCGCCAACGCGTGGCCGCCGGTGCGCCAGAGCCAAGCCCTCGAACTGCTTCGCGCCGCCGGCTTACCGGTCAGCCCCGACGCCCGCCGGGTCACCGGCATACCGGCGGTCTTCGCCCGTTGTGCGCAGCTGGCCGAACACCGCCACGACTTCGCCTACGAGATCGACGGTGTGGTGGTCAAGGTCGACAACCTCACCCTGCATGACCGGCTCGGCTCGACGTCTCGAGCCCCGCGTTGGGCCATCGCCTTCAAGTTCCCGCCCGAGGAGCGTACGACCCGACTTCAGCGTATCGAGGTGTCCATTGGCCGGACCGGTCGGGCCACTCCCTTCGCCGTCCTCGATCCGGTCTTCGTCGGGGGATCGACGGTGGCGCTCGCCACCTTGCACAACGAGGATCAGGTCGCGCTCAAAGACGTGCGGCCGGGCGACCTGGTCATCGTGCGCAAGGCAGGTGACGTGATCCCAGAAGTCGTCGGGCCGGCGAAGAACGAGCCCGGCGCGCCCAAGCGGCGAAAGCCCCGCTGGAAGTTCCCGACCACCTGCCCGTCGTGTGGGAGTCCCCTGGTCCGCCTCGACGGGGAGAGCGACACCTACTGCACCAACATCGACTGTCCGGCGCAGCGGGTGCAGCGCATCGTCCACTTCGCCTCGCGCTCGGCTATGGACATCGAGGGGCTCGGAGACCAGCGGGTCGTCCAACTGGTCGACGCCGGCCGCATTACCGACCCGGCCGACCTCTATGACCTCAGCGCCGACCGTCTCGCCGGCCTCGAGGGTTACGCCGAGATATCGGTGAACAACCTGCTGGCCGCCATCGAGGGCTCCAAGACCCGACCGCTCAGCCGGCTGCTGGTGGCCCTTGGCATCCGTCACGTGGGGCCGGCGGTCGCCCGGGCCACGGCCCGGGCGTTCGGCTCTTTGGAGGCTCTGGGCAACGCACCCCTCGAGGTACTCGCCGCCGTCGACGGGGTTGGTCCGGTCATCGCCGGGGCGGTCGCGGAGTTTTTGGACAATCCGGCCAACAAGGTGGTGCTGGTGCGTTTGGGTAGGGCCGGGGTCAACACCACCGAGCAGTCGGCGTCACCGGGGGCCGACGCCGGGGCGGGCGCGCCCGACGGCACCTTGGCCGGCAAATCGGTGGTGGTGACCGGGACCCTCGAGGGCTACACCCGCGAGGAGGCCGAAGAGGCGATCCTCGCCCGGGGTGGCTCGTCCCCGGCCAGCGTCTCGAAAAAGACGTTCGCGGTGGTTGTCGGGGAGAACCCCGGCGCGGCCAAGCTGACCAAGGCCGAGGCATTGGGGGTGGCGCTGGTTGACGGTGCCCGCTTCGACGAGCTGCTCGCCTCGGGATCGCTGCCCTCGTGACGAGGCCGAGTTGTGGGTCCGTTCGCCCTGAAAGATGGCCCACGAGGCCCAGGGCCGTGATCACTTCAATTCACGTACGCACGAAGTAGCCTGGAAGCGCTCAATGCCCCTCATCTCCGACTCCATCGGCCGGGTTCTCGGGAAGCGGTACCGGCTGGTCTCCGCCCTCGGCACCGGTGCCTCTGCGCACGTCTTTTTGGCCGAAGATGTGTCGCTTCAGCGTCGCGTCGCAGTCAAGGTCCTCCAGCCGGCCCTGGTGAATGATGAGTCGTTCCTCAAACGGTTCGGGGCCGAGGCCCGGGCGGTGGCCCAGCTCAACCATCCCAACGTGTTGCGTGTCTTTGACTGGGGTGAGGACACCGACGGCCCGTATCTGGTCCTCGAGTACCTCCACGGTGGCAGCTTGCGCGACATCCTTGACCGAGACTTCCGCTTAAGTGACGCCCAGGCGACCCAGCTCGGCGTCGAGGTGGCCCACGGGCTGGCGTACGCACACGCCCGCGGGTTGGTCCACCGCGACATCAAACCGGCCAACCTCCTCTTCGACGAAGAGGGGCGGGTGCGTATCGCCGACTTCGGTGTGGCCCGGGCCCTGGCCGAAGCCGCGTGGACCGAACCGGCCGGAGCCATGGTCGGTACTGCTCGCTACGCGTCGCCCGAACAGGCCGAGGGCCGTCGGGTGGACGGACGGGCCGACGTCTACTCGCTCGCCCTCGTGCTCTATGAGTGCCTGACCGGTGATGTGCCCTTTGTCTCGGACACCACGCTCGGCACCCTCATGGCCAGGGTGGGCGCCACCCTGCCCCGCCACCCCGCACTCGGACGGCTCGACGACGTGCTGGCCCGAGCCGCCGCCCCCGACGCCGAAGCCCGCCTGACTGCGGCCGGCTTGGCCGCCCGGCTGGAGGCCATCGGTGCCTCCCTGCCGCCCGCCGCCCCACTGCCGATGCGGATCGACTCGGGCGATCCGTCCCGGCGCTATGCCCCGGTGCCTGGCCCTGTTGCCGACGATGTCACCGCGATCGTGCCGAACTTCACCCGTCGCTTCGCAGACGACACCACCACCGTTGCTGCAGCCTCGCCCGAAGAGGTCTTCGACATTGAGGTGGCCGATCTCGTCCTCACTCCCGCCCCCGCCGTCGCGCCGAGGGGCGGTTCACCCGCGGCCCCGGTCATCGCCCGCCGCCGCCGGCCCCGGTGGCCGTGGGTCCTCGGCGCCGTCGTCCTGGTCGTGGCGGTGGCGGTCGGTGTGGCGGTGGCGAACCAGGAAAAGGTGTTCACCCCGACCCGGTCGGTCCCCGCGCTGACGGGCAAGACCATTGCCGCCGCCCGACACGCGATCACCCAGCATCACCTGACCATGGCCGTCAGCCCCCCGGCCTACTCGACGTCGGTTCCCGTCGGCCGGGTCGCCTCCCAGCAACCCCGGGCCACGGCCTCCCTCAAGCAGGGCAGCACGGTCCACGTTGTCGCCTCCAAAGGCCCCCCGCCGGTCCCCGTGCCCTCCCTCGCCGGGCTCGGCTGCCCCGGGGCGAGCCGGCTGCTGGCCACGGTCCACCTCAAGGCTGCGTGCCCCCAGTTGCAGGCCTTCAGCGCCACTGTGCCGAGCGGCCAGGTCCTCAACTGGTCCTACAACAACCAGCTGGACCCGAAGACCGCCCTCTACGGTGGCACCATCCTGATCGCCATCTCCAAGGGGGTGGCCCCGATCCCGGTCCCCTCGGTCGCCGGCGACGGCTCCTACGGCCAGGCTTCCGCCGCGTTGCAAGGAGCCGGGTTGAAGTCCACCCAGGGCACCGCCCAAGCGTCTGCGACCGTCCCGGCCGGCCAGGTGATCGGGACCACCCCTGCGGCCGGCACGCCGGTGCCCCCGGGCACCACGGTGACCGTCACCCTTTCGACGGGCCCACCGATGGTCAACATTCCCAACGTCACCGGCGACAGCGTGAGTACCGCCGCGAACGCCCTCCAAGGGGCCGGTCTCACTGTCGGACAGGTCTACGGTCCGGCCGCGGGCACCGTGTTCACCACCGCGCCCCTGTCTGGCCAGTCGGTCCTCGAGGGCAGCACCGTCAACTTGTACACCCAGTGAGCGCTCCCGGCCTTCGGGCCCCGGCGGGCCCCTCCACTGGCGAAGGATGGTGACGCCGCCGGGGTGCGACCTCTGCGAGGCGGCGCGCATCACACCGTGGCACCACGAAGACGAGGTCTGCTGGGTGGCGGACTGCGAGATCTGTGATGTCCCCATGGTGGTGTGGAAGGTGCACAGCGCCGATCCGTCGGCCGAGGCGCTCGAGCACATGGTGGTCGAGCTCTCGAGAGTGGCCGACGAGCGGTTCGGAGCCGACGGTTGGTCGCTCGACCGGGTGATGCGCCAGATTCCCGACCACTTCCACGCCCACGCCCGGGACCCGAACTGGTGGTTCCGGCGCTTTGGGCGTCGCTGAGGCCCCGGCGCGACCCGGCCGGTACCCCAACTACCCTGGGCTGACAATCGGCAGGACTCCCCTCACCGAGGTGTGAACCGTCGCGGCCGGCAGACAGGAGCAAACGAACCCATGGGTGCACTCGACGGGCGCGTGGCCATCATCACCGGGGCGGGACGGGGCATCGGGCGAGAGCACGCCCTGCTCTTCGCCGCCGAAGGGGCCAAGGTCGTGGTCAACGATCTCGGTGGAGCGGTCGACGGGTCCGGCGACGACCGCACCGCGGCCGAACAGGTGGTGGCCGAGATCACCGCTGCCGGGGGCGAGGCCATCGCCAACGATGACGATGTGGCGGACTGGGCCGGGGGGAAGCGCCTGATCGACTCGGCCGTCGACGCCTTCGGCGAGCTGCACGTGCTGGTGAACAACGCCGGGATCCTGCGCGACCGGGTGCTCGTCAACATGACCGAAGAGGATTGGGACAGCGTCATCCACGTCCACCTCAAGGGTCATTTCGTCCCTACCCGCCACGCCGCGGCTTACTGGCGCGAGCAGTCCAAGGCCGGCCGGGAAGTGAAAGCGGCGGTGATCAACACCTCGTCGACGTCGGGGCTGCTCGGGAATCCGGGCCAGACCAACTATGGGGCGGCCAAGGCCGGCCTCGGTGCCTTCACGGTCATCGCGGCCCAAGAGCTGATCCGTTATGGCGTGCGGGTCAACGCCATCGCCCCAGCGGCGCGGACCCGCATGACCGAGTCGACGCCGGGATTGTCCGACATCGTCAAGGCGCCCGGCGAGGACCAGTTCGACGTGTGGAACCCCGCCAACATCTCCCCGCTGGTCGCCTATCTGGCGACCGAGGGGTGTCCGGCCACCGGTCGGGTGTTCTTTGTCCAAGGCGGCACCGTACGCACATTTACGAACTGGACGATGGGGGACACCATCGAGAAGTCGGACCGCTGGACAGTTGCCGAACTACAAGCCGAGATGCCCAGGCTCGGGGTAGGTGATGCCCCGGCCCGGGGCACATGAGCCGGGCCGCTCGCGCCAACAGCGGGGACCCCGAGCTCCCGCTCATCGACGACCCCTCGGTGGTGCTCGACCCCGCCACCGATCCCGGCGGCGCATCGCTCGGGACCACCGGTTCGGAAGCCTCGGTCGACCTGCCCTGGCCGATCATGCTGCGCCGTCGCGTGGAGCGGCGGGCCCAGCGCAGCCCCCGCTACCAGTGGTGGGTGCTCGTCGCCCTCTTGGCCGGGCTCTTCGCCCTTAACTTCACCTTCACCGTCTTTGTGGTGGCCCTGCCCACCATCAAAGGGGAATTCCATACCAATTACTCGGTACTGACCTGGGTCTCGACCGGCCCCCTGCTCGCGTTCGGTTTGGCTGCGCCGCTGTTCGGAAAGGCCGGCGACCTCTTCGGGTACCGCCGCCTGTACCTGTGGGGGCTGGGCGGTGCCATGGTCGCCGCCGTCCTGACCGCCACGGCGCCCAACGTGGGTGTGCTGCTCTTCGCCCGTTGTCTCGACGGCATCCAGGGCGCGGCGACCGGTACCGCGTCGATGGCCCTCATTTTGCGGATGTTCGCGCCCGAGGATCGGGTCAAGGCCATGGGCTGGTGGTCGATGGTAGGGGCGGGCGGCCCGGTGATCGGTGTCACCCTCGGTGCGCCGATCATCCAGTACTTCGGATGGCGGACCCTGTTTTGGGTCCAGCTCGGCTTGCTCCTGGTCTCCCTCGCCGTGGTCGCTCTCGTGCTGCCCTCGCACGGCAGGCGCGCCGTCGACGATCAGGCGCCGACCCCGGCCGGCCGCTGGCAGGGCATGGACTGGGTCGGTAGCTGGAGCCTGTCGGGGGCGGTGACCGGGGTGATGCTCTCTCTCAGTATCGGCCCGGTCCTCGGTTGGAGCTCGGCCGCCGTCCTCATCCCCGCCGGTGTTGCCGTAGTGGCGATCATCGTCTTCGTGCACCGAGAGCGCACCTGCTCCACCCCCCTCATTCCTCCTCGGTACTTCCGTCGGCGCAACTTCATGCTGCCCATGGGGACGCGGGCCTTCACGATGTTTGCCTACTTCGGCGCCTTCTTCCTCTTTCCTTTGATGATGGAGGAGGTCTACGGCTACAGCGTGACCAGTGTGGGTCTCATCTCCATCGCCCGGCCCTTGTTGTTCTCGGTGAGCGCACCGATCGCCGGGTATGTCGCAGTGCACATCGGCGAGCGAATAAGTGCAACGTTCGGGTCGGTATGCGTGCTCGCTTCGATGGTGATCTTCGCCGAGTTCGGGACGGCGCCTTCGATTGTGGTGATCGTGATCGCCCTGTGCCTGGCCGGTCTCGGCATGGGGGTGGTGTCGCCCTCGACGTCGTCGAGTCAGGCCAACGAAGTCGATCCCTCCGAGTTCGGGGTGATGAGCGCCGCCCAGCAGTTGGCGACCCAGGTGGGCGAGGTGGCCGGCATCCAGATCCTGATCACGGTGCAAGAGTCGTCGGTAAAGCGGGCCGGGTTGACCGACGTCCATCACGGAGTCGCCCTGCTCGGGCCCTTCCAAGACGCCTTCTGGGTCGGGGCCGCGGTGGCGGTCGCCGGGGTGGCGTGTTCGGTGTTCATCAAGGACCTTCCCCGCACAAGGCGGGCCAGACGCCCCGGGGTCGCTACCGCCTCGTGAACGCAGGGTCGGTCCCCCAGAGCAGTCTCAGCGGCCCTCGTGACGCAGGACGGAGCGCAGGGTGCGGGCCAGTATCCGGGCGTCGAGTACCGGACCTTGGTGGCGTAGGTAGAAGAACTCGTACTGGAGTTTCTCCAGGGCGTCGTCAACGCTGGCACCGTAGGGGAACTTGACCTGGGCCCAGCCGGTGACACCGGGTTGGACGAGATGGCGTAGTTCGTAGAAGGGGATCTTGTCCTCGAGCTCGGCCACGTAACGAGGCTGTTCGGGACGGGGTCCGACGAGCGAGAGTTCCCCGCGCAACACGTTGACGGCCTGGGGCAGCTCGTCAAGATGGGTCCGCCGGAGCCAGCGCCCGAAGGGAGGTATACGGGGATCATCATCCTCGGTCCACTCACCGCTCGGTGTGTCGGGCCCCATGGTGCGGAATTTCAAGATGGTGAATTCCCGCCCGCCCTTGCCCACCCGATCCTGGCGGAAGAAGAGCGGACCGCGGTTCGCGAACTGGTCCAGCACCCAGATGGGTGGGATCGTCGCGGCCAGGGCCACCACGCCGATAGCACCGGCGACGAGGTCGAAGATGCGCTTGAGACGGGCGTAACGCGGGGCGTGGAGCTCTTGGATGTCGAACATGAGTGAGACCGGCTCGAGCTCGGACAGAGGGAGCTTCCCCAGCCATTCGTCGTAAAAGAGGGTGAGGGTGCGGATCCGGGTCCCCCGTCCGTGCAGGACGGCTGCCTGGGCCACGATCGCCTCATCGGTCTGGGCTTCTCGCCCTAAGACGAGCACCGAGACGCGCTCGTGCTCGGCCCTGGCAAGGAGGGGCCGGCCGGTCTGGGCGGCCTGTGCCGGGGAGACGACGCCGATGAGGTGGGCCGATCGTTCGGGGCCCGAAAGGAGATCGGCGTCGAGGGCCGCCCCCTCATCGGGGCCGATGACCGCGAGGACCCGGTCTTCTCCGGTGCCCTTCTGGCGGATCCGCTCGGCGGCCAGGGCCAGGAGGCCGTAGATCCCGGTGAGCAGGAGAGCCGACCCGAGGACCACCTCACGGGGGAGGAGGAGCGAGCCCGAGACGAGCTGGATGAGCGAGATGACGACGGCCGCCGAGACGGTGGCGCCGAGGGCGGAGAGGAAGGCTCCCAGAGTTGTGCGCGGTACCTCCAGCAGGCCCATCACGTAGGCCCCGAGCTCGAGTAGGACGATGTAGGCGATGGTCCAAGAGAACCGGCTGGTGCCGGTGAAGGCGTAGTGGCCGATGAGGTGGGCGTGGAGTTCACCCAGGGCGATCACCACCGCGACCGGTGCCAAGACCACTCCCCAACGCACCGATGTCCGCACGGGCCAATTCAACTACGCCGGGCCGTGTGGCGCGCGCCACCGGTCAACGGGGCGGTTGCGGCGTGAAGGGTCAGCGCGAGGTGAAGTTGCAGGTAGGGGAGAATCCCCGCTGCCATGGGGGGACCGGGATGCAGCGACCCTTGAGCTCTTCGCGGACGACTGGTTGGTGTGCGTCGGCGGTGAGCGATCGTCCGAACCAGTATCGGGCCTGGACCGGATCGTGGCGCCATAAGGCGATGTTCGCCAGGAGGTCATTGGTGCCCACGTCCCAAGGTGAGAGCATCACCGCCCGCAGCGCAGAGGCCCGCGCCGGGCCAACCCGATCGGCGCGGAGCTGCGCGTCGGCCAGGCTGAGCCACAGGCTTGGGCCCGAGGGGTTGCGCTTTGTCGCGATCGTCGACCAGTAGACCGCCTTGGCCTTCGCCCCAGGCTTGTTGTCGAGCGCGAGGTACGTCTGGATCTGGGAGAGGAGCTCGGCGGGGTCGGGCCACGGCGCGAGCAACAGGTTGGCGGTGGATCCGCTCGCAATTGCCAGCCCCTCCTGAGCCACGTCGTATTGGGACCCGCTGCGTTGCAGAGCGACGTCGCCCACGATGAGGATCCCGGCGGGGACGAGCGCCAGGGCGGCGAAGATCGCGCTCAGCGGCCAGAGCCATCTCGGCCATCGAGCCCCGACGTCGGGCGTCGCGCGATCGCCTGGGGGGGTAATGACCGCGGCCGCCCCGAGGGCCAGAAACGCCAGCGGGGTATTGGCGACGTTCAGCGGCTCGGCCAGCTCGCAGGCCACCAGCACGAGGGCGAAGGCCATGAGGGGTCCGCGGCGTCCGATGAGGGCAAGAACCAGCCAGGCACTCAACAGCACCAGGCCGAGAATCCCGGTGGTTGTGGCGTACTCGATGAGGATGTTGTGTGCGTCGGTGAAGAACAAGCCCGGGAAGGCGTGCCAGTACGACAGTGGGAACCGCGCCTCGGTAGCGGCCTGGAACTGGCCGGGCCCGTACCCGAAGACCGGACGATGGGCGATGGCGTGCAGTGCCGCCTGCCACGCGTAGATCCGTTGGCCGAACGTCTCCGATGAGGTGGACGTCGCCACATGACCACCGAGGCCGCCGCCGTTCCCGATCACTCGGGCGAGGACCGCGCCGGCGATCAATCCGCCGACGGCAAGACCGCTGAAGCGAAGACCCCGTCGCCACTCCTCAGGGTGCTCGGCCCGGGCTCGATGGACCTTCCAGAGCTGCCAAATCACGACGGCCAGGCCGACCCCGGCGGGGAGGCGTTCCCCGCAGACACCGAGCCCGATTCCTATCGTCACGGTTGCGGCCCACCACCGCTCCTGACCGCTCACCAATCGCGCTCCGAGGAGGGCGAGGGACCCCGCGAGGAGCGCGCCGAGATGGACGGGGTTGCCGAGGAGTCCGCTCGGGACTCCCTGGTAGCCCGAGATGCCGATCTGACCGAGCCCGAAGAGCTGTTGGAATATGGCCACGATCGCGTTCACCAGCGCGCCGGCGATAAGTGCGGTGATGAGTACCCGGCGATCAGCGGGCCCGAGGCCCGTGCCCAACGCCCAGCAACCGGCCAGGGCAATGACAAAGACGAGACCGGTCCCCTGGTCGTAGGGGCCAACCAGAGCGGCCAGCGAACTTGTCGCCATGAGGGTCGAAACGGTGGCGACAAGCACGAATGCCACCGCGGCGCGGGCCGCCCAGAACTCTACGCGGCCCCGAGGGGCCGGCGACTTTCCGGCGGCAAGGGCGACGAGCAGGGGCAGTCCGGCCGCGCCCAGCACGACCAGGACGGCCATCTTCGGAGCCCACACCCCCGAGGAGAGCTCGGGGAGATCTGCCACCGAGAGGAGGAGTGCCCCGACGGCGACAGCCAATCCGAGACGAGTGGCCGCAGCGACCGGATCGACCCCGTCGGTCCTGGAGGTGGGCTGGGATCCGGCGTCAGCCCTCAGGGCAACGCTGCGTGCAGCCTCGGTCATGGGGAGTCCATCGTCGATTCCGCCAGTCTGCACGCCACCATGGTGGCCGCCCGGGCAGCGCTACTCGGTGATCTCCCGCAGTCGGGTGGCGATCTCCTGGGCCGACTCGTCTGGGGGACCGCCCTGTAGGGCCATGAGTTTGGCCATGTCCCCTTCCACTCGGACCTTGCCCGCCATGAAGGCCTGCATCCCCGCTTGCGGATTGCCCTCTACCAAGATGGCCTTGGCGGTGGTGTAATCGACGGTCACCTTGAGATCCTGTTCGTCGATGTGGCCGAGGTCGAGCTCGAGGTCGCCCGAACTCGTGTCCATGTGCGCATCGAGTGTCGTGTGTCCGTCGCCGAAGGGCACTTCGGTGACGACCAGGTTCATCCGCACCGAGTGGGCCATCGGCGGTGTCTTCCCCTTGTACTCGCCGCGGATCCTCTTTGCTTCCTCGATCCACTCGTCGCTCAAGAACGGGTATGCCATGCTCGTGTGCTCCTTGACCCTCGCCCGATACCACCGTTGGCCGCCGGTACGTTAGCCGCGCCGCCAGTAGCATGCCCTGGCGTGACTGCTCCTATTCAGGCTGGTTCCGAGCCATTCTCGGCCGTCGGCGGCCCTCATGGCGCGCTGGTGCTGCACGGTTTCACTGGTAGTCCTGACTCCATGAGGGGCATCGCCGAACAGCTGGCCGACGCCGGCCTCAGTGTCGAACTCCCGCTCCTGCCCGGGCATGGGACGGCTCTCGAGGACCTGATCCCGGCCCGTTGGTCGGACTTCTGTGGTGCAGCCGAAGAGGCGTATCTCGATCTGGCCGCCCGTTGCAACACGGTGGTGGTGGTCGGACTCTCTATGGGAGGCACGCTGACCTGTTGGCTGGCCGAACGGCACCCTGAGATCAACGGGATCGTTCTGGTGAATCCTCTGGTCGAACCGCCGACCGACGAGTTTCGCACCGCCATCGCGCAATTATACGAATCGGGGACCGAGGTGGCGCCGGGGATCGGCTCGGACATCGCCAAGCCCGGGGTCCTCGAGCTCTCCTACGCCGGCACCCCGCTGGCCGCAGTGCTCTCCCTATTCGAAGGGGCAGAGGAGGTGGCCCTCGGGCTCGGCCGCATCAGCTGTCCGGTTCTTTTGTTCTCGAGCACCGAGGATCACGTGGTGACCCCTTCCAATGGGGATCTGGTGGAGGCCTCGGTGAGTGGTCCGTTCGAGAGGATCCGTCTCGAGCGCAGCTATCACGTGGCCACGCTCGACTACGACCGCGACGAGATCGAGGAGCGGACGGTGGCCTTTGTCGCAGCCGTCGACGCCGAGGGGGAGTCGTGACGGCAAAGGAGAACCCACGTGGGCTCACCCCGGCCGAGGTGGCCCACGTGGCCCTATTGGCCCGCCTGAGACTGACCGACGAAGAGCTCGAGCGCTTCACCAGCCAACTCGGTGAGGTGCTGGGCCACGCCGCCGATGTCGCCGCGCTCGATCTCTCCGCGGTCGTGCCTACCGCCCATCCCCTGCCGGTGCGCAACGTCTTTCGCGCCGACCAGCCCCAACCTTCGATTGACCGCGAAGAGGTGCTGGCGGCTGCCCCCGATGTCGAAGACCATCGGTTTCGGGTCCCCCGCATCGTCGGCGATGCCCCGTGAGCACGACCGGCGGCGAAGCGATGCGCGCCTCTCCGGCATTGGCGTTGGCCTCCTCGGTGCGCGACGGCGAGCGGTCGGCCCGCTCGGTCGTCGAAGACGCGCTGAGCGTCATCGCTCGGGGCGATGGTGACATCCACGCGTTCTTGCGTGTGCTCGGCGACGAAGCGTTGGCCGCGGCCGACGAGGTCGATGCGGCTGTCGGGGCCGGTCGGGATCCTGGCCCCCTGGCCGGGGTACCCGTCGCGCTGAAGGACAACCTGTGCGTGCACGGGGTCCCGACCACGTGCGGGTCCAAGATCCTCGAGGGATGGCGACCGCCCTACGACGCGACAGTGGTCGAGCGGCTCCGGGCGTCCGGCGCGGTGATCGTCGGCAAAACAAACATGGACGAGTTCGCCATGGGCTCGTCGACAGAGAACTCGGCTTTCGGGCCGACGAAGAACCCCCGCGATCCGAGCCGGGTCCCCGGGGGCTCTTCGGGCGGTTCGGCCGCCGCGGTGGCCGCCGGTTTTGTGCCCTTGGCTCTCGGCTCGGACACCGGGGGTTCCATTCGCCAACCGGCCGCGCTCTGCGGTGTCGTGGGGATGAAGCCGACCTACGGCGGCGTCTCGCGCTATGGCCTGGTGGCCTTCGCCAGCTCGCTCGACCAGATCGGTCCATTCGCCACCAGTGTCGGCGACGCCGCCGCCCTCTACGAGGCCATTGGTGGCCATGACCCACGGGACACCACGTCGCTGCCCGAGCCGCCCCGAGCGGTGACCCGGGCAATGGCCGACGGGGGCGCGGCCGGACTGCGGGTCGCGGTGGTGGCCGAGCTGGTGGAAGGCGTGGCCCCCGATGTGGCCGAGCGGGTGAGCCAGGCCGCGTCGGCTCTGGAAGCAGCCGGCGCCACGGTGCGCGAGGTGTCGATCCCCGAGCTGCGCTACGGGTTGTCGGCGTACTACCTGATCGCCCCGGCTGAGGCCTCGTCCAACCTCTCGCGCTACGACGGGGTGCGCTACGGACTCAGAGTGGACGGTCCCGACGTCGCCGCCATGAACACCGCCACCCGGACGGCCGGGTTCGGCGATGAAGTGAAGCGTCGCATCATGCTCGGCACCTACGCCCTCTCGGCGGGGTACTACGACGCTTTCTACGGTCAGGCCCAACGGGTCCGCACTCTGGTCATCGAGGCCTTCGGCCGTGCCTATGCCGAAGCCGATGTGCTCATCGGGGCCACGGCGCCCTCGACCGCCTTCGGTCTCGGGGCCAAGGTGGACGACCCGTTGGCCATGTACCTCTCCGACGTCTGCACCATCCCTTCGAATCTGTCGGGGCATCCGGCGATGTCGGTACCCTTCGGCCTGGGTGACGACGGACTGCCCGTCGGCGTGCAGATCTTGGCCAACGCGCGGGGCGAAGCCGAGATGTTCCGCGTCGCCGCCGCCGTCGAGGCCGCTGCCCACTCCACCGCCGCCCGGTCGGACACCGCCCGATGAGCGGGGCGGCCGACGTGAGGGAGTGGGAGACCGTCATCGGGTTGGAGGTGCACTGCGAACTTCAGACCGCCACCAAGTTGTTCTGCGGCTGCCCCAATGTCTTTGGGGACGAGCCCAACACGAACATTTGCCCGGTCTGTCTCGGACTCCCGGGCTCGCTGCCGGTCCTTAACGAACGAGCCGTCGAATTCGCCATGCGGATCGGCACCGCCCTGCACTCCGAGATCAAGGCGTCGAGTTTCGCCCGCAAGAATTACTTCTACCCGGACATGCCCAAGGACTACCAGATCAGCCAGTTCGACGAGCCGATCAACGTAGGGGGTTGGCTGGAGCTGCCCGACGGCGTGCGCGTCGGGGTGACCCGGGCCCACATCGAAGAGGACACCGGCAAGACCACCCATCTCGGCGCGGGCGGTCGGATGCACTCGGCTGAGAACTCTCTGGTCGACTACAACCGCTCAGGGGTGCCCCTCGTCGAAATCGTGAGCGAGCCCGACATGCGGTCTGCCTCCCAGGCTCGGGCGTATGCCAGTGAGCTGCGGGCCATCTTGATTGCCACGGGTGCCTCGGACGGCCGGATGGAGGAAGGCTCGATGCGAGTCGATGCCAACGTGTCGGTCCGTCCGGTGGGATCGAGCGAGTTCGGCACTCGGTGTGAGATCAAGAACCTCAACTCGTTGCGCTCGCTGGCTCGAGCCATCGAATACGAGGCGGTCCGACAGATCGCCCTCATCGAGGCGGGGGAGCGGGTGGTCCAAGAGACCCGGCACTGGGACGAGGGGGCGGGCCGGACCGTGACGATGCGCTCGAAGGAAGAGGCCTACGACTACCGCTACTTCCCCGAGCCCGACCTGGTGCCCGTCGTGCCCGACGAGGAGCTGCGGGCTCGGGTGACCGCGGCCATCGGCCCATTGCCCGCAGAGCGCCGGGTCGCACTGGTCGCTCTTCTTGGAGGGTCTCCGACCGACGCCGAACTTGACCAAGTGCATGCTGTGGTCGACCAGCAACTCGACGGCCTGGTCACCGCGGCGGTGGCACGCGGGGTGGCCGCCCCGCTCGCCCTTGTGCGCACGGCCAATGAGGTGGCAGCCGATGTGGAGGCCGGTCGGGCCCTCGACCCGAGCGCGTTCGCCGACCTGTTGGCCTTAGAAGAGTCCGAGAAACTGTCAGCCACCCAAGCCAAGACGGTGCTGGCCGACCTCTTGGCCAACGGGGGCGGTGACCCGGCGGCTATCGCCGCGGCCAAGGGGTTCGAGTCGCTGGCCGAGGAGTCGCTTGCTCAGATCATTGCCGGCATCGTGGCCGCGCACCCCGCCGAATGGGAACGGTTTGTGGCCGGCGACAACAAGCTGACCGGATTCTTCACCGGGCAAGTGATGAAAGCCACCAAGGGTCAGGCCAACGGCAAAGCGGTGGATGCCGAGCTGCAACGGCTGCGGGGCTGAACCCCGCCGTTCGACCGTTCAGTCGAGTTCGCCGGTGGCGATCTTTTGGCCGAAGATTCGGGCCCGGATGCAACGGGCCGCTCATCGTGGCCAGCGAGAAGGCGGCGGCCGCTCCCCCGTCGGTCGTGCGCCGGCTGGCCGAGGCCATCACGGCCACCCCCGGAGTGGCCCTGTGGCGTCCCCGCAGTTCAACGCGGCCTGCAGTGAGGCGCTCCTCGTCGTTGACCCGACGATCTCGCCCCAGGCGGCACAGACCCAGCTGGTGCGGACGTTGCGTACGAGGTGGCCCCGGCGGCCATATCGGGCACCGGTGTGATGGCGGCGGTGGGTGGGGAGACCGCAGGTATCGGCGCATCGACGGACCTCTCGGGCTAACTGGTGGTTGCCGCGCTGATTCGACCAGGGGGTGCCGATCCTCGGGGTCGAAGTGGACGTCGAGGCCTGGCCGCACGGACCCGACAGCAGTCCAGTTCTGATCGGGACCGTATGCTCTCTTCATGACCGACCCCCGCACCGGCAACGAACTAAGCCCCGAGCGACCCGGGATGAAGCCCCGGAGCTACGAGGTGACCGAGGGCCCGGCCCGGGCGCCGGCCCGGGCCATGTTGCGGGCCGTCGGAATGACCGACGACGACTGGGACAAGCCGCAGATCGGCGTGGCCTCGAGCTGGAACGAGGTGACCCCGTGCAACATGTCGCTCGACCGCCTGGCGAAGCGCTCGAAGGACGGGGTCCGGGCGGCCGGCGGATTCCCGCTCGAATTCATGACCATCGCCGTCTCCGACGGTATCTCGATGGGCCACGAAGGCATGCGGGCGTCGCTGGTCAGCCGCGAGATCATCGCTGATTCGGTGGAGACGATGATGCACGCCGAGCGTTTCGACGGCCTGCTCACCTTCGCCGGCTGCGACAAGTCCCTGCCGGGCATGCTCATGGCCGCGGCCCGGGTCAATCTGCCGAGCGTCTTTCTCTACGGCGGCTCGATCCTGCCGGGCCGCCTGCGCGACCAGTCCCTCGACATCGTGAGCGTTTTCGAGGCGGTCGGCGCCAACGCCGTCGCCGCACTGAGCGACGAGGAACTGGGGCTCATCGAACGCAACGCCTGTCCGACGGTGGGCTCGTGCGCCGGCATGTTCACCGCCAACACCATGGCCTCGGTGGCAGAGGCGCTCGGCATGTCGCTCCCCGGGAGTGCATCGGTGCCGGCCGTGGACCGGCGCCTCGACGACCTGGCGTACCAGTCCGGGCGAGCAGTCGTCGGCATGCTCGCTTCGGGACTGCGCCCCCGTCAGATCATGACGAAGGACGCCTTCGAGAACGCCATCGCGGTGGTCATGGCCCTCGGGGGCTCGACCAACGCCGTGCTCCACCTGCTGGCCATCGCCAACGAGGCCCGGGTCGAGCTCGAGTTGGACGACTTCAACAAGGTGGCGGCCCGGGTCCCGCACCTGGCGGACACCAAGCCCCACGGGCGGTTCCACATGTACGACATCGACCGCATCGGCGGTATTCCCGTGGTCATGCGCGAGCTCTTGGAAGCCGGCCTCTTGCATGGAGACGCCATGACCGTGACCGGGCGCACGGTGGCCGAGAACCTCGCCGACCTCGACCCCCCCGCCCCCGACGGCACAGTGATCCACTCGATCACCGACCCCATCCACGCCGACGGTGGTATCGCCATCCTCACCGGCTCGCTGGCTCCGAAGGGCTCGGTCGTGAAGGTGGCGGGCATCGACGAGCTCACCTTCACCGGCACAGCCCGGGTCTTTGATGGTGAGCCCGCAGCCATGGAGGCGATCATGGCCGGGTCCATCGAGCCCGGGACCGTCCTAGTCATCCGCTACGAGGGCCCCAAGGGCGGTCCCGGTATGCGGGAGATGCTGGCGGTCACCGGCGCCATGAAAGGGGTTGGCCGGGGAGGGGACTGCGCGTTGGTCACCGACGGGCGCTTCTCGGGCGGGACCCATGGATTCTGTATCGGCCATGTCGCTCCTGAAGCGGTCGCCGGGGGCCCGATCGCCCTGGTGGCCGACGGCGACCGGATCGCCATCGACGTCAAGGCGCACCGCATCGATCTGCTGGTCGACGAGGACGAGTTGGCCCGGCGGACCACCGACCTCAAAGCGTTCGAACCCCGTTACACGACCGGCGTGCTGGCCAAATTCGCCCGCCTGGTCACGGGCGCCGAACGCGGTGCCGTCACCGAGCCCTAGGCGATCCGACGGGCGTGGTGCACGAGACCGCCGCCGACCTCACCGCTCTCCAGCGCCTCCTCGTAGCGTCGCGCAGCGAAAACGAAGTGACGACGCGGATGAATCAGGTCTCTCAACGGCCGCGACGACGACCGGTTTGGCCGATCCTGGGAGTCGCATCCTCCCTGGTCGCGGCCCTAAGCTTGGCCGCCTGCGGGGCGGCGGCCCCGACGACGAGCGGTGCATCGACGCGTGCGAACTCGCTCCTGTTCGAGGGTCTCACCGCTGAGCGGCTCGGCCACCTGGCCCAAGCCGATGCGGACTACCTCGGTGTGCTCAGGATCGACCGCTCCAACGTCTACGCCTGGTACAACCTCGGGTTGATCGCCCAGCACCGCGGCGACGCGTCGGGGGCCGCGAACGACTACCGCCAGGCAGTGTTGGCCAACCGGCGGTACGTGCCCGCGCTCTTCAACCTCGCCACAATCGAGGCGGCGACGGACCCCGCTGCAGCGGTGCTCACTTACGAGCAGGTCATCAAGCTGTCGCCGGCTGACGCGGCGGCGCACTTCAATCTGGGGCTCGCACTCGAATCGATCGGGCGGGAGGCTCAAGGTCGGTCCGAGATCACCCACGCGCTGAAGCTCGACCCGAGGCTCGCTCATGGGGCGCAGGCCGCACCGGCCAACCGGTCCTGACGTTAGGGAATCAAAGATGGGCGTGACCGTCGGTCTGAGCATGATCGTAAAGAACGAGGCGCTGACGCTGCCGCGCTTGGCTGCGTCGGTGCGAGAACAAATCGACTACTGGATCATCGTCGACACCGGCAGCACCGACGACACCGTGGCCGTCGCCCGTCATGCGTTCGAGGGCGTAGAAGGCGAGGTCCTCGAGGACGAGTGGCGCGGCTTCGGTCCGTCACGCATGGTCGCTCTCGAGGCGGGACGTCTTCACGCCGATTGGCTCCTCCTGCTCGACGCCGACGACACCTTCGAGGGCGAAGTGTGCCGTGACCTGCTTGGGGACGACCTCGACGGCATCGAAGCCGAGCTCCACCACGAAGACCTGCGCTTGTGGAGGCCCTTTCTCATCCGCAGTGCGGCCAACTGGCGCTGGCACGGCGGGGCCCACGAGTACCTGAGCTTGGGCGAGGCCACGCCGTCTATGGCCCGCACCGATCGGTTCTACGTGCTCCACCACGCCGACGGTGGGAACCGGGGCGACAAGTTCGATCGGGAGCGAGCACTATTGGAGGCCGACTTCGAGGAGGACCCGACCGACTCTCGGACATGCTTCTATCTCGCCCGCACCCACGATGATGCCGGCGACCGGCCGCACGCGGCCGAGTGGTACCGCCGCCGGCTTGCGCTCGGTGGTTGGGATGAGGAGTTGTGGTACTCGCGCTGGCGGCTGGGCGTGTGTCTGGTGGCCGCTGGGGCCACCGAGCAGGGCTGCGGGGTGCTCTTCGATGCCTGGGGCGAGCGGACCTGGCGCCCCGAACCGCTCTGGACACTGGCCACGCATTACCGCGAGAACGAGCGCTGGCGACTGTGCTGGGAGGTCTGCGAGCTGGCCCGCCGCCATACGGCAGCCGAGCCGGACGGGGCCGGGGACCGGCCCGACGCCGACCGGCTGTTTGTCCACACCGACGTGTTCGCCTGGCGGCTGGCGTACGAGCGGTCGATTTGTGCCTACTACGTGGGCGAGACGGCCCGCGGACGCGCCCTGTGCCAGTACCTGCTCGGCCGCCCCGAGCTCCCGGCCGACATCCGGGCCAGCGTGGAAGCCAATCAGCGTTTCTACGATCGGTGAGTGCCTGAGCACTGTCCCCGAGGGACGGCGACCAGGGGCACCCGAACATCGGCCAGCTCGGGTCGGTAGATCAGGTGTCCGTGTTCGTTTGCGAGGTGAGCCCCACCGCTCGACGTCGCCAACGGGGTCAGGGTGAGGTCGTTCATGGTCGAGACGAGCTCCCAGGCGCTGGCGGTGGTGACTCAGCGTCTCGGAGCTCAAACAACCGCACGCGAGCGCGCCGTGGCAGGTGGCAGGTGGGAGGGCTTGTCGACGCGGCCGGGACGTGCCAGAATGTCGGAGTCATGAGCACAGCAGCCTTTACCCGCCCAATCACCCTGGTACTCGTTCGCTAGCGCGCGACCGCATCTCGTCGCGCGCTTTCCGGCCTCCCAGATGGGAGGTCGTTTCAATTCCAGGGCCTGCGACCGAACCCTGAAGCACCCTCACACCCATCGGCAACATCGATCACGAAGGAAACGACCATGCGACTCACCGGAGCCCAGGCCCTCATCAAGAGCCTCGAGATGCAGGGCGTCGAGGTCATGTTCGGCCTCCCCGGCGGCGCCATCCTGCCGGTCTACGACCCCATCATCGACTCCTCCATCCGCCACATCTTGGTCCGCCACGAGCAGGGGGCGGGCCACATGGCCGAGGGGTACGCCATGGTGACGGGGCGACCAGGCGTGGCCATCGTGACCAGCGGTCCGGGGGCCACCAACATCGTGACCCCCCTGTCCAACGCCTACATGGACTCGACGCCGCTCGTGGTGGTGTCCGGACAAGTGGCCACCCAATCGATCGGCACCGACGCCTTCCAGGAGTGCGACATCACCGGCGTGACCATGGGCATCACCAAGCACAACTGGCTCATCAAAGATGTCGACGACATTCCCCGGGTGGTGGCCGCCGCCTTCCATGTGGCCACGACCGGGCGCCCCGGCCCCGTGCTCATCGACATGCCCAAGGACATCTCGAACGCCACCATGGAGTGGTATTGGCCCACCTCGGTCGAGGACCTCGATCTTCCCGGCTACCACCCGGTCTCGGTGGGCGACCCCGAGCAGGTTCGGACCGCGGCGGAGTTGCTGTTGGCCGCCGAGCGCCCGGTCATCTACGCCGGCGGTGGCATCTTGAAGGCCAGGGCCGCCGATGCGCTGCGGGAGCTGGCCGAGCGCACCGGGATCCCGGTGGTCACCACGCTCATGGCGCGCGGTGCCTTCCCCGACTCCCATGCGCTGTGCCTGGGTATGCCCGGGATGCACGGCAACTACACGGCGGTTACCGCGATGCAGCGCTCGGATCTTTTGATTGCGCTGGGTTCACGATTCGACGACCGGGTGACCGGCAAGATCGACGCCTTCGCTCCGGGCGCCAAGGTGATCCATGTGGACATCGACCCCGCCGAGCTGGGCAAGGTGCGACGGCCCGACGTGGGCATCGCCGGGGACTGCCGCCTGGTCATCGAAGAGCTGCTCACCGCGCTCGATGCCCTCGGTCTTTCGAGCGGCCGGCCGGCCGGAACCGCCGGTGCGACCGCGGCCCCCAATAGCCGCGCCGCGGCCCGACCGGATCTCAACGCGTGGTGGGACCAGCTCCACGGGTGGCAGGAGCGGTTCCCGCTCTATTACGAGGACACCGAAGGCGGGCCGATCAAGCCCGAAATGGTGGTCGAGACGTTGCGGGACGCCTCACCGGCTGACTCGGTGGTGGTGGCCGGGGTTGGCCAGCACCAGATGTGGGCCTCGCAGTACTGGCGCTTCGACTATCCCTACACCTGGGTCAACTCTGGGGGCGCGGGCACGATGGGCTTCGCCGTTCCGGCCGCCATTGGGGCCAAGGTGGGCCGACCGGACCGGACCGTCTGGGCCATCGACGGGGACGGCTGCTTCCAGATGACGGCCCAGGAACTGGTCACCGCCACCGCTGAGCAGATCCCGATCAAGGTGGCCATCTTGAACAACGCCTATCTCGGCATGGTCCGCCAGTGGCAGGAGATGTTCTACGAAGAGCGGTACTCCGAGGTCTACCTCTCGCCCGATCTGCCCGACTACGTCAAATGGGCCGAAGCCATGGGGTGTGTGGGCATCCGAGCCGAATCGCCCGAGGAGGTGACCCCGGCCATCGAGAAGGCCAACGCCATCGACGACCGTCCGGTGGTCATCGACTTCCGGACCGACGCCTTCGAGAAGGTGTACCCAATGGTGCCCGCTGGTGCCTCCAACGATGCCATCGTGGTTCACCCCGATCAGGAGCGGAGGGCCCAATGAGCGCAAAGCTGGCGAGTCTGGCCGGGAGCAAGGCTCCGCGCCACCACATCTTGTCGGTGCTGGTGGAGAACAAGGCCGGTGTGCTCGCCCGAGTGGCCGGTCTCTTCAGCCGTCGCGGCTTCAACATCTACTCGTTGGCTGTCGCCCCGACCGACGAACACGAGCATCTCAGCCGCATCACGATCGTCGTCGACGTGGAGTCCGCCCCACTCGAACAGGTGGTTCACCAACTCGACAAGCTGGTCAACGTCGTCTCGATCTCCCAGCTCGCGCCGGCAGAGGCCGTCGAACGGGAACTCCTGCTGGCCACGGTCGCCGTCGGGCCGACCGAACGGTCCCAGGTGATCCAGTTGGTGGGAGTCTTCGGCGGTGAGGTCGTGAACGTGGGCGGCGACCGGTTGACGGTCATGCTGGCTGGCCGGCCCGAAAAGATCGATGACTTCGAAGGGCTGCTCGAAAACTATGAGGTGATCGAGCTCCAACGGACCGGGCGCGTCGCCCTGCCTAAGCTGGAGCGCCAATCCGATCGTCCTCAATCCGTCACCGGCGCAGCCGGCTGACGACCGGTACCAGGGAGAAGAGACAAAGCCATGGCCACGATGTACTACGAGAAGGACGCCGACCCGAGCCTCATCCAGGGTCGCAAAGTCGCCATTTTGGGCTACGGCTCACAGGGTCACGCACACGCCCTCAACCTTTCTGAGTCCGGCGTCGACGTGCGAGTCGGCCTGCGTGCCGACTCGGGCTCCAAGAAGAAGGCAGAGGAGGCCGGGCTGCGGGTGACCACGGTGGCTACGGCGGCCGAAGAGGCCGACGTCATCATGATCCTCCTTCCCGACACCGAGCAGAAGGCGGTCTACGACGCCGAGGTGGCCCCCCACCTCCAGCAGGGCGACTGCCTGATGTTCGCCCACGGTTTCAACATCCGCTTCGGCCAGATCGTCCCGCCCGAGGGCGTCGACGTGGCCATGGTGGCCCCGAAGAGTCCGGGTCACCTGGTACGGCGCACCTACACCGAAGGTGGCGGGGTCCCTTCGCTGGTGGCCGTGCACCAAGACGCCACGGGCAAGGCGCGCGAGCTCGCGCTCTCCTACGCCCACGGTATTGGTGCCACCCGGGCCGGGGTGCTCGATACGACCTTCGCCGAGGAGACCGAGACCGACCTCTTCGGCGAGCAGGTGGTCCTTTGTGGCGGCGTCACCTCGCTCGTCACCGCCGGTTTCGAGACATTGGTGAACGCCGGCTATCAACCCGAGTCCGCTTACTTCGAATGCCTCCATGAGCTCAAGCTGATCGTCGACTTGATGTACGAGGAGGGCATCGCCGGCATGCGGTACTCGATCTCGGACACCGCCGAGTACGGGGACCTGACCCGGGGCCCTCGGGTGATCGACAGCCATGTGCGTACCGAGATGCAGCGCATTCTCGACGCCATCCGCGACGGCTCCTTCGCCGCAGAATGGATCGAGGAGAACCGCAGCGGTCGACACCGTTTCCACGAGCTCCAGGAGCAAGGACGCGAGCATCAGATCGAAAAAGTCGGGGCTGAGTTGCGGGCCATGATGCCGTTCATCTCGGCCGGCAAGCAACGCGTCCAGGATGCCTCGGGGGGCTGAATCGGCATCGGTTGAGCGCGCGACGCCGCAGGATCCCGGCCACCACCGTCCCTCGGTCACCGGTCCCGAGCACGTCGCGGCCGCGGGGAAGGTGTGGGCGTCGGTGGCCCACAGCGACACGGCGTCGCCGGTCGGGGCCGTCCCGCAAAAGGCTGCGCTTTGCTTTCGTGGCCCGAGGCCATGTCCTTGGTAACGTCACCGGGCGGGAGAGCGGCAGGCGAGCGTGGCCACCCGTGGCCACCGTGTGCTGCCCTCGGCGCAGAACGGAGAGGGATGGCATGGGTGGGGGGATGCGAGCGGGGCGGACTTGGCGGATCTCCGTCGCGTTGGGTGGTTGTGTCGTGGCCGCAGCGGTGCTCAGTTTGGGTAGCTCGTCGCCGAGCGCGGGTGCGGCCGCGGGGCCCGGCGGGTCTTCGGGCGCCGTCCTGCTCGTCGGGACCTTCAAGGGCCACGCCGGCCACTACAAGACCATCGGGGCCGCCGTGGCCGCGGCCCAGCCGGGCGACTGGATCCTGGTGGCTCCCGGTGATTACCACGAGACGGCGGACGAGACGCACCGCCCGCCCGACCCAGCAGAGGGGGGATCAGGCGGAGTCATTATCACCACGTCGAACCTCCACTTGCGGGGTATGGACCGCAACTCGGTGATCGTGGATGGCACGAAGTCCGGTTCGACTGGATCGTGCAACGCATCAGCGAGCCGGCAGAACCTGGGCCCGCTCGATCCGAGCGGCAAACCCTACGGCCGCAACGGCATCGTGGTGTGGAAGGCCGACAACGTGAGCGTCGACAACCTCACGACATGCAACTTCTTAGGTGGGAGCGGGGACTCGGGCAACGGGGTCTGGTGGAACGGTGGTGACGGCTCGGGAAAGATCGGGCTCCACGGTTACTCGGGTAGCTACCTCACGGCCACCACGACGTACTTCGACGGGGAGAGTACAGGCGCCCAGTACGGCATCTTCTCTTCGAACGCCCACGGGCCCGGCTCGTGGGATCAGCTCTACGCCAGCAATTTCAATGATTCGGGCATGTACGTCGGCGGCTGCCGACAGGTCTGCGGGGTGACCATCAATCATGCCTGGATGGAGTACAACGCGCTCGGGTACTCGGGTACGAACTCCGGCGGCGCGATCGTCATCGAGAATTCGCAATTCGACAACAATCAGGACGGTCTGGACACCAACACCCAGATCGGCGGTGACCCGCCGGCGCCCCAGAACGGCGACTGCCCGAATGGCGGCATCAGCCCGATCACCCATACCCATTCATGCTGGGTCTTCCTTCACAACAATGTCCACGACAATAACAACCCCAACGTCCCCAAAGCCGGGGGCGCCAGTGCTGGTCCAACCGGCACAGGGATGACCGTATCGGGCGGGCGCAATGACACGGTGATGGACAACACGTTCTCCAACAATGGCGCCTGGGGAACCCTCTTCGTCCCCTATCCCGACTCTGACAAACCGTCTTTCGGACAAACGTGTCGCGGGAGCGGTGGTGTGGAGCAATCCGGTCTGGGTTGTGTCTATGATCCCGAGGGCGACGCGTTGCTGCACAACACCTTTGTCCACAACGGGTACTTCGGGAACCCGAGCAACGGCGACTTCGGGCAGATCACGATCTCAGCCGGTCAGCCCCAGAACTGCTTCGCCGGCAACATCGCCCCGAATGGGAGCGCCCCTCCCAACCTTGAAGTGATCCAGCCCACCTGCGCCAAGACCACGACTGCAGCCAACACCGGCGGTCCGCTCCTCGCCCAGGTCTTGTGTGACACCGGGTTCGCGGGCTGCCCGGCCGGGGCCAAGTATCCACAGGCCACCGGGGTCGTCTTGCACCCTGTGCCCAAGGGGCTGCCCTCGATGCCCAATCCCTGCCGAGGTGTCCCCGCCAACGCGTGGTGTCCCGGGGGCAAACCTCTCTGAGCGATAACAGCGCGTTGCCCGACGGGGGTGGGTGGGGGGCGAAAGACGCAGCCTGGGACGCGATGGCGGATCGCTCGACCCGGCGTGGCGGAGAAGAGACGCCTTGTGCTTTCCAATGATACGCAAGTGGGAGCTCGGCCCACCCAAGCCTCAGTCGGCGAGGGCCCCCACGACGTAGTTGACGCAGGCGCAGAGGGCAGCGATATCTTCGGGGTCGATGGCCGGAAACATGGCAATGCGCAGCTGGTTGCGCCCGAGTTTGCGGTATGGCTCGGTGTCGACAATCCCATTGGCCCGGAGCACGGCGGCCACGGCCGCCGCGTCGATGGAGTCGACAAAGTCGATCGTCCCGACCACGTGGCTCCGATCCGAAGGCTCGGCCACGAAGGGTCGGGCGAAGTCGGATTGGTCGGCCCAGGTATAGAGGATCTCGGCCGAGCGATCGCACCGGCCGGCGCTGAACTCAAGGCCCCCTCCGGCCAGCATCCAGTCCAGCTGTTCGGCGAAGAGGAAGAGCGTGGCAAGGGCCGGGGTGTTGTAGGTCTGGTCCTGAAGGGAATTGTCGAGAGCGATCTTCAGATCCAAGGAGGCGGGGACCCAGCGCCTTGAGGCGTGGATCTGCTCGATGCGCTCGAGGGCGGCCGGGGAGCAAAGAGCGACCCAGAGCCCACCGTCGGCGGCGAAGCACTTCTGAGGTGCCAAGTAGTAGGCATCGAACTCGGCCGGGTCCACCCGCAGGCCCCCGGCTCCCGAGGTGGCGTCGACCGCCACCAAGCCGCCGCCGTTCTTCGGGAGGGTCGCTCCCGTCGGCCGGCGGATCGTCATGGCCACCCCGGTCGAGGTCTCATTGTGGGTCAGGGCGTACAGGTCGACCGAGTCATCGGCCACAGGCGACGGGTGGGTGCCGGGTGCAGACTCGACGACCTGGGGGTCCTTGATATGGGGGGCCGCCTTGGCGGCGACGGCGAATTTGGACGAGAACTCGCCGAAGACCAGGTGTTGACTCTGCTCGGCGATGAGCCCGAAGGTGGCGGCGTCCCAAAAACTGGTCGTACCCCCGTTTCCGAGCAGCACTTCGTAACCCTCGGGCAGCGAGAACAGATCCGACAGACCAGCCCGCAACCGGCCCACGACCGACTTGACCGGCTTCTGCCGATGGCTGGTGCCGAGATAGGTGTCGGCCACGCTGAGGAGGCCGGCCACCTGGTCAGGCCGGATCTTGGAGGGCCCAGAGCCGAAGCGGCCGTCGGTCGGCAACAGCTCGGTCGGAATGGCAATGTCGGGGGTGTCGGTCACGTATGAAATCATGGCATTCATGACGCCGAGTTCGAAAAACGTCGCCCAGAGAGGGCGGGTCTCCGCCCGGGCCGCCGCCGTTTCTCCTTCAGCCACCCTGGCCGTCGACGCCAAGGCCAAGGCCCTCCAGGCTGCAGGCGAGCACGTGATCGGCTTCGGCGCCGGCGAACCGGACTTCCCGACGCCCGAACACATCGTCGAAGCGGCCGAAGCGGCCTGCCGCGTTGAGAAATACCACCACTACACGCCGACCGCCGGTCTGCCCGAGCTGCGAGAGGCGATCGCGGCCAAGACCAAACGGGACTCGGGGTATGAAGTGACCGCTTCCCAGGTGCTGGTCACCAACGGCGGGAAGCAGGCGGTGTCCAACGCCTTCGCCGTGCTTTGTGACCCCGGCGACGAGGTGCTCGTCTGTGCCCCGTATTGGACGACGTATCCCGAGTCGATCGCTCTGGCCGGCGGTGTGCCGGTGGTGGTCCATAGCGACGAATCGACCGGATTCCGGGTCCCGCTCGAGCGTCTCGAGGCGGCCCTCACCGAGCGCACGAAGGCGCTGCTGTTCGTCTCGCCTTCCAACCCCACTGGGGCCGTCTACTCGCGCTCGGAGATCGAAGCCATCGGGCGATGGGCCGCCGGGCAGGGCATATGGGTACTCACCGACGAGATCTACGAACACTTGGTCTACGGCACCGCCGAGCACCATTCGATGCCCGTCCTCGTCCCTGAACTGGCCGACCGGTGCCTGGTGGCCAACGGCGTGGCCAAGACCTATGCCATGACGGGCTGGCGGGTGGGCTGGTTGCTCGGGCCCCCAGATGCCATCACGGCGGCCACCAACATCCAGTCCCACGAGACTTCCAACGTGGGCAACGTGTCCCAGCGGGCAGCCTTGGCCGGGGTGTCCGGTGACCTGGTGGCGGTAGCCATGATGCGCGAGGCCTTTGACCGGCGCCGCCGTACCATCCATCAAATGCTGAACGAGATCGACGGGGTGACCTGCATCGAACCTGAGGGGGCCTTCTACGCGTTCCCTTCGGTCAAGGGACTCTTGGGGCGTGAGCTGCGCGGGACGCGCCCGAAGACCAGCGCCGAGTTGGCCGAGATCTGTATCACCGAAGCAAAGGTGGCGGTCGTCCCCGGCGAGGCGTTCGGGGCTCCGGGGTACTTCCGGATGTCCTACGCACTCGGTGACGGCGATCTCGCCGAAGGTGTCTCTCGGTTGGCCAAGTTGTTCGCCGAGGCCGGGAGCGACTAGCAACGTCAAAAGAGATTGCGGCAGTGGGGGATTGAGGAGCGGGTCCTGATGGCACGGGTGTTGGTTACCGAGAAGATTGCCCAGCGCGGGCTCGACCAATTGGCCGAGGCGGGCCATGAGGTCGATGTGCGTGAGGGCCTGAGTCCCGAGGAGTTGATAGCGACCCTCCCTGGTGCCCAGGCTCTGATCATCCGCTCGGCCACCCAGGTGACCGCCGAGGCGCTGGCCGCAGCCGGCGACCTCATCGTGGTTGGCCGGGCCGGCATCGGACTCGACAATGTCGATATCGAGGCGGCGACCGCCCGCGGCGTCATGGTGGTCAACGCCCCCCAATCGAACATCCTGTCGGCGGCCGAACAGGCCATGGCCCTCATGCTGGCCCAAGCCCGCAACATCCCCCAGGCTCACTCGGCCCTGGTGGCCGGCAAGTGGGAACGCTCCAAGTGGGAGGGTGTGGAGCTCCACGGCAAGACGCTCGGTATTGTCGGACTCGGCCGCATCGGGGCGTTGGTGGCGCAGCGGGCCCTGGCCTTCGGCATGCGCCTCATCGCCTACGACCCCTATGTGTCGGCTGATCGAGCTCGTCACATGAACGTTGAGTTGCGGTCCCTCGAAGAGCTCGTGGGCGAAGCGGACTTTGTGACGATCCACGCGGTGAAGACTCCCGAGACAGTCGGGCTCATCGGGCGGGACCTGCTGGCCAAGGCCAAGCCCGGCTTGCGTCTCATCAACGCCGGGCGCGGCGGCATCGTCGACGAGGCCGCATTGGCCGAGGCCATACGCGACGGCGCCGTCCAGGGTGCGGGGATCGACGTGTTCGCGAAGGAACCAACCACCGATTCGCCGCTCTTTGCACTCGAGTCGGTCGTGGTGAGCCCCCACCTCGGGGCATCGACGGCCGAGGCCCAGGATAAGGCCGGGGTGACGATCGCCGAACAGGTGCTGCTGGCCTTGGCCGGGGACTTCGTCCCTTACGCAGTCAACGTGGCCGCGACCGACGTCTCCGAGACCGTGCGCCCGTTCATGCCCCTGGCCGAACAACTCGGTCGGTTCTTCGGTTGCCTGCACGATGGGCTTCCCGACCATCTCGGGATCGAGTACCAAGGACAACTGGCGGGGACCGGGACCGGAATCCTGACCCTGTCCGCACTAAAGGGCCTCTTTGCGAGTTCGACCGAGGAACCGGTGTCCTACGTCAACGCCCCCCAGCTGGCCGAACAGCGAGGACTCGAGATTCGCGAGACGTCCACGATCACCTCACACGACTACAAGAACCTCATCGTGTTGCGGTCGGACTCCCACTCGGTGGCCGGCACCTTGACCGGGGCCGGCGTACGGGTCGAGCCGAGGGTGGTGATGGTCGACGACCACACCGTCGAGGTACCCCCATCAAAGCACATGCTGGTGGTGCGCAACGATGATCGACCCGGGATGATCGGTGTGGTCGGTGTGGTCCTTGGCGACGCCGGGATCTCCATCTCGTCGATGGCCGTGGGCCCGAGCCGCGACACGGGTTCGGCGCTCATGGTTCTCACGTGCGACCGGCCGGTTCCTGATGAATCGCTCGCTCAGCTCCGGGCCGACGACGGCATCTTCGACCTGCACCTCGTAAACCTCTGATCACCGAGGGCTGACCGGGTTCCCCAGGACCTGGTGGTCAACCGAAAAACGCGTTCGTCAATTTCTCGCGGCCCCGGCCGGCTTACGGGGCACGGGCGGCCAGGTGTCCAAGCTCCCCGGCGCGTGGCCCGATCCGTTGAGTCCGTGGGTGGGTGCCCGTTCGGCGGCCAGCTTGCGAACGAGCACGGTGACACCTATGGCCAGGGCCAAGAGGAGCACCAGTCGGGACAGGCGCTTCATTTGGCTCACGCTAATCGTTGGCCGAGCACGCCTGCACGGGCGGTGCATGATTGGACGGCAACCGGTCACCCCCTGGCGACCGCAAACGGTTCGGGAGGCGAGGTGGACAAGAGATTGCGGAGGTGGGCGACCACCCGGGTTATCCCGCTCGTTGCAGCCGCCGTCCTCTTGGTGGTGGGGGTGAACGTCGGCATCGAATGGAACCCGCTGCACGGCTCTATGGGCTTTGCCGGCGCCTTCGATGTGTGGCGGAGTTACGGGGTGACCGACCAGATTCTCAATGGCCACCTGGCGCAGGTCTACTCGACCTCATCGGGCTTGATCGGCCTCCCCGGAGCGCTACTGGTGCTCGTCCCAGCGGTGGCTCTCAGCCAATCCCTGCACCTCTCGGTAGGCGGCTCCCTTTCCATCGTGCAGGCCCCCACCGCGTGGCCGGTGATGGAACTGTGGGTGCTCTTGTTGTCGGCCTCTGTGCTCTTCGCCGCCGATGCGCTCTCACGGCGCCTGGGGGTGGGCTCGAGGCGTCGGTGGGTCTTGGCCGCACTCGAAGTGGTGGTGCTCTGGAACGTTGCGTTCTGGTACGGCCATCCCGAATACCCCTTGGCCCTTTCGTTCATGCTCTTCGCCGTCGTCGACGCCACCGACGGACGCTGGGCCCGCTGCGGCTGGCTCTTCGGCGTCGCCATCGCCCTCCAGCCGATCGTGCTGGCCGTGGTGGGGGTCGCCTTTGCCTTCGCACCGGCCCGCCGCTGGCTGGGGCTCGGTGCTCGGATCGTGGTGGCCCCCTTGGTGGTCGTCGTCGGGCCCCTGATCGCCAACTGGCACGAAGCCTTTCGTACGCTGCACCTGCAGCCCGCGTCACTGGTCCGAGACCACGTGACACCGTGGGCCCACCTCGCACCGCGGCTCTCCGGGGCATCGGTCTCGGCGGCGCCGCTGCGCTCGGCCGCCACCTTGCTTGGATTCGTCCTTTGCGTGGTTGTCTGCCGCCGCCGGCCGTCGCTGGTGGTCGTCTTGGCGTCGGTGGCCGCCGCTCTGGTCATCCGCTGCCTCGTGGACCCGGTGCTCGTGAGCTACTACGTCTTTCCACCGTTGGCTGTGGGCCTCCTGGTCGCTGCGACGGCCGGGCGCTGGCGCTTCGCCGCCGTCGGGGTGCTGGCGACGTTCGTCACGGTGTACGCCAAGGCTGGCCCCGGGGGCGAATGGCTCTGGCCAATTGTCGTGGCCGGTGGCTCGCTGGCCGTGGTCGTCATTGCGTGGCCGAGAAGTGGCCGGCGAGGAGCGCACGTCCGAAGAGCAGCGCCGGTTCAGTCCCCCGGGCGGCCCGACCCGGTCAGTCGGGCGGTCGGGACACCTTGACGAGCCCACTCCCTCCTGGCACCATGGAGGCATAATGTACAGAGCACCGACCTCGGACCTGCTGCTTACTTGACGGCGAACGCCACATCGCGTTCGCCCGCAACCTCCTGCGCCGCAAGGCCCAGGGGGTTTTTTATTGGATCGGTGCGCTGTGACGGCCCGAAGAGGCTACGAGACCGGGAACAGGAGAAGAACCCATGAACGGAGAGCAAAACGGCGTCAAAAAAACCGCCAGCGCGGGGGCTCGCCTGGCTCTGCCCTGTGACCCGTCCCCCATGCCGTTCGGCCTCTACGGATCTCACGTCCCCCTGCAGCTGGCCGACCGGACGTGGCCCGACCGCCAGTTCGACAAGGCTCCGCGCTGGGCCAGCGTGGACCTGCGCGACGGAAACCAGGCCCTCATTGACCCGATGGACTCCGAGCGCAAGTTGCGGCTCTTTGACACCCTGGTCAAGGTCGGGTTCAAGGAGATCGAGGTGGGATTCCCGTCTGCGTCCCAGACCGACTACGACTTCCAGCGCCAGATCATCGAGGAGGATTTGATTCCCGATGACGTCACCATCCAGGTGCTCGTTCAGTGTCGAGAGGAGTTGATTGAGCGGACCTACGAGTCGCTCGTCGGCGCCCGCCGGGCCATCGTGCACTTTTACAATTCGACCTCTGAACTCCAACGACGGGTGGTATTCGGGCTCGACAAGTCGGGTATCACTGAGATTGCGGTGAACGCGGCGCGGCTGTGCCGCAAGTTCGAAGATCGGCTGGAGGGAACCGAGATCCGCTACGAGTACTCTCCGGAGAGTTTCACCGGTACCGAGCCCGAGTTCGCGGTCGAGATCTGCGAAGCGGTGATGGAGGTGATTGAGCCGACACCTGAGCGGCCGATCATTCTCAATCTCCCGGCCACCGTCGAGATGTACACGCCCAACGTTTATGCGGATGTGATCGAGTGGTGTGGCCGAAACATCGCCAATCGCGAGTCGGTGGTCTTGAGCCTCCACCCTCACAACGACCGTGGCACCGCGGTGGCGGCCGCCGAGCTGGCGGTGCTGGCCGGCGCGGACCGGGTCGAGGGGACCTTGTTCGGCAACGGCGAGCGCACCGGCAACGTCGACATCGTCACTCTGGCTATGAACCTCTTCAGCCAAGGGATCGACCCAACCCTCGACTTCAGCGACATCGAGAAGGTGCGCCGCGTCGCCGAGTACGCCACCCGGATGCCAGTCCACCCCCGGCATCCGTACGCCGGCGATCTCGTCTATACCGCCTTCAGCGGCTCTCACCAAGATGCCATCAAAAAGGGCATGGCGAGCATCGGCGAGGACTACGAGTCCTGGGAGGTTCCGTACCTGCCGATCGACCCCAAACACACGGGCCGGAACTACGAGGCGATCATCCAGGTGAACAGCCAGTCGGGTAAAGGTGGGGTCGCTTACGTAATGGATATCGAGCACGGCCTGGACCTGCCTCGGCGGCTGCAGATGGAGTTCTCCCAGAAGGTCCAAGCGGTCACCGAGAAGAGCGGCACGGTGATACAACCGGCCGAGATGTGGGAAGTGTTCAGCGACACCTACCTGGCCGAGGACGCGGGCATCCGCCTCATCGGCAGCGAGATCACGACCGCAGGTGGCCGGACCGCCGTCACGGCCCAGTTGCTGGTGGCGGGCCGGCACCGCACCGTCGCGGCGGAGGGCAACGGCCCAATCGACGCTCTGGTGGCCGGCCTACGAGCCGAGCTCGGCGTCGACTTCGAGGTGAAGGACTACACGGAGCACGCGCTCACTGCGGGCAGCGGGGCCTCCGCCGTGGCCTACGTCGAGGTGCAGGCCCCCGACGGGCGGACCTGGTGGGGGGTGGGAATGGACTCGTCCATTCTCGACGCATCGCTCAGCGCCGTCGTCAGCGCGGCCAACCGTGGCTTCGAACTCCCGACTCAGGGGAGCGCCCCAGGCGACGGCGAGTGACCATCCGGGAGGCCACGGAGCACGATCTGGACGAGATCCTCGCCCTCATTTATGAGCTGGCCGAGTACGAGGAGCTGCGCGAGCACGTCGTGTGCACCACCGATGATCTGCGCCGGGCCCTCTTCGGCCCCGAGGCGGTCGCCTCGGTGAGCCTGGCCATCGATGGATCGGACGCGGTCGCTGGTCACGCCCTGTGGTTCCGGACATTTTCGACGTTCCTCGGTCGCTCGGGTATTTGGCTGGAGGACCTCTTCATACGCGAGCCCTACCGCCGACACGGACATGCGAGGGCACTGCTCGACCACCTGCGCGACCAGGCCGAAGGACGGGTGGAGTGGGAGGTCCTCGATTGGAACCGCTCGGCCATCGAATTCTACGACGGTCTCGGAGCCCAGCCCCAGTCCGGCTGGACCAAGTACCGCTGGGTCTAGCAGCGACCCCGTTTCAACTTGAAACGCTCCGTGATCGGAACCGCTGCGACCGCCGAGCGAGCCGCGCCTCGGCCCGGTTGTTCTTGGGCTGGCACAGTCCCTGAGGCTGCCACCAGCGTCGCTTCGGGTCACGTTTGACGGTTGGCCGGGTCCGCACCACGATGCGTGGATGGCCAGGCGCCCAGCCAGTCCTTCTGTGTTGGCGGTAGCCCGGGGCGAGCGGCCGGCCGACCTTGTGTTGAGCGGGGCCAGGGTGTTGAGCCCGGCCACCCGCGAATGGGTGAAGACCGACCTGGCCATCGCCGACGGCGTCATCGCGGGGTGGGGGAGCCGCGACGCAGCCGAGGTCATCGACCTCGACGGCGCCGCCCTCACCGCGGGATTCATCGATGCACACATGCACCTCGAGTCCACCAAGTTGTGGGTCGACGAGTTTGTCCGGACGGTGCTGCCCTTGGGCACCACGGCGGTGGCCGCCGATCCGCATGAGATCGCCAATGTCTTCGGCGTCCGCGGTGTGGCCGCCTTGGCCGAGGCCGCCGCCGAGCTCCCCTTAACTTTCGGTATCTGCGCATCGAGCTGCGTTCCGGCGTCCCCGTTTGAAAGCTCGGGGGCCGAGCTCTTCGCCGACGACGTTCGGGAGTTGCTGGACCGCTACGGGGCGATCGGGGTGGCCGAGGTCATGAACTTCCCCGGAGTGATTGCCGGGGATCCCGAGATGCTGGCCCGGATCGCCACCGCCGGGCGTCGGCGGGTCGATGGGCACGCTCCGGGACTTGGTGGTCGAGCTCTTGACGCGTATCTGGCCGCCGGGGTCGAATCGGACCACGAATGCACAGAACTCGAAGAGGCCGAAGAGAAACGCCGAAAGGGTATGTGGGTCTTCATTCGCCAAGGATCGGCCAGCCAGAACCTCCTCGCCCTGGTCCCGACGGTGCTGCGCCACGGGACCGATCACGTGGCTCTGTGTACCGACGACCGAGAGCCCGACACGCTGCTCGGTGCGGGACACATGAACGATTGCGTGGCCCTGGCCGTGGCCGCAGGGGTCTCCGAGATCGACGCGCTCGTGATGGCCACGGCGAACCCAGCCGAGTATCACGGCTTCTCCGAACTCGGTGCGCTCGGGCCTGGCTACCAGGCCGACATCTTGTGCTTCGACAGCCTGGAGGGGTTCGAACCGTCCCGGGTGTGGCAGGCGGGTCGGTTGGTGGCCGTGAATGGCACCGTGGTTCCCGACGCCGTGCCGGCCGCCCCCGCGCCTGAGTGGATGCGCGAGTCAGTCCATCTTCGGACAGACCCGGTCGCATCGGACTTCGAACTCCCCTCTTCTCCGGGCTCTCGGGCCAGGACCATCGGAATCGAGGCCGGATCGTTGTCGACCCGCTCGCTCGTGACCGACCCGTCCCTTCCTTCCGAGCAGGTGGCCCGGCTGGCGGTCGTCGAGCGACACCACCGGACAGGCCGGATCGGGCTCGGATGGGTGCACGGGTTCGGCCTGGCTCGCGGAGCACTCGCATCCACGGTCGGTCACGATGCCCACAACTGCATGGTGGTGGGGGCTCAGGGATTGAACGGCCCTCGGGCCATGGCTGCGGCAGTGTCCCGCCTGGCTGAGATTGGCGGCGGACAGGTGGCAGTCGACGAGAACGGCCGGATCGTGGCCGAGTTGGCACTGCCGATAGGCGGGCTCATGAGCGATCTTCGGGCCGCCGCGGTGGCCAACGGGCTCGACCGACTCGTCCGCGCTGTGGCGGGGCTCGGGGTGACGATCCCTGCCCCATTCATGCAGCTGAGCTTCCTCGGGCTGTCGGTGATCCCCGAACTCCGGCTCACCGACAAGGGGTTGGTGGACGTGGGTGCGTTCGAGCTTGTTTCGGTTACCGTCGACGGCTGACCCGTCAGCCGCGCCCTGGCGCAGGACTAGACGGTGGTGGGGAGCCAGTCTGGGCGTCGGGCCTCGAACTTATCGATGTCGGCCTCGTGGCGTAGGGACAGGCCGATTTCATCCCAGCCGTTCAACAGCCGTTCTCGGGTGAACTCATCGAGAGAAAAGGTCGCAGTGATGCCGGCTGCTGGCGCCTCGATGGTCCCGCGGGCCACATCGATCGTCAGTTCGAGGGTCGGGTCGGCCTGGACGGCATCGAGGAGGGCCCGATCGACCTGTTGGCTGACCGTAACTGGCAGGAGCCCTTGCAAGATGGAGTTGTTGTGGAAGATGTCGGCGAACTGGGAAGACACCACTGCCTCGAACCCGTAGTCCAGCAGCGCCCAGACCGCGTGTTCTCGTGAAGAGCCGGTCCCAAAGTTATGCCCGGCTACGAGGATGTTCGCCCCAACGAAGTCTTGATTGTTGAGGATGAAATCCCGGTCGTCTCGCCACTCGGCGAAGAGGCCGGCCCCAAAGCCAGTGCGCTCAACTCGCTTGAGCCAATCCGACGGGATGATCTGGTCGGTGTCGACGTCGGAGCGGTCGAGGGGGACCGCCCGACCCGTGATCACGGTGACTGGTTTCATCGGTCGAGGTCCTCTGGAGTGGCGAAATGTCCGGCCACCGCCGTGGCCGCGGCCACCGCGGGGGAGACGAGGTGGGTGCGTCCACCGCGCCCCTGGCGGCCTTCGAAGTTCCGGTTTGAAGTAGACGCGCACCGTTCCCCCGGGGCCAGCTTGTCGGGATTCATGGCGAGACACATCGAACAACCCGGCTCCCGCCACTCGAAGCCAGACGTCGTGAAGATCTTGTCAAGTCCCTCGGCCTCGGCTTGATCCTTGACCCGACGCGATCCGGGGACGGCTATGGCCCGGAGCCCGAAGCGGATCCGGCGACCGTCGAGCACGGCGGCAGCGGCTCGGAGGTCTTCGATGCGCGAATTCGTGCACGAACCGAGAAAAACAGTGTCCACCACGATCTCTCGGATCGGGGTGCCCGAGGTCAGGCCCATATAGTCCAGCGCCCGAGCGGCAGCGTCGCGGTCCTCGGCCCCGGCCAAGGAGGAGGGGTCGGGTACCGCGCCGTCGATCGGGACGACCTGCGCTGGGTTGGTACCCCAGGTTACATAAGGCATGAGAGTTGTCGCATCAAGGTGGACCTCTTTGTCAAAGGTGGCACCTTCGTCGGTCGGCAGTGACCGCCAGTATTCAACCGCGTCCCCCCAATCCGCGCCCTTCGGCGCGTGAGGGCGTCTCTCGAGATAGTCGAAAGTGGTCTGGTCAGGAGCGACCATGCCGGCCCGGGCACCGCCTTCGATACTCATGTTGCACACCGTCATCCGACCCTCCATCGACAGAGCCCGAATGGCCGCTCCTCTGAACTCGATCACGTGACCCATTCCGCCGCCGGTTCCGATCTTTCCGATCACGGCCAGCACGATGTCCTTGGCCGTCACCCCCGGCGGCAACTCGCCTTCGATGTTGACGGCCATGGTTTCGGGTCGCTGCTCGGGGAGTGTCTGGGTGGCGAGCACGTGCTCGACCTCGCTCGTGCCGATGCCGAAGGCCAGTGCACCGAACGCGCCGTGGGTGGACGTGTGGCTGTCACCGCAGACGATCGTCATTCCCGGCTGGGTGAGGCCTTGCTCGGGTCCGATGATGTGGACGATCCCTTGATTGTCGTGCCCCATTGGGTAGCAAATGATCCCGAATTCGGCGCAGTTGCTCGAGAGAACCTCCAGCTGCTTGGCCGAGACCCGATCGACCAGAGGCTTGTTGATGTCAATGGTCGGGACGTTGTGGTCGGCCGTCGCGAGGGTCAGGTCTGGACGGCGTACCGAGCGGCCGGCAAGTCGGATCGCGTCGAAGGCTTGGGGGGATGTGACCTCATGGACGAGGTGGAGGTCGATGAAGAGCAGATCCGGCTCGCCCTCGGTCGCGTGGACTACATGGGCATCCCAGACCTTGTCGGCCAGGGTTCGGGGTCCCGATGACGACCTGGACATCAGTCGCCCACCTTCACGATCTCGACCCGGAGCGTGCCTCCGGGTGCCTGGTACTCAACTGTGTCACCGGCCGAGCGACCAATCAAGGCTTGGCCGAGCGGGGCGATCGGCGAAACGACCGGCGTGTCTCCCGGGTGCTCCTCAATGGAGCCGACGAAGAAGTCTTGGACGTCGTCCACGTCGTCACCTTCGTAGCGCAGGGTCACCGTGGTCCCGTGGGTGACCGTACCGTCTCTCGAACCCGCGTCATCGACTACCTGGGCCGTCTTCAACATCCGCTGGAGCATGCGGACCCGGGATTCCATTTTCCCCTGGGCGTCTTTGGCCGCGTGGTAGTCACCGTTCTCGGAGAGATCGCCCAAAGCTCGCGCAGTCTCGATGGCCTGGGCGATTTCGACTCGACCCCGGGTGGTCAGGTCCTCGAGTTCGGCTTGGAGACGCTCGTATGTCCCGCGGGTGAGCCGGGTTGGCTCGGCGTCGTTCTTCGAGGTGTTGGTCACTGCTCCTCCTCCGGCGGGGGCTCACCGCCGCGCGATTGGGCGGCCGGTGGCGTACCCCCGAGGCTACCGGCTGACGCGCCTGGAGCAGGACGGTCGGCGATCCCTCCTCCGACCACTGCGCCCAGGTACTCACGCAGCCACCGTGCCCAGCGGTCGACTCCATAGTGCTCCTCTACGTGGGCCCGTGCCCGCGCCGCGAGGTCCACCGCCTCGTCGGGGTGGCCAAGCAAGTGCACCACCGCCTCGGCGAACGCCTCGTCGGTCTGAGCCACAAGGACCGGAAGGCCCGGCTCGAAGCCCGCCGCTGCAGGGGGGGTGATGACCTGGGGGAGCCCGTAGGCGGCGGCATCGAGCACCTTGAACTGGAATCCGGTGGCGTGGCGCAAGGGGGCAACGGCGAGGTGCGCCCTACCCACCAGCTCGCCCAGGTCATCGAAATCCGCCACCAGTTCGATCCCCGCAGCAGTCGTCAGTTTCTCCACGCGAGGGGTTGGGCGTCGGCCGGCGATGCCCAACACCGCCTCTGGGACCTGGGACCGCACCCTGGGCCAGATGCCGGTGACTAGCCGGGTGACCGCGTCGATGTTGGGAGGGTAGTCAAGTGTGCCCACGAACAGGGCGTCCCACGATCGATTCGTTGCGTCAGGTGCGTTAAGCGCTCGGATCGGGGATGGCCCCGTGAGGGAGGGTTTTGACACCGGACTGGGGATCCAAGCGAGTCCGAGTCTCTGGGCATCTGACCACCCAGCCGCTGTCGTCGGGACGAGTCCTGGCGCATACCGTTCGGCCCGTCCGACGGCGCTTGCGAGCAGTCTGAAACCGAACCGGCCGGTGACACGCTCGGAAATTGCACCGCGTTGGCGATAGCTCTGGCTCAACGGGTCGACGAGGTCGAGGACCACCGGGTGCTTGCGAGCCAGGCGGGGCGAAAACGCTCGCAGGGTTACACAAAGAACGATGTCCGGATCGAGCTCCGCCAACGTGAGATCGAGCCGGCGACGATTCCACACCAGGGTCTCGGGGCTGGCTGAACCGCGTACGACTTCCAAAAGAGCTGCGGATCCCGGCCACGACGGGTGGTACTTGGAGGTGCGCCGCCCATGCCCATGCAGATTGTCCCCGAGAAGAGGCACGCTGTAGGGCTCGAAGCCGGCGGCCTTTAAAAGCTCGAGCCAGCCCTGTACCCGACGCGATTCCCCCGAAGCACGTCGGGCGGTATGGACAACGGCAACCGAGACTGGGCGCACTTCGCTTGTCCGGGCGTCGAGCAAGGGCCGCGGGCTGAGAACTGGGAACGGACTCGTCCGGGCGGTAGCCGCGGCCCCGACCTTGAGCACGAGCGTCGTCGCCGTCCAGGCGCCGCCCTCACGACGGTCCGCGTAGCGCGCAGCAGAGCGCCAACGGTGAGCGCGTACGAAAGCGCGGGTTCTGCGGTCAGCGGCGGAGCCACCGACAAGATGTACGGCAGGCGCTACGTCGGCAACGACAATGGTGATGCCCGGGCGGGCGAGCGCGAGCCGGGCTGCCAGGTCAGCGTCTTCGTAGTAGAGGAAGAAGCCGGGGTCGAAGCCACCGACCGATCGAAGAACTTCGGTGTCTATCGAAAGAAGGGCACCAGTGGCCCAATGGCTCTCGATAGACATTATGCGACTTCCGGTGGTTGATTCGAGCGACCGGCGGTGATCAGCTCCCCACGGGCCCAAAAAAGACGAAAGCCAGCGACGCCGCCTGGTTCCCCTCGGGGCCAGCTGGCCGACGCGCAGCGCCGTGAGGAGCGCCGAGGCCGGAGTGGGGAAACGGTTGATCACCGAGGTCGGCCTGCCTTGGCCGTCGACCTGGTCGACAGCAACGATCTGATCAGCCATGCCCGCCGCGAGGACCTCCCAATGCCGAGGCGTGCCTGCGACGTCGGGGTTGACCAGGACTAGGCGAGGGGTTCGGACTTTGGTGAGGGCAAGATTGACGCCGGCGGCGAATCCAATGTTCTGCTGGGGAAAGAGGTGGAGGGCGTTCGGATGGCTCCGCATGTCTCGACCGAGGCGATGATCGTTGTGCACCACGACGACGGGGACGTCTGCGGGAACCCACGACAGATTGAGGTGATCCACGCCGTAGGCAACCACAATGACTGTCGCTTTCCCAGTCGAGTCATTTCTCTGTACGTTCCGGGCCAGCCCCTCTTGCGTGCTGGAAGAGCCTTTGCGATCGGGGTTGACGCCGTCCTGGATCATCCCGCCAATCCTCGCGCGCATTCTGAGTCCATCCAGCGTTCCGGGTATCACAACCACCGAATCGATAGCCGGCGTTGAAGAACCCGGAGGCATCGAAGGAACCACTATTGCCCGTAACTGTTTGCTCCAGGTCGCTCCGGTGGTGATTACCCGACATCTCGGTCGTCAATTATCTCGCCGTCTCGTGCGTCTTGGTGTACATGACGGCTGCAAGCGGTCCCCTGTTTGACTCGGAATATAGGGCGCCTGACTGATTCCGCAGCGCGCCGTGAGACCAACGGTCTTCAGTCCGTCAAGAATGACCAAATACGTCAGGAAGACTATGTATCGTGGATGACATGCTCATCGTCCTCCTTGGTGCGGGCCGTCAAGCCCTTGAGACGAGTGAGTACTGCGCCGAATTGGGACATCGAGTAGTTGCGTTTATCGAAGAGCACCCACCTGCTTACGATCGGGAACTCACTGACTATGGCGCGCCAATTCTGACTTTTGCCGATGACCTGGGACGCTTCGCGGGCCATCCCGCTGTCGTCGCGGTCGGAGACCCGAAAGTGAAGCGCCGCATGGTAAGCCAATGGCCCTTCCCGGCCTTCGCGAGTCCAGTAGCACCGACCGCGTGGCTTGCCCACGACGTCGTTGTCGGGACCGGCACAACCATTGGACCGGCTGTAACCGTGAACCGAAAGGCGGTTATCGGAAAGCATGTCCTAATCAATGCCGGCTCTAATGTCAGCCATGACTCGAATATTGGAGACTTCGCAACGTTGTGTCCAGCCGCGACACTTGGAGGAGCCGTCGAGATTGGAGTCGGATCCTTCATCGGTATTGGAGCGACACTAATTGATCACATTCGGGTCGGAAGCTACGCGTATGTGGCCGCCGGGGCAGTTGTTATCCGAGACGTGGAAGAACAAGAAGTAGTACAAGGCGTACCGGCTCGCCATGCGCGATATCTAGGTCCACCACCATGAGTCGCATACCATTCATGAGACCTACCTTTCCATCGGCCGCCGTAGTAGCCGAAGACTACGATCGGATCCGACTCAGCGGGATCTTCACCAATTCGGGTCCAGTCGAACATAACTTCTCCTTGGCTCTCGCGAATTGGATTGGACAAGATGTCGGTGTTGCACTCGTGTCGAGCGGAACGGCCGGGTTGCAGCTCGCAATCCAAGCACTATTTCTTCCGCGTCGTCGTGCACTCGTGGCGTCCTTTACCTTTGCTGCTGGACCTTTGATGCTCAAACTATGTGGGTACGAGCCGATCTTTATTGACATTTCAGAAAATGACCTACAGCCGGATCTTTCGCAAGCCCGCGGGGTACTGGAGAATTCTTCGCAGTCGGTCGGCGGCATACTTCTCACCAACACGTTCGGGATTCCGAATGTTGAGATCGGTTTCTGGGAAGATCTCGCATTCGAATTCAATGTTCCACTGATCATTGATTCAGCCGCAGGCTTCGGATCCGCGTTTCCATCCGGAAAGAGTCTGGGCGCAAGTGGAGACTGTGAGATTTTTTCGCTACATGCCACAAAGGCCCTTGCCATCGGCGAGGGCGGCGCGATCTCGTCTCGAGATCCCAATCTCATCGAGCGGTTGGTGCAACTCAAGAATTTCGGTTTCGATACGTCCGGAGTGGCGCGCCAGTTGGGTACAAACGCGAAACTACCTGAGCTCAGTTCGGCTATCGGGTTGCGCCAGTTGGCCGAACTGCACGCCCTGCTCCAGCAACGGCGTGAGTTCTTCGCGCTATATAAGAATGCACTCGATGAGATAGATGTCTGGACGCCCCCACTTGAGCAACATTCTGCGCTGCCGTTCGTTTCGGCAGTCATGCCTTCTTGCGAGAGCAGAGACTTGCTGATGAAAGAGCTGTCAATCCACCACATCGAATCTCGGTGTTACTACAACCCGCCCGTCGATACCCACGATGTGTTCGCCAGTTCCCCCCGAGTGGGTGGACTGGAGACAACGGCCAAGATCGCTGCTCGGATCATCTCTCTTCCAATCGGTGGACTACATCATGATGAGGTTGAACGCGTTATCCGCGCGGTCCAGGATTGTGCGACTCGTTGGGGCGCCGAGTAGACGCGTCGAGAACCGATCGCGAGTCCGAGGCAAAGACGCGGATGATACGGGGACCGCTCCCGCGGATGAATCAGCAGTTCCGTCAAGAAGCCGCCGTCGATGAGGGAGCCGTTGGTCTTTTGGCCTGATGGTGCACAGGTTTGAGCCGAGAGACAACGAACGGCAACTCCGGGTGAGCCGAGAATCCCGAGCTTGAGGGGCCCTTTCACGGAGAACTTTGCTACCTCGCCACGCAAGGAGCACTGCTTGCGGCATGGTCATGCGTCATTTCGTAGCCTCCACAATAAGCTTCGAGTCATGGCGTCGTTCGAGATCTCGGAGCTCTTTGTGCGGGGACTCTCCCCATTGCCTCTGCGCGACAAAGTCGAATCCAGCGGTTCGCAGGCGACTACTCAGATCGTCGAGATCGTAAAGATAAAGGTGTCCCCATTCGCGAACGGAGTAGTTCAGCATGTGTGCGGCGGAGTCGATGGACCGGTATACGGGGTCTGCTAGCCATTCTTGGTCTTGCCAGTTCCTAAGGTACTTCTGAACGAGGTAGCCGAGGTCGGGCATCGCAATCCGGAAGACGCCGCCCTTCTCAAGCCCGGCCGCAGCATCGACGAACAGTCGAGTGCCCGCGGAGAGCGTGAGGTGTTCGATAAGATGTTCGCTGTAGATGAATGAGACGGTACCCGATGCGACGGGCAAACCTGCTCGGAGATCTAGCCGAATATCGGGGGACGACCGAAAGTCTCTATCTAGGTTAAGCCATCCGTCAAAATGCACCTGGCCGCAGCCTAGATGGAGTTGCGATCCGGTGGGAACGTCCCGCAATAGACGCCGCGCCGAACGACTGCGCTGCACGTACCACCAAGCTCGGCTCCCAGATTTCTCGAGCCTCCTGTAAATTGCACCTGTGGTAATCGTCACGGCTCTATGCGCCGTTCCAGGTAGTGGAGATAGGTCATCTCGTCGACAAATCCCATCGCAACCCCGGCTCGTCGCATTCGTCGCCACAAATTCCAGTCGGCGGGTTCGAATAGTTTCCAAGACAGAGCGTTATGTGTAAAGAAACGAAGTGCCGATGAGTAAAGCACTGATCCGTGCGTGACGAACCCGTGTCGAAGGCGATTCATCCCAACTAGATCCCAGTTGCCGGGGGTGGTCTCCATGGACGCCATGCTCCAGGAGAATTCGCGGCCGGCTTCTCGCGTTCTATCGAGGAGTAAGGCCACGTGATCATCGGTAAGCTCATCGTCGTCATCGCATGGAGCAATCCATTTTCCTTTGGCAATGGTCAGCGCAACGTTCATCGGTGCGCACCCGGCGACCATCCAGCGCAGCCGGGGATCGGAGGGATAGTTACCTCGAGCCGGAAGGTTTACAAATCGAATTCTTGGATCCCGGACCGACCGGACGGCTTCTTCGGTGGCCCCGTCGCAATGATCGCCGATGACGAGTATCTCGAGGCGTTCGTATGTCTGACGGATGGCCGACGCTAGAGAGCGCTCGGCAACGATAGGGCCCCGGTCGTAGGTAGCGATTCGAACCGTGACAAGTGGATGAGGCTCATCATCGGGCCTCCAACACGCGCTGGACCCCTGCCGCACCTGAGTCAGAAGCCGCCGCTCCTCGGCTGTGGCTGTCCATTCGCGGATGAATTCGCCAGTCATTTGAACCGGATGTCTTGAGGCCATCAATCGACGGCCGAGATAGTCCTTGAAAGATGAGCCGCGATTGATAGGAAGTTGCATCATCCTCATCTCGGGGATCATTCCATTCCTGCGACAAATGGATCGATCGGCATCGGCAGGGAAGCACCTGTGGCCCTTCGACGCAATAGTGCGACCACTCGGTGTCGACCGCCCTGCCCCAGGAGCAGCAATCCAGCCGTCACGCTGATGATCAGCGTGGTCCCAGAGCCGAGAAGTAGCCGCTCGATGCTGGGTGACAGTTCGACGAATGGACCAACGCTCACGGCGGCCGCCGCGAGACCCAAAGCAATGGCGGGAACACCCTCAAGCCAGATCACGCGCATCGGAGAATATCCGAATTCGTGGCGGACGAGCCACGGAAAGACCAAGAGGTCGGCGATCGAGAACTCGACCAGAGTGGCGATCGCGGCACCTATCGGTCCGAAAGCAAAGACAAAGGCGATCGTTAAACCAACATTCACCACAACTTCCGAGACAATCAGGGGGACGAGAAGGCGTTGTCTCCCGCGTGCGATGAGCAACAGCGACATGCCGTGAACCGGTAAATTCACTAGCCATACTGCAGAAAATACGATGGTAATGGAGGCGGCGAGATGTGAATTGCTCCCAGAGAGGAGAAGAACAACGTCGTTTCGAAGGAGGATCAGTGCTCCGAAAATCGCCCCACCCATGAAGCAAACAGCTCGTGTGAGAAATCGCGTGATGTCGTCTTGGGTTTCCGCGTCGGGCGTCGCGGATAGACCTGGAAAGACGGTGTCATAGCCCGTGAAGATCAGGGCGACGGCTCCGTTTGGCGCGAGAGTACCGACACGATAGAGGGCCACAGCTGCCGTACTGGACACCACGCCGACGACGAGTAGGTCAGTCGCGCCAATCACCTGGAGTCCGACAGTCATCACAAGAATGGGGATGGCAAAACCCACGACGGCCCGCAGTTCCGAGCGCGTGACTCTCTGGGGCACGATGTTGAACCATCGTTCGCGCAATGAGACCCAGGTCACGGAAACGACGCGGTTGCCCAAGACAAAGGCCAGTTGGCCCCAGCCGAGCGCAACGATACCAATTGGACCGAGCGTTAAGATGACGACAGTCAGGTTGGCAATCGAGCCGACGACTGCGCCAGCCGCTTGCACTTCGAATCGCTGCCGACCAGCCGCAATGCCGTCGAGAGTGGCGGTAGCCAGGTAGATCGCGGCCGATACTCCAACGAGAACAACGAGCGCTTGATCCTGGGCGGTCGAGGCTGAGTGTGCCGACGTTACGAACGGCAGACATAGTGAGAGGATCGCGGTTGCCAATAGAGCCACGAGGCCGCACCCCAAATATGCGCTGTGGGTTGCTTGGACAGATCGACGGGCGGCGGCTCTTTGAGTCTCGCTAAAATGCACGTCATCTTGGGCGGTGGATCGAGTCGCTGCAGTCGACAGTCCAAAATCCACTACGAGGAGGACACTCGTAAGCGTCAGAGTGAGAGCGAATATCCCGAACGCCGAGGCACCGAGACGCCGAAAAGCGTAGGAGGTAACAAGGAGGGTCTGAATGAGGGGAACAAGGAGGGCGATCGCACGCCAGATCAGATTCCGTCCGAGACCTGAAATCGGAGCCGACGGACCGTCAGTCCGGGCACTCGGTCCGTGCGGTTCAGGTTGCCGTTGTCGTGGCCACATTGCCTGGTGATCATTGCACCGGTCGACTATTCAGGGATTGACTCCGCCCGATCTCTGGGGGAAACTATGCCCGTGATGACCATGGCCCTGTACTCAGTAGTCATTATTGCCTAGGCGCGTACCAACCGGTGCGCGCCTCTAAGACCGTCCATTTGGTGGGCGGTTTTTTCAATTTCCGGCGCGCCGGTTGAAATAGGTCCGGAACAGGGATAATTGCTGGGAATTGGACCATGACGTCTGACGGATACGAATCGAGCGGTAATGAGCAGGGACGGATCGAAGGCAAGGGATCGAGCACGATGAGCAGCGATAAAGACCACGAGATCGCGGTAATCGGGGGGGATGGAATTGGACCCGAGGTCCTCGCCGAAGCGCTCAAGGTGGTGGCCGCCGCCGGAGCGGTCCTGACTACCGTCGAATACGACTTGGGGGCGGACCGTTACGTCCGTACCGGCGAAGTGCTCTCCGACAATGTGCTCGAAGAGCTCCGCGGATTCGAAGCGATTTTGCTCGGAGCGGTTGGTCCGCCTGTAGGGGACACCACTGTGCCGCCGGGGACCCTTGAACGGGGGCTGCTCCTGCGCCTCCGCTTCGAGCTCGACCTTTATGTGAACCTCCGTCCGTTCATCGGGGTGCCGGGTTCCATCGCCGAAGGTGCCGACTTTGTAGTCATCCGCGAGAATACCGAAGGGACCTACGCCGGGGAGGGTGGCTTCCTCCGGAAGGGGACGCCTCAAGAGATCGCAACCCAAGGGTCGGTGAACACCCGGATGGGGGCCGAGCGATGCGCCCGGTTCGCCTTCGAGCTCGCCCAGGGTCGCCCGACGCGCAAGCTGACCCTCGTCCACAAGACCAACGTGTTGACGTTTGCCGGCGACCTCTGGCAGCGCACTGTAAACGAGGTCGCAATAGAATTCCCCGAGGTTGCTGTCGACTACAACCACGTGGATGCCGCGTGCATCTACCTGGTCGAGCAGCCCTCGCGCTACGACGTAATCGTGACCGATAACCTCTTCGGTGACATCCTGACAGACCTCGCGGGTGCGGTGAGCGGCGGCATCGGCTTCGCCGCTTCGGCCAATTTGAACCCGGCCCGCAGCGGGCCTTCACTCTTCGAGCCCGTTCACGGAGCGGCGCACGACATTGCAGGAAAGGGCATTGCCAACCCACTAGCCGCCATTCATTCGGCCGCCTTGATGCTCGACTTCCTCGGTGAGATGGACGCGGCCACCCGAGTACACAAAGCCATCAACGAGTACATCGCATCCGACCACGCTGGCGTCTCGGCCAGCTCGACCGCGTCCACCGCTGCCATCGGCGACGCCATTGCAGAAAGGCTCTGAATCGTGTCCATCACTCCGACCGAGAAAATTTGGATGGACGGCGAGCTCGTCGATTGGGCCGACGCCACCGTCCATGTTCTGACCCACACCATGCACTACGGCTCCGGCGTCTTTGAGGGGATCCGCGCCTATCCGACCTCGAACGGCGTGGCCGTGTTTCGGCTGGGTGACCACATCCACCGGCTGTTTGCCTCCGCCCGGATCTTCATGATCGACGTTCCCTTTACCGAGGATCAGATCGTGGAGGCCACCCGCGAGGTGGTGCGGGTCAACGAATTGCACGACGGCTGCTACCTGCGGCCATTGGTGTACTTGGGCTATGGCGAGATGGGCCTGAACCCGCTGCCCTGCCCGGTGAACGTCTCCGTCGCCGCGTGGCCGTGGGGCACCTATTTGGGCGACGAAGGCGTGGCCAACGGCGTTTCGGTGAAGATCAGCTCGTGGCGGCGCCACGACCCCAACGCGGTCCCGACGGCGGCCAAGAGCACCGGCATGTACGTCAACTCCTCTCTGGCCAAGGTGGAGGCGATCAAGGGGGGATACGACGAGGCGATCCTGCTCGCCTCGGATGGCCGGGTCAGCGAGTGCACGGGGGAGAACATTTTCATCGTGCGTGACGGGCGGCTCATCACCCCGCCGACCTCGGATGCCGGGGCCCTCGACGGGATCACCCAGGACTCGGTCGAGGCAATCGCTCGTGATCTCGGCGTCGAGGTCTCCCATGACCAGTTGATCCGTACTGACCTCTACCTGGCCGACGAGGCGTTCCTGACTGGAACGGCCGCCGAGGTTGTTCCGATTCGGGCCGTCGATGACCGCCCGATCGGCACCGGCAGGCCGGGTCCGATCACCACGGAGATCCAGCAAACGTATTTCGCGGCGGTGCGCGGAGAGCTTGACCGCTACAAGGACTGGCTCGACTATGTCGACTGACCATCTCCACGATCACGGCCCGGGGGACCATTCCCACTCGGCGGTGTCGCACAGCTATGAACTGCCGAACCTGCCCGAGTCGGTCGACATCTTTGATACCACCCTGCGCGACGGCAGTCAGCAAGAGGGACTCTCCCTGACCGTCAATGACAAGCTGCGGGTAGCCGAGCAGCTCGACCATCTCGGTGTCACATTTATTGAGGGTGGGTGGCCGGGTGCCAACCCCAAAGATGACGAATTCTTCCGACGCGCCCCGAGCGAGCTGAAACTCACCACCTCGACTTTGGTCGCCTTCGGCTCCACCCGCCGGGCCGGGGTGCGGACGGAGGACGATGACACTTTGCGAAAACTGATCGAAGCCCACACCTCGGTGGTCTGTATTGTGGCCAAGAGCTGGGACCGCCACGTCACCGACGCCCTGCGGACCTCCCTTGACGAAGCGGTGGCCATGGTGGCCGACTCGGTGGAGTTCCTCCGCCGCTACGACAAGCGGGTTTTCGTGGACGCGGAGCATTTCTTCGACGGCCATCACCACAATCGCGACTTCGCACTGCGCGTTGTAGAGGCTGCGGAGGTGGCCGGTGCCGAGTCGGTCGTCCTCTGTGACACCAACGGCGGGAATCTCCCCGACGATATTGGCCTAGCGGTCGCCGACGTGCATTCCCGCTCCAATGTTCAGGTCGGCATCCACTGCCACAACGACGCTGGGTGCGCGGTGGCCAACTCGATCACCGCGGTGCAGGCTGGTGCCACCCAGGTGCAGGGTTGCGTGAACGGTTACGGGGAGCGGGCCGGCAATGCCGACCTTTCCGCAGCCATCCCCAACCTGTCCATGAAACTCAACATCCGAACCATTCCGCCCGAACGGCTGGAGCGGTTGACGCCGGTGTCCCACCACATTGCCGAACTTGTCAATATCGCCCCGAATCCCCAGCAGCCTTACGTTGGTTCCTCGGTATTCGCCACAAAGGCAGGCCTGCATTCGAGTGCGATGGCCCGCCGACGGGACCTCTACGAACATGTCGAGCCAACCTTGGTTGGCAACGGCCCGAGGGTGGTGGTCTCAGAGCTATCGGGTCGCTCGACCCTTGACATGAAGGCGACTGAGCTGGGTCTCGAGCTCGACGGCGAAATATTGGGGCGGGTACTCGACGAGCTCAAGCGACTCGAGCACGAGGGCTATCACTTCGAAGTGGCCGACGGGTCTTTAGAGCTCCTGCTCCGGCGGGCTGCTGGCTGGGAACCCGACTATTTCAGTGTGGAGTCATTCCGAGTGATCACCGACCACGGTGCCCGCTCGGCCGGTGTTGGGACACCGGGTCTCGCTGGAGCCCCGGATGCGACCACCGAGGCCACGGTCAAAGTTTGCATCGGTACCGAGCGGATGGTTGCGACCGCCGAGGGGAATGGCCCGGTCAACGCCCTTGACGCGGCGTTGCGCCAGGCCATCGGCTCGCTTTATCCGGCCCTTTCCCGTGTCCACCTCACCGATTACCGAGTTCGTGTGCTCGACACCGGTCACGGGACCGGCGCGGTCACCCGCGTGCTTGTCGACAGCACGGACGGGGAGCGTACGTGGACGACCATCGGGGTTTCAGAGAACATCATCGAAGCGAGCTGGCAGGCGCTCTACGACTCGATCATCTTCGGCCTGCTCCACGCCCCGACCAACGGGTGAGAACTTCGAGCGCTCACGGGCCGTACGGTAGCCTTCGGGGGTTATGACCCAACCGAGCTTTGTTCCCGTCGCAGAGGCCGACCAGGTTCGCGCGGCTCGTCACCTCCAGGTGCCCGGCCACTGGGTAGCGGAGCGGCCAGCCGAGTTGGCGATCCCGCGGCTGCAATCTGGTCGCGGCGTCGGCAGGCCGGGACCGGATCAGGGGTTCGCTCTGCTGCTGGGCCACCGATTCGAGGACAAGCTCCGCCTGACTCCCGGCGAGTCGGTCGAGGATGCCGTGGTCGGTTGCGCCCTTGTTGCCTCGCGCCGCGCCGGGCTCTTCGGACGCGCCCCGTGTGTGTACGACCTCACGGTGGCCTTCTCTTTGTGGGGATTCCTCCAAGACGTTCCCGCTGAGCTGGTGGCCGAGCGGGTCCGGTTATTCCGCTCGGCCGCCCACGACTACGTCGTGCAACTCGAGATCGCGGACCGGGTTGAAGAGGAGACGCTTGCACTGAGCCCCGAGCAGGTCGCCGACTGGCTGGCGGCTGGTGGCTGGCGTCAACTGCTTCCCCCCGTCCAGGCTGTCGCACCGGGGTGAACGGCGCGCCCGCGCACGGGCCGTTACCGGACGCGCTAGGTGCGTGATGGCGTCGGACATCGAGCGTCTCGAGATCGACGCCAACGGCTTCACCTTCTCGGCCCGGGCGGCAGGGCCCCATGACGGTCGCCCTCTCCTCTTGCTCCATGGCTTCCCAGAGACGTCATGGAGCTGGCGCGTCCTACTCACCCAATTGGGGGAGGCCGGATATCGGGCCGTCGCCCCAGACCAGCGCGGGTACTCGCCGGACGCCCGCCCGACGGCCATCTCCGACTATGCCACCCCTCACCTGGTGGACGACGTGTTGGCCATCGCCGACACCATGGAGATGGCCACGTTCGATCTGGTCGGGCACGACTGGGGGGGAATGGTGTCCTGGGTCACCGCGGCCCGACACTCTGACCGGGTACGGAGCCTGTGCGTGGTTTCGACCCCCCATCCTGAGGCCCTCAGAGGAGCGCTCGTGGGTGACGATCCCGACCAGGTGGAACGGTCCGGATACATGGAAATGTTCCGGCGACCCGACGAGCCCGAACGACTGCTGTTGGGAGAGGACGGCAGCGGATCGGGGCTACGGACCCTGTTCGAGAGCTCGGGGCTTGATCCGACCATGGCCGACGAGTACGTGGCCGTGCTTACCGAGCCTGGCGCCATGACGGCTGCGCTCAACTGGTACCGGGCCATGCGAGCGTCCGATGTCGATGGCCTCCCCCCGATCGTCGTCCCGACGCTTTACGTCTGGTCCACCGGCGACCCCGCACTCGGTCGAGTGGCCGCCGAAGCGACGGCCGAGTACGTGGCCGGCAGTTACCGTTTCGAGGTGCTCGACGGAGTGAGTCATTGGGTTCCTGAACAGGCCCCCGATGAGCTGGGCCGGCTCCTGCTCGACCATCTCGCGTCGACCTGACCGGGCATGCCCGGACCTTGCGGCGGTCTGAAAGACTGTCTGGATGCAAGAGTCCCCGTTCGCCCTCAGCGACACGCAACGTCAGTTCCGCGACACCCTCCGGCAGTTCTGCGAGGACCGAGTGGCGCCTCACGCGGCCGAGGCGGACCGCACCGCTCAGTATCCATGGGAATCGTTCGCGGCCTGCCGGGAGATCGAACTGCCCGCGTTGGGCATGCCCGAGGCGTATGGAGGTGCGGGGGCCGACATGGTCACCCAAGCGATCGCCGTCGAAGAGCTGGCTCGGGTATGTGCCTCCACCTCCATCACGCTCCTGATCAACAAACTCGGCATGTTGCCCCTGATGAACTGGGGTTCTGAAGAACTGAAGCGCAAGTACATCCCCCGGGTCGCTGCCGGCGAAGCGCAGTCGAGTTACTGCCTGTCCGAGGCCGACGCCGGGAGCGATGTGGCGGCCATGCGTTGTCGGGCCGTGAAGGACGGGGACAGCTACGTGCTCACCGGGTCGAAGTATTGGATCACCAATGCCGGCATCTCGGACACCTACACCATCTTCGCCAAAACGGACCCGGCCGCTGGACACCGGGGGGTCTCTTGTTTCCTCGTTGAGACCGACTGGGGGGTGAAGGTTGCCAAGCACGAGGACAAACTCGGCCTACGGGGAAGTCCGACGGGGGAGATCATCCTTGACGAGGTGCGGGTGCCCGCCGCGAATCTGGTCGGAGAGGAAGGTCGGGGGTTCCACATCGCCATGCATACCCTCGACCGAAGTCGACCTACCATCGGGGCCCAAGCGGTCGGCATCGCCCAGGGCGCCATCGATTATGCCGCGGGCTACATGAAACAACGCCGGGCCTTCGGAGCCCCAATCGCCGAGTTCCAGGGTCTGCGCTTCATGCTGGCCGACATGGCGATTCGGACTGAGGCGGCACGAGCTCTGGTCTATCGGGCCTGCGCGCTGGTCGATGAGGACCCCTCTGGGGAGCTCAGCATGTTTGGCGCCATGGCCAAGTGCTTCGCGTCGGATACGGCCATGTCGGTGACCACCGACGCCGTGCAGCTGTTGGGAGGCTACGGCTACACCAAGGACTTCCCGGTTGAGCGATTCATGCGGGACGCCAAAATCACCCAGATCTACGAGGGAACCAATCAGATCCAACGGGTCGTCGTCGCCAAACAACTCCTGGGCTAGACGGCGCAGCTGCAGCTGGCGGCGTCTGGTCGGATCAGCCGCCTCGGATCACCGGCTCGCGGGCCCACGACCGGGGGCAGCAGGCCGGTGGTAATATCTAGAACAGGTTCTAGAGTGAACCGGACGCACGCGTCGGCCGATCGCCGCCGCACAGCAAAAAAAAGAGGTGTTCGCATGGCCCAGCCGGTGATCGTCGAAGCGGTCCGTACGCCGATCGGCAAGCGCAACGGGTTGCTCTCCGGTCTGCATGCCGCGGAGCTGTTGGGTACGGCCCAAACCGAGCTGGTGAAGCGGGCCGGCATCGACCCGGCCATCGTGGAGCAGGTGGTCGGCGGTTGTGTCACCCAGGCGGGGGAACAGGCGTCCAACGTGACCCGCACCGCCTGGCTCGCCCAGAATCTCCCCTACGAGGTGGCGGCCACCACGATCGACTGTCAGTGCGGCTCCTCCCAGCAGGCCAACAACTTCATCAACAACCTCATCGCAGCCGACGCCATCGATGTCGGAATCGCATGTGGTGTCGAATCCATGAGCCGGGTGGGTCTCGGTGCCAACGCCTTCAACGGCCCGGGCCGATCTCGGCCGGCTGATTTCCCCTGGGATATGCCAGATCAGTTCGGCGCCGCCGAACGCATCGCCGAGAAGTACGGCATCACTCGTGAAGATGTGGACTGGCTCGGCCTGGTCTCCCAGCAGAAGGCCGCGGTGGCCGTCGCTGAAGGCAGGTTCGAACGCGAGATAGTCCCGGTTGATGCGCCCGTTGTTGGCGAGGAAGGCCCCATGGGTGAGCATGCCGGCGAGCGCAAGGTGGTAGGCCGAGACCAGGGATTGCGGGACACCACCGCCGAGGGCCTGGCGAAACTCAAGGCCGTGATGCCTGAGGGGATGCACACCGCGGGGAACTCTTCGCAGATCTCCGACGGAGCGGCCGCCGTGCTCTGGATGTCTTCCGATCGGGCCAAGGCCGAAGGGTTCCGCCCCCGGGCTCGGATCGTGGCTCAGGTGCTCGTCGGTTCCGACCCCTATTACCACCTCGATGGACCCATCGCCGCCACTGCCAAGGTGCTCGAGAAGGCCGGCATGACCATGGCGGACATCGACCTGTTCGAGGTGAACGAGGCCTTCGCTTCGGTGGTGATGAGCTGGGCCAAGGTCCACAAGGCCGACATGGACAAGGTCAACGTCAACGGGGGGGCTATCGCCCTCGGCCATCCGGTCGGGGCCACCGGCAGTCGACTCGTCACCACGATCTTGCACGAACTCGAGCGCCGCGACGAGACCTTCGGGCTTGTTTCGATGTGCTGCGGCGGCGCCCTCGCCACCGGCACCATCATCGAACGCCTGTAGATCGCCCACCCAAGAGGGTCGTCGTTCACGCCGGGCGTCCGCAGGGGCGGCCGGTTTTCGCCCGATTTGGCACCTGTTCTAGTGTCAGCTCGTGGAATCAACTGAGCACCTGACCTACGAGCGCCACGGGGCCACGGCGATCGTGACGATGAACCGGCCCGCGGCGAAGAACGCCCTCAGCCTGCCCATGCTCGTGGGCATGGCCGACGCCTGGGCCGAGATCGACGCCAACGACGACATCCGCTGTGCCATCTTGACCGGGGCCGGCGGCACGTTCTGCGCCGGGATGGACCTCAAGGCCATGGGGGGTGCCGATGCCGAGAAATACCAGCACCGGACGGCCGAGGATCCGGACCTGCACTGGAAGGCCCTGCTCCGCCACTACCAGCTGACCAAACCCCTGATAGCGGCCGTCGAGGGCTGGGCGGTGGCCGGCGGAACCGAGATTCTCCAGGCCACCGACATCAGGGTGGCCGGCGAAGGGGCGAAATTCGGCGTCTTTGAGGCCCGCCGTGGGCTGTTCCCCCTCGGGGGGTCCACGGTTCGCCTGCGCCGCCAGATCCCCTACACCATGGCCATGGATCTGCTGCTCACTGGCCGTGAGGTGGCGGCCGACGAGGCGCTACGGATCGGCCTGATCGGGCGGGTGGTCCCCGACGGCCGGGCGCTCGAGAGCGCGCTTGAGATCGCCGAGGTGATCGTGGCCAACGGCCCGCTTGCGGTAGAAGCGATCAAGCGGTCGGTGCGCGAGACCGAGGGCATGTCCGAAGAAGAGGGCTTGGCTCGTGAACTCGAGATCGGCTGGCCCATCTTTGCCACGACGGACGCCACGGAGGGCCAGAAGGCCTTCGCCGAGAAGCGCACGCCGAACTACCGCCGTCGATGAGTCGGCTCGAACGGGCTCCGTTGCCCGCCGAAGCCACCGCCCTCCACGGTGTGCCCCTCTCGACCGCCGACACTCCCCGGAACCGTGCGGCTGGGGGTATCCGTCGACTGAGCGAGCAGCTCGTCGGCCGAACGATCCCGGGCCCGGTACTCGCGGCCATGGCCGACGAAGTCGAACGGCTGGCTGATTCTCTCGAGGAGGCGGCCGAACCGGGCAAGCGTCCCCGCGGCCAGCCCGACAACACCGGACACCCCCAGGACTTCTTTCCGACAAGTCCGATGATCGGCTTTGCCAATCCGATCGCCCCGCCGGTCGAGCTGTGGGCGGTGAATGGACAGGATGGGAAACTCGAGCTGCGGGGCCGGGCCGTGTTCGGGTATCCCTATGAAGGGCCGCCGACCTGTGTGCACGGTGGGGTCATCGCCGAACTCATGGACGAGCTACTGGGCTCTGCCAACATCATCACCAACCGGGCGGGGATGACCGGCACGCTCACGGTCAAGTACCGCAAGCCAACCCCGCTGTTGACCCCCCTCGACCTTGTGGCCCGCCAGACCCACACCGAGGGGCGCAAGATTTTCGCCTGGGGTGGTATCTACCACGAGGGCGAGCTGACCGCTGAGGCCGAAGGGATCTTCATCGAGCTCGGTCCCACCAAGATGCTCTCAATCGTGACCGCGAACGCCAAGGAGGCGGCGGGCGATGTGGTCGACCCCGACCTGCAGGCATTCGTCGACCAAGGTGGGAACGTGCTCGGTACCGAAGGAACCCTCGGCGCTGAAGGACCGCATCCGGCCTAACGGCCGGTCCGGGCCGACGGGGCCTTGACCAACCCTGCGTTCAAAGTGCCCGCTGCACGCCCTCCCAGTACGGATCGCGCAGCTTGCGTTTGTAGAGCTTCCCGTTGGGGTCCCGGGGCATTTCGTTGGTGAAGTCGATCGACTTCGGGGTCTTGAACTTGGCCAGCTTGCCCGCGCAGAAGGCGATGATCTCGTCGGCCAGCTCAGGGGAGGCGACGAACCCGTCCGACGGCTCGACGACCGCCTTGACCTCCTCGCCCCAGTCCTCGTTGGGAATCCCAAACACCGCCACATCGCCGACGGCGGGGTGCGAAAGGAGCACGTTCTCGATCTCCGCCGGGTAGATGTTTGCACCACCCGAAATGATCATGTCGATCTTGCGGTCCCGCAGGAAGAGGTAGCCGTCCTCATCGATCAGCCCGACATCGCCCACGGTGAAGAATCTGCCGATCCGGTTCTTCTTGGTCTTGGCCTCGTCTTTGTGGTACTCGAAGTCACCGGTCTGCATGGACATGTAGACCGTGCCGATGACCCCGGGCTCTCCCACCTGGTTCCCATCATCGTCGAAGATGGCGATCTCAGAAATCGGCCAGGCCTTGCCGACCGTTCCGGGCTTGGCAAGCCATTCTTCGGTAGTGACCAGCGTGCCTCCGCCCTCGCTCGCGGCGTAGTACTCGTCGATGACCGGTCCCCACCACTCGATCATCTTGTGCTTCACGTCGACAGGGCACGGGGCAGCGGCATGGATCATGTGGCGGAGCGACGAGAGGTCGTAACGACCGCGGACGTCGTCGGGAAGGGACAGCAAGCGGTGGAACTGGGTCGGCACCATGTGCGAGGTGGTCACCTTGTACTGCTCGATGAGACGCAACATCTCTTCGGGCTGCCACTTGTCCATCACGACGAGGGTGTGTCCGAAGTGGATGGATGCCCCGCCGAAGCGCATCACGGCGGTGTGGTAGAGGGGAGAGCCGACGATATGGACGTTGCCGTCTTGGGGTGTGATGCCGAAGAGAAGGAGGATGCCGCCGAGGCCGAGGGCCGCCTCTTCGGGGGTGGCGCCCGACAAGGGCCGGTAGACCCCCTTGGGGTTTCCCGTCGTGCCCGATGTGTAGTTCATGACGTCACCGATGGTGCGGTCCTCGGGTAGCGAAGTCGGCTGGGCGTCACGCGCCGCCCCGTAAGAGCCGAACCCGGTCACCTCACCCACCGACAGGCGGCCGGCGTCGGGCACCTGGGCCTCGTTGGCCGCGTCGATGCAGGCCTGGGCGAACCGCTCGTGGCCGATGAACACCTTCGCTCCTGAGTCCTTCAGGACGTACGCGATTTCCGCTGCGACAAGGTGGTGGTTGATCGGTACCAGGTACCACCCCGCCTGCTCGACGGCCAGATACACCTCGATCATTTCGGCGGAGTTGGGCAGCACCGTCGCCACCGCGTCGCCCGGAGCCAGGCTGAGGCCCCGGAGTGCGTGCACGACCTGGTTGGCCCGACCCAACAGCTTGCCGGCGCTCAGGTGTTGGCCGTCGGGGGCGACGAGCGCCAAGTGCTCCGGGTCTTCTTGGGCCAGTGCCCAAAATCCGAGATCACCCATGGGTTCCTCCTGTTCTGGCGCTGGCCGGGGCGGGACGGGCCGGTCGGGGCAAACCCGACTCATTAAGTGGCGGGCGTCGCCGGGGTCAAGCTAGAACATGTTCTAACTTCTCGTCAATCGACCGCCCGGGCCGACGGCGTCGGCGCGAGCGGCGAACAGCGAAGAAGACGACGGCCAGGAGGCACAGGCAATGGCACGGTTCTTGGAGGGCAAGGTTGTGGCGGTCACCGGTGGCGGCGGTGGCATCGGGCGGGCCGTGGCCTTGGCCGCGGCAGCCCAAGGGGCCAAGGTGGTGGTCGCCGATATCGGCGTGTCCATGGCCGGTGAGGATCCGACCAGCGAGGTGGCCGAGCGGGTCGTCGCGGAGATCGAGAAAGCCGGCGGTGAGGCAATCGCGGTGGCAGACGACGTCTCGATCATGGAAGGGGGCCAGCACATCGTCCAAAGCGCTCTCGACCGTTGGGGGCGGATCGACGGGGTCGTGGCGGTAGCCGGCATTCTGCGTGAGCGCATGCTGTTCAATATGAGCGAGGACGAGTGGGATGCGGTGGTGGCGACCCACCTCAAGGGTCACTTCACCGTCTTCCGGGCCGCCGCGGCGGTCATGCGCAAGCAGGAAGGCGGCGGTGCCCTCATCGGATTCACCTCGGGCGCCTTCGCTGGAAGCGTGGCCCAGGCCAACTACTCGGCGGCCAAGGGCGGCATCGTTTCGCTCGTGCGCTCAGCCGCGGTCGGCCTCCACCGCTACGGGGTTACCGCCAACGCCATCGCACCGGTGGCTCGGACCCGCATGTCGGCCAACGTCCCGTCGGAGCTAGCGGAAAACGGAGAACCAGAGGACATCGCTCCGATGGTCGTGTACCTGCTCTCGGACCGGGCTAAGCATGTAACCGGGCAGGTCTACACGGTCGTCGGCTCGAAGATCGCCGTGTGGAACCAGCCGGTCGAGGTCCGTGCCATGCGCGCCGAGGGTCGCTGGAGCCCCGAGGAAATCGCCACCCGGCTCGACCGAGAGGTCGGCCAAGAACGCATGGGAATGATCGACCGGCTCGAGGAGATCCGCGCCGCGGCACAGTCGGGCGAAAAGCCCAACGCCTGAAGGCCGAGCTCGGCTCCGCCGGGCTCGTGTGGCAAGTCCGAGCTCTGCCCCACCCGCAATCGGGTCCTGAGGCCCAGGTCGGCCCGGAGGTGGCCAGGGACGACCGTGAGCGCGGTGGTCGAGTCGTGCTCAGTCCAGTTGTTGGACCTCCGGCGGAGCACTGAGCGCCTGGACACCCGGCGCCAGCGGGCCCGTGGACAAGACGGCGTCGGGGTGACCTTCCGCGCCTCTCGCATGGTCCGCGCCCCGTTCGCTGTCTCCCACCCCGGCGGGCTCGTCCGCAGCGCCCTCGTCGGGTTCGGGTCCCTCTGAGGGCGGCCGGTGCCCCCCCGGTGCTCCTGCGGCCAGCCAGGACCGCCAGTGCCGTCGGGCCAGCACCAACACCACGATGCCCGCCACCGCCAGGGAGATCCCGGCGATCTGGACGAGCAGGGAGCCGAGATGTCCGTCCTCGCCGAGCCATAAATGCTCGTCGAGCGTGCGCTCGATGCCCCACAGGACCATGCCAGCCCCGATGACCACCCCGCTCGGGTAACCGACGCGGGCGGCGCCGTCCGGCCACCGGTTGAGGTGCCGTTCGATCAGGATGAGGATGCAAAACACGCTGAAGTCCTCGAGCGCCTGGAAGATCGGTACAGGGAGCCGGCAACCGTGCTGGCCGGCGTAGTACATGCAAAACCATTGGTTCGAGGGATGACCGCCGCCGGCCACCATGAGTTGAGGTCCGAGAAGGCGCCCCATGGCCCACGCCGCCATCAAGACCGGGGCCACGAGGTCGAAGGCCCGGGGTATCGGCAGCTCCGGGCACCGCCGCCGGGTGAGGATGACGGCGGTGGGCACCGCGAACAGCAGGCCCCCGAACGACGACAGGCCCCCGTGCCAGATGGCCAGGACGTCACCCAGATTGTGGGTGTAGTAGCTGAGATTCGAAAGAACGTGCAGGGCGCGGGCCCCGACGATGGCGGCCAGGATCACCCAGAGGAACATGCCGACGACCCAGTCCGTGCGGTACCCGTTCTTGGCCAGTCGGTGTTCGAAGTAGCGGTAGGCGAACCAGAAGGTGATGGCCAGCCCGATGCCGTAGGTGTGGACCTCGAGTGGGCCGATGTGGAAGGCGACGGGGATGGGCTTCATGTGCGCGGTGGACCTCGCCCAGTATGGCCCGGTTCGAACCGGTTCAGCCCTCGGGGCCTAGGGCCGGCCAGCCCCCGCAAAGCCCCCACCGAAGCGGGCCCCGACGATCCAGACGTGTTCACCGGTATAGGGCGCCTCGATCATCTGGCCACCCCCGATGTACATGGCCACGTGCTGGCTGCCGCCCGGTCCGTAGAAGAGAAGGTCACCGGGTTCGAGGTCCGAGATGGGCACCGGCGTGCTGTCGGACATCTGACCCCCCGAGTAGTGGGGGAGGCTGACGCCGGCAGCGGCCCAGGCCAGCATGGTCAGGCCGGAGCAGTCGACACCGGCGCGGCTGGCCCCGCCCCAGACGTAGGGCACNNGGCGCCGCCGGCTCCGCCCGAAGAGGGCGGCGGGGGGGGCGGCGGCGATTGGGTGGTCGGGTTGGCTGCGGCCTGGGTGGCGACCGCTGCTGCAGCCTGCTGGGCCGCCTGGATCCTGGCCGTCGCCGCCGCCTGGGCGGCAGCGGCAGCGGCGGCTTGCTGCTGGGCGATGAGCGTGGCGATCTGGCCGTTCACCTGGTTGAGAGATTGCTGCTGCTGGGCCTGCTCTTGGACGCCCTGATTCTGCGCCGCATTGGCCGCCGACGCGGCGGCTGCGGCCTGTTGATCTTGGGTCTGCAGGGTTGCTTCTTGAGCATTGAGCTGATTCTGGGCCGTGTTGAGGTTGGCCACCGCGGTTCCCAGGTCACCTTCGGCCACCTGGTTGTACTCCTGCTCGGCGTCGGCCGACTTCTGATTCCCCGAGAAGAGGGGCTCTTGATTCGTGGCCGAGTTACCGGTCACAAAGGCGTTCACCGCGGCCTTGCGCAGCACGACCTGGTCGCCAGTCACCTGCTGTCGGGTCTGGGTGATCTTGGCCTGAGTGGCGCCGATCTGACCGTCGAGTGACGCCTTGTGCGCCACGTCGGCCTGGTACTGCTGGTCGAGTGCGTCAATCCGGTGTCCGGTGGCGGTGATCTGGGCCTCGATCTGGGCGGCCTTCGCCTTAGCGTCGGAGATCTGGTCGGCGCCCGATGGGCGCGCCGAAACAAGCACAGTGCCCGAGCACACTATGACAACAGCCAGAACGGGCATCGAAGCCCGCCGGAGCAGCCGAGCGCCCCTAGGAGACCGCGGCGTTGAGTGGCTCCAAGGCCGCTCTACGTCAGTCACAATGCCCGACATCTTTACCCGCCCCGGAGGGCCATTGCAATCACCCTCGGCGATCGGTGCCTGGGCATGTCTCCTACCGATGGTAGGAAAGTCCAGTTCAGAGGCACACTTCATGATAATTCTCCCGCAGCAGGCCCTTGTGACCAAATTCACCTACGAAACACCGCAGGCCGCGGCTACTTTCAGTACCCATGGGCGAGATCATTGAATTTCCGAGTAACGGCACAAGCGGACAAGGCTATCTGGCCTCCCCAAAAGGTGGTGCGGGCCCTGGAATTGTGGTCATCCAGGAGTGGTGGGGGTTGGTCGAGCACATAAAAGACGTCTGCGACCGATTCGCCCGCGAGGGCTTCGTCGCTCTGGCCCCCGACCTGTATCGGGGCAAGACGGTTTCTGAGCCCGACGAAGCGGGCAAGGAGATGATGGCCATGGAGCTCGGTCGCGCCGCGAAGGACATGAGCGGGGCGGTCGATGAGCTTCGCCGCCGTTCGGGTTCTGACGCGGTGGGGGTGATCGGGTTTTGCATGGGCGGCGGACTGGCCTTGGTTCTGGCGACCGAGCGGCCTGACGCGGTGAAGGCGGTCGTCGCGTGCTATGGCATCATTCCGTGGCCCGATGCGCAACCCGACTACTCGAAGATGTCCGCCGCGTTCGAGGGTCACTACGCCGAGGGCGACGACTTCTTTACGCCTGATGCGGCGCGGGCACTGGGCGGGCAGCTCCGTTCGCTCGGCAAAGAAGCCGAGATCATCATCCACCCCGGCACCGATCACGCGTTCTTCAACGACTCGCGACCCGAGGTGTACAACCCCGAGGAATCGGCGAAGCTCTGGCAGTCCGTGACCACCTTTTTCCACGAGAAGCTCGGCTGAGCCGATCCTGGCGCTTGGCCCGTCACCCGATGGGGCCTCGGGCGGGCTTTGTTACCATCGGACCATGTCCGATCGATCCCGTTCGCTGCCCCGACGCTCCTGTCTTTCCACCCCCGGCGCCACCGAGAAATTCCTGGCCAAGGCCCCGACCGTGGCTGCCGACATGACCTTCCTCGACCTCGAGGACTCGGTCGCCCCGCTCGAAAAGGTGGCGGCCCGGGCCAAGGTGGTCGACGCCATCAAGAACCTCAGCTGGGACGACCGGGTGCTGTGTGTGCGTATCAACGCCTGGGACACCGAGTGGACCTACGGCGACGTCATCGACGTGGTCGGCAACGCCGGCGAGCGTCTCGACGAAGTGATGTTGCCCAAGGTCCAGTCAGCGGCCGAGGTGATCGCTCTCGACTTGCTGCTCACCCAGGTTGAGAAGAACAGCGGGCTGCCAGTTGGCCACACCGGCATCGAGGCGCAGATCGAGACGACCCGTGGGCTGATCAACGTCGAGGAGATCTGCGCCGCCTCGCCCCGCCTCGAGACAATCATCTTCGGGCCGGCCGACTTTGCCGCGTCGATGGAGATGCCCGTTCTCACCGGTGGGGTGGCGATCCCCGAGTACCCCGGCGACCACTTCAATTACGTCTTCTCAAAGATCTTGATGGCCGGACGGGCCAACGGACTCCAAGTCATCGACGGTCCGTATCTCTACGTGCGCGACCTCGATGGGCTCCGCGAGTTTTCCCAACGCACCCGTGTCCTCGGCTACGACGGCAAGTGGGCGCTGACACCCGACCAGGCGGCCACCCTCAACGAGGTCTACTCGCCCACTCAAGAGCAGTTCGACCGGGCCTGGGACATCCTTGACGCTTACCAGAAGGCGACCGAGCAGGATCGCAAGGGTGCGGTCATGTTCGGCGACGAGATGATCGACGAGGCCAGCTCCAAGATGGCGACCAAGTTCGTGGTGCGAGGCGAGCGCGCCGGGCTGACCCGCTCCACGACGTGAAAAGTCAGGCGGCGCTTTCGAGCAGCCGCCGGGCGATGACCTTGAGCGCCAGGGTCTCGTCGGCACCCTCGAAGATGGAAAGCACGCGGGCGTCGACGAAGTAGCGGCTCACCGGGTACTCCTCGGCGTACCCCATGCCGCCGTGGATCTGCACGGCCTCGCGGGTCACCCACTCGGCGGCTCGGCAGACGTAGGCCTTCACCATCGAGGCCTCGAGGGCGCCTTCGCCGTTGGCCATCAATCGGGCCACCTGGTAGCTGAACTGGCGAGTGGCTTGGATGATGACGGCCATCTTGGTCAATTTGGCCCGGGTGAGCTGGTAGTCGAGGATGGGTGCGCCGAAGACGTTGCGGTTCATGGCGTAGTCGTAGGCCGCCTCATAGGCCGCCTGCATTACCCCGAGGGCCCGGGCCGCGGTCTGGAGCCGACCGTTCTCGAAGCCCTGCATCTGGAGATAGAACCCCTTCCCGACTCCTTCCTCGCCACCGACCAGGTTTGCGTCGGGGACGAACCAGTTCTCGAAGGCCAGTTCGTAGCTGTGCATGCCCCGATACCCAATGGTGTCGATGGGCCGGCCCTCGAGACGCCCGGGCTCACCGCCGGTCCCCTCCACGGGGTCTTGGGTGAAGACGAACCCCCTGCCGTCTCCCTCGGGCTTCTCGACGACGAACAGCGACAGGCCCCGGTGGGCCAAGGAGCGGTCGGGATCGGTCCGGGCCAACAGCATCAGCACATCGGCCCGAGCGGCGAAAGTGCACCAGGTCTTGACCCCGTTGATCCGCCAGCCGCCCGCGGCCCGCGTCGCCGACGTCATGATGCCGGCCACGTCCGAGCCGAAGTCCGGTTCGGTGACGGCGACGGCGGCGAGCACTTCGGCGCTTGCCAACTTCGGCAGCCACCGGCGTTTTTGCTCTTCGGTGCCCCCGTACACGAGGGCCCGGGTCAGGATCTCGGGGCGGGTGATGAGGGAGCCGCCTATGCCGAGAGATCCCCAGCTGAGTTCTTCAGTGGCCACCACCATTCCGAGATAGTCGCTCTCACCTCCGGTGGCGAAGCCCTCATAGGCCTCGGGGACCGACAGCCCGAAGCCGCCCAGTTCGGCCAGCCCGCTGATGATCTCCTCGGGGATGTCGGCGTTGGTGCGATGGACGTGCTCGGCCTGGGGACGAACCTTGTCCTCAGCGAAGCGATGGAAGGTCTCGCGTACCAGCTCGAAATCCTCGCCCAGATGCCGGGGCCCCTGTTTGCCGCAGAGTTCGGCCAAAAAGTCCGGGGCCCGGTAGGTGTTCAAGAACTTGCCGGCGGGCGCCAGCTGCACCGCCTCGATCCCCCATTGGGTCTCTCGCCCGATGAGCCGGCCAACCAGGTCGCCGAGGGCGTCGGCCACAAACGCACAGGCGATCTGGGCCTCGACCTCGCCGTGCGCGCCGTAGTCGAGGGTTGCCCTGGCGGTCGCGGTGGCCGCCGCGGCGTGGGCGATGTCGTAGGCGACCACTTGGTTGGCATCGATACCACCGGTGTCTCCGAGGTTCCTGATCGCCTGATCGAGGGCACCTTCGGCGAGGGCAACGGCGGCGGTTGCCGCGCCCAGATCGGGGGAGGAGTGCGTCATGAACGGGACCCTAGTCCCCGTGCTTTTTCCGCCCGAGCACGGTAACTAGGGGCGGGAGTACCACCGGGTCGTCGCCGGGGTCGACGCCGGTCAGGCTGGCGAGATAGGTGCTGACCGGTCCCGGTCCGACGCCGGCCTGCGCCTCGGCCCAGGCGTCGACGATCTCGAGTCCAGCCTCGCGCACGAGGGCCGGGAGCCGGGCCCCGACGTCGGGGTGCGCGGCGTCGGGCATCGAGAGGGGAAGCCCGCCCACCCGTCCGGCTGAAGTGATCGGCTCTTGGGCCACGACCCAACCGCCGGGCCGCACGGCGGCGGCCATGCGGGCCAGCACCGCTGAGGGATCCACCACGTGGAGCAACAAGAAGCGGCAAAAGGCGAGGTCGACGGGTTCGGGGAGGTTCAGGTCCTCTCCGGCCTGGGTGATGGCCACCACCTGGCTGTGGGCTGCCGCCGCCCGGGCGGCCTCGTCACGCGCCAGGGGGTCGCTGTCGACCGAGTAGACCCGACCGGTGTGCCCGACCACTTCGGCCAGCGCCACCGAGACGTCGCCCCCACCGGCGCCCACGTCCACACACCGCCAGCCCAACTCGATCCCCAGCCGGTCGAGGGCGGTGGCGAGCGGGCGGCGATACACGTCGTCGCGCAGGCCCTTCAAGGCGCTCATCGCGCACTACCTCCTGCCGTGCTCATAGCCCGACGAACGTGAAGAGCCCCATGACCCGACGATCCTGGCACGGCCGGGACTACCGTTGCCGTGCTCGGCAATTGAGGCGTGGTCGCGGGCGGGGGCGGGCGAGGGCCAGCACCACCACCCCGGACACGAGCTCCACCGCCCACCAGATCGACGACGCCGCCGCCCCACCGGCCAACAGACGCCCCCGCCGCGGGCCGAACTTGCAACTAGCCCCGCCGCCAGTATCGGCCAAAGGTAGTAGCCGACTATCACCGGCTCGACGATCACCCGGATGGCGAAACACGCCGCTACCATCCACACGAGCCCTTCGGGTCGCCACCAATGCCGGCCGCCCTACGCCCCGATCGCCGACGTCTCGACGATCGGCGGGCGCCAGTCGTCCGCCGCGAGCGGTGCGCCCCGCCGATCCATGCCGCCAACCCGCTCACCCTTAACCGACGACCTCTTGGCCCTTTGCGTGGGCCACAGCCTCGAGGCTGGCGACGTCGGGATGCTCCGCGGGCTGTCGGTGTTCTTGCGCCGCCGAGGGGTCTGCAGGAGACGGCGAGGAGCTCGCTCCGGGCCAGCTCAGTGCCAGCATGGCCAGCAACCCAGCCATGAGGATGATCCACCATGGCCAGATCCCAGTCCACGCGACGTTGGAGAACCACGTCACAAAGATCGCCACCGCGCCGGCCGCGGCGAGCCGCCAGCGTTTGCGCCGTGCACAAAGGAGCAGACCGAGGGCGAGCACCGGCCAGGTGTAGTAGCTGTCCATGACCGACTCGACGGCCAGCCAGAGGAAGAAGGCGGCCTCGATGGCCCACAGGACCACCTCAAGACGTTGGGCATGTCGCCGGCACACAACGACTGATAGCGCCGTTGCCACCGCGACACCGATGAGGCGACCTGGGCCGGCCGAGACCGCGACGAAACGGCCAGGAATCCGGGTGGCCAATGATGTCCACGGGGTGAGGTGGTTGAAATACGGGAAATTGGGTTGATGAATGATCCACTGCGTCGCTTCGTGCCAGTCGAACACGAGCGCCGGCAACAAGAGCACTGCGATTGGTACGACAGACCGCACGAACAGGGGGACCGCCTGGCGGCGGTGCGTCACCGCGGCCACGGTGATCAGGGCGGGAAGGGCGAGGACGGCGAACGGTTGCACGGCGATCGCCGCGCCGAGCAACCAGCCAGCTCGCCGCCAGCGACCGTTGGCCACGTCACGGGCCGCGAACAGCATCAGGCCGCCCGAAATTGCGTCTTCGGGGTGACCCCATTTGATGGTGACGTTGGCCAGCACGATTGCCTCTAGCAGCGCGAGCGCCAGGCGGGTGCGCCGGCTCGAGCCAAGTTGCTCAGCGATGGCGTCGGCCGCGAAGAGGGGAATCGCGGCGAGGACCAGCGTGTAGGGCCCCACGAGCAGCCAACCGTTCGGTGCGGCGAACGCCGCGAAATTCGGGCCGACCTCCAAGTGCAGCGCATTGCCCAGCGCAGCCGCGGGTGCCATCACGATCAGGGATCCGGGAAGGGCGGCGTAGGCCGATGTCAGATGGCCGTGCACGAGGCTGATGGACGCCAGATAGGTCCCCCACAGGTCGCTCGGAGTAAGCCAGATGCCAAAGGGGCCTCGGGGCAACCCCTCCCACAAAAAGACATAGTCGAGGCCGATCAGCAGCGTGGCGACCGTGGCCACGAGCGGTGCAGATCGACGGGAGGCCCACGCCCGCAGGTGGCTCGGACCTGGGTTCGAGCCGGCGGTCGACGATCGTCCCGACCACGCGACTCGCTGATCGGGCTCGGTCACGAGATCCGGCGCCCTTGCATTGACGTCATCCTTTCACGAGAGGCCTTCTGGTCCCGGTAGCCTCGGCCGGGTGAACGTGACCATGCTGTTGTGTGACGCCGCCCAGGTGGCGGACGGAAAGCTCTACATCTTGGGTGGTGGATGGTCGCTGATTGGCCCCGACCCGGTCCCCTCGGCGGTCGCCTTGAAGGTCGACGTCGACTGGCATGAGGCCGAGCATGAGCACCACTGGGAGCTATTCTTGGAAGACGCCGACGGCCGACCAGTCCTCGTCGAGACACCCGATGGGGCCCAGCCGCTCGAGGTGCGGGGCGACTTCACGGTGGCCCATCCACCGGGCATCCCCGAGGGCTCGCCGATCGATGTCGCGTTTGCCGTCAACTTCGGGCCCATTCCTCTGGCCCCGGCGACGCGCTACACGTGGCGGCTGACAATTGACGGCGAATCGCTGCCCGGCGCGTCCCTCGGATTCACCACTCGGCCCCGGCCACCGGCGCCGTGACCGATGGTCCGGGCATCGACCGGACCGATCAGCGGCCAGGACCTCACGATCTCCCGGCGCGCCCGCCGGCCGTTCGTCTGGTTGGCCTTGCTGTGACCCTGACTGTGTTGGTGGGTTTGGTGATCGGCGCCGTTCACGGTGGTCGAGCCACGGCAGGTCTGGGCAGTGCCCGCCAGGTATCTTCGGCTCGGCTCGACATCGCGTACTACGACTGCCTGACAACTCAGTCATCCAGTCTGGTGCGCCCGGGCAAGGTGGTCGACGTATCGACGGCGAACCCGGGCTCGTGGGCGACGCTCTCGAAGGTCGTCGCCCCCCGCGACGTGTTGACAACCGACCGTCGGATCGCCGTCGCCGTACTCACCCTCGAGCGGCGCCCGGGAGGCTGTCTCGGTTCCGCGGTGGTCGCCCATTATCCGAACGGCACCGTGCGCCAGGGGACCGGCGCGTCCCTTAGCGGCCAGGGGCCTCCCCCAGCCCAGCCCCTGTGAGCACGGCCGAGGCGGCCGCAGTGGCGTCGTGTGCGCTGGCCGCAGCCGGACTCCTCCCGGTGCTCGTCCTGGTGGGCCTGCGATTGGTCAGTATCCCCCTGGCCCCACTGACCGGGGCAATCATGGCGGCACTCGCGGCCGCGGGGTGTCTGGCCCTCGGCGGATCGGTCCTGTTGTGGTTCCTGGGTATCGCCCTGGTCGCCGGGTTGTCGGCGGCGGTCTTTGTGGCGCGGTACCCCGGGTCCCGACCTTGGGTCCGGCCCAGCGGTGGCGCCCGACCGACCGGGTCGGCGAATCGGTTTCACCGTGGTGCCGGCATGGTCGGGGCCGCCGTGATCGCACTGGCTGTCGTCGGTTCGTTGTCGGCCCTGCGCGCCCCGCACATCGGGTTTGATGCACGGACGATCTGGTTACTCCATGCGGTGTGGTTCACCGACGGGCACCGGACCGCTCTCGCCGCGCTGAGCAATCCGGCCATACCATTTGCCCACGCTTCCTACCCGCCGCTCATCGGGGGATCGGTGGCCATTTCCTGGCTCATCACTGGAAATCGGTCCGACACCCTCGGCGTCGTCATGATCGCACTGCTCAACGCGTGTGCCGTCTCGATAGCGGCGTGGGCGGTGGTCGAGGTCGGCCGCCACTGCGGTTCAAGGGTCGCCGCGGCCCATGCCGACCACCAGGCTCTGCCTCCGAGAAGAGGTCGACTCGAGGCTCCGTACGTAGCGGGCGTGGTGGTCGCTGGACTCCTCGTGCTGGTGGCCTTCGGGGTGGCGGGTCCCTTTGCTACGAACGGGTACGCCGACCTGCTCTGGTCGGCTGCCGCCGTCGGGGCGATCGGGTTCGCCTTGGTGCTTCCTGGCCGCCGGGGCGACCTGTGGGTGGGTGTCCTATTGCTCTCGGTGGCCGGATTGACCAAGCAAGAGGGGACCGCCACCGCCGTGGCCATTGTCGTGCTGATCACTGTCCGATTCGCGCACCACGAGTGGGCCCAGCTCTCGGGAGTCCCGTGGCGCCCGCTCGGCTTCGGCGCGATCGGAGTGCTGGCTCTGGGGGCGTGGCCGTTTCTCATGGTCCTGCTCGGGGCATCTCAGAACGTGGCGGTCTTCGGTGTCCGCCAGGGCGACCTGGTTTCGCGCACCCATCAGACGGTTGTAGCCATGTCCGGCCATCTCCACGTGTTGGCCTTCGCCGTCCCCATCGCCATTGCGGGCGGGATAGCGCTGGGCCAGGTCCGGCGGGCCAGCGGCCTTCGAAACGATGGGTGGGCGTGGGCGGCGCTCGCTCTCGGTGCATTCCTCGTGGCGGGGACCTACATCACCGGGCCTGGCAACGTGGGCTTTTGGCTCGACACCTCGGTCCACCGGACGACGTTTTTCCCGGCCATCTGTGCCTGGTGGATCATCGGGACCTGGGCGGTGCTCGGGACGGCCCAAGCGATGGTTCCTCGGACTTCGGATCCTCCCGTGGAGGCGCAAGGGACGGGACGCCCGCTGGACGAGGGCCCCCCGCCCGTACTACACCACCCCTCATGACCACCTACGACCGCCCGTTCGGCCGGTACTTCGAAGACTTCGTCGTCGGTGACATCTACCGACATTGGCCGGGCAAGACGATCACCGAGGCCGACGACCATCTCTTCTGCATGCTCACCATGAACCACCACCCGCTGCACATCAACGCCTGGTTCGCCGAGCAAGAGACGGTGCACAAGAAGAACGTTGTGGTCGGCAACCTTGTGTACTCCCTGGCCCTCGGGATGTCAGTACCGGACGTCAGCGGCTCGGCCATCGCCAACCTCGAGGTGGAGTCGCTCCTCCACCGGTTCCCTACCTTCCACGGCGACACCATCTACGCCGAGACCAAAGTCATCGACAAGGTGGAGTCCATGTCCAAAGATGACCGGGGGGTCGTCAGGGTGGAGACCAAAGCGTTCAACCAACGGGCCGAAGAAGTGTGCTTCTTCCGTCGCAAGGTGATGGTATGGAAGAAGGCGGGAGCGCCGATGCGGCGCCGGCCGTACAGCGACGACGTCTGGAGCTGACCGTCGAAGTTCCGACGGGCTCCGGGCTGGGCGCGCTGCGGCAGGCCGTGCTGGGGTGGGGCGAGGCCAACCGTCGTGATTTGCCCTGGCGGGCCACTCGGGATCCTTGGCACGTGCTGGTGAGCGAGGTGATGCTCCAGCAGACCCAGGTGTCCCGAGTCCTTGGTCCCTACCGGCGCTTCATAGAACGCTTCTCGACCCCGGCGGCCTGCGCGGCGGCCCGCGTCGCCGACGTCGTGGTGGCCTGGGAGGGGCTCGGCTACAACCGCCGAGCCGTCTATCTCCATCGGACCGCCGGAGTTTTGGTTGAACGCCACGGTGGCCGGGTTCCCGTAGATCTCACTGCCCTTGTTTCGCTTCCAGGGGTGGGCGCCTACACAGCCCGGGCCGTTTTGTCGTTTGCCTTCGAAGTCGATACCGGTGTGGTCGACACGAACGTGGCCCGGCTGCTTTCGCGGGCAGTTGCCGGTCACCCACTCGGTGCGGTGTCCTCGCAAAAGCTCGCCGACAGCCTGGTGCCGGCGGGTCGGGCTTGGGCGTTCAACCAGTCCCTGTTCGACATCGGGGCCCGACACTGTGTTGCCCGCCACCCAGACTGCCATGGTTGTCCGTTGCGCCGGCGTTGTCGGTGGGCCGCCGCCGGCTGGCCCCCACCTGATCCCGCCGCGGCGTCGGCCGGGACGGCTCGTCCCCAATCGAGGTTCGCCGGTTCTGACCGTGAGGGTCGGGGTCGGCTGGTGACCGCCTTGCGCCGCCGATCGATCGCCGCCACCGAGCTGGCCCGAGCCTCGGGCTGGGCCGGCGAACCGGAACGGGCCCGGCAGATCGCCGACGAACTTGTGCGCGACGGGCTGGCTCGGTGGGGGAGCGCCGGGCTGCTCGAGTTGGCCTGATTTCGAGATCAGCGACCGGCGAGGAAACCGAGAATGCGCCGGTTCACCCCTTCGGGCTGCTCGACGTGGAGGAAGTGGCCGGCGCCGTCGATCACCGCCAGCTCCGACCCCTCGGCCAAAAAGGCCAAGGGATCACCAATGGATTCGACGCCAAAGCAGCCGTCGTCTCTTCCATGGAGGTACAGCGTGGGCCGGGGGGTCACCGATGCGCTGGCTGCCTGCTCGGCGGCCAGATCGGGATCGTGGAGATCGCCGTTGTAGAGGGCCCGGTAGTAGGAGATCGCCGCAGTCATGTGCTCGGGGGTGCCGATGGACTCTTTGACCCGGGCGACGAACCAGCTGGCGTCGAAACCCGGCGACCAGTCCGACCAGAGCCGATCTATGAAGACGTAGTCATCGATCGGGAGTGCCATGTCGGCCAACGCAGACTGGAAGAAGAAGGTGTACCAGCTGCGGCGGAGCTGGTCGTAGGCGAAGAATGAGCCGGCCACCGCCCCGGTCGGAGGTACCGCGGCGGTGACCACCCGGCGCCAGCGCTCGGGCTGGTGGGCCACCGCCCCGTAGGTGGCCAAGGCGCCCCAGTCGTGGCCCACGATCACGGCTTCGGCGGTCCCGCCGAGCGTCTCGTGCAAGGCGTTGGCGTCCCTCGAGAGCGCGCCGACCTGGAAGTTGCCGTCAGCCGGGATCGCCGTTGGGGCGTAGCCACGCAGGAATGGGGCTACTGCGTGGTATCCCGCCGCCGCCAGCTCGGGAAGGAGGTAACGCCAGGTGTGGGCGCTGTCGGGAAAGCCGTGGAGGCAGAGGGCGAGCGGCCCGTCGCCGGGTCCGTCTTCGAGGTAGGTGAACTCCACGCCGTTGGCCATCACGACCTGCTGTCCCATGGCGCGCAAACGCTAGTGCGTCGCTGCGGCGGTAACCTCACGGCGTGGAGGCCACCTTCTACGGGGTTCGCGGGTCGTGTCCCTGTTCAGGCGAACGTTACCGCCGCTATGGCGGCAACACCTCCTGTCTTTTGGTCACCATCGAGGGCGACCAACCGCTGATCCTCGATCTCGGCACCGGCCTCCGAGCTCTCGGTGACATGCTCGAGCCCGGACTGCGGGCCGACGGTCGCCCCTTGCAAGCGACCGCTTTGCTCACCCACCTCCACTTCGATCACATCATGGGCCTGCCCTTCTTCGCTCCGCTCCACGATCCCGGCGCTGTGCTGAACGTCCACGGTCCCCGCCAAAGCGAAGGCAGCCTGAAAGAGACGCTCTTGGGCGCCGTGCAGCCGCCGTTTTTCCCGGTCCAGATGACCGAGTTTCGCGGCGAAATTTGCTTCATGGACACCGACGACGAGGACTTCGCTGTCGGTGCGGCCAAGGTGCGGGCCCGCGCCGTCCCACACCCGGGGAACACGCTTGGTTATCGCATCGAGGCCGAGGGCAAGATCCTGGCGTACCTGCCCGACCACCAGGCCCCGCTCGACCGCAGCACGGTCACCCAAGGGGTCCTAGAGCTCTGTGAGGGGGCCGACATCTTGGTCCATGACGCCCAGTACACCGACGAGGAGTTCGCTTCGAAGGCGGAGTGGGGACACTCGACCATCGCCTACGCCGTCCGGGTGGCGGCCGAGGCGGGAGCCAAGCGGCTCCTACTTTTCCACCACGATCCGTCCCACGCTGACCGAGACATCGACCGGATCGTGAGCGGGGCCCGCCGGCTGCCCGATGCCAAGCGCATTGATGACGTGTCCGCAGCGCGCGAAGGCGAGTCCATCGACCTCGGTCGCTCATGACTGAGGCGACAGGGGACCTGTGAGCTCCTTCGATGAGACGTCGGACCTGCGCGCCACGGCGGCGTCGGATTTCGACGAGGCCCGTTTCAAAGAGGTACTCGGTCATTTCGCTACCGGTGTCACCGTGGTAACGGCCATGGAAGAAGGTGAACCGGTCGGATTTACTTGCCAGTCCTTCGCCTCGCTCTCGCTCGAACCACCCCTCGTCGCGCTTGCCCCGGCGAAGTCGTCTACGAGTTGGCCCCGGATTGCCAAGGCGGGCGCTTTCTGCGTGAACATCCTCTCGGACCGCCAAGAGGCCCTGTGCCGTGTCTTCGCCGTGTCGGGCGGTGACAAGTTCGTCGGGGTCGGCTGGCGTGCCGGGGTCTTGGGGACCCCGGTGCTCGAAGGCTCTCTGGCCTGGGTCGAGTGCGAGCTTGGGATCATCCACGATGCCGGTGACCACGAGCTGGTTACCGGCCGGGTCGTCGATGTCGGCATGGGTGAGGGGAAGCCACTCCTCTTTTATCGCGCCGGATTCGCCACGCTCGAATCCTGAAGCCTTGCGGCCGGGACGCCGGGCCGTCCGCCCTGTTACCCTCTGGCGCCGTGCCTTCGATCTTGGCTTCTCAGGTCATTGCCGACGTCATCACCGTGGAACCGGACCCCCACGGCGATGAGCGTGGTCGTTTTGTCGAAACCTATCGACGTCAGTGGTTCCCCCTCGGGCGCGAGATGGTGCAATCCAATCGGTCAGAGAAGCAGGCTGGGGCCATCGTGGGGTTGCATTACCACCTTCATCAGGCCGACTACTGGTACCTGTTGCGGGGTCGAGCCCGAGTGGTTCTGCATGATCTCCGTGAAGGTTCGCCGACGGATGGGGCGACGCAACTGATCGATCTCGACGGCGAAGTGGACCGGGGACTCTTCATCCCTCCCGGGGTCGCACACGGCTTCGCTTCTCTGAGCGACCTGTTGCTGTGGTACCTGGTCGACGGGTACTACAACCCTGACGACGAGCTGGGTCTGGCCTGGGACGACCCAGAGGTCGCCGCCGACTGGGGCGTCACCGATCCGGTCCTCTCGGGGCGCGACCAGGCCAATCCTCGCCGGATCGCCATCCCACCGGGACTGCGGCCTCGGGCGGGATTGCGGACATGATATTGATCGGGCGGGTCAGCACGCGGGACAAGCGAGCAGCGCGACGATGCCGGCCCGGATGACCTGACGGGCCGATTTCGCGCTCAGCCCGGTGCTGCGGAGGTGGTCCCACGCCGACCAGCTTGTGAGCGCGTCCAACGCGCACAGCGTGTTGACCCGGACCGGGTTTGGCAATGTCGACAACTCGGGTTTGAAGGCGGCCGCCAGCCGCTCCCGGGACTCCTGTTGGAGGGCGAGTCGATTGCGCCGCACCGATTCGGAGGTGGGCTCGACGACCCGGGAGGCCCGGCTGAACGGGGTGATCGACTCGAGAATCGCCGCCCGTGATGAGCTGAACTCTTCGATGCGGCGTGCGAGGGGCCACTCGGGGTCGATGGGGGTGACCATCGAGACGACTCGTTCATAGGTACGGGTGGATGCATCTGCGTAGAGGCCTTCGACATCGCTGAAATGCTGATACACCGACCGCACCGACACGCCGGCGCGGTCGGCTATGTGCTGAGCTGTGGGTGCGACGTCACCGGCTGCGATGAGGTCCATCAGCGCGCTCACGATCGCATTGCGGGTCCGAAGGCCGCGCGCCCGCCGCCCATCCACCTTGGTCCCCTCCACTGCGCCACCTCCGTCCGCCGGGTCGGACGATACCGCTACCAGGAACTTCTTGCATGGGCTCCCCCTCGGACCGCCCGCTGCTCTGCTCCCCGTTCGGGGCCAGGAGCGACTGGCGCCCTCCGCGCCGGCACGTGGTGCGGTTCGCGGCTACGGCTACGGAAGGTCGGCGCGTGGGGTGCTCAGAGCGGCGTTATTGGGCGCATCGGGGGTGGATGTCGGTGGGGCTGGCCCGCAGGGTGGACGAGCGGGGCCTCGTGGCGGATCGGGCGTGCCAGGCGAATTGGCGTCCGCGCTATTCCCCAGACCGCCTCGGTACTGTTGAATGGAGGCGGTGGTGATTGTCTTCGCGGTGATCGTGGTCCTAGCCCTGATCGGCCTTGCGGCCTGGGCAGTACGTCGGCGCGAGTCCACCGAGGTCCACTCGGTCGAGGGCTACCGCCAGACCCTCGACACGCTCCAGGGCATCCGGACCCGCTCAACGAGCGGCTCGGTTCGGGCCCTCGGGGGATCGAGCGGGCTCGAGACTGGCGTCCCCGATGATGAAGACGCGAGCCCCGGGGGCATCTCATCAGTCATCTCGAGCAATGAGACGGGCACCGATCGCCGTGAGCTCCTCTTCGTGGATCCCGCGATCACCGCGGGCAGTCTCAGTCGGGGAACCAAGCGCACCCAGGACCGGGCCATGTCGGCAATGAACCACCGACCCCGCCGGATGGGAGCTCCCCTCGTGGCCGCGGTCGTCGTCCTCGCCTTGCTCGTAGTCGTGGTGGTACTCGGTGCGCACAGCCGGCCGCCCCACCACAAAACGGCGCCCACGACAGTCGCGACACCGACGACCTCTGGGGCGCCCGGTGCCCACAGCACCGCAACCACTCAGAACGCCGCCACCCACAGCACGTCGCACACCGCGGCCACCCACAAGAGTCACGCGACGGCACCGCCGACCACCACGATCCCGACCACGTTCAAGGCAGTGAGTTCAACCGCGACGACCGCGACCTATGCACCGCCGAGTGCGACGTACTCGCTTGGCTTCACGACGACGGGCGGAGACTGCTGGGTAAACGTGACCTCAGGAGCCACGACCGTCTTCTCCAAGACGATGCTCGGGGGCCAAACCCAGACGGTGGCGGGCAATGGGAGCATGACGGTGACCCTTGGCGCGCCGAGCGCGGTCACGATCACGTTGGACCACGAGCCGCTGATCCTGCCGGCGGCCTACGGAACCCCCTTCGTCCTCACACTGACCCCGGCCGCCTAACCAAGCCGTGGCCAGCTCGGTGGCCCTCAGCCGAGGCCGAGCGCATCGAGGAGGAAGGCGTAGACCTGGGCCTCGTCCTTCCAGGCGTCGTAGCGTCCCGACGGGCCGCCGTGGCCGGCCACCAGCTCGGTCTTGAGCAGCACCCGAGCGCTCGGGTCGGCATCTCGTAGGCGGGCCACCCACTTGGCCGGTTCCCAGTAGCCCACTCGGGGGTCATGAAGACCGGCGGTGGCGAGCACGTCGGGATAGTCGACCGAAGACCCGTCGGCCGTGTTGGCCACGATGTTGTCGTAAGGCGAGTAGGACTTGATGGTGGCGTAAGCCGCCGGATCGGCTGCCGGGTTCCCCCACTCCTCCCATTCTCCGACCGTCAGCGGCAGGCTGTCGTCGAGCATGGTGGTGAGGCAATCCACGAAGGGCACCTCGGCCACGACGGCGGCGAAGAGCTCAGGAGCCTGGTTGATCACGGCACCGATCAACAGTCCCCCCGCCGATCCGCCCCGCGCCGTCAGCCGGTCCGCGCTGGTGAACCCGCTGTCGATGAGGTGCCGGGCGCAAGCGATGAAGTCGGTAAAGGTGTGGGGCTTGTTGGCCAACTTTCCGTCTTCGTACCAACCCCGCCCGAGCTCGCCGCCACCTCGCACATGGGCGATAGCGAAGACGAAGCCTCGGTCGAGCAGCGAGAGCCGGAGTGAGGAGAACGCCGGATCTATCGAGATTTCGTAGGCGCCGTAGCCGTAGAGCAGGCACGGGGCCGGGGCGACCGGGGGGGTGCCGTCGGGAGCGCTGGGATCAGCCAAAAGGTCGGCCCGGTGGACGATCGACATCGGAACCGTGGTACCACCCCCCGCGTCCACCCAGACCCGGAAGGTCCGGTACGACGCGGGGTCGTAGTCGCCGAGCACCGGTTGGCGCTTCAACAGCACCGACTTGCCGGTGGTCATGTCGGCGTCGAATACCGCTCGAGGCGAGACCAGAGAGGTTTGTTCGTAGCGCAACGTCGTGGCGGAGGGCTCGGGGTTGGGGCCCTCCCAGGTGCTCGAGGGGTGCTCGGTGGCGCCAACAAGCCAGCTATCAGTCAACAGATCACCGGCGAAGGGGTCCGGGCCACCCGGCTCGAGTGGCACCACTCTGAGCCGGGGCTCGCCCTCGAACCGCTCGGCGATCACCAACCAGCGGTCGAAGACGTCCACGTCGTCGAGCCGGGTACCCGGTCGATGCCCGATGATCGGGCGCCACGAGTCGCGTCCGGGGGAGTTCTCCGGTGCCACCATCAACCGGAAATCTTCGGCCCCGTCGTTGGTCAAGATGACGAAGGAGCCCGGACCCGCTGAATGGCCAAGATGTTCCACCCCGTATTCGATGCCGGGACGCCTTGGTTCGATGACCCGGGGGGCCATCTCGGGATCATCGGCCGGGATCACCCAGACCTCGCTGGTCGTGGTGCTCTGAAGCGAAACGACGACGAACGCCCCGTCTTTGCTCCGGCCGAGCGAGAGGGTGAACTGCTCGTCGGGCTCTTCGATGATCTTCGCGTCGTTGGTCGGATCGGTGCCGAGCCCGTGGCGCCAGAGTTGGTAGGGGCGCATGGCCTCATCGACCCGGGTGTAGAAGACGGTGGCGTTGTCGTTGGCCCAGGCGAGACCGTAGTAGGTGTCCGAAACGGTCTCCTCGGCCCTCGTTGCCCCATCGCCGCTGTGCAGGGTGGCAAAGCGCAGGTCGTAGAGTTCGGCGCCCGTCTTATCGGTCGCATAGGCCAAAAGACCATGGTTCGGGCTGACGGCGAGGTTCCCGACCGCGAAGTACTCGGTGCCCTCGGCGAGGGCGTTTTCGTCGAGCAGCACCTCCTCGTCGCTCACCGGACCCGAAGCCACGGGAGGCGCCTCGCCGGGGGCCGCCGGGCGGCGGCAATGGACGGCATAGCTCTTCTTCTCCTCGGTTCGCTGGTAGTACCACCATCCACCCTTTTTGACCGGGACCGACAGGTCGGTCTCTTCAATGCGGGCCACGATCTCATCGAAGAGGGTCTCTCGGAGCGCGCCAAAGGGAGCGACGGCAGCCTCGGTGTAGGCGTTCTCGGCTCTCAGGTGGTCGAGAACGGCCGAGTCTGTGCGGTTGCCGAGCCAATACCAGTCGTCGACCCGCTCGTCCCCGTGAGCTTCGAGGATCTTCGTTCTGCGTTCGGGCACCGGCGGCGAAATCAGAGGGGCAGCACCCGCTCGGGGGCCCTGAGGTGGCATCCGGTCAGCCTCTCATGTCGGGGGCTCTGGGCGGCCGCCGAGCCGGCGATATCGGAATCGTCGGGGCGACGAACTCGTGGAAGAACGGAGGGAACTCATTGGCCCGAAGCTGAAGGTGGCTCCACGTTCTCGGGATCGCACCTTCTCGAATCGCCGTTCGTGGCACCGTGGGGCTCGCAGTCCGCGTCATCTGAGAAAGAAGCCGTGGGAATACCGGCCGAGAATGTCGCCGCGACGCTGGTTTGAGGCGTGACATCGGCAGATCCGGCCGGGCCTCACGGACCCCCAAAATGCAGCGGCGGCGTCAGAATCCCGAGCTCTTCGCCTCAGAGGCCGAAAAGACCGTTTCGGGAGGGCCCCGTAGTTGTTACTATCGAGATAGGGGAAATCCCCGACGCGACCGCCGTGGCAGGCGCCGCCGACCACCGCCAGGAGGACCATGGCAACCACCGATCTCGACCTTGGGCGTTACCAGCTCGGGTGGAGCGACGAGGAGGACTACGTCTTCAAGCCCAAAAAGGGGCTGAGCGAGGACATTGTCCGCGAGATGTCCGCCATGAAGAAAGAGCCTGAGTGGATGCGGGACTTTCGCTTGAAGGCGCTCAAGCGCTTCGAGCGCAAGCCCATGGCAGCGTGGTTCGCGGTCAACATGCCCGACCTCGATTTCGACGACATCTATTACTACGTGAAGCCGACCGGCGGACAGGTCGACGACTGGAACGACCTGCCCGAGGCGATCAAGAACACCTACGAGAAGCTCGGCATCCCTGAAGCCGAACGCAAGTACCTTTCCGGTGTCACTGCCCAGTACGAATCCGAAGTCGTCTTCCACCGCAACCGGGAGGACCTCGAGGCCCAGGGCGTCCTGTTCTGTGACATGGATACGGCCGTGCGCGAGTATCCAGAACTCGTCCGCAAGTGGTTTGGGACGATCATCCCGCCCAACGACAACAAGTTCGCCGCTCTCAACTCTGCGGTGTGGTCGGGCGGCTCATTCATCTATGTGCCACCGGGCGTCAACGTCGAGATGCCGCTGCAGGCCTACTTCCGGATCAACACCGAGAACATGGGCCAGTTCGAGCGCACGCTGATCATCGCCGACGAAGGCTCCCAGGTGCACTACATCGAAGGGTGCTCAGCCCCGGTCTATACATCGGACTCACTGCACTCGGCCGTCGTTGAGTTGGTGGCCCTGGCCGGAAGCCGAATCACCTATACGACCATTCAGAACTGGTCGAACAATGTCTACAACCTGGTGACCAAGCGGGCCCGAGCCGAAGCAGAAGCCCACGTCGAGTGGATCGACGGCAACATTGGGTCGCGACTCACGATGAAGTACCCGTCGGTCTACCTTGTCGGCCCCAAGGCGTCGGGTGAGGTCCTGTCGGTGGCCTACGCCGGTCCCGGCCAGCACCAAGACGCCGGGGCCAAGATGGTCCACGCTGCCCCCGAGACCACCTCGACCATCGTCTCGAAGTCGATCTCCAAAGACGGTGGGATCACCACCTACCGCGGCCTGGTCCATGTAGATGAGGGGGCCAAGGGGGCCAAATCATTCGTCCGCTGTGACGCCCTCTTGCTGGACGACCATTCGATCTCCGAAACCAAGCCTTACATGGAGGTAGGAGAGCGCGATGCCCGCATTGGCCACGAGGCGACCGTCTCCAAGGTGGGGGACGACCAGCTCTTTTACCTCATGAGCCGTGGGCTGTCCGAGAGCCAGGCCATGGGCATGATCGTCAACGGGTTCATTGAGCCGATCACCCGCACGCTGCCCATGGAGTATGCGGTGGAGTGGAGCCGCCTGATCGAGCTGCAAATGGAGGGCTCGGTCGGCTAATTTCCCTGGGCGCAGCCCCGGGCGGACCAAACTCTCTGAGCGGTGGCACGATAGGGCCATGCCGATGCGAGAGGAATGCAAGCACTTCCAGAGCCGTACCTACGCGTCCGGCGAGGTGGCCCGGTTCTGCGTACTGGATTTGGCCCCTGAGGCGCCCTGGCGCTGTCCGGAGAATTGCCCGTCCTACCAGCGTCGGCTGGCCGACGCCGGGTGGATCCACGGCACCCTGGTCGAGCCCCCTATCGAAGACGAACCCGGCCTGCCCGGTGAGCAAGTGGCCGAGGTCCTCGGCAACGCCGAGGCGATCGTCAATGAGGTGGCACCCGAAGCATTGGCCGAAGCACTGGCCGAGGATGCAAAACGCGAGTCTCAGGAGGGCCGACGCTGGTGGCGCCGGCGCCGCTGACGGCGCGACTTTCTGCCTTCGATCGGTTCAGCTAGACCAAGAGCATGCTGCTGCGGATATTCACCGAGCCTCAACAAGGGGCCTCGTACGACCAACTGCTCGGCGTCGCCCAGCGTGCTGAGCGGCTGGGATTCGATGCCTTCTTCCGAAGTGACCACTACTTGGCAATGGGCGGTGACGGGCTCCCCGGTCCTTCCGATGCATGGATCACCCTGGCCGGCATCGCCCGCGAGACCAGCCGGATCCGCCTCGGGACCTTAATGACGTCGGCGACATTCCGCCTTCCGGGCCCCTTGGCCATCTCGGTGGCCGGGGTCGACGCGATGAGCGGCGGGCGGGTAGAGCTCGGGATCGGCGCCGGGTGGTTCGACGACGAGCACACGGCGTACGGCATCCCGTTTCTAGGGACGGGCGAGCGGTTCGAGCGTTTAGAAGAACAACTGGCCATCGTGACCGGCCTGTGGGCCACACCTCTGGGGAAACGGTTCTCCCATGCGGGGACCCACTACCAGCTGACCGACAGCCCGGCGCTGCCCAAGCCGATCCAACAACCCGGTCCTCCGATCATCATCGGCGGCGGCGGCAAGAAGCGCACCCCCCGGCTGGCCGCGGGCTATGCGTCGGAGTTCAACGTCCCGTTTTCCTCGCTGGACGACGCCGTGGCCCAATACGATCGGGTCCGGGCCGCCTGCGCGGCAGCCGATCGTGATCCGGCCTCCATGGCCTTCTCTGCCGCCCAGGTGGTCTGCTGTGGACGCGACGACGCCGAAATCGCCCGGCGGGCTGCGGTCATCGGCCGATCCGTGGACGATCTTCGACGGCACGGTCTGTGCGGCACACCCGACGAGCTGGTGGAAAAACTGGCCGCATTCGCAGGCTCCGACGTCGACCGGGTCTATCTGCAGTTCCTCACCCTTGATGATCTCGAGCACCTCGAACTCATCGGAGAGAAAGTGCTGCCGCACTGCGCGACCCTGAGGTGATCGAACGGCGCGGCTTTCCGGCACCGGATCAGAGAGCAGGCGCGCGTTCGGGCTCGAGGGCCCAGCGTTCGGCGACGAGGGCGAGCGATCGGGCTCTCGTGTCGTAGGAGTGGGCCCGGGTGGACACCATGAGTTCGTCGGCCCCAGTGCGCTGCTGCAACTCGACCAAGCCCTGGTGGACGAGGGACGGGTCTCCGATCAGATGGGTGGCCATCGTGTCCTCGACGAGAGCCTTCTCGGCCGGTGAGAACCTGTAGGCGGCGGCCTCTTCAGGGGAGGGCAACGGACCCAATCGCCCGGAGCGCAGCTGGAGGATGCTCAGCGCCGTCGAGCCCGACAGCCATCGGGCTTCTTGTTCGCTCGGAGCACACAGGACCGAGACGGCGACCATGACCCGGGGTTGCCCAAACAGGATCGACGGCCGGAACGACAATCGGTACTGCTCGAGCGCGGCGTCGACGTGGCCGGGGCTGAAGTGGTAGGCGAACGAGAACGGCAGACCCAACATGCCGGCCAACTGGGCGCTGAAGCCGGAAGACCCGAGCAGCCATACTTCGGGCAAATAGCCCCGACCGGGAACCGGAGAGGGGTGGGGCGGCGGGCCACCGGTGTCGGCCAGGTAGCCGATCAGCTCCACGACGTCGTCGGGGAAGCCATCGACGCCGAGATCTCGGGATCGGCGTAACGCCCGGGCCGTTGCCGGGTCGGTGCCCGGTGCACGCCCGAGCCCGAGATCGATGCGTCCTGGGTGCAGGGCTTCGAGAGTGCCGAACTGTTCGGCGACCACCATCGGCGAATGGTTGGGGAGCATGACGCCGCCCGAACCGACCCGCAACGTGGTGGTGGCGTCGGCGAGGTGGGCGATCAGTACCGCCGGAGCCGAGCTGGCGACAGCGGGCATGCCGTGGTGCTCGGCTACCCACAGGCGCTTGTAGCTGAGCTGTTCGGCGACCCGGGCCAACCGGGTGGTCTCGTCGAAAGCCTGGGCCGGGGTCGACCCGCTCGCCACCGTCGCCAGATCGAGAACAGAAAGGGGAATCACAGCAATTACAACACCGGGGGTCGGTCGGGACTTCCCCCGGGGCCGCCCTTGCCGAGCGATCGTCGAACCGTCCCGCCAGCACTGGGCACGATCGGGCCAGTCAGCGCCCGTGGAAGTCCGGCTGGCGCTTTTCCATGAAGGCGGCCATGGCTTCGGCGAGGTCGTCGGAGGCGAGCATGGCCGCGTTCCAAGTCGCTACATAGTCCAATCCCTCAGCCACCGTCTGCCCGTCTCCGGCCGCAAGCACCGCCTTGGTCCCTTGGACCGCGATCGGCGAGTTGGCGGCGATCTCGGTGGCGAGGCCCAGAGCCGCGGTCACAACGCCGTCGGCCCCACCGGCCGCCAGATGGTTGACCAGGCCGACCCGCTCGGCCCGGTCGGCGTCGATGTTCTTGCCGGTGTAGGCCAGCTCGGCCACGTGTCCGGCTCCGATGATTTTCGGCAGGCGCTGCAGGCTACCGAGATCGGCGACGATGGCCAACTTGGTCTCTCGGACCGAGAACACGGCGTCGGTGGAGGCGAGTCGGATATCACAGGCGGCGATCAGGTCCACCCCGCCCCCGATGCACGAGCCGTGGACCGCGGCGATCACCGGCTTGGGGCACTCGGCCACCGAACCGATCGATCGCTGGAGGCGAACGATCCCATTGCGGGCGGCCGCCGCTCGCGACGCCATCGACGCCTTGTGCCCTCCGTCTGCGTCGCGTTCTCCACTGATGATCCCGCCCATAGCGTCGAGCAAGTCGAGGCCGGCCGAGAAGTGGGGACCGCGGGCGGCGATCACCACCACTCGGACGGCGCGATCGGCTGATAGCTCGGCCATTGCCACCGGAAGGTCGTTCCAGAACGCCTGCCCCATGGCGTTGCGGGCTTCGGGCCGGTCCAGCCACAAGGTGGCGACGTGGTCAGCGCGCTCGATTGTGAGGACATCGGAGGAGAAGGGCTCGGTCACGAGCGCAGGCTATCGGGTGCGCATGTGGCCAGATCCGGCCTCCGGGCCATCAGCCCAGCGTCCAGCCGGATTTCGGGCCGACATGCCATCACTGCCAGGTACACTGGTGACAGGTCCTCGGCGCCAAGCTCGCGCCCTCCCCGACTCCGAGGAACCCGAGGTTGCCGGGCCGACCGGCAGCAATCCAGCCCAAAAAAGGAAAGGTCGAGCCCTGGATACATTTACCGCCGCCGGCGCGGCCCAGTTGGGCGGTCCCGAGTGGCTGCAGCAGCGCCGAGCCCGAGCTTTCGCGGACTTCGAGGTCCTTCCCCTTCCCTCAGAAAAAGAGGAACTCTGGCGGTATACCCCCATCGATGAGCTCGAGCTCGGGGGTTACCGGCCAGCGGCCGGCCCGGCAGGCGATCCGATCGCCGAGCTGATGGCCGACGCGTTCTTGAACGATCTCTCCGAAGAACTGGGCGAACGAAGCGCCCTCGTGGTGGTACGCAATGGCGCCCCCGTGTCCTTCGTACGCACCGGTCTCCCCGAGCCGGTCTCCCTCGGCGGATTGGCCATCGCGTCGGGCGAGACCATTCTCGGGTCGGTGGTGGGCGACGGCGATTCGTTGGTCCGTCTAAACGACGCGTTCGTTCCCGACGCCGTCGTCGTCGACGTCCCACCGGGAGTGCTCGTCGAAGAGCCGATTGTGATCGTCCACTGGTGCGACGGCGAGGTGGCCGGCGCCGAAGGTGCCCCCGCCTCGTTCCCACGTACCGTGGTCCGGGTCGGCCGGGACGCCCAGGCTTCGGTGGTCGAGGTTGTCGCAGGCGCTCCGGGCAGCGTACGAGCACTCGTGCTCCCGGTGACCGAACTGATCGTCGAGGATGCCGGCGTTTTGTCCTACGTCTCGCTCCAGGTGCTCGGAACCGGCGCCTGGCATCTGGCCCGGCTCTCAGGTCAGGCCGGACGGGACGCCCGCTTGCGGGTATTCACCGTCGGACTGGGGGGCGCCTACGACCGCTCGCGCACCGACTGTGTGCTCTTGGGGCAGGGCGGATCGAGCGAATTGCGCTCCGCCTACCTCGGCACCCGAGACCAGATCCACGACATCCGCACCCTGCAGGACCACGCGGCACCTCAAACGACGAGCAGCCTTTTGTGCAAGGGCGCGGTGGCCGGCACATCGCGCTCGGTCTACAGCGGGCTGATCCGGGTGCGCAACGGCGCCGTTCGCACCGAGGCGATGCAGACCAACCACAACCTCGTCCTCGACGAACGGGCCCATGCCGACTCGGTGCCCAACCTCGAGATCGAGGAGAACGATGTCCGGTGCAGTCACGCTTCCACCGTCGGGCCGGTCGACGAGGATCAGCTCTATTACCTCGAGTCACGGGGCGTGCCACCCGAACGGGCCGAAGAACTCATCGTGCTCGGCTTTTTTGACGACATCATCGACCGTTCGCCCATCGGCAGCGTGGCGGGACGCCTTCGTCGGGAGGTCCGGATCCGCCTCGCCGAGGCGCTCGGGATCGGGGCTGACGCCAATGGGTGAGCGAGTGGTGTTGTGCCACAAAGACGACCTGGCTCCGGGGCAGGCTCGCCGGTTCGAGGTGGGCGAGACCCGCGTCGCGTTGGTGCGTATCGGCGACGAGTTCTACGCCGTTGGGGACCGGTGTAGCCACGAGGATTACTCGCTGGCAGAAGGCGAGGTATGGGAGGACGAGTGTGAGATCGAGTGCCCCCGCCACGGAAGCACCTTCGACCTACGCACCGGGGCGGTCTGTTCGCTCCCGGCCACCAAGCCGGTGCCGGCGTTCGCGGTGGAGGTCACCGGTGATGACGTCGCCGTGGTGCTGCCGTGAATGAGCCAGAGAGCCGTAGGCACCTCTTAAAGGTGACCGGTCTGCGCGCTGCCGCCGGCGGCAAAGAGATCATCCACGGGGTCGATTTCGAAGTGCACGGAGGCGAGGTCCACGTCGTCATGGGGCCGAACGGGTCGGGGAAGAGCACGCTGGCCCACGCGTTGATGGGCCGGCCGGGCACGACGGTGACGGCAGGCAGCGTGACCCTCGATGGCGTCGAGCTACTCGAGCTGGCGAGCTGGCAGCGGGCTCGAGCCGGGCTCTTTCTGGCTCTCCAGCAGCCAATCGAAGTCCCCGGTGTTGGGCTGGAAGCGGTCATGGCCGAAGCCCTCGATCGCCCCGGTGACGATCGAGCGAGAGGCGATGACCTTGGCGACCGGCTTCGGGCCGAAGCGGCGGCGATCGGCTTCGACGAGCGGTTCTTGCACCGGGCCCTCAACGTCGATCTCTCCGGAGGCGAGCGCAAGCGGAACGAGATGGTCCAGCTCGGTGTCCTGCGACCTCCGTTCTGCGTACTCGACGAGATCGACTCTGGACTCGACGTCGACGCGTTGGGGGCCGTCGCCCGTCGACTGGAGCAAGCGACCAGACAATGGGGTCTCGGGGTGTTGGCCGTGACCCACTTCCACCGATTGTTGGTCGAGCTACGGGCCGATGTCGTGCACGTGTTGGTGGCAGGCCACATCGTCGCTACCGGCGGCCCGGAACTGGCCGAAGAACTCGAGCACACCGGGTACGGCGCCTACGCCGCTTCTTGAGGGACCAAAGGCGCTCGAACCGTAAAGTTTTCTGAAGAATGTGGCGACACCGGACGCCGGTGCCGCGTCCAGTTGCGAGACGATTGGTACCGTAGGTCCATGGTCAGCGGTCGTCCACCCGGCGACGCGTCCGGTCGCACTCCCTCACGGCGAGGGAAGTCGTCTGCAGAAGAGGGTCTGCGCTCGCTCGGCTCACAGATCGATGGTACCTCCGGACGAGGCGGCGCTCCCAACGAGCTGGGCCTGCGCGCGCTCGGAGAGAAGATCGACCGAGCCCCCAAGACGGGTCGTGGCACCCGAACCAAGGGGGTCCGGCGCAGCGGGAAACCCAGGTGGACCAAGAAGCGCAAGATCCTCACCGGTGTTGCAGCCGGACTCGTGATCATCTTGATCATTGTTGCGGGCGGTTACGGGTATCTGCAGTACCGCTTCGATCAGTTCACCAAGGTGAACGTGGCCTCCGAACACCAGGTCGTCTCCGGTGCGCCCTTTAACATGTTGGTCATCGGCTCTGACTCTCGGGTCGGACTCACCGGGGCAGCCGAGGCGCAGGCCGGAAGCTCGGCGGTTGTGCAGGGCCAACGCAGCGACGTCATCATGATCTGGCACGTTGTGCCGGCCACCCGGCAGATCACGATCATGTCGATCCCCCGGGACACACTGGTGCAGATGGTAGGGAGTAACGTCTCCCAGCTCGGCGAGTTCAACCGGATCAACTCTTCGTTCGACAGTGGCCCGGACCTCTTGGTCCAGACCATCCAGGACAATCTCGGTATCCCGATCAATCACGTCGTCCAGGTGGATTTCGGCGGCCTATCAGACGCGGTGACCGCACTCGGGGGAGTCTGGATGAACTTCCCCTACCCGGCCAAAGACGTCTGGTCCGGACTCAACATCCCGACGCAGGGTTGCCAGCTGCTCAACGGAACCCAGGCCCTGGCTGTCGCCCGTAGCCGTCATTACCAATACTACGAGAACGGGTATTGGCAGTACGACGGGACAAGCGATTTCGGTCGGATCCAACGCCAAGGTGCCTTCTTGCGATCCCTCATCGATGCGGCAAAGAGTAAGTACAACCCCCTCACCCTCAACAGTTTCGTCACGTCGCTTCCCAAAGGGATCGTCATAGACAAGCAGTTCAGTCTGAACGAGCTGATCGGCCTCGCTCAAGATTTCCACGGCTTTGCGGCCAACTCCTTGAATACCCAGACGCTCCCGACACTCTCCACCGGCTACGTGTCGCCATGGGGGGACATCCTCTTTGTTGATCAGCCTGCGGCCCAACAAATGCTGGTGTCGATCTTCGGCAACGAGCTGACAACTCTTCCGAGCCCCCCGCCGAGTACCGATCTCCAGCCCACTGCACCTCCGGAGGTGACGACAACGGTGCCACCGACGGCAGTCCCCGCTACGGCCGCCGCATCGACGCCCACTACGGCGGCGTCGGGACCAGCGCCCGCCCCGCCTCCGGCGTTCGACCCGACCCCGTGTACTCCGCAGTGAACCGGTGTAGCACAGCGCACCGAGAACACGACGTGGAGCCCTCAGTTCGCGGCCGACTCGAGGTCGTCTAAGCCCTGGGCCAGGGTGTTCCAGCTGAGGGTGGCGCACTTGATCCGCACGGGGAACTTCACCACTCCTTGAAGGGCAGCCAGCTCGCCGAGCTTGGAGAGGTCCGCTGCCTCGGGTTCGTCGGCTGCTCCCGCGTCTTCGTCGGTACCGTTGCCGGTCAACCCATCGTTCGGGCCGAGGGTCGATTCATGAACCGACATCATTCCCTTGAAGGTCTTTATGAGGCGGTAGACGTCGTCGAGGCGCTTCCCCTTCACTGCGGCGGACATGAGCGACGCCGATGACTGGCTGATCGAGCAGCCCGTACCGCCGATCTTGATGTCTGCGAGTGTGCCGTCTTCCACTAAGAGGGTGACGACGACCTCGTCTCCGCAGAGCGGGTTGAATCCCTCGACCCGGTGCGCGGGCGGAGAGTCGAGTTCGCCGCTGTTTCGCGGCGAGCGGTAGTGGTCGAGGATGACCTCGCGATAGAGCTCTTCGAGGTCGGGCATCAGGACAGCACCGTCGGACTCACCATCACCCGAATAATCTACCGGCTTCGATGAGTCCTTCGATCAGGACATCGACATCGTGCTCGTCGTTGTAGAGGCCAAAAGACGCCCGCGCGGTGGCCGAGACTCCGAGCTTGCGCATCAGGGGCTTGGCGCAGTGGTGGCCCGGACGGACGCACACGGCGAACTGATCCAACACCTGCGCCAGGTCATGGGCGTGGACGTCGCGGAAGGCAAGCGAGAGCACCCCGCCCCGGTCCTCGCCCGCCGGCGGCCCAAAGACGCGGCAGTCGGTGCCCAGCCGCTCGGCCAGGGTATCGAGGGCGTAGCCCGTGAGCGCCAGTTCGTGCGCTCGAATCCGGTCCATGCCCACGGCGCCCAAATACTCGACGGCGGCCGACAACCCGACCGCCTCGGCGATCGGCGGCGTCCCCGCCTCGAAGCGGTGGGGCGACTCGGCCGCCAAGAACCGGTCGAGTTTGACATCGAGGATCATTCCGCCGCCACCGAGGAACGGGGGCATCTCGTCGAGGAGGGCAGAGCGGGCCCAGAGCACTCCGATGCCGGTGGGTCCGAGCATCTTGTGGGCCGAGAAAGCGAGGAAGTCGATCCCGAGGGCACCCACGTCGGTCGGGAGGTGGGGTACCGACTGGGCTCCGTCGACCGCGATCAGGGCGCCGGCCCGGTGTGCCATCTCGGCGATCAAGCGGAGCGGGTTGATGGTGCCGAGCACGTTTGACATGGCCGACACGCTGACCAATTTCGCCCCAGACACTCTCGCATCGAGGTCGTCCAGTTCGAGGCGTCCGTCGGGACCGACCGGGATGTAGCGCAGCTCGATGCCGCGCTCTTCGGCGAGGATCAGCCATGGGACGATGTTGGCGTGGTGCTCCATTTCGCTTAGCACCACGATGTCGCCTTCGCCCAGGTTGCTGCGCCCCCAGGAGTGGGCAATCAGGTTGAGTGACTCGGTCGTGTTCTTTGTGAAGATGACCTCACGTGTTGGGTCCTTCGAGCCGATGAAGCGGCCGACGGAGGCCCGGGCCTCTTCGTAGAGGCGCGTCGACTCCTCGGCGGTTGCAAACACGCCGCGGTGCACGTTGGCATGGGTCGTCTCGTAGTACCGCTCCATGGCGCCGAGCACCGACCGGGGCTGGAGGGACGTGGAAGCCGAGTCGAGATAGACGATCGGCCGGTCGTGTACGAGGCGGCCGAGAAGCGGGAAGTCCTTGCGGACGACTTCGACGTCAAGGGGCCCGGCTCCCGCCGTCAAGGTGTCGCCGCCATCTGGTCCGGCCATCTCACGAACGCCACTCGTCGTAGCCGCCGCTCTCGATCCGACGGGCGAGCTCGGGACCACCGCTCTCGACCACCCGGCCCTCGACGAGCAAGTGCACCCGGTCTGGGACAAGGTCCTCAAGGATCCGTTGGTAATGGGTGACCACCAGCACACCCAGTTCGGGATGGGTCTCTCGGACAGTGTGCACCCCGCGGCCGACAACCCTCAGCGCATCGATGTCGAGGCCCGAGTCGGTCTCGTCGAGCACAGCCAGCCGGGGATCGAGCAGAGCCATCTGAAGAATCTCGTTGCGCTTCTTCTCGCCACCGGAGAATCCGGTGTTGAGGTGGCGTTCACCGAAGGCCGGGTCCATGCCCAGGCGTTCCATCCATTCGTTCATGACGAAACGGACCTCGAATACCGAGACGTCCTCGCCCTTGCGAGCAGAGACCGCCTGGCGCAGGAATTGGGTGACCGAGACACCTTCGATCGCCTCTGGGTACTGGAAGGCGAGGAAGAGTCCAGCCTTGGCCCGCACGTCGGTGGCCCAGTGCGTGATGTCCTCGCCGTCAAAGCGGATCGAACCGGCGGTGACTTCGTAGGAGGGGTGGCCCATCAAGGTGGCGGCCAGGGTCGACTTGCCCGCCCCGTTGGGTCCCATCATGGCGTGCACTTCGCCGCTGTCCACCACAAGGTCGACACCGCGCAGGATCTCGGTGCCGTCGACCGCGACATGGAGGCCTTCGATCTCCAAGAGGGGAGCCATAGGCAAAAGTCTACCTGCTGGGTCAGGTTTCTACGACCGTCGAGGCGGAATTCGGCCACGTTCCGTGCGCCCGATACGCTCCCGTCGTGGCGAGTCCGTGGACCTATTCAGGGCAGGTGGCCACGATCGACGCAGCCGGGGGTGCGGTGACCCTGGTCGATGAGTCGACCTTTGCCATCAGCAACCGGGCCGGCGATATCGTGCCGGGCTCGGCCAACGGCCTCTTTGTGCGCGACACCCGGGTGCTTTCCCGACTTGAATTGCGCATCGACGGCAAGCGGCTCCAGCCGCTTGCCGCCCTCAATCTCGAGCCGTTCTCGGCGACCTTCGTCTCGAGGGAGGCCCCCACCGGTGGCCGGGCCGACTCGACCATGATGGTTTTTCGCGCCCGCTACGTCGGCCAGGGGATGCGCGAAGACCTCACCATCGAGAACTTCAGCTCCGAAGCGACGATCTGTCTGGTCGAGGTATTCATTGACGCCGACTTCGCCGATCTGTTCGCCGTCAAAGAGGGCCGAGCAGGGGACCCTGACGGGGAGATCACCCGGGTTGTCGATGACCGTTGCCTCATCATCTCCTACCGGCGGGGTGCCATGAGCCGGGGGGTCCAGCTCCGCTTCGCTGCGGGCGCCGACAACGCCAACGGGCCGGGCCACAACTCGGTACTCAGGATCTCCGAGGACTTGGTGGCCATCGAGGTGATGGTGCCGGCCCACGGCCGTTGGTCGGGCTGCATGGAGGTGGTGCCGGTCATCGAGTCCACCGCGATCCTCCCCCGGTACCGGTGCGGACAGCCGGTCGAGCGGGCGACCCCGACCGAGCGCCTGGCCCAGTGGCGCCAGCAGGTGCCCCACGTAAAGACCGACCACGACGGGCTACGCAACGTGGTGGCTCGCAGCGCCGAGGACCTTGGCGCGTTGCGCATCTTTGATCCCGACTTCCCCGCCCGCTCGGTCATCGCCGCCGGCGCCCCGTGGTTCATGACAGTGTTCGGACGCGACTCGCTGATCACCGCGTGGATGGCACTGTTGGTCAGTCCCGATCTTGCCCTCGGCGTGCTTCAGACCCTGGCCCGGTTCCAAGGGGCAGACGTCAACCCCCGCACCGACGAGCAGCCCGGGCGAATCCTCCATGAGATGCGCTTCGGGGAAGCGGCGTCGCTCTCGCTCGGCGGGGGCAGCATCTACTACGGCACAGCCGACGCCACACCGCTGTTTGTGATGCTCCTGGGCGAGCTGCGCCGGTGGGGTCTCGCCCGAGAGCTGGTCGACGAGCTGCTGCCCAACGCGGATCGGGCGCTCGACTGGATCGATGAGTTCGGTGACGCCGACGGCGACGGCTATGTCGAATACCACCGCGCCACCGACCACGGGTTGGAGAACCAGGGGTGGAAGGACAGCTGGGACGGTATCCGCTACGCCGACGGCACCGTGGCCCGGGCCCCAATCGCCCTGTGCGAGGTGCAGGCCTACGTCTACGGCGCCTACCTCGCCCGGGCGCACTTCGCCAATGAAGCGGGCGAGTTTGACCTCTACCAGCGCTACCGTCAGAAGGCGGCCGACTTGAAGGTCGCCTTCAACCGCGATTTCTGGCTGGAGGAGCGGGGACACTTCGCGGTTGGCCTGGACGCCGATAAAAAGCCCATCGACTCGCTGGCCTCCAATATGGGCCACTGCCTGTGGACCGGCATCGTCGACGAGGAAAAGGCCCAAGCGGTGGCCCGCCATCTCATGTCGCCCGACATGTTCAGCGGCTGGGGTATCCGGACGCTCTCGACCGCCAACGGCGGGTACAACCCGGTGAGCTACCACTGCGGCTCGGTGTGGCCTCACGACACGGCCATCATCGCAGCAGGGCTCGCCCGGTACGGCTTCGAGGAGGCGGCCCAGCGAGTCGTCATCTCCCTCATCGACACTGCGGTGGCCCAGGGGGGCCGGCTACCCGAACTCTTCAGCGGCCTCGACCGCTCGGCGCTCTCGGTGCCGGTTGGTTACCCGACCTCGTGTTCACCCCAGGCCTGGTCGGCTGCGTCGCCACTGCTGTGCCTGCGTACGTTGCTGCGCTTCGATCCCTGGGTGCCCTACGGCAAGACGTGGCTGGCCCCGATGGTCCCCCCCGAGATCGGCTCGCTCAAGGTCGAGGGTATCCCGCTCGCCGGCTCTCGGGTGGACGTCGAGGTGGAGAACGGGTCGGTGCGAGTCGAAGGTTTGCCCGAGGGCATCGAATTGATCGAGACCCCCCGTCACCCCGCTACCGCGGTGTGAGCGGCTCGGCCGCGCCAGGTCACCAGCCCCGGTCGATCCACTCCTCGAGGTGGGGTGCCTCGGACCCGATCGTCGTCGAAGCCCCGTGACCCGGTAGGACGATCGTGCCCGCGTCGAATCGACTGAAGAGTCGATCTTCGATAGAACGGATGATGGTCGGGAAGTCACCGCCCTCAAAGCTCGTGTTTCCCGCCCCGCCAGGGAACAGCGTGTCGCCCGAGAGGAGTAGGGGCGTCCCCTCCACCGAGAAGCACATCGAGCCCCTGGTGTGGCCCGGTGTGGCAATGGTGTGGACCCGGAGGCGGCCGACCGTCAGCACCGAGTCGTCCTCGAGCAACAGGTCATAGGACGGCAGCATCTCTGCGTCCTCGGCCGTCACCGCCACCGAGATACCCGCCTCTCGGACCGCGGGAACCGCCTGGATGTGGTCCCAGTGGCCGTGGGTCTCCACCACGCTGGTGACCCCGAGCGCCTCGCAAACCTCAAGGAGCGCCTCGTGTTCGTTGGCCGCGTCGACCAGCATGGCGTCCCCGGACCGGCGGCAGCGCAGGATGTAGACGTTGTTGTCCATGGGACCGACCACCATGCGGTGGACCTCACAGCTGGCGTCCTCCCAAATCCGGGTGAGATCAGGCACGCTCCCAGGTTCTCACACACGACCCGGTTGCTGGGTGCGGGGGCACTCACCTGGCCCCGAGGATCCGCCGGTGGACCGAGCCGTCGCCCCGGTCGCTGGTCAGCTCATGACGAGGTCTGGTAGACAGCGTTCAGAAGCGCTGCGCCGGGCCCAGGGGTCCATCACGCTCGGGTGCGGCCCGTTGATGACAGAGAAGGGGCGCCCCATGAACTTCGCCTTCAGTGAGGAACAAGAGGAACTGCGGCGCGCCGTCCGACGCTTCCTTCAAGAAAAGTCACCGGAGACCGAGGTCCGGCGTCTCATGGAGACGACCGAGGGCTACGACCCCGCCGTCTGGAGCCAGATGGCCGACCAGCTCGGTCTGCAGTCGCTGACAATCCCAGAAGAGTTTGGTGGGTCGGGCTTCTCCTACGTTGAGCTGATCGTGGTACTCGAAGAGATGGGGTCAGCCCTTCTGTGCGCCCCGTATTTCTCGACCGTGGCCCTGGCGGCCAACGCGATTCTCACGTCGGGGGACGACGCGGCCAAAAAGCACCTCCTCCCCGGCCTGGCCTCGGGGGAGACCATCGGGACCCTGGCCATCACCGAGGACAACGGGCGGTGGGACGCAGGGGGGATCACGCTGGCGGCCACCCAGTCCGGCGACGGCTGGGTGTTGAACGGGCACAAGATGTTCGTGATCGACGGCCACACTGCCGACCTGATCGTGGTGGCCGGCCGGACCGCCAAGGGCGTCACCTTGTTCGGGGTGAAATCTGAGGCCTCGGGGCTCACCCGCACGCCGCTGCCCACCATGGACCAGACCCGCAAACAGGCCCGCCTGGAGTTCGCTGGCACGCCGGCTTGGCTCATCGGCACCGAAGGTGGGGCCGAGGAGGGATTGTCCAAGACCCTCGACCTGGCGGCCGTCGCCCTGGCGGCCGAGCAGGTGGGTGGCGCGCAGCACTGCCTCGACAGTGCCGTCGACTACGCCAAGAACCGGATCCAGTTCGGTCGGCCGATCGGGAGTTTCCAGGCGATCAAGCACAAGTGCGCCGACATGCTGCTTGAAGTCGAATCGGCGAAGTCCGCGGCGTACTACGCCGGATGGGCAGCGGCCGAGGATTCCGACGAGTTGCCGGTCGTCGCCAGCCTGGCCAAGTCGTACTGCTCGGAGGCGTACTTCCATGCCGCGGCCGAGAACATCCAGATCCACGGCGGCATCGGGTTCACCTGGGAACACGACGCGCACCTCTACTTCAAGCGGGCGAAGTCCTCCGAGCTGTTACTCGGCGACCCCGCCTACCACCGCGAGCTGCTGGCCCAGCGCATCGGTATTTGACCGTCGCGGGCAACGATGAGGACCGGGCGTGGGAATTGCGCCGGGAAATCTACGTGACCCATCTGTGGCGTTGGTCCAGATGATGTCGGGTGTCGATTTGTTGTGACCGGCCCCTGGCGCTTACTCGAGGGCCCCGCCGGGGTGCTCTGTCACTACACGACGACAGCGTTCTCGCCCGAGGGAGCCGACCGCCCGGTGCTCTTGCTCTGTCATGAGCTGCCGAGGGCGAAGGGAGGTGCGGCCGAGGCGGGGCGCATGTACCCGACCCTGGCCGATCGGCTCTCGAAGGAGTGCGGCGTCGCGGTCACCACTGGGACACTGCGTGGGGCCGGGGGCTCGGAAGGGGACTTCTCGGCGTCGGGATGGCTCGAGGATCTGGAATTCCTGGTGGGCCACGAGGTCGGAACGGCGGGGAGGATTGTGCTGGTCGGCTTCGGTCTGGGTGGGACGCTGGCCCTGCGGCTCGCCGCCCTCGACTCCCGGGTCTGCGGCGTCGCCGTCGTCGCCCCCGCCGACTTCACAACGTTCCTCGGCGATCCCGAGCCCCTCGTCGCCCGCTGTCGCCTCACCGGGGTGATCACCCGGAGCGGATTTCCGGCCGACCCCGCAGAGTGGGTGGCCGAACTGGTCGATCTCCGCCCGCTCGAGGCAGCGGCGGAGCTCAGGTCCCGACCCCTCCTCGTCGTGCACGGCTCCGACGACTCCGACGTCTCGGTTGCCTCGGCAACGGCACTGGCTGGTGCGACGACCGGTCCGGTGGACCTGCGCATCGTGCCCGGTGGCGGCCACTGGCTCCGGGCCGATCCCCGGGTGGTGGCCACATTGATTGGTTGGACCGAGCGCCAGCGTTAGCCGGCCGAGCGTTCGAGCGCGCTGTCGATGGCCTGACGCAAGGTTGTTGCGGCGGCACGGGGGTCTTCGGCCTCGGTGAGCCAGCGCACGACGACGAAGCGTCGGGCCCCGGCTGCGACCAACGCATCCACCCGATCGGGCGTCACCCCACCGGTGACGAAGACTGGGAACGGCGAGCGCGCAGTGGCCCGACCTGCGTACTCGGCACCGGTACCCGGGCGGCCGGGTTTGGTCGGGGTCGCTACCACCGGTCCGGCCGAGAGGTAGTCGACCGGCTGATCGAGGGCACCGGTGAGGTCTTCGGATGTGTGGGTGGAGAGCCCGATGATCGCGTCCGGTCCGAGGATCCGCCGAGCGAGCTGTGTCGGGGCGTCGTCCTGGCCCACGTGGACCCCGTCAGCTTCGGCCTCCAAGGCCAGGTCCGCTCGGTCGTTGAGGATGAAGGGCACGCCGAGGTCGGCGCATACCCTCTTTAGAATCACGGCTCGGGGGAGCAGGGCGCGGGCCTCGAGCCGTTTGTCGCGGAGCTGGACCACGTCGACTCCACCACCGATGCAGGACGCGATGAATCCTTCGAGGTCGGGCCGATCCGGAGTGCACAGGTAGAGCCGACAACGGTCGAGCCGGTCGTTCACCGACCTCGGTCGGCTCTGACTCGGGTCGCGGCGGCCTTGGTCGCCTTCGGGGCTCGGGTGTTCTTCCCCGCCTTTGACGCTTTGGTCGCCTTCTGGGTCTTCGCTCGGGTGGCCGTGGCCCCGTCCGTCGCCCGCTCCGCTGCGTGGGCCGCCTTCATTGCTTGCTTGAAGTTGCGCACCTGATCGAGCGACGCCTTGTCGACGATGTCGGCCACCGACCGGGTCGATCCCTCTTCGCCGAAGGGTGCGGAGACCTCCCGCCATTGAGGCGGGGTGACCCCGAGTTGTTTGCCGAGAAGGGCCACGAAAATTTTGGCCTTTTGGTCCCCGAACCCCGGGAGCGCCTTTATCCGGGTCAGCAACTCGTTGGCATCTGGTGCGCCTCGCCACACCTCCGCCGCGTCGCCGCCGTAATCGTCGACGATCGTGGCGCAAAGAGCTTGTACCCGGGCGGCCATCGAGCTGGGGTAGCGATGCAAGGACGGGGCCTTCGAGAAGATGGCGGCCAGCCGGTCGGGGTCCATCGCTGCGATGGACGCCGGGTCGAGGGGGCTGCCCAAGCGCCGACTGAGATCGAGGGGTCCCCGGAAGGCTTTTTCGAGGGGGATCTGTTGGTCGAGGACCATGCCGATCAACAACGCCACAGGGTCCTTGCTGATCAGCGCGTCCGCGTCACGATCGAAGGAGAGATGGAGGGGTCGACGAGCCATACCCAGATCATCGCGCCCCGGGCCCCGGTCGGGCAGAATCACGGGATGCACATTCCCGCCAAGGTCGATTACGGGCTCCGGGCTCTCCTCTCGCTGGCCGCGGCGGGCGAGCCGCAGACGGCTGAGGCGCTCGCCTCGGCACAAGGTCTTCCGCCACGCTTTCTCGGCGCCATCATGGCCGATCTTCGCCGGGCCAGCATCGTCGCCAGCCAACGAGGGGCCGAAGGCGGCTACCGACTGGCCCGAGGAGCTGAAAAGATCACCCTGGCCGAGGTGATCCGGGCCCTCGACGGTCCGTTGGCCGAGGTCCGAGGATTTCGTCCCGAGGCCACGCACTACGACGGCGCGGCCGAGCACCTCCAAGAAGTCTGGGTCGCCGTGCGGGCCAGCCTGCGGGCGGTGCTAGAACACGTCACCCTGGCCGAGGTGGCCTCGGGGCGGCTCCCCAAACAGATTGCCCGGCTCACCGCCGACCCGGACTCTTGGCAGCCGCACTAGCACGTCTGTTCAGATGGCGAAGGGTTCGACCGCATCGGGGTCGATACCGAAGCGGACGATGGCGTCGGCCACCTCGCGCGGTTCAATTGCACCGGCCTTCGCCAAGGAGGAGAGGACTGCCACCACCACGTGGGCCGCGTCGATCTCGAAGTAGCGGCGCAACGCCTCGCGGGCATCGGAGCGGCCGAAGCCGTCGGTCCCGAGCGAGATGAAGGGGCGGGGTACCCAGCGAGCCACCTGGTCGGGCACGGCGCGGACGAAATCGGTCACCGCCACCACCGGTCCGGTTCCCGTCCCAAGGGCCTGGGTCACCACCGCGACGCGGGGCGCTTCGGTCGGGTGGAGGCGGTTCCAGCGTTCGGTCGAGATGGCGTCGGCCCGTAGCTGGGTCCACGACGTGGCTGACCACGCGTCGGCCGAGACCCCCCAGTCGTCGGCCAACAGTTGGCGGGCCTCGAGGGCAACGTGCCACAGCGGTCCGGAGAAGCAGAGAGTGGCACGGCGAGCGGCGCCGTCGATGGCGGGGCCGGCGAAGCGGTAGATGCCCTCGAGGATGCCCCGACGCATCGCCTCACCCGCGGGCCCTTCGGGCAGGGCCGGCATCGGGTAGGTCTCGTTGTAGAGGGTGAGGTACCAGAACCGGTCCTCGGGTTCGGGGCCGAACATTCGGCGGATGGCGTCTTCGACCACGACCGCTACCTCGTAGGCGAAAGCCGCGTCGTAGACCACGGCGGCAGGATTGACCGAGGCGAGCAGCGGTGAGTGGCCGTCGTCATGCTGAAGCCCCTCGCCGAGCAAGGTGGTGCGTCCCGCGGTGCACCCGGCCAGGATGCCCCGGCCCCGGATGTCGCCGAGAGCCCAGGTCAGGTCGCCCACCCGCTGAAAGCCGAACATCGAATAGAAGAGGAACACCGGCAGCATCGGGTGACCCCACGTGGCGTAGGAGGTCGCGAGCGCGGTGAATGAGGCCAGGGCGCCCGCTTCGGTGATGCCTTCTTCTAGTACCTGGCCCGTGATGCTCTCGGCGTAGTTCAAGGGCAGGTCGGCGTCGACGGGGATGTAGTGCTGGCCATCGGGCGCGTAGATCTTGGCCTCCGCGATGATCGGTTCGAGTCCGAACGTGCGCGCCTCGTCCGAGACGATTGGCGCCACCCGTGATCCAAAGCGCGGGTCGCGCACGAGGTTCCGCAGTAGCCGGGCGAAGGCCATGGTGGTCGAAGCGGCCTGCTTTCCCGAACCGGCCATCAGGTCGGAGAAGACCTTGGGATCGGGCAGCTCGGGGGTGTTCGGCCGCACCACCCGGCGGGGGAGCGACCCGGCCAACACCTTGCGCCGTGCCATGAGGTAGTCGTGGGTCTCAGATCCCGCCAGCGGGCGGTAGTACGGCGGTGCGTCGGCTTCGAGGGCCTCGTCGGGGATTTCATCGGTCAGGTAGAGGCGGTCACGCAGGGCGTGGAGCTGCGCCTTGTCCATCTTCTTGATCTGGTGGGTGGCGTTGCGGGCTTCGATCTGGGGCCCGAGGGTCCAGCCTTTGATCGTCTTGGCCAGAATGGCGGTCGGCGCGCCCCGTTGCTCGGTCGCCAATTTGTAGGCGGCGTAGAGCTTTCGGTAGTCGTGGCCGCCCCTGGGCAAGGCCACCAGCTCATCGTCGCTCAGGTGCTCGACCATCTTGCGCAAGCGGGGGTCGGGGCCAAAGAAGTGCTCGCGGATGTAGGCGCCGGACTCGGTGGCGTATTTCTGGAACTCCCCGTCGACGGTCGTGTTCATTCGGTCGAGCAGGACGCCGTCAACGTCGCGGGCCAGCAGTTCGTCCCACTTCGAGCCCCAGATGACCTTGATGACGTTCCAGCCCGCGCCCCGAAAGAGGGCCTCGAGTTCCTGGATGATCTTGCCGTTGCCCCGGACCGGACCGTCGAGGCGCTGGAGATTGCAGTTGACCACGAAGATGAGGTTGTCGAGGTGCTCGCGCCCGGCAACTCCGAGGGCACCGATCGACTCGGGCTCGTCCATCTCTCCGTCGCCGACGAAGCACCAGACCCGGCTGCCCGTAGTGTCGACCAGCTCGCGGTGACGGAGGTAGCGGTTGATGTGGGCCTGGTAGATGGCGCTGATCGGCCCGAGACCCATCGACACCGTCGGGAATTCCCAGAAGTCGGGCAGGAGCCGGGGGTGGGGATAGCTCGGGAGCCCGTTCCCCGCCACCTCGTGGCGAAAGTTGTCGAGCTGAGTCTCGCTGAGCCGACCTTCGACGTACGATCGGGCGTAGATCCCCGGTGAGGCGTGACCCTGGAAGAAGACCTGGTCCCCGGCCCCGCCGTCGTCCTTGCCCCGGAAGAAGTGATTGAACCCCACCTCGTAGAGCGAGGCCGAGCTGGCATAGGTGGATAGGTGGCCGCCGATTCCCTCGGTGCGCATGTTGGCCCGCACCACCATGACGGCGGCATTCCAGCGGATGAAGGCACGGATCCGTCGCTCGATGTGCTCGTCACCGGGGAACCACGGCTCCTCGTCGGGCGAGATGGTGTTCACATAGGGCGTGGACACCATGGCGGGGAAATCCACCTGCTTGGCCCGGGCGCGCTCGAGCAGCTTCATGAGCAAGAAACGGCCCCGCGTCCGGCCCTGAGCGTCCACGACAGCGTCGAAGGAGTCGAGCCACTCAGCCGTCTCGGCCGGGTCGATGTCGGGGACCTGGTGGGAGATCCCGTCAAAGAGCACAACCCCACGCTACCGCCGGTCACTGAGGCTCGACACCCACTGGTGCCCAGGCGCCAGGGCGTGTCGTAGTACACATGACGCCATGACCGACGCGGACCGACCCACAGTCGTCTACACCGACGGCTCGTGTCTCGGGAACCCGGGCCGGGGAGGCTGGGGGTGGGTGGTGCCCGGCGCGGCTTACGCCAGTGGAGCCGAGGGGCAGACCACCAACCAGCGGATGGAGATCACCGCCGCCCTGGAGGCGATCAGGGCGCTCGTGACCCCCGAGCACCCGGCCCTCGAGGTCGTGAGCGATTCCACGTATGTCGTGAACTGTTTCACCCAGCGCTGGTGGGTCGGGTGGCACCGGCGCAACTGGATGAACTCCCAGAACAAGCCGGTTGCCAATCGTGATCTGTGGGAACCCCTTATCGAGCTCGCCCTCGATCCGGCCCACCAGATCACATGGCGCTGGGTCAAGGGGCACTCAGGGGACCGCTGGAATGACGTTGTCGATCAGCTGGCCGTCGCTGCGGCCACCTCGGGCAGGGGGACCTCGGGGCGCTGAGGGTGCCGGGACGCCGTTTGGTGGTGTGCCGGTTCCCGCCCGTACCATGCGGGCATGGAGCTCAACGGTATTTCGGCAATCATCACGGGCGGTGCATCAGGCCTCGGTGCGGCTACGGCACGGGCCCTCGGGGCTCAAGGGGTCCGGGTCACCGTCTTTGACCGCAACGAGGACGGGGCCAAGTCGGTGGCCGAGGAGGTCGGTGGGAACTATGCCGCGGGGGACGTCACCGAGCCCGACGACTGTCAGCGCGCCGTCGACCAGGCGGCTGACGGGAGCGTCTTGCGGCTCGCCATCAACTGCGCCGGCACCGGCTGGGTCGGCCGGGTCATCAACCGGGACGGCTCACCGCACGATCTGAGTGCTTTCGAGTTCATCCAAAGGCTCAACGTGATCGGCACCTTCAACGTGATGACAAAGGCGGCCTCGGCCATGGCCAAGACCGAACCCGGCGCAGACGGCGAGCGTGGACTCATCGTCAACACGGCGTCGGTGGCAGCCTTCGACGGTCAGACCGGCCAGCTCGCTTACTCCGCCTCTAAGGGCGCGATTGTCGGTATGACCCTCCCCGCCGCTCGTGACCTCTCGGTTGTGGGCATCCGGGTGATGGCGATCGCTCCGGGTCTCTTCGACACGCCGCTGCTGGCCATGCTCCCCGACGACCAGCGCGACGCCCTCGGACAGTCCGTCTTATTCCCCAAGCGCCTGGGCGTCCCGGCCCAATACGGCCAGCTGGTGGTCGAAATGGCGAAGAACAACTACTTGAACGCCGAGGTCATCCGTCTCGACGGCGGCATCCGCATGCCGCCCAAGTGAGCGCGGCGTCACGATGAAGTTCGTAGAGGTCGCCGGAGTGCGGCTCTCCGCGGTTGGTCTGGGTACGTGGCAGTTCGGCTCGAGCGAGTGGGGATACGGCTCGTCGTACGCGAGCGACGTCGCTCCCCGGCTCTTGAACAGAGCCATCGATCTCGGGATCAACCTCATCGACACGGCCGAGGCATATGCCTTCGGACACTCCGAAGAAATCGTCGGACGTGCCGTGAAAGGCCGCCGGAGCGACGTCTTTGTGGCGACCAAGCTGTTCCCCGTCGTCCCGCTCGATCCGGTAGTTGGCCGTCGCGCCAGGGGTAGCCTGCGCCGGCTCGATATCGATGTGATCGACCTCTATCAGGTGCATTGGCACAACCCGGTGGTGCCGGTCCGCTCGACCATGATGGCGATGGCCAAGCTCCGACGCGAGGGCCTGGTGCGTCACGTCGGTGTGAGCAACTTCTCGTTGCCCCAATGGCGAGAGGCCGAGTGCGCACTCGGGTCGCCGGTCCTGTCAAACCAGGTCAAGTACAGCCTGATCGACCGGGGCCCCGAAAACGAGCTGGTTGCTTGGGCCCAGGCCAACGACCGGCTCGTCATCGCCTACAGCCCGTTGAGCCAGGGCCTGCTCAGTGGGCGCTACGACCTCGACCACATCCCCGGTGGGATGCGCGGGGCCACCCCCGCCTTCTTGCCCGACAACCTCCGACGCTTCGCTCCGGTGCTGTCGGTGTTGCGCGCGGTGGCTGCAGCCCACGACGCAACGTGCTCACAGGTGGCCCTGGCTTGGCTCCTGCGCCGCCCGAACGTCGTGGTGATTCCGGGCGCCTCGACTATTGAACAGGCCGAGGCCAACGCCGAAGCTGCCGAGCTGGAGCTGAGTGACGATGAGGACCAGGCGCTCACCGCCGCCTCAGACGCGTATCACCCGGTGACCGGGGTCGCAGCGGCGTCCCAGATCGTCGGTGTGCGAGCCGGGCGGACGGCCGCTCGGATCCGACGGGCGGTCGAGGGGCTGGCCAAATAATCGAAGATGCACTGGCGCTGGTCAGGGGCCGACCGAATCAGGACCGAACCTCGAGGGGAGTGATCCGATCGGCGGGGGCATCACCGGCCCCGACCCGTTGCCGAGAGGGTTGCCCGTGTTCGCAGTCGTGGCGTTCGCTGGCGTCGGGGCCGCAAGAGGGGCGGCCGAGTGACGCCGGGCATGACGGGACCGCTCGGCCTGTGCGTCGAGGATGGCTCGGGCCTCGGTCGCGTCGCGAAAGCGCGCTCGGATCTTGACCGGTCCGCGGGTCGAGTCCAGATGCACCGTGGCCAGCCCGAGTCCGCGTTGCCACGGTCCGGCGGTCAGGCGCACGCTCTGGGTTCGTTCGTGCGGCACCGCTTCGACGGTCCGAGAGAGCACACCGTGGCTGGTCAAAAAGACCCGACCATCGGAACCCGCAGACTCGTAGCGCCACCACACGGGCGCCCGCAGGCGCGCCCGTGTGGGCGGCTTCATGACTGGCACCGACCCGACGACGGTGCCCAGCAGCCGGCTCACCAGCCATTCAGCGAAGCTCCGGGGCGCAACGGGGAGCAGCATGGTGTTCTGGGACTCACGATTCCCGGCGTATCCGGCCACATTGATCTCGACAGCCGCCCAGCCGAAGGGCCGCCAAAGGGCCGGTTGGTGGATGCGGATGGCTTGGACCCGTCCCGCCGGCACCGTCTGGTGGCTAGTGGAGAGAAGGCCGTGGCGGATCCGGAGCCCGTCAGGGGACTCGGCGACAGTGAAGTTCCACAGTGTGCTGACCCGGCGCCAGATCGTATGACCCAGGATCAGCAGCACCGAGAACAGGACGGCGACAGCCGCGCCGGCCGCCGCCTGGTGCCGACCGGTGCCGGCGGAGGATTCGACAATCAACAGGACCGAGCCGCCGACGATCATCACAAGACGCCACGACAGAATCTGTAACAGCACCGACCCGATCAGGGTGCCGTGTGGCACCACCACCAGCGGATGTTCAGGCGCTTCGGCCACACCCGAACCGAGCCCGGCCGAACGGCCGAGGAGTTCGGCTCGCAGCCCTTGGGCGACACCGAGGTTGACAAAGCGGAGCCGCACCGAGGCCTTTTCGGTGCCCGCCGTGGTGACCCGCAGCTCGGCCAGGCCAAAGACCCGAGCCGAGAGCGGCTTGAGGACGTCGACGCTCTGGAGCCGATCGAGCCGGACTCGTTTGGAACGGCGTTGGAGCAGCCCCGAGTCCACCCGCAGTTCGCCTGACTCCACCCAGTATTCGGTCGTGAGCCACGCCACGAACCCCCGCGCCATGATCAACATGGCAAAGATGGCGGCGAAGATGACGTAGGGAAGGACCCCGCCTCCGCTCGTGCCCGACGAGGAGCCCGTCGAGGAGTCCAAACCCGAGAAGGCGATGAAGACGACGAGGATGCCGAGGACCCGTCCACCGAGGGCGACGGGCGTCAGCGGGTGGAGCCGGCGCCCGGGCTCGCCGACCGGTCCGGCGGGCGCAGGCTCCATCTCAGAGCCCGGCCGCGTGTGCTTCGCCCAGGGCGGTGAGCCGGTCCCGCAGAACCTTCGCCTCATCGGGTGCCAGGCCACAGATCCGGGCGTCGGTGGTCGCCGCGGCGGTGTGGAGCTTGACGGTGACCAGTCCGAAGAGGCGTTCGATCGGTCCGGCCTCCACGTCGACAAGCTGCATACGACCGTAGGGAACGACGACCAGCTTCTTGAACATCGCGCCATGAACCACGAGGAGGTCGTCGGCCCGCTCGGTGTAGCCCCACGAGCGCCAGTTCCGCCCGATCACCCCCCATCCCCAACCCACGGCCAGGACGGCGACGGCCAGTGCAGTAGCCCCGGGCAGCCAGCCAAGGGTGAACAGGAGGCCGGCGACGACACCGACCACCGGCACCACGAGTGTCAACAGCACCGTCCGGCGCATGTGGGCGAGCCGTCTCGAGACGGGGACCCACTGATGATCGATCGGCGGGGCGAATGGACCTTCCACGGTTCGGAATCTACCCGGCGGGAGGACCATCTCCTCAGGCACAGGGCGTGTCGGGCACCGGTAGGCTGGACGCCGGCGCGGAGTGCGGGAGCTTGCCAGCCCGGATGCAGCACGGCTCGCACGTGGGGAGGGGGCTGAGCGAAAGGAGGAAGTGTGACGACGACAGAAGAGACGCAGTACGACGTCGTCGTCGTCGGTGGCGGCCCAGGGGGCTACGCCGCCGCCCTCTACGGCGCAGCAGCCGGGCTCTCGATCGCCATGATCGAGCGGGACAAGGTAGGCGGGACGTGCCTGCACCGTGGGTGCGTCCCGGCCAAGGAGTTCCTCGAGACCGCCTCGGTCCACCGGACCGTGAGTCGGGCCAGTAACTTCGGCATTCAAGTCGCTCCTCCTACGATTAATTTCGCGGTGAGCCAGGCTCGCAAGAACACGGTGGTAGATCAGCTCTACAAGGGCCTTGTTGGATTGTTGAAGGGCCGCAAGGTGACCGTGTTGTCGGGGACCGGATGTCTGCTGCCGGGTCGTCGGGTTCGGATCGTCGATGGGGAGGACGCCGGCACCGAACTGGTGGGTCGCCATGTGATCCTCGCGTCGGGATCGGTACCGCGGACACTGCCCGGACTCGACATCGACGGGAAGCTGGTCCTCACCTCTGACGAATTCCTCGATTTGGATCGAGTGCCCGAATCGGTTGCGGTGGTAGGAGGTGGTGCGATCGGGTGCGAGTTCGCGTCACTGCTCAGTGACCTAGGGGCCAAGGTGACCGTGCTCGAGGCCCTCGATTCGATTTTGGCAGCCTGTGACAGCGACGTGACCGCAGTCGTTGCGCGATCCTTTCGCAAGCGGGGTATCGAGGTCGTCACAGGGGCGGAGGTGAAGGGCCATGCTCCAAAGGCTGACGGCTCAGGTACCGTGGTCAGCCTCGACGACGGACGTTCCTTCGACGTCTCGATGGTCGTCGTCTCGGTGGGCCGAAGGGCGCGCAGCGAAGGCCTGCTGGCCGAAGGTACCGGCGTCTGGCTCGACGAGCGGGGAGCGGTCATGGTCAACGAGTACCAGCAGACGCACGCCCAGAACGTGTGGGCCGTCGGTGATCTGGTGGCTGGTGCGCCCCAGTTGGCTCACGTGGGATTTGCTCAGTCGATCGTCGTGATCAAGGGAATTCTGGGTGAAACGATGATCCCAGTCGACTACGAGCGGGTCCCTTGGGCCATCTACTGCCATCCTGAGGTCGCTTTCGCCGGGCTGACCGAGGCGCAGGCCAAACAGCGCGGCATGGATGTTGTCACCAAGAAGGACCCGTTCGGTGGCAACAGCCGCGCCCGCATCATCGGCGATACCGAGGGGCTGGTGAAGGTCCTGGCTGAGCGACGCGGCGACGGAACCGTCGGCCGCATTGTGGGCGTGCACATGGCCGGCCCCTGGGTGACCGAGCTGTTGAGCGCGGGATATCTAGCTATCAACTGGGAGGCCACGCCCGACGAGGTGGCCCAATTCATCCAGCCGCATCCTTCGCTCTCCGAGAATTTCGGCGAGACGGTGCTGGCACTCACCGGAAGGGGGCTCCACCTTGCCTGACGTCACGATGCCACAACTAGGCGAGACCGTCACAGAGGGGACGATCACGCGTTGGATAAAGGCAGTCGGTGACCCAATAACGCGGGACGAGCCGCTATTTGAGGTCTCTACGGACAAGGTGGACACCGAAGTTCCCGCACCTGCGAGCGGCGTGCTGGCCGAGATCCTGGTGCCAGAAGGCGAGACGGTGCAGGTCGGTGCCCGTTTGGCCGTCATCGGTGAGTCCGGCGCCGGCGGCGCGTCAGTAGCCAGCCCATCGGCCCCTGCCCCTGCCCCTGCCCCTGCC
>PMOE01000006.1:87055-87204 GCA_003161575.1 Acidimicrobiaceae bacterium | reverse complement strand
GAGGCGGTGGCCCGCTCGGTGCCTGTCGCGCTCCGCATCCCGGCCATAGGCGTGTCGGTGTTCTTGTCGACACTCGGGCTCAACCCCGACGGAACGGTCCAGGTGCCCACCGATTTCTATGTGCCGGGGTGGTATCGGTTGGGGCCGTC
>PMOE01000006.1:26367-87044 GCA_003161575.1 Acidimicrobiaceae bacterium | reverse complement strand
ATCTTGGGGCACGTCGACTCCTACAAAGGCCCGGCGGTGTTTTTTCAGCTCCGGTCCCTGCAGGCGGGCGACAAGGTCGAGGTGAGTTTGGCCGATGGTGCGGTCGCCGATTTCGTGGTCACGTCNNCGAAGGCGCAATTCCCGGCTCAGCAGGTGTACGGATCGCATGGCTATAGCGGGCTCCAGCTCGTCACCTGCGGGGGGACATTTGATTCCCAGACCGGCCACTACCTCTCCAACATTGTGGCCTATACCACTCTTGTCACAACCACTCCGGCCGCTGCCCCGGCGGCGGCCGGCGCCGCGATCCACCGGACTCCGAGTCGATCAACGGCTCGCACCCGCACCTGATCGACCACGGTCCTCCTGAATTCTTCGCTCGGCAGTGCCGTCGGACGGCTCTCTGACCCGCTAGCGGACGCTATTTGGTAGAGGTGAGCCGGCCGGCGGTCGTTGGGGTCGCACCCTGAGCCAGTCGAGCGGACGCCAGCCGGTCGGCCGGTTGTCGGTCACCGGCTGGTGGTGGTGGTGGTGGCGTCGTCGTGGTGGAGACGACGCCGCCTTCCGGTTGTCCCCGGTCGTGTTCCTGGCGTTTCCCCACCCGGAGAGGTCCGCCAACTGCTGCCATCCACGCCTGGGGCGGGCAGATCGACCCGCGGGTGGGTCAGCAGGACCGAGGTGAACGGGGGCCAGATGGGTCTCGGCGGAGCGTCCCTCGAGTCAACTGGGTCATGGTACCGGCCCCTCCACGCCGCATGGGGGGCCGGGGCCTTGTCGGCCAGACCCCCGACGTCGGCGACTCGGGCCTGGCCGGTGTCAGCATCATGGGGTCTCGGAGAAGTCTGCGGGGAATCCCGGCGACTGGCCAACGGGGGTGTCATGAGGCTTGTGCTTCTGAGCGCTCGTAGACGAGCGGGTCATCTGTTACGGTCACGGCCCAAGGTAGAGGGTGACGCGGAGGCCAAGGAGAGCGAGTAGTGCGCAAGAAAGTTGTGGCGGGTGTGCTGGCTCTATCTCTCGGTGGGGCCGCTTTTAGTTATGGCGTGATCGGAGCGGCTCCCGCCGGTGCGGTGCCGCCCGTCCCTAGCCAATCCTTCTCAAGCGTCCTTGCGGTGACCACGAGTGCGGCCGCGGGATCCAGCATCACGGTCGACGTGACGCTGAATGACTCGTCTGACACCCCCATCAGCGGCGCGAATGTCTCGCTCGCCCACACCGCGCTGACCGGGGTCTCGGTGAGCGCGCCAAACCCGACCACGACGAGTGCCAGTGGCCTCGCCGTCTTCACCGTCTCGAGCTCGGGTTCCGCCAACGGTCTTACGACACTCACCGCCACCGACACCGACAGTTCAACGACGCTGAACGAAGAGCCCGTCGTGGGCTTCTTCCCGCCCACTGAGGTCACCGATTCGTCCATGACTCAGACGGTCGATTCGGTGCCGGCCGACGGGACCTCATCGACCACGGTCACGGTCACCCTGCAGGATTCGAGCGGTCCTGTCGTCGGCGTGCCGGTGTCGATCGATGGCGGTACCAGTGTGACGTTCCAGGCGATCTCCCCGGGCTCGGTTACCAACAGCAGCGGAGTGGAGGTCTTGAAGGTCGAAGACTCGACCGCCGAGGTTATCCACCTGACCGCCACCGACACCCTCAATGACGCCACGATCACCGATCCCATTGCCGTCTCGTTCTCCCCGGTCGGCGAGGCCGCGGATTCGACGGTGGTTGCCAGCGAACCGTCGGTCCCAGCCGATGGCACCACGTCGGCTGCGATCACCGTCAGTCTCCGATCGGCGTCCGGGCCCGTCCCCTCGGGCGACCAAGTCCAGTTGTCACAGGACACGTTGGGTCTGGCGTCGATCAACTCAGGCGCTGCTGGTGCGTCGGCCACCATGACCGCTGGGCCGCCCGAGCCAACCGGTGTGGCTGCCTTCTCGATCAGCGACGCCTCTGCCCAGGGGGTCACGTTCTCCGCTACTGATCTCACCACCGGGGTTGCTCTCACCGCCACCGCGTCCGTCGATTTTCTTCCCGGACCCCTCGACCAGACAAACTCCAGCGTCACGTCAAATCCCGGTTCGGTGAGGGCGGACGGTGTGACCGCATCGACTATCAACGTCTTGCTGGAAGATTCCAAGCATCAGCCGATCTCGGGCAAGGTCGTCACGCTCGCTGCGACGGGTAGCGCCATCGTTGCGACCAACCCGCAGACCACCAGTGCAGCAGGTATCGCAACGTTTACCGTGACCGATACGACGGTGGAAGACTCGACCATTTCTGCGACCGACGTGACGGACTCGATTCTGTTGACTTCGACCGCGACGGTAGATTTTGTGACGGGGCCGGCAAACCCGGCCAACTCATCTGCAGTGGTGACCAACCCGGTACAGGCTGCTGATGGCAGCCTCGACACGGTCACGCTGACCTTCAAGGATGCGCAGGGTCATCTCGTCTCTGGCGACGAGGTGTCGCTGTCGGCCCAAAACGGTCATTCGACGCTCACCGTGCAGGGATCCTCACCCCCGGTCACGTCCGGACCGACAGTCGGTGGCGAGATTGCGTTCAGCGTCAGTGACACCCACGCCGAAATGGTCGACTACACAGCGTTTGATACGACCTCCGGGGTCACGCTTCAAAACATCCAGGTCGATTTTGTCGCCGGTGGCCCAGACGCGAATAAGTCGACGGTCGTGGCGTCCCCGACGTCGGTGAAGGCGACCAGCGGGACCAGCACGATAACGGTCACCGCACTCGACGCCCATTCAAACCCCTTGTCAGGCGCCACCGTGACCCTCACCCCCACCCCGAGCGCCACGGTGACCGAGAAGGTCGGGGCTATCACCACTGACACCACGACCACCAACGGTGCCGGTGTGGCCACATACACCGTGACCGACTCGACGGCCCAGGCGGTGCAGTTCACGGCTTCGATCTCCGCCACAGTGACCCTCACGGGGACTGGCAGTTCAACGAGTGTCGAAGCGGCAACGCCGGTGACGATGCCAACGGTGGCTTTTACCGGACCGACTGACGCGGCGCAGTCCGCCATTGTGGCGACCCCCTCATCAGTGCCCGCCGACGGTAGCTCGACCTCGACCATTTTGATCACTCTCGAAGACGTCAACGGCAACCCGGTCGCCGGGAGCACGGTGAGGCTTTCCCCGGGCAACGGGAGCTCGGTCATCACCGGCAATGGATCTCCGGGCGAGAGCGGGCCTTCGGGCGCGAACGGTCAAGTTGAGTTCACCGTGTCGGATCTCAACGTCGAAAGCGTCGTCTACACCGCCACCGATATCACTGACAGCGTCACCCTTAACTCGTCGGTGACGGTCAATTTCACCGGCCAACCCAGCACAGGGACATCGACGGTCGTGCCCAGTGTCAATACATTGGAGGTCGGAGGCACGGTCAACATTGTCGTCACCCTGCGAGACCGCAATGGCAATCCGGTGAGTGGAAAGACTGTCTTCGTCCAAGGGCTCAACGGGGTCGGTGGTTCCTCGAGCGCCAGCGTTACCACCGTGCAGGGAGTGACTGACGGCACCGGGGTGGCTACGTTCAGCGCGACCGATGCCACCCCTGAGACGGTTACTTTTCAGGCAACCGACGTTACCGACGCCATCAACTTCCCCGATTCGACTGCCCAGGAAGTCGTCTTCACCTCCGCTCCGACTGAGGCAACAACCTCCACCGTCGTGGCTAGCCCCACTGGGGTACCAGCCGATGGAACCACCATCTCCACAATCACGGTGACCCTGACCGACGGATCCGGAAATCCAATTGCGATCTCGGGCGACAACGTGTCATTGAGCCAGGGCGTGGGAACGCACGCCACCATCGGGGCAGGAGTAATTTCCCTAATCGATCCGAATGTCATCAGCTTCTCGGTAACCGACCTGTTCCCCGAGTCGGTAGTGCTCAAAGCCACCGACGCACACAGTGTCGTGCTCAATCAGCAACCGACGGTCACTTTCACTCCTTCGGCCTCGGAGGCGTCAAACTCGACCGTCGTCACCTCGGCTTCCCACGTTCCCGCCGATGCCACGACGTCGGCCACCATCACGGTGACGCTCAAGGACAAGCTGAACAACCCGGTAGCAGGCGATACGGTGCTGCTCACCGCTTCGGCCGGGAGCCTGGCGACCATCACCCCGCTGACTTCGGCTCCGCTGACCTCAACAACGGCCACAACGAACGGCAGCGGAGTGGCGACGTTCTCGGTGACCGATGGCGATGCCGTGGGCCAGACGGTGACTTTCAGCGCATCTGACACCACCGATTCCATCCCAGTGATTGAGACTGCAACGGTGGACTTCACACCCCCTCCTTCTGAGGCCTCGAAGTCGACAGTGTCGGTTTCGCCACCGTCGGTCCCTGCCGATGGCGTTTCGGCCGCAACGGTGACCGTCACCTTGAAGGATTCGTCGAACGCGCCGATCAATGGCGACACCGTGTCGCTGTCACCGGCCGCGGCGAACTCGGCCAACGTAGTGGCCGTTGGTGGCATCGTCAGCGGTGGCGACGGAACTGCTGGCCAGGTTCTCTTCTCAGTCACCGATAGCACCGCTGAGACGGCGACCTACAACGTGATCGATACGACCGTACCGGTCACGATCAACCTGCAAGCATCGATCGTATTCGAACAACCCTCAACCGAGGCTGCGAACTCCACCGTGGTGGCATCGCCGACTTCGGTGCCGGGCGACGGTGCAACGACGAGCACGGTTACCGTCACGTTGCTCAACCACGGGTCGACCCCAGTCGTCGGAGCCAATGTCACCCTTGGATCCAGTTCGACCAATACCAGCATCCACGCATCGGCAGCGAGTACCAACGCCAGCGGGATCGTGACGTTTACGGTGACCGACACCGTGGCCGAGTCCGTCCTCTTCACCGCAACGGACACGACCAATACGGTCACGATCTCCCAAAAGCCCACGGTCCTGTTCACAGCGGCACCGACAGAAGCCCAGAGTTCGACCGTGGCAGCCAGCCCACCGACACTTCCCAATGACGGAGTCTCACAGGCGACGGTGACGGTGAGCTTGAACTTGGGCATCGCTCCGCTGTCCGGCCACATCGTGCACTTGGGAGTGTCGGCGGGCTCCCACGCGGTACTGAATCACGCGACGTCAACGACCGGGACGAACGGGCAGACGACGTTCACGGTCACCGACCTGTCGGCCGAGGCGGTTACATTTACAGTCACCGATACGACGACGTCCATCGTGTTACCCGCTACTCCGACGGTGACGTTTGTGGTCCCGGTGCCGGTGGTTTCGGGCGTGAGCCCGTCAGCCGGGCCGATCGCCGGCGGTACCACGGTCACCATCGCCGGCTCGGGGTACGTGGTCGGTGACACGGTCTTCTTCGGAACAACGCGAGCCATCATCTTGGTCCTGACACCCTCGAGCCTTGAGGTCACCTCGCCCGCCGAGTCCGCTGGCCAGATCGATGTCACCGTCGTCGGCGCAGGTGGCACGAGCTCTGTCTCGTCGGCTGATCGCTTCACCTATCAGGCGCCAGTGCCGGCGCCGACGTCCAATGCCTGTATGTCGACCCTCCCGAGCGGAACTGTCGTCGGTATGGCAACCACCCGAGACGGCAACGGGTATTGGATTACCGACTCGTCCGGGGACGTGGTCGCCGAAGGTGACGCGCCCTGCTATGGCGCACTGACCGGTCTGGCCTTGAATCGCCCAGTGGTCGGCATCGTCGCCGACTTGGTGACCGGCGGCTATTGGCTCGTCGCCTCTGATGGGGGGATCTTCGGGTTCAACGCGCCCTTCCTTGGCTCCGCCGGCAGCCTGACCCTCAACGAGCCCATCGTGGGCATGGCCCCCTCCCCCTCGGGGAACGGCTACGTCATGGTTGCCTCCGACGGGGGGGTGTTCGACTACGGCGATGCCGGTTTCTTCGGCTCCATGGGTGGTCAGCCCCTCAACAAGGCGATTGTGGGGATTGCAGTCACGGCTGACGGGGGGGGCTACTGGTTGGTCGGCTCCGACGGCGGCATTTTCAGCTTCGGCGACGCACAGTTCTTCGGCAGCACCGGCAACATCGCCCTCAACCAGCCCATCGTCGGGATCATCGCCGACACCGTCACCGGTGGTTACTGGGAGATCGCATCTGATGGCGGTGTGTTCAGCTTCGACGCCCCGTTCTTCGGCTCGACCGGAGGGATCACACTCAACCGCCCGATCGACGGCGGGTCGGCCATTCCGAACGGTGATGGGTACCGCTTCGTTGCCTCCGACGGAGGTGTCTTTGACTTCGGCGCAGCGGTCTTCGAAGGCTCGGCGGTGGGAACATGAAGCACCACTCACCGAGCCGTTCCAGGCAATCGACGTACCTCCCGACAGAAAAGGACACGCCATGAACTCCCCAATCCGCCGGTCGCGGGCGATCATCGCCGCGGTTATTGCGGGGGCAGGACTGGTGACGGTCGCCCCCATTGGTCTCTTGGGTGCTGCGCCGTCGGCCTCGGCCATCGTGCACCCCAATATTTCCAATCCGTTCCCGCTCGAGTACGTAGCCGACAGCGGCGCTGCCGCGCTCGATGAAGTCAACCCCGGCACCGGGCACGTGGTCAGTCAGATTCTGGTGGGTGCAGACCCCTACGCCGTGGCCGTGACCCCCGATGGGTCAACCGCCTGGGTAGTCGACAAGGCCGGGAACGCGATCTACCCGGTGACGGTGGCGACCGGATCCGTCGGCGCCGCGGTGCCGGTCGGCACAGCCCCCGAAGCGATTGCCATCACCCCCGACGGAACGAAGGCATTCGTGGCCAACTCTGTCGCCAGTGGGACCTCGGCGACGGTGACGCCGATCGAATTGAGTTCACCCGGCACCGGTGTCGCATTGACCCCGATAGTTATCGGCAACGCGGAGTCTCAGCCTGCGGCCGTCGCGATCACCCCGGACGGAAAGACGGCATATGTCGCCGACCACGGCCTCGGGCAGGTCGTCCCCATCACCGTTTCAACGCTGAAGGCGGGGACCCCGATCGCCATCGGCAGCGGCTCGAACCCACAAGCCCTAGCCATCACCCCTGATGGTACGACGCTGTTGGTCGTGGCCAACGGCAACAACACCGTGGTGCCGGTGGACACGGCGACCAACACCATCGGCACACCGATCACGGTCGGGTCGAACCCCGATGCCATCGCCATCAACCCAGCCGGAACGCTCGCCTACGTCCCCAACTTCTCGAACAACAACGTGACCCCGATCACCATCTCTGGTGGATCGGGGACCGCCCAGACCACGTTCAACGTCGGGCAGAACCCGACCGGGGTGGCTTTTAGTCCCGACGGTGGTACCGCCTACGTCACCAACTTCACCGACGGTTCGATCACGCCGGTGACCGTGACTGCCAGTTCGGGGAGTCCGGGGACCGCCGATGCGCTCCCTGCGGGCCCTGCCCTCCAAGGAAGTCCGCCGTCGCATCCTGCCGCGGTGACGTACGTGCCCGACGAGGGTCCGATCGCCAATCTCGAGGTCGGCCTCGCTCAGGCTGGCTCGTCGACCACCTTCAACGCCAGTGCCTCGACCGCCGGTTCCACCCCGATCGCAACCTATGCATTCTCGTTTGGTGACGGGTCTGCGGTGGTGAGTTCGTCCAGCGACGTGGTGACCCACACCTACCAGGTGGCCGGTTCCTACACCGCCTCGGTCACGGTTACCGACCAAGACGGCGTCTCGACTACATCGTTCTTCACCGGTCAGACGGCCAGTGGCAACGCCATTGTGGACAAGAACGGGGTGCCAGAGGCCATGGCCTCGAGCAGTTTCAGTGTGCAGGCCGCGACATCGGCTGCCCTCCCGGTGGCATACGTTGCCGATGCGGGGACCGGTCGCGTCACGCCTATGGCGATCGTCGCCAACGTGGCGGGGACACCGATTTCCTTCTCGGGACCCTCGACCCCCGAAGCCGTTGCGGTCACTCCTGACGGTGATACGGCGATCGTTGCCGACAAGGCCTCCTCGGAACTGCGACTCATCGACACCGCGTTCAATGCATCCCTGGGCAGCATTTCTGTGGGGTCCGAGCCGGTTGCTCTGGCCATCAGTCCCGACGGTTCGAAGACATACGTGGCTGACGCCGGCAGTGGACAGATTTCAATTGTGAACCTCATCACCCGTTCAGTGACGCCGGTGACTGTCGGTACGAGCCCGTCGGCGGTGGCATTCACCCCTGACGGCTCCCTGGCTTTTGTGGCTAACTCGGGGAGCGGAACGGTGTCGGTGATCAATGTGACGAGCGGTGCAGTGATCAACAACCTCGACTTGGGTGCTTCCACCAGTCCCGACGCCCTCTCGGTCACGCCGAACGGCGCAACGGTGTGGGTGGCCGAGGCAGGGGCCGGGGCGGTCCGCCCGCTCACCGTCGCTGCCGCCTCCAGCGGGCAAACCGCGATCGGGACCGCGATCCCGGTGGGGGTCAATCCTGACGCGCTGGCGATTACCCCCGACGGCCAGGGCCTCTTCGTGGCGAACGGCGGGTCGGGCACAGTGACGCCCATTGGGATCTCATCGACCCCCACCGTCGGTAGCCCGGTCCCCATCGGAACCGTTGCCCACCCCACGTCTGGGCTACCCGACGGTCTTGCAGTGACTCCGGGCAGCGACACCCTTTTGGTGACCGACTCGACGAACAATGCGGTTGACCAGTTCACGATCACGACGAGTGGTGGTACTGCATCGCTTGCCACCGGATCCCAGCTGGTGTTGTCGAGCGGAGATGCGCCGTCGGGGGTGGCGATCGTCCCTGACCTGCACCCCATCGCCTCGTTCTCGGTGAGCCCAGCCCTTTCCCCGTCGGCGACCGTCTTCGACGCCAGTGGATCGGTCGGACCGTCCTCGGCGATCGTGAGTTACGCGTGGACATTCGGTGACGGCACAAGTGCCACGACGCCAACGGACTCCGAGAGCCACCTCTACGCCAACCCCGGCACCTACACCGCGACGGTGACAGAAACCGACGCTGATGGTGGTTCGATCACCCCCGTGTACACCGGGCAAACGGCGAGCGCGTCCGGTGGTGCGACCGCCGAGTTCTCCCAGACCTTTACGATCAACACCCCTCTCGGTCCGCCGGTGATTACCAGCGTGAGCCCTTCAACCGGTGCCACCGTTGGTGGAACAGCTTTCACTATCACCGGGACGGGATTCTCGGGGACGACCGTCGTTGATTTCGGCTCCACCCCCGGCATCATCACGCAAGTGACAGCGACGACGATCACCGTGATCGGTCCCCCGGGATCACCGGGCAATGTCAATATTTCGGTCACCACGCCCGGTGGGACCAGCGCGGCGTCCTCGGCAGCGCAATTCACCTATGTGACGACACCGGTTATCTCGACCATCCGTCCTGACACCGGTCCGGTTTCGGGCGGAACGATCGTCACGGTGATCGGCACGAACTTCACCAAAACGTCGACCGTGACCATCGCCGGCCAGAGCGCCCAGATCCTGTCGAGCTCATCGACCAGGATCACCGCGGTGACCCCGGCAAACCCCGCAGGCGCGGCCAACGTCGTCGTGACCCAGCAAGGGATCTCCAGCGCTCCTGGCACCTTCACTTACGTTGTGCCGGTGGCGAGCGGCGCCGGAGGATGCTCTTCGTCATTGCCGGGACCCGTGGTCGGGATGGCGCTCACGCCCGACGGCGGCGGCTATTGGATTGTCAACGCGGCCGGACAAATTGCCAACCGAGGCGACGCCACGTGCTTCGGGTCGATGTCGGGCATTGCCCTCAACAGGCCGATCGTCGGGATCACCCTCGACCCCCTCACCGGTGGCTACTGGTTGGTCGCGACCGACGGGGGCATCTTCTCCTTTGACGCCCCCTTCTACGGCTCGACCGGTGACATCGTCCTGAACAAGCCAATCGTGGGACTCGTCGCGACACCATCGGGGAACGGCTACCTGTTCGTGGCTTCCGATGGCGGAGTGTTCTGCTATGGCGACGCGGTCTTCTACGGCTCGACCGGTTCGTTGGTCCTCAACAAGCCCGTGGTCGGTATTGCGCTCACCGCCGACGGTGGCGGCTACTGGCTGGCGGCCTCGGACGGGGGGATCTTCAACTTCGGCGATGCCCCGTTCCTCGGGTCACTCGGAGGCACAACGCTCAACGAGCCGGTAGTCGGCATCGCCCTCGACCAAGCGACAGACGGCTACTGGATGGTCGCATCCGACGGAGGCATCTTCGGCTACAACGCGGCGTTCCTGGGATCGACCGGGTCGCTACCGCTCAGTCAGCCCGTCGTTGGCATGGCGGCCGACGCGACTGGCGACGGCTACATCTTCATCGCAGCCGATGGCGGCGTGTTCAACTACGGCACCGAGGGATTCTTCGGCTCGGGAACCTCTTCGTGATGGAACCGTCATGAGCGAGTTCGCCAACGACCATGGCCCTATCCTCGCTCCAGACGGGCGTTCACGGAGAAGAGCGCGCACATTCATTGTGCTCTTCACCGCCGCCGCACTTGTTGTCGGCGGTTGGATAGTCGTCGGGAACGGCCACGCCGCTGGGGGTGGCTCCTCTGAACAGCGAGCGGTCAGAGCAGCCATCAAGAAGATCGAAGTCAAGCCGCTCGATCTGACGAAGATCGCATTCGCCCCGAAGCCGGCGAAGACCCCGACCCTGACATTCAGCGGTGGGACGTCACCGACCACCCCCGCCAGCACGGACCCATCCGAGACCGCCCCTTCCAGCTCGGCTAATCCGGGTGTTGCCGGAGGGGGAGCGGCGGCGACCACCCTCCCTCCTTCTGACGGGGCGAGTGAAGTCGCGGCACCGGGATTCGCGGGCCAACTGGTTGCTTTGTACCAACAGATCCACGCGGTGAATGATGCCGCGTCCAGCGGACAGAACATTCCCGCCGGCGGTGCGCAGCCCGAGTCGGTCGCCTCGTTTGCCCAGGCCGTCCAGGACACGCCCGGTGCCGATCTCGACATCCTCTACACGGCGGTGCAGAAGACCCCTTCGTGGTCAAAGCTGCTCTCGCTCTACTCACCGTTGTCGCAGTCAAACCCGCCACCCACGTCGAACGGAGGATCTGTCGCTCCGCAGGGTCAGTCCGATCTCTTACACCCTGCGCTGGGAGGTTCTTCGCCCTACCCCTACCCGGACTCGGGAACCACCACCACCTTCCCAGGGGCCACGACCGTCCCGACGGATCCATCGATCAATGAAGCCAATTGCCCGAGTCCTGCCCCCGGTGGAGACTACGGCGAGGACGGCATCTACGCGGCGCAGGTGGCGATCGACGTCTTCACCCAAACCGACGCCGCCGTCCCCCAGCAGCTCACCATCGGGGCCGAAGTGCTGGGCGAAGGTACGACCATCACCATTCCGGACCCTGCATGGATCATCGTTGCCGCATTGCTCGGGGCGGCACAGATCGCTCACGACACCTTGGCCTACGACCAGGCAAAGGCCAACGACTGCAACCTGATCGATCAGGAGGGGGTTGTCACAGACATCTACAACAACGTCGCCTACCTCACCGCGCTGGTCGATTCTCGGACCACCGCGCTGGAGAACGAGGCGGAGCTGATATACGCACTGGTTGATACTCAGACCACCCAAATTCTGAACCAACTTGCTGCAGTGCAGGCCAGCATCAATCTGCAGATCAAAGTGGTCATCGAGCAGGACTTGCTGGAAAGCGGTGCCGGGTCGGTGGTCGAAGTGCAGATACCGGCCTCTCAAGGTGGCTACCTCGACGCCGTCCCCATTGGGGTACAGGCGATCGTGACCAACGCGCTCACCCAGATGACAGAAGCGAACCAGGCGGTCAACCCGGCCGCACCGCAGGACCTAGCCGCCGCCAACGCAGCACTCGGCGCAGCGCAGTACCGCCGTGCCTACACCCTCTATTCACAGGCCTACAAGGAGATCGTCCAGTGAGGCGGCAAAGGGAGACTGCAAAGGCTCCATCTCCATTCGCGAATCGACGCGGACCAGCATTCGCCCAACTCCGCAGCGCTCGGGGCACCTCGCGGCGTCGCCTGATGAGCCGGTTGCCCTTGTGTCTGTTGAGCATTGGGGTCGTGGCCTCCGCCGCCGCTGGCGCGTCCATTGGCGCCGGCGGGAGTGGAGCGGCGTCGGGCGAGTCGGCCGCCCCGGCGCTGAGTAGGGCCGAACTCCACGCCCTCGGTGCGCCAAGGTCAACCACCTGGCACGCAACCAAGCCGATCAACCCGTCGATGCTCTACTCGGGCCCAGTACCCGCTCCGCCCGCGACGCCGAACTCCTCGGGCGCAGGAGGCTCAGGCTCAGCGACCCCGGCGGCCGTCAACGCCGCCTCAGTGCAACCCACGACGCCGGCACCGAGCGGGTTCCGCCAGCAGATCGTCGCGGTCTACGCCACCGCGACCAAGGTGGCCGACAATATTTCGTCGGGTTCATCTGAGTCCGGGTTTGTCGTCCCAGCAATGCCGAGTGCCAACGAGTTCAGTCAGGCATTGGCAACACTGACTCAAGATCAGATTTCCGAGGTGTACGACGCATTCTTGAAGGCCCCCGGCGGCTTCGCCGCGTTCGCCGGCGAGCTCTCCCAAATGCAGAGTGCACTCCCACAGGCGCCTATTGGGGCCGGAAACGCGCTCATTCGACCAAACCTGGCGGCCAATGCTTCGGGGACAGGGAACACCTTTACCGCGGCCACGACCGAGACAACGGACGCAGCGGGGAACGCCGCGAACTGTCCGGCATCGGCCCCGGGAGGCAATGACGGCGACGACGGGATCTACGCTGCGACGTTGGCCGTCGACATCGCGACGGTGGCAGCAGCGGTGGTGCCCCAATCGTTGGTACTGGGTGCTTACGTCCTCGGGGAAGGAGCGACGTTCACCATTCCCGACCCGGTCAACATCGTGGTCCAGGTCTTGATCGGCATCGGTCAGATAGCCCGTGACACGTTGATCTGGCTTCATCAGATCAACGCAGACTGCACGGGCGGCGCGCAAGAAGAGCAGGTCAACATCAATTTCGACAACGTGAACTCTCTTATTACCTTGGTTGATTCACGGACCACCGGAATCGACAACGAGGAGCAGTTGCTTTATGCGCTCGTTGACTCGCGCAACACCTTGATCCTCGACAAGATCGCCGCCATTCAGGCCAGCCTCAACTTCGAACTCAAAATCACGATCGAAAATGACCTCTTGCAGGGCACGGGCGGCGCCGTTGCCGACCTGGAAGTCCCGGCCAGTGATGGTGGTTACCTCAATGCGACACCCATTGGAGTCCAACAGCTTGTGACTGCTGCAATGGGAGCGGAGCAGACGGCAGGCCAAGCGGTCAACCCGGCCGCAGCCGAAGATCTGGCGGCGGCGAATGCCGCGCTCGCCGCCCAGCATTACAAGTCTGCGTTCAACCTCTACGGCCAGACCTACCGTGAAATCGTGGGGTAATTAGCGCCCCGACCACAATGGTCGTGCTGCCAACGAGCCCGTTTTGACGGTTGCTTCATCCCGCGACAACGTGTCGGTCATGGCCAACGCGTTCTTTGAAGCGACGAAGGTGCGATCGACTGGTGCTGGTCGCTACAGCGCCGAGCTCGATGACCGTTGGAATCTCCGGCCGCTGCCGCAGGGCGGTATCGTCACCGCTATCGCGGTTCGCGCAATGCAGGACGAGCTCGCCCATGACGAACAGCGCCCGCGCACTCTGCATACAACCTTCGCCGCCCAGGTGGCCGATGGACTTCTGGAGATCGACGTCGAGGTCCTGCGCGAGGGGCGGTCGATGTCCCAGCTTCGTGCCGAGGTCCGCAACGCCGGTACGGGCCGCGGTCACCTGACCACGTGTGTGTTTGGCGCCACCCGCGATGGTTTCGCCTTCACCGACGTGCGTCCGCCTGCGGAAATCCCCAACCCGATCGACTGCCCTTCTTTTCGCGACCCACCGCCTGAGGGCACGCCCGAATTCGAGCCAATGCCTTTCTGGACCGAATTAGTCGAGGGCCGACCGGTTCTCGGCCATGCACCGTGGGAGGACTACATCCCGGACCGGGCCGAGCGGGCGATGTGGTACCGATTCAACGAGCCACCCATGCTGAACGACGGCCGGCTCGACTCGATCGCACTGATCGTCCTAGCCGACACGATGCCCGGTGCGGTCGGGGAGAAAGTCGGCCGCACCGAACGGCCCTGGTTTGCTCCGAGCGTCGACCTCACCGTGCACCTTCTTGACGATTGCCGGTCGCAGTGGGTGCTGGCGCACAATCGGGCGCGCTATGCCGGGGACGGCTACGCCTCGGCCGACATGGCGCTTTGGGACTGCGGCGACGACGCGAAGAGCACACCTCGACTCATTGCCTACGCCACCCAGCTCTTCCTGTTCAGCTTCCTCGGGTGAGCGCGCTCAAGATGAACCTGTGGCCGTTGAGCCGAGCAACCAAGAGTGCGAGGTAGCGGCCACGTTCTCGACGTGACCCACTGATCGCAGGGGCGACCCCGGTTCGGAGTTCCGGCAGCGGGTCCGGTCAGTCGAAGGTCGGTTTCCGGTCCCGAGTGCGCTTGAGTTCGAAGAACCCGTCGGTACCCGCGACCGCCAGGACGCCATCCCACAGCGTTCCCGCCGCCTCGCCACGTGGCGTCGGCGTCACGACCGGGCCGAAGAATGCGTTGGCCTCGACGCTAATGACCGGAGTGCCGACGTCGAGACCGACCAGGTCCATACCGATCTGGTGGGATGCTTTGATGGCCTTGTCGTACTCGGTGCTGGTTGCGGCCTCGAGCACCGACTGAGCCAGACCAACCTCTGCCACAGCCTCGGATAGGGCGTCGGCATCTCGGCGCTGCTGGTTGTGAAAACGCGTACCCAGGGCGGTGTAGAGCGGGAGAAGGATCTCGTCGCCACGCTCAGCCGCCGCGGCGGCACAAATGCGGACCGGCCCCCAGGCCTGCTCCATGCGCTCGAGGTACTCCTCGCTCAACCCCTCTCCCTCGTGCTGTACCAGGTTGAGGTAGGCGAGTGACATCAGATGCCAGCGGGCCTTCACCGGTCGAACCCGTTCGACCTCGAGCATCCAGCGCGAGGTGATCCAGGCCCACGGGCACAGAGGGTCGAACCAGAAGTCGGCTTCGGTGTGAGATTCGTCCATAAACTGGTCAACGCCGGGTGGGACCAGCATGTTCCCGCCGCAACGCCGGCTGAATCCCCGAGCGTTTGACTGAGCCGGCATAAAGGTGGGACGGGGGGGCGTCCGAGACACGGCAGCCTTCGTCACTCAGGGGGCCGCACCCCGAACCGAGTAGAAAGGCCGGTGAGGCTACATCCGTACAACCATCAGGAGCTGAGCGTGGTCATCGTGGGAGGGACATTCGAGGTCGAGCCCGACCAACGGGAGGAGTTTCTCGCTGACCGCCATGACATGATGCGCAAGTCCAGAGCGGAGCCGGGTTGTCTCGAGTACACCTTCAGCGCCGACCCGATCGATCCCAGCCGGGTGGTGCTCTTCGAGCGCTGGGCCAGCCAGGAATCCCTCGACTCTCACCTGTCCGCACTGAGAGCAGTTCCCGAGTCGCCCATGATCGAGGTGAGACCCAAGACGGTCTCGATCGTGATCTACGAGGTCGCTGGGGAGAGGGCACTCGGGAATTGATCCCCTCTGGCAGCGCTGTTCAGTGACACCGGCGGTACCAGGGGAAAGCAAGGCGACGACGCCTATCCCACAGCGCACCGAACCAGGCAGGCTGGTTGCGCCGCGAACCGGTGTCGATGAGCACGGGTTGCTCACCCAAGACGACGGCCGGGTTTGAAGTAGACGAGAGGGGCTGCCCAAACGACCGGAACTAGTGGAAGGTCGCATTGATTGCTGGGTTCAGGCGCTTGCCGAGCGCAACAACAGGTGCAACGGTGAGTCGGCCCGTGGGCGGGGTTCTACTAGGTGTGGGCGTTGAGTGCTGTCGGACGGTGCCGAACCGTGTTGACCAGGGTCTTCTGAGTCGCCCGTAATTCTCAGGCGGGGAAAAGTCGCTCCGTAGTAGGGACGTTTGTAGGGATGTTTTCCGGGGACTCCTCCGTCTGGCGGCGGAAGGACGCCTCATTGGTCGCAAGGGGGCGAACGCCATTCATCGTGAGATGCGTCGACTCGGCTTTTGGGATACCAACGTACCTTTTCCGCCCGCGAAAACGGGATGCGGCTCAGGATTTCAGGACTCGACCCAAGTCCCGGACTGCCGATCCCACGAACCGACCGCCGTGCCGTTGAGCAACGGATCGATGAACGGGCGGACCACGGCGAGCGCCTCGTCGAGAGTGCCGGCGGTGTCGAGTAGGGAACGACGTGCCTCCGCCGGGTACCCCGTTTCCCACAGCGCACGGTCCGGGACGTCGAATCGGTCGGGCAGCTTCAGCCCCCGTCGTTCGAACTCCGATCGCAGTGCCGCCGCCTGGGCCGCCGCAGGGACCGACGTGCCGGTGACGATCGCGACCAGATCCACAAGGTCGCGGTAACGAGTCGACGGTCGCCGGTCCTGCCCGTGCCGCTCGTAGGTCGCGGCGATCTTGTCGGCGACATGGTCCACGAGCGGATAGGCCCGGTAACCCCGCTGTTCCACCTCCGGGATCACCCCGCGCGCCAGGGGCGGTACGTCCTCGGGTTGACCCGTCATTCGACGATCCGACCCGACGAGGTCGACGTGAAACTCGACCCAGGTCGTGGCACCGATGACCGCGTTGACCCGAAGCCGGACGGCGTGGTCGCCCATCGGCGTTCCACCGCCGATCTCGAAGCGGAACCAGTCGCCCACGTCGGTGGCCGCGGCCCGACGCAGCTCGTCCTCCGCCACCTCTCGTGCCACCTCGCGGTAGAGATCGACGTCGAGGCTCCCGCGCACGCCGATGCCGCGGGCGAGAAGTGCGGTCGCCCCCTTGACGATCCATCCGTCGTCGATGAGGCAGAGCCGCTCGATGAGGCGGTCGTACCCGACCTGCCGCTGCAGTTGTTGCAAGGTCCATCGACCTTCCTTGGCGGCATCCTTGAGTCGGTCCGTCAGCGCCCGGCGGAACGCGGCCGGGGTCGCGTATCGATCTACGGCTCTCACGTCTTCGCTCCGGTGGCGCGATCGACATGCGCTCGCGCCTCGTCCATCCATCGATCCCTTTCGGGATCACCGGTCATGTCCAGGAACCACCGCAGAAGGGCAAGTCCGTCCCCCTTGCGCAGTCCGAACCGGGCCGCATGAGGGGCGAAGCTGTCCGCGAACGTACCCGGATAATCGTAAATCGGCCGGATGGCATCGGCGATCAGCCGGGCCACCGCCTCGGGATCCTCATGGTCCCACAGGAGATCCGACGCGATGCGCGAAGGTCGGGTGACGGGGAGGCCTCTGAGGCCGATCCACTCCCCGTCCTCCAGCCGCCGAACGTGGATGCGAACGTCCGGTCGACGGGTCTGCCGTCGCTTTGGCAGCGTGAACTCGTGCCGGTCGGCGGGGAGATGGCCGAGCCCGTATACCGATGCCGCCGACCGGTGGGAGACGACACCCTGGTCCGCGGTCCGCTCCCACGCCGGGACGTCGGGGACGAGCTGAAGCCAGGCGGCCCGCAGGTCGAGGTGATCCGGGATCGGGGCGACGACCAGCCGATACACACCGGTCGCCACCCGTTCGAGGCTTCCTTCCGACGAGGTCAGGCGCTCCAGGGTCGTTGAGCCGATTCCTTCATCCTCGATCTGCCGGCGGGTGAGAAGGCCCCACTGTTCCTGGGCGAGCTCCTGGAGCCGGGAGAGTGGTGAGGGTCGAGGCATTGCTCCGTTATACCCCTTATACGGGGGGTATTGAAGCATGAGATTCGTGTGACCTCTTCGTTTCCCCCCTTATACGGGGGGTTTTGAAGCATATCACTACCCTTCAGCCGAAACGAGACGCTACAGGACGTCCACCAGGCACTCTGGGCAGGTTAACGACCGCCGCGCCCAATATCGGCACCTGGAAGGCGGACGCCGAGCCGCCTACAGTGCCCACTGCACGGTGTCGGCCGAGGGGATCCGGATTCCCCGCCAGGGGATCGCACTGCCAGGCCAGGGAATTAAGAGAACCGGTTCGTATTCTAAGCCTAAAAACAGTTATGGACCCTGGCCTCTAAGGCTCTGACCAGGGAAAAGACGGTGAGTCGGCCTGTAGGCGGGGTTCTGTCCAGCCTCTGTGAGGCCTGTGTGACCATCCATCTACGCGGCCTACCTGGGGACTGCTCCCTCCGAGGAGAGAGCGGGGCGGGCAGCCCATGTCCCACGCTTGGCCTTGCTCCGGGTGGGGTTTACCGAGCCGCCCTGGTCACCCAGGACGCTGGTGCGCTCTTACCGCACCGTTTCACCCTTACCTGTGCGAGCCGAAGCTCGCCATCGGCGGTCTGTTCTCTGTGGCACTTTCCTGCNNGGTCACCCCGACTGGCCGTTAGCCAGCACCCTGCCCTGCGGAGCCCCGACCTTCCTCGACCCGGTCCCGTCCCGGCGAACCGGAACGGCCCGAGCCGCGGCCACCCGGCCGACTCACCGTCCCCCCCAGTCTGCCAGCCAGGGACAACGGCCGTGGCACGGTCCGCCGTTAGGGTGTGCGCCGTGGCGCCGGGTATCGACGAACTGGGGGTGGGGGAGCGGGCCGACGCTCTATCCATCGGCGAACTCTACGGAGAGGTAGGCAACGCCCTCACCACGGTTTTCCCTCGCCAGCGCGAACTGTGGGTGCGCGGGGAGATCCAGAACCTGACGGAAGCTCGCAGCGGCCACGGCTACTTCGATCTGGTCGATCCCGAAGGGAACCACGACCGGAACACCCCGGTGCTGAAGGTGAACTGCTGGAACTCGAAGTGGGGTCCGATAAAGCGGTCGCTGGCCGAGGAAGGGATCATCCTCGAGAAGGGCACCGTCATCACGCTGCGAGGCCGGCTCGAGTTCTATGCACCCCGGGGCCAGATCAACCTCATCGCCGAAGAGGTCGACGTGACGGCGTTGCTCGGCCGGTTGGCGGCCCGGCGGGCCGAGCTGCTCCGTCAGCTAGCGGCCGAAGGTCTGCTCGAGGCCAACAAGGCGGTGCCCGTCGCCGCGGTGCCGCTGAGAGTCGGGTTGGTCGGGAGCCCCGGAACCGAAGGATGGCGAGATTTCCTTAGCCAGCTCCTCGGCTCGGGTTTCGCCTTCGATGTGCTGGGCGTGCCGACCGTCGTACAAGGACCTGAAGCCGCCCGTGCGCTGGCCAGCGCCATCGGGGCACTCGGGCGGAGAGACCGTCAGGTCATCGTGGTGGTGCGCGGCGGGGGGTCCAAGGCCGACCTGGGTGCATTCGACACCGAGCTGGTCGCACGCGCCATAGCCGGTTCGCCGGTGGCGGTCTGGACCGGCATCGGCCACACCGGTGATGAGTCGGTGGCCGACATCGTGGCCAACCGGTCCCACATCACTCCGACTGAGTGCGGCCGGGAGCTGGCCTTGCGAGTTGGCCTGTTCTGGGAGGGCTCTGTGGTCGGCCCAGCGGCCTGGATCGCTCGTCGGGCCAGTGAAGTGCTGGGTTCGGCCGAGCATCGGGACCAGGTCGCCCGGGGCCGGCTTTGTGCCACCGCCCGGCACCTCCTCACCCTTCGGGCCGAGCGGCTTGGGGCTCAGGCCGACAAGGTGGCGCACTGTGCCCCCCGCCTGGTCGACGACGCCGGCTCGGCGATGGCCCTGCGAGCGGGGCGCCTCGTCCCCCTCGCACTCGGTCACGTCGAGCAGTCGGCTGGGCGGATCGGCCAGTGGCGTCGCCTGCTTGTGGCTTACGACGTCGATCGTCAGCTCGAGCGCGGTTACACGCTGACCATGGACACAGACGGCCGCGCGCTCCGCAGCGTGGCCGGCATCGAGCCCGGGACGTTGCTCACGACGCGATTCGCCGACGGCGTGGCGCGGTCGGTCGTCGACGCGATCAACGCTGGCGTAGAACGCGAGGAACAGGAGGTCTGATGGCAGGCGAGGAGGGATCGGCAGTGACCGGCCTCAGCTACACCGAGGCCAGTCACGAGCTCGATGAGATCGTGGCGTTCTTCGAGCAGCGCGAGGTCGATATCGACCAGTTGGTTGCCCGCCTTGAACGAGCGACGGCGATCGTCGACGAACTCGACCGGCGCCTCCGGCGAACTCGGGCACAAGTCGAAGAACTCGTGCCCCGGCTGGCCTCGGTCGTTGGCGAGGCTCCCGAGGACGAAGAGGGGGAACTCGATACGGCCGACGCACTGGTCGCAGAGATTGACGAGGTGCTTGATGACGAGCCTGGGACGCCAGGACTCTTCTAATGACCATGCCGGAGAGTTCCCAACGCCTCTACTTTCGCCAGTTCCTTTCGGGGCGCGATTTCGCCACCGGCGACCAGTTCGCCCGTCAGATGGTCAACTTCGCCTACGCCATTGGGGACCGCGTCACCGGTGAGGTCCTTTTGGTCGACCCGGCGTACGCCGTAGGTGAGTTGCTCGACGCCGTAGAGGCCGACGGCATGCGATGCGTCGGGGTGCTCGGGACCCACTATCACGCCGATCACGTGGGCGGAGATTTGGCCGGCTTCCCGATCGAGGGTGTGGCGGCCCTCCTCGATCGGGTCCAGGTCCCCGTCCATGTGCAGCGGGCCGAGGTGCCCTGGGTCGAACGGACGAGCGGTGTGGGGGCCGACGACCTGGTTCCCCACGACAGCGGCGATGTGGTGGCTGTGGGCGAGATCGGAGTCGAGCTGCTCCACACTCCCGGGCATACCCCCGGCAGCCAGTGTTTTTTGGTGGAGGGACGCCTGGTCTCGGGCGACACGCTCTTTTTGGACGGTTGCGGGCGCACCGACCTCCCCGGGAGCGATCCCGAGGCCATGTACGAGTCGTTGACCACGCGCCTGTCGCGGGTCCCCGACGATGCCATCTTGTTCCCCGGTCACCTCTACTCCCCTGAGCCGTCTCAATCAATGGGCGAGACCCGCCGCAACAACTTCGTGTTCCGGCCCCGTTCCGCCCAGGAGTGGCTGGCCATGTTCGGCCGGTGAGTGGGATCCGAGGAGGCGATCCGGCGTCCCCGTTGCCTCCCGATGGGTCCGTCGCTGTGGTGGGCGCGTCCCTGGCCGGGTTGCGGGCCGCCGAGGCGTTGCGGAGCGCGGGGCACCGAGGGCGGTTGCAGCTGGTCGGCGACGAGCTCCACATGCCCTATGACCGACCGCCTCTCTCCAAACAAGTATTGGCCGGCAAGTGGCCGCCCGAGCGGGCCATGCTGGCCGACCGGGGCAAGCTCGACGAATTGCGGATCGAGCTCGTGCTCGGTCACAAAGCCACGTCACTCGATGTCGGGGCCCGCCGTATCAGTCTCGATGACGGCTCGACCATCGAAGCCGACCGGGTCTTGGTGGCGACCGGGGCCAGGCCTCGCCGGCTCCCCGGGACCGATCGCCAGGTCGGAGTGATCGTGCTGCGGACCATCGACGATGCCGCCGCCTTGCGCCAACAGGTGCTCGCTGTCGGGGAGGGTTGTCGGATGGTGGTGGTTGGTGCGGGCTTCATCGGATCGGAAGTGGCGTCGACGTGTGCCGAACTCGGGTGTCAGGTGACGGTCCTCGAGGCGCTGCCCACTCCTCTGGCCCCAGTCCTCGGTGTGCTGATCGGGGGGGCGTGCGCCCGCTTGCACTCAGAGCACGGCGTCGACCTGCGGACCAACACTGCGGTGCGCGCAGTGCATCCACCGGGGGGCGAGGAGAACGGTGGCGAACCGAGTGGGGCCGCAGGACGGGTCGAGCTCAGTGACGGCTCGTCCCTCCCGGCCGACGTGGTCGTGGTCGGCATCGGTGTGATCCCGAACGTCGACTGGCTGGAGGAGTCGGGACTCACCCTCGACAACGGACTGGTCTGTGACGCCTCCTTGTTCGCCGCCGACGGAGTGGCGGCAGCCGGGGACCTGGCCCGGTGGGATTTCCATCGCGACGCAGCGTCGGAGATGGTCCGCATCGAGCACTGGCAGATTGCGGCCGAGATGGGCGCCGCCGCGGCCCGCAGCCTGCTGGCCGGGCGCGCCGACGCGGCGCGTTTTGAAACGGTGCCGTACTTTTGGTCCGATCAGTACGGGGTTCGCATCCAGGTGATCGGACGACCCGAGCCGACCGACGACATCGAGGTGGTCGACGGCTCCCTCGTCGACGGGCGTTTCGTCGCTCTCTACGGCCGGGCCGGGCGGTTGGCGGCGGCCCTCGCCATCAGCCGGCCACGCCAGCTCATGGCCTACCGACCTCTGCTGGCTGCCGGGGCGAGTCTGAGCGAAGCCCTGGCTCTTGCCCGGAGTTGACCGGCCCCGCCCGCTCGGACCGAGGCGCCCGGCGAAGGCGCCGGGCGCCGGCGAGCAGCCGGCGTTGTTCGGCCCGGTCTGGTTGGACACCGAGATAGGCGGCCCGTTCCGCCGCCGAGGCCAGGGCGACGGCACTGGGCGCTGGCGGTCCGTCGGCGGGGGGCCAGCAGGCGTCGAGGCGGGCGGCGAGTACCAGCAGGGGCTCGCCGACTTTGGCATCGAGCCCGGCCCGGCGAGCCGCCTTGTCAATTTGTTGGGCGATGGCGCCGGCCCAGCTGGTCGGCCGCCGGCGCAAGATCACCACGATGCTGAGCACCAGTGCGAGCAAACCGGTCACGACGGCGACGGGGATCGGCGGGACGCTGCGGACCAAGCCCGACAGGTCGTGACCGATGGCGTCGGCCGGCGTCGGGTTGGCGTTTGGTACCAGAGCGGTCGGGTCGAAGCTCTGCCATCCGTAGCCGGGGAACCAGACCTGGATCCAGGCGTGGGCGTCTTTGGCCTGGACCTCGTAGAGGTCGGTCAAAGGGTTGTAGGGGCCGGGCACGTAGCCGACGGCCTCGCGGGAGGGGATCCCGATGCTCCGGAGCATCACCGAGAGGGCGGTGCTGATCTGCTCGCAGTACCCGCGTCGGCTGTGGAAGAGAAACTCGTCGACGGTGTCTTGGCCTGGCTTTAGCGCCGGGATGTCGGTCGTGTAGGTGGTGTGGGTGGCGATCCAGTGCTCAAGAGCGAGGATCTTCGCGTAGGTGGTGGGGGAGCCGGCGGTGATGCGCGTGGCGAGGGCCGCGACCTGCGGGTAGGGATGGGGCAGGCGGAGATAGCGCGCCTGCTCGCTCGCCGTGAGCTGGCCGCCGGGGACCGGGCTGTTCGTCGAAGCCCCGGCGAGCTGGGTCGGGGTCGCGGTGTTGACCGTCGACAACACGGTGTAAATGGAACCGGGTCCCATCGATGTCCCGGCCCGGATCGTCCCGTCGGATGCGACGAAGAGGCGGTGGGCGGGAAACCACACCTCGTTGGCGTTGGCGGCATGGAAGACCAAGTTCGGTCCGGCCACGGCCAGATAGAAGGTCTGGTAGTCGGGTGCACCCTGCGGCGCCTCACCCGAAGGCAGTGGGACGTCGAAGGGTGGTCCGGAGACCAGTTCGCGCCACTGCGACGTGCCGGCGGGTGGCGGCGTGGCCGCCCAACTCTGCCCGTCCCATTGGTCGAAGGTCTCGGCGACCCAGAAGCTCGGTCGGTCTGCCCGCACCCGGAAGACCACCTGGTTGCCGAGCGACCCCCGGATGGCCGTGTCGAGTGGTCCAGAGAAGCCGAGGAATCCGCCGACCCGTGTGGCCCCGCTCGGCGAGCCGGCGTGCACCGGTTCGTTGCCTTTGGGTCCCGCACCGACGAGCCCGGCCGGCTCATTGACGGCGGCGTCGCCGGCGATGGCCGAGGGGAAGACGAGGTTGCTCGCGGCGTGTGGTGCGGGTAGCACGGCGACGATCCCGGTCCCCACCACAACAACGCCGAGCGCGCTTAACACAACGGTACGAACTCGGATCGGTCCGCCGCCGGCCATCGAGGACCACATGGCGAGAAGCGCGATCAAACCGAAGCCGGCCCAGGCGACCACGTAGAGGGCGAAGGTGGTGTTGACGGCCTGGGCTGCGGCCACCGCCATCAACGTGGCCGAGCCGGCCACGGAGAAGCCGAGGTCGCGCCGCGACGGCACGTCGAAGGCGTGGGTCGCCTGGATGATGGTGAACAAGATGGCCAAGGGGCCTTCGACCGAGGCAAGATCCCCGGCGCTCGCGGTCTTGGCGATGGTGGCGAAGAACCACAGGAACGAGATCACCACGGCGAGGGCGAGCACAACTTTCAAGAACGGAAACGGGTTGTTCCGCCGCAGGTAGCTGAAGACGTTGCCGATCACGACCAATGCGATGGAGCCCGCGGTGATCCAGCCGGGCAGCTCGGCCTGGGCCCAGCAGGCGGCGATGGCCACGATGACCGACCCGGTGGCGGCCACCCGGAACGTGATCGAGTTCTCGGGGGCCCCGGGCTGATTCGCCTGCTTGATCAGGCCGTAGAGGCTCACAAGCTCGCAGCCGCCTTCGCGGCACGCCGTTCGGCCCGCGTCCGAGGCACCGCTGCCGGCCGGGGCAGGGCCCTGGCCAGGCGTCGCCCGGCGTCGGTCAGCCCGTCTACACCTTCGTCGACCACCCCGGCCGATTCGGCGGTGATGAGCACCACAGAGCGTCCAGCGGACAGCAGCTGGGCCACCGTGCCGAGGGCGACTTCGGCCGCCCGTTCTGCAGCAGCCGGGTCGTCGGGGAGGAGGGCCAAGACCCGCAGGGGCGTCGCACTCGGGCTCTCCATCTCGCGAACCATGAGCGAGCCGGTGTGGGCCGTGGCCGGCCAGTGGACCCAATGGCGGAGGTCACCTGGACGGTACCCCCGGACTCCCCGGGGCTCGCCGACCCGGGAGTCGACGCGCCGGACGTCTTCGCCGGCCGAACCCCGCTCGCTGATCGCCCCGTGGTCGGCCGGTCCGAGCCGGGGAGCCACGAGTAGGGGACGGGGCAGTTCGACCACCACGCGCTTGGTCCACCACAAGAGCCCGAACGGGGCGGCGCTGGCCACCTCGATCTCACAGCGCTCGACCACGCCGCGCCGGTCGGGAACGAGGGTGAGCGCGAGCTCGTGTCGCCGACCGGTGACCTGTTCGGGTCCGGGTGGGTCGAGCGGCCGGAGCCGGAGAGGCGAACCCACCACCAGGGCCACCGACACCGGCGCGCCGACGGTGGAATCGACCGGCCCTGCCTCGACGCGGCAGCGCGCCCGCCTGACCACGAATCCCGGTGCGGCGAGCCCGATGAAGAGGAATGCCGCCAACAACGCACCGAGGGCTTGCACCCATCCGGCCCCGCTGTTGTGGGCGACTGCGGCCCACGCTCCGAGAGCGAAGATGGTCCCGGCGACCGGGCCAAACGCCCGCGCGGGCCTCGGGAAGTTCTCGTGGTCATGTCGTCGTCGCCCCGCGGGTTCGGGGCGCACCGGGGCAGCGGGCGCGGCGGCCAAGACCGGGCTCGGAGGGATCACGGGCGAGGAGCTGGCGTGGCGCGCAGGACGTCGGAGATCACCGCGGCACCCGTACTGGTGTCGCCGTCGGTGATCAGGCGGTGGGCCAAGCTGGGCACCGCCATCGCTTGGATGTCGACGGGCGACACGTAGTCGCGGCCGTAGAGGAGGGCGTGGGCCTGGGCCGAGCGCACCAGGGTGATGGACGCCCGCGGGCTGGCCCCGAGCCGCACCGGGGCCGCCTGACGGGTGGCTCGGCTGATGGCCACCGCGTACTGCGCGACGGCCGGGGCCACCGGGATGGCGCGGGTGGCCGCAATGACCTCTGACCAGCTCTCGACCGAGCACACCGCTGAGAGGTTCGAGAGGGCCTCCCGTCCGCCGTGCCCGAGCGCGAGATGGGTTTCGGTGGCGGCGTCGGGGTACCCCAGAGGCGTCGACAAGGCGAAGCGGTCGAGCTGGCTTTCGACCAACGGGAAGGTGCCCAGCTGGCCGATCGGGTTCTGTGTGGCCAGCACCATGTGAGGGTGCGGGAGGGGCCAGCTCTCGCCGTCGACGGTGACCTGTTGCTCTTCCATCGCTTCGAGCAGGGCCGATTGGGTGCGCGGCGGCGTACGGTTCAGCTCGTCGAGCAGCACGACATGGGCAAACACCGGGCCGGCCCGGAATTCCCACGTACCGGTCTCCTGGGAGTACACCGACACCCCGGTCACGTCGGTCGGAAGGAGATCGGGGTGGCCTTGGACCCTGGAGAGCTGCGCACCGAGGGACACCGCCAAGGTCCGGGCCAGGACGGTTTTGCCCACCCCGGGCACGTCCTCGATCAGGAGGTGGCCACCAGAGAGGGCGGCCACCACCGCGACGGTGACGGCGGCCGGGGTTCCGAGCAGGACCTGTTGGAGGTTCGCGTGCAGGCGCCGGGCCAGATCAACGTGGGCGACCGCGACCGGCGCACCGCCCGGTGTGGTCGATTGCGTGGTCGTCATCGTCCTCCCAAGGTGGACCGTACCCGAACGCCCCTCACGAGAAGGAGAGCGCCGAGAGCTCGGGTACCGTCTTTTCGGAACGCTGGCGTGCCTCAAGCCAGCGTTCTCGGCGTTGCGCGCGGGTTGCTTCGTCGAGCGTGGGTTCGACGGTGGCCCGGGGGGAGAAGGCGCGAGCCACGTCGTCCTCGTCCCGCCACGTCCCTGTCGCCATCCCGGCGAGGTATCCGGCTCCGAGTGTGGTCGCCTCGAGTACTGCCGAGACTTCGACGGGGCGCCCGGTCGATTCGGCCAACGCTTCGACGAACACCTCGTTGCCCGACATACCGCCGTCGACCCGCAACGCCGCCACATCGAGCCCGCTGTCGGCTTCGGCCGCCTCCAGCAGATCCGCCCCCCGATGGGCGACCCCTTCAAGCACGGCCCGTACGAGCTCGGGGCGACCGGCGCCCCGGGTGATCCCGAGCAGCGTCCCGCGGGCACCGAGGTCCCACACCGGGGTCCCGAGGCCGAGGAGGGCCGGGACGAACCAGACGTCGCCGGTGTTCTCACAACGAGCGGCCACCTCGGCCGATTCTTCGGCCGAGACGAGTACCTCGAGGTCGTCGCGCAGCCACTCGACACAGGTGCCGGCGGACAGCATCATCGCTTCGACGCCCCAGGTGGGCACCCCGTCTCGTTGCCAGGCCACGATGGGAAACGTACCGGCTGGGCTGCGGTCGAGGACATCGGCCCGATCGTCCCCCGAGCACAAGTCGAGCATGCCTCCGGTCCCGAACGTGGCCTTGGCCAGGCCCCGCCGGGTGCAACCCTGACCGATTAACGACGCCTGCTGGTCCCCGGCCATGCCGCAGATAGGGGGTGACCCCGAAAGCGCCGAGGCCGGGCCGATCAGCCCGGAAGAGTCGACGATCGAGGGCAGCATGGCGGCGGGGATGTTGAGGGCCTCGAGCGGGCGCGGGTCCCAGTCGAGGGTGTCGAGCCGGCAGAGCCAACTGACGGCGGCGTTGGTGGCGTCGGTCACGTGCAGGGCCTCGCCGCCGGCCCCACCCGAGAGGGTCCAGGCGACCCAGCTATCGATCGTGCCGAAGCAGAGGTGTTCGGCGGCACGAGACCGCTCCGGATCGACTTGGTCGAGGATGGCGGCCAGCTTGGTCGCGGCCGCGTTCGGCGGGAATCGGAATCCCTGGGCTTGCATGGCGAGGCAAGTGCCGACGGTCCTCAGGTCTTGCCACCCAATACCCGGGGCCACCGGTTCGCCGCTCTCGCGGTCCCACACGACGGTGGTCGCTCGCTGGTTGGCGATGCCCACGCCGGCCACCGGACCACCATCTTTGAGGGCGGCCGCCGCGAGCTCGAGGACCGCATCGGCCAGGGCCCGGGCGTCGACCTCGACGAGCCCGGGCGCGGGCGTGTCGGGCAGCACGCTTTTGTAGTGGACGTGGTCGACGGAGGCATCGGGGCGCACGATCCCCGCCCGCACACCCGAAGTGCCGACGTCGACCACCAGTACGCTTCCTCCACCGGGGCTCAGAGCCACGGCACCGGTCCGAAGTCCGACGCCAGGGCGAGCTTGCCCGGATTGAGGATGCCGTCGGGATCGAGCGCAGTCTTGAGGGCTTGGAGCACACTGAAGCCCCCGCCCAGCGCGCCGGCCAGAAAACGCGAGCGGTTGAGACCGATCCCGTGGTGGTGGCTGATAGCCGCCCCGTGGCGCTGCACCGTGTCGGTCACCGCATCCCAGGCAGCCCGGTAATAGGCCTCCTGCCAGGCCAGCTCAGAGTCGGCGCCCCGGTCTTCTTCGGGCGGGCGACCGGCGAAAGTGAAGTACAAGCAGGCGCCGTCGGTGTACGCGTGGCTCTGGTGGACCGAAGCGGCCAGGGTTCCGGTCATGGCGCTCAAGCTCGACACCACCTCCTCGGCCAGCGCGGGGAGCACGGACCAGCGCCCGGCCACCTCGGCGGTGTCGACCACGATGCCGCCCCGCCACAGGGGGGCGAGGGCAGAGACGTCGTTTCGATGCGAGAGCCAGCGTTCCACCAGCGTGTCGTCAAGGTGTGTCGCGTCCGGCGCGCATTCCTCGGTGACAACCGCAAGGGTCGCGGCCAGCAGCCCCGGGTCCGCCTCGTCGAGGACGATGAGGACACAGGTGTCGGCACGGTCGAAGTTGCGTCCGGATTCGGTGGCGTCGTAGAGCCGGAGCACGGCCGGGGTGGCCCCCCGTCGCAGGATCCGCCGGCACGCGTCAAGCCCGGAAGCGAAGGTATCGAAGCCGTAGGCGGCGCGTCCTTGGGCTGGAGGAAGGGGATGAACTCGGAGCCGAGCGCTCGTGATCACCCCGAGCGTGCCTTCGCTGCCGACGAAGAGCTGGGTCAGGTTTGGCCCGGTGGCCGCTCGAGGGCCCCAGCCCTCGGTCTCGATCACCTGTCCGTTCGCCAGCACGACCTGCAGGCCGATCACCATGTCCTCGATCTTCCCGTAGCGCGTCGAGTACTGGCCCGCTCCCCGGCACGCCAGCCATCCCCCGACCGTGGAGAGATCCATGGACTGGGGCCAATGGCCCATGGTGTAGCCCGAGCCTCGAGCCCCGAGCTCGGCTTCGAGGTCGGGTCCGAACCACCCGGCCGCCACGTCGGCCACCAAGGAGGTCTCATCGAGGGCCACCGGGCCGGTGAGGCCGGTGAGGTCGAGGGCGATGCCGCCGAAGACGGGCACCGAACCGCCGCAGACCCCGCTGCGCCCGGCCATTGGGGTCACCGGCACCGAGCCGGCGGCGCACGAGGCCAAGATGGCCGAGACCTGCTCGACCGAGGTGGGTCGGACCACGGCGGCCGGACGGGCCGGGACCTGCCCACGGGCCGCCCAGGCGATGGCGACCGGCCACCAGTCCCGTCCCGACTCGGCCCGGGCCACCTCGTCGGTGCGAATCTCCGCACCGCTGTTCGCGATGCGCGTGAGCACCTCGTCGGAAATCGACACCCGCGGTCCGCCGAATCGGTCGCTGACGGTTCCCGGCTCGGCGTCGATCGGCGTCACCGAGGTGGGCGTACTCCTCTTTTTAGTCACGCTCGCTCGCCCAGGTCGGCGGTGTCGGGTCCGCCCAGTCCAGCCTCCGCGAGTTCGGCCAGCGCACGAGCCGCGAAATCGGCCGCTTGCTCGGCCGCCTGCGCGGCGGTCCACCCCAGCTCGGGGGCCAAAAGCTCGGCGACCGCCGCCGCCGCCGCCGCGCTGGACCGGGCGTTTTGGATCAGGGCCCGGGTGCGCCGGGCCAACACGTCGTCGACCGACTGGGCCATTTCCGCGCGTGCCGCATAGACGACCTCGGCGCCGAGATAGGGGAGCCCGGTCACGATCGGCTCGAGCAAGCCGGGGCGCTCTGCCATCGCCAACACCGCCGCCGTTTCGGTCCCGTAGCGGGCGTGGAGGTGCGATAAGACCGCAGGGTCGACCCCCGAACCAGCGGGGGGCCGGCTGCCCCGCCGGGGAGCCCCGCGCAGTGCGAGCCCCTTGGTCCGGCATTTGCCGACCGCCGGGCGCGAGCCCAGCATTGGTACCACCTGGGCCAGGGTGTCTTCGGCCATCTTGCGGTAGGTGGTCAGCTTGCCCCCGGTGATGGTCACCACCCCCTCGGGAGAGGTGCGGACGCTGTGGCGTCGCGAGAGGTCGGCGGTGCGCTCGGAGAGGTGACGGCCATCGTCGGGTGGTGCGAGCAGCGGTCGCAGTCCGGCCCACAGACCGGTGATATCGGCCCGGGTGAGGGCCGAAGTGGTCACCGCGTTCACCGCATCTAGGAGGTAGTCGACGTCCTCGCCGGTGCAGACCGGGTTCTCTAGGGTTCCGGTGTACGACGTATCGGTGGTCCCGATGTAGACCAGGTCGACCTCGGGCCACGGAACGACGAAGACCGACCGCTTGTCCTTGGGAACCGGGATGACCGCCGCTATGTCGGCGGGAAGTTTGGTGGCCGGCACCGTCACGTGGACGCCCTTGGCCGGGCGAATGGATGGGGGGCCGCCGACCTCGTCGAGGGCCCGGACCTCGTCAGCCCACACCCCTGTTGCGTTCACCACCACGGTGGCATGAATATCGAAGTCGGGCCCTTCGGCCGCCTCTCCGAAAGAGCCGCTCACCGCGGGGCGGATCCGCGGGCGCACCCGGGCCCCGGTGACCCGTCCGTTGTCGTCGGTGAGGAATCCGACTATTGGGGTGTAGTTGGCCGCCACCGCGGCGTGGTCGAGCACGGCGGTGCGCAGGATGGTGAGGGTCAGGCGGGCGTCGTCGGCCCGGGCGTCGAAGTACAAGAACCCTGCCACCAGGTGATCGGCGTTGAGCGTGGGAAGGTGGCCCAGCGCCTCGGCCTTCGAAACCCGCCGGTGCCGGGCGCCGATTCTGACCCCGCCGGTGATGTCGTAGAGCCACAACGCGGTTGCATAGGAGCGGGCGACGGCCTTCGAGACGACGCCGTTGCGGCCGAAGAGGGGGATGAGGAACGGCAATGGGGAGACCAGATGCGGCGCGTTGTTGAGGAGCCGCTGGCGTTCGGCCAGGTTCTCGTAGACCAATCGAATCTCGCGCTGCTGGAGGTAGCGGATCCCTCCGTGGATCATTTTTGAGGATTTCGACGAGGTCCCCGATGCGAAGTCGTCCTTCTCCACGAGCGCCGTCTTGAGGCCTCGGCTGGCCGCGTCGAGGGCCACTCCGGCCCCAGTGATGCCGCCGCCGACGACCAGCACATCAAACCGCTCCTCGCCGAGGCGCCGGAGCGCCGCGTTGCGTTCGAAGCCATCACCCGCCGGGTTTTTGTCCTTCGGAGATGCCGAGTTGGTGCCCGGTGGTCGGGCTGTGTCCTCGCTCATCCGCCAAGCCTGCCACACGCCTGAAAGCCCGATCCCGGTGCCTCAGTGGTGCCGCCGATGAGCCAGGGCGGATCGGTTTGCATTTCACGAGCCAGCGCGTGCCGCATCGGGTTGAGCGCCTTGGCGGAAATCGCGCGATCCCAGGCGTTGGGCCGACTACGCCGCCAGTCTTCCTCCGGCGTCGGTGCTGTTGCGCGGATGGAACGACGGTTACGGCTTGATGGCGAAACCATCCCAAAAGGCCATGGGATGGCGCTTGAACATCCCGCGAAGCTCGATGAGCAACTGGTCGGGTTTCCCGCTGGAAACGCCGCAGAATCTGCCCTCGAGCTCATCGGCATCGACTACCACGAAATCTCCAAGATCGGCGGGGGGTGTGGTCGTGATGTCGAGGAGCGTGATCGATCCGGTACAACAGCGATGCCTATGAGCCCGAACGAACGCTGCGCCACCGCGGGCATTGACGTACGCCTTGGCTTCTTCAGAGACGACCACGTTCATTTCGCCATCGTACGTTTCGCCTGGAGAGATTCGAGCGGTCTTGTTCGACCTCGAATTCCCCGAGGCCCCATCAGTTCCGAAGGTCGTGGCCCCGATGCGGCGACCTTCGGTCACGGTGGCGAGGGGCGTCGGGTGAGCTGCACCGCTGGTGACTCAACCTCATTTCGAAAGTGATTGTCAAAAAACAATCATTGGTGATACGATGCCGATGTCATGCGGGCACCTGATGAGATGACCGAACTGTTCCGGGCCTCGGGCCGGAAGGTCACTGCCCAACGGCAATGCATCTTCCGTGTGCTCCAAGGAAACGTGGCGCACCCCTCGGCCGAGGTGGTCTATGAGGCTGCCCGGGTCGAGATGGAGACCATCTCGCTCAAGACCGTCTACCAAACGCTCTACGAGCTGGTCGAACTCGGAGAGGTCGCGGCGCTCGACCTCGGTACCGGCACCGTCCGCTTCGATCCCAATGTTGACGCGGTGCACCATCACTTGGTCTGTCGAGCCTGCGGCAAGGTGCGCGATCTCAACGTGGAGTTCGACGAGCTGGCCGTGCCGAGCGGGAAGACCCAGGGCTATGAAGTTCGCAGCGCCGAGGTCGTCTTTCGGGGTCTTTGTGACGAGTGTCGGCCCGCAGCGCTGAACCAATCCGCAAGAAACAAACGAGGAAAAAGAGAGAGGAACACAGCACATGCCTGACCTGAAGGGATCGAAAACCGAGGACAACCTCAAGACGGCCTTCGCCGGGGAGAGCCAAGCCAACCGCCGGTACCTGTACTTCGCCCAAAAGGCGGACGTGGAGGGCTACCCGGACGTGGCCGCCCTCTTCCGCTCGGTCGCCGAGGGTGAGACCGGGCACGCGTTCGGCCACTTCGACTTCCTGCGAGAAGTGGGCGATCCGGTGACAGGGGTTCCGGTCGGCCCGACCGAGGACAACCTCAAGTCGGCCATCGAGGGCGAGACCTACGAGTACACCGAGATGTACCCCGGGTTCGCCAAGACGGCCCGCGACGAAGGGTTCGAAGAGGTTGCTGAGTGGCTCGAGACGCTGGCCCGGGCCGAGAAATCCCACGCCGGTCGCTTCGCAAAGGGGCTTGAGTCGGTCTCCTGAGCGACCGTGTCCGACCGGACCCGCGCCGTTCGCGGGGGCCCCGGTCGGTGGGGCAGATCTGAGCGGTGATGGCCCACTGAGCTGGTCCTCCGGGCGGCCTGGCCCCGACGACGGCACCGAGGAGGACGGACCATGAGCAAGCTCACGACCGCCGACATCTTGGACCTGCGGGCCTACGAGCGGGTGCGAGAGGACTACCGCCGGGCGGTGATGGCTCGAAAGCGGGTGCGCCGCGTCTCGGTGGAGCCGATCATGACGCTCGTCTTCGAGAGCGTCGACACGGTCCGATTCCAGATCCAAGAGATGGCCCGGGTTGAGAAGATCGCCACCGACGAGGGGATCCAGGCGGAGCTCGACGTCTACAACCGGCTCCTCCCGAGCCCCGGTGAGTTGTCGGCCACCTTGTTCATCGAACTCACGAGCGAGGAGGACCTGCGGCACTGGCTGCCCCGCCTCGTCGGCATCGAGCGAGCCGTGGTCTTCGAGATTCGGAGCCCGGGTGCGCCCACAGCTCCGGTGAAAAGCATTCCCGAGGCCGTCCACGCCGAGGGGTTGACCCGAGAGGGCATCACCCCGGCGGTGCACTACCTACGCTTCATTTTCGACGACGCCGAGGTGGCCGGATTCGGGGTTGGCCCCATATCCTTGGCCGTCCAGCACCCCGAGTATCAGGCGTCGACCGAGCTCGGTGAGGACACCCGGGTTGCGCTTCTTGGGGACCTGCGGGGCCAGACCAAGCCCCTTCCCCTCGCCTGAGCAGGGTGAACTTCCTCTTTACAGGGGGCCATCCCGTCGGTCATACTCTTTGTTCTGCCGAATTCGGCGCAGGCACGGGAAATCCGGGCGGTGCTGCCGGATCCGGTGGGTTCCCGAGTTCGTCTGCCTAGAGGAAGTGTTCCGATGAGTGCCACCACGTGGCGCAAGCACGCCGCCTGCCGGGGTCTCGATGTCGAGGCCTTTTACCCGGTTACTGACGACGAAGCCGACGCGGCCGAGGCCAAAGCCATTTGCGCCGAATGCCCGGTCCGTCAGGCCTGCTTGGAGCACGCCCTCGCCCAGCGCGAGCGCGAAGGCGTCTGGGGCGGGACGACCGAGCGGGAGCGCCGGCGCATCGTGCGCCAGCGGCGCAAGTCGGCCTGAGTTCGTCTCTCCCTCATCCCGGGAGAGTGCAGGGGACGGGGTTCCAGGGTTCGGGCTGGGTGTTGGTATAGACGTTCCCCGGAGGCGGCGGCACTGTCGTTGTCGTGGTGGGGCCGCTCGAACTCGAGGTCACGCCGGTGAACGAGCTCCCGATTGTCACGATGACATCGTTGCCGTGCAGCTGAGGGTCGGCGGCCAACTCGGAGGGACCCCCGATGTGAATGGCCACGGCATCGGCCGCCGCTCTGTCCCCTTCTGCGTACTCGATCTGTGAGGCGGTGACCGTCTCGGTCGAGGCGTTGGCGACCGAGGAGACCACGAATCCGGCCTGACGGAGTTCGGCCGCGGTGTCACTGGCGATCGGCTTGTTCCAGTTCGACCCATTGAGGACTTCTACGCTGACTGCCGATGGCGCTAGGGGGGGAACCGTGGTGGTCGTCGTGCGGTGCGGAACAGTGGTTGTCGTCGAGGCGGCCGGGAGTCCCGACAGGTTGAAACCCAAGGTCATGTCATTGGCGTAGGGCTGAGCCTCGCCAAGCACCGAAGCACCACCGCCGGTGGTGAACCCGTAGGTCGGGAGAGTCTCGGTGTGGAGGTTGGCCTGGGGCAGCCCATGAAGCTCCTCGGCCAATCGGAACAGGTCACCTTCACCCAAGGTGTCGTCGATGGTGAGATTCCCAACGGCAGCGCTGATAAAATTGTTGATGGCGATGGGGTTGGTGATCGAAGCGTTGAGCTTCTGGAGAACCGCCCGGAAGAAAGCGTCCTGACGCTGGATTCGGCTGAAGTCGCTGAGCCCGTCGTACTCCCAGTAGCCGTTCTTTTGGTAATAGAGGTGGCGAGCCCGGACCAGTTCGAGGGCCGTCGTCCCGGGGACGAGCTGACAGCCGGTCTGGGTCACGTCCAGTCCCGAGTACTGGTCCTTGACCGGCGTTGGGAAATTCATGGTGATCCCTCCGAGTGCGTCCACCATCCCTTGAAACCCGTTGAAATTCACTGAGACGTAGTGGTTGATCGGGATGTGGAGGTCACGCTCAATGGTCTGAATGAGCAGATCCGGGCCGCTGTTGAATGCGGCGTTGATCCGGTTCATGCCGGAGACGCCGGGCACATCACCGGGGATGTCGACCCACAGGTCGCGCGGGATAGAGATGAGGAACACCTGCTTGGTGGCCGGGACCACCTTGGCGATGATCGTGACATCGCTGCGTTGCCCGCTCTCGACGCTGCCGCTGCCAAAGGCCTTCTGCTGGGTCGCGTTGGACACGAAGGACCGGGAGTCCGAACCGACGATCAAGATGTTGAAGGGGCGACCGGCCGGGGCCGCTTTGACGAGGTGATCGGCGTGGACCTTGTGGATCTGGTGGAAGCGGTAGTTGGCGTAGACGATGCCTCCAAGCCCGACGGCGGCGACCAGCAGGACCAGGCTCCCCAACCCGATCAGCAGTCGACGGGGCCATTTTCGTCTTTCCTTTTTGCGTTCTTTGCGCCGCGCCGCCTGGAGGGTCCGGCGATCTACGATCGCCGGACCGGGGTCGGCGGGTTCAGAAGGGGGGATCGAGCCGGTCACGCCGTCGCAAAATTACTTGCCGAGCTCCCGAATGTTTCCGCACCCCAGCCTCTTGCAATGACCCACTCGCTTCCGGACCGACAGAACTGCCCCGACCCTGGGCGGTGGGCCCGGAGGCTCGGAAGAAGACGGGGTGGCTACTGCGGCGGTGCCGTCGGTGGCTGCTGGGCTGGCGGATACGCCTGACCGGGTTGCGGGGCATAGCCACCGGGGGGATAGTTCTGACCGGGCTGTGGTGCATAGCCACCGGGGGGATAGGCCTGACCGGGCTGGGGTGCATAGCCACCCGGGGGGTACCCGCCGGGTCCACGGCCGGCGAGGGCGGCTGGCCCGCGGTAGGTGCTCGGTCCGAGCCACAAGACGTACCAGAAGATCGGTCCGAGGAGCACCAAGCCGACCGTGAAAGCACCCCCATGGCCGAAGCTCTTGGAGACGTCGTTCAGCACGATGATGCCGATAACGAGGAGGGCGATCGAACCGATGAACGGGATGATGGCGAGGAAGATGAACCAGAACCACGCCGTCGGCCGACCTGCAACCTTCAACATGATCCACCAGTTGTAGAACGGAATGAAGGCGGCCCACCCCGGTTGGCCGGCTTTCTGGAACGACCCGTAGACGCCCAGGGCGAACACGATGTACACGATGACGTAGATGATGAGCAGCACGCCGACCGAGAGGCCCGAGCCGGTGGTCGTGTAGGTAACAGCGCTGAGCAAGCCCGCCATGAGTACCCCCTCATCTGGCTGTGCGCTCCCGCGCACGAATGGCAATGTCATAGCACCGTTAGGCCTGCAATGCAGCGATGGAGGGGGCACCGAACCTAGGCCGAGAGCGCCGGCCGTCCCTGATGGCGTCGACCCCCTGGGCTCCCCGGCGGCCCACGCCGATCCGGCGGGGCGGGTCGGTTAGCCTGCCGCGGTGGATTTCGAGCTTTCCGACGAACTCACGGCGCTCCAGCACTCGGTCCGGCGGCTGGCCCGGGACAAGGTCAAGCCTCGGGCCCGAGAGATCGACCGATCCGGGGAATACCCCGCCGATCTCTTCTCCGCCTTCAAAGAGGCCGGGATGCTCGGCTTGTGCCTGCCCGAAGAGCTCGGCGGATCAGGGGCTGGCATCCTCGGGCTGACCATCGCCATCGAAGAAGTGGCCAAGTACTCCAACTCGGCCGCCCTCATGCTCTTGCTCACCCGCCTCCCGACGGGTCCGGTGCTGATCGCCGGGACCGACGAGCAGAAGCACCGGTATCTCCCCGGCATCGCCGACGGTTCGGTGCGGGCGGCGTTCGGGCTCTCTGAGCCCCAGGCCGGCAGCGACGTGATGGGGATGAGGACCCGGGCCGTTCCCGATCCCGATCGGCAGGGCGGCTGGATCCTGTCCGGCACCAAGTGCTGGATGTCAGGGGTGCGTGAGGCGGACTGGTACACCGTGTTCGCCAAGACGGCCGAGCCCACCAGCCGGGCCCACGACTCGGTGACCGCCTTCATCGTGGAGCGGAGCTGGGAGGGCGTCGAGGTTGGGCGGATCGACCACAAGATGGGTGTGCGAGGTGTGGACACCGGCGAGCTGCTGCTCGACGGGGTGTTCGTGCCGGCCGAAAACGTGATCGGGGAGGTGGGCGGGTTCCGTCTGGCCATGCTGGGCCTCAACTCGATGCGGCCGATCGTGGCGGCCCGAGGCATCGGCCTGGCCGAAGGCGCCCTCATGTATGCCACCGAATATGTGAAGCAGCGGGCCGCCTTCTCCAAGACGATCGCCGACTTCCAGGGAATTCAATGGGAGATCGCCAAGTGCGCTGTCGACATCGAGGCGGCCCGGCTCCTCACCTACCGGGCGGCCGCGATGGCCGACGCCGGAAAATTCACCAAAGAATATGTCCCCTACCTGTCGATAGCCAAGTACCACGCCACTGAACTGGCGGTGCGAGCCTCCGGACTGGCTGTCCAGCTGCTGGGTGCCGCCGGTTACATGGAGGACCACCCGACCGAGCAGTGGTACCGCGACGCGAAGCAGCTGACCATCGTCGAGGGGACCTCTCAGGTCCAGCTCGGCCTCATAGCCCGCGGCGTGATCGACGGCGACTTGTGGTGGGACTGACTTGCCCGACCGCGTGACCTTTTCACAGCTGGGCTCGTGGCCCGGGGTGCTCGGTCGCTTGCTCGCCGGTGAGTCGCTCTCGGTCGAAGAGGCCGAATGCGTGCTCGGCGAAGTGCTCTCGGGTGACGCGACACCGGCCCAGATCGGCGCGCTGCTCGTAGCCTTGCGGGCCAAGGGCGAATCGGTCAGCGAGATGACCGGCATGGCGCGGGCCCTATTGGCCCACGCCGAGCCCCTCCCGATCGATGGCGATCTGGTCGACGTGGTGGGGACAGGCGGCGATCGACTGGCGAGCATCAACGTCTCCACCATCGCCGCGTGCATCGCAGCGGGCGCCGGGGTGAGGGTGTGCAAACACGGGAACCGAGCGGCGTCCTCCTCGGTCGGAACGGCCGATGTTCTCGAGGCGCTCGGCGTGGAGATCGAGCTCGGAGCCGCAGGTGTCACCCGTTGCATCGAAGAGGTCGGTCTGGGTTTCTGTTTCGCCCAACGCTTCCACCCGGCTATGCGCTTTGTCGGTCCGGTGCGCGGCGAACTCGGGGTGCCCACCGTGTTCAATTTCCTCGGACCGTTGGCCAACCCGGCGCATGCCGCCTTTCAACTTGTCGGGGTGAGCGACCCACTCATGGCCCCCAAGATGGCCGGTGTGCTTGGGGCCAACGGCAGCCGCCGGTCGATGGTCGTCTACGGCGACGATGGACTCGACGAGCTGAGCGTGACCTCCCCTTCAACGGTGATCGACCTGACCGGCGACGGAACAGGGTCCTTTGAAGTGCACACGTGGCGCCTCGACCCGACCGACCTCGGCTTCGAGCCGGCCAGCCTCGGCGATCTGCGTGGTGGCGATGCCACGTTCAACGCCGAGGCCATCCGCCGGGTGCTCGGGGGAGAGAAGAGTCCGCGTCGAGACATCGGGGTGTTGAACGCGGCTGGGGCCCTGGTCGTCGGCGGGCGGGCGGACGATCTGGCCGCCGGAGTCGAGCTGGCCTGCGCCTCGATCGATGAGGGGCGGGCGGCGCAAGCCCTGGCCGGCCTCGTGCGAGTGTCAAAGGACGCATCTGCGCAGGCGGCCGAAGGTGCGCCCGCCTGAGTCACACTGCGTCGCCGCCACCCTCGAAATTCTCCGGTGCAGCCGGTCGCTCCGTCAGCGACACTCCGGCCGAGGGGATCACCCGCCACGCTCGGTCGCCCCAGGTGGACGGGTTGAGTGCCCCGGGTTCGGTCAGGGCCACCACGCAGCCACCGAACCCGCCGCCGGTCATCCTCGCACCGTAGACACCGGGCATCGAGGCCAACGACCCCACCAGCTCGTCGACCCGCGGGGTGGACGCTTCGAAGTCCTGGGCCAGACTCCGGTGACTCTCGAGCATCAACGTGCCCGCCGCGGCCAGGTCGCCCGAAGCCATGGCGTCGGCGTAGGCAAGGACTCGCTGGCACTCAGTCACCACGTGTCGGGTGCGGCGGCGGAGAACCGGGTCGAGCATGCCGGGGAGATCTGCTTGTTCGGCCCGGCCGAGGGGAACTCCGAGCTCGACGGCTGCTGCCTCGCATTCGGCTCGGCGGGCGTTGTAAGGAGTCGCGCGCAAGACCCGGTCTATGCCCGAGTGGACGACCACGATGTGGGCGTCTTCGGGGATACTCACGTGTTCGAAATGCAGCGTCGAGAAGTCGATCATCATGGCTTTGCCGGCCTCGGCGCCGGTGACCACCATCGGATCCATCAATCCGACGCTGACGCCGACCGCCGCTTCGGCCCGCCGGCACAGCTCGGCCATCACCCGTGGAGGCGCGGCGAACCCGAGGGCGGTGGCCAGGGCCACGGAGAAGGCCGCGGAAGAAGACAGCCCGGCCCCGCTGGGCAACGTGCTGGTGATGCGCCCCACCCCGCCGTGAGGGGCGGCCACTTGCGCCGCGACCGCTGCAGCGAGGGATGCCCACGGGGGTGTGATCCCGGCCAGGACGTCGGGATCGAAGGGAATGTCGACAGGCAGGTCGGCGGGATGTGGGTCGAAAGTGGTGTAGAGGAGGAGTCTCCCCGAGCCGCTCTCGATGAAGCCGACCGCGGTCTGAAGGTCGATGGCCATTGGCAGGGCCAGGCCCTCGTTGTAGTCGGTGTGGTCGCCGATCAGGTTGACTCGCCCGGGGGCCCGGACCGACACGTTCCGGTACACGTCGTCGGTGGGAACTATTCGGTTCATCAGGGCGCCAACACCGATCTGTCACCGGCGCGCAGGTCGGCGATCAACTGGCGGTAGCTCTGCGCCGAATCGATCCCCATGGCGTCGGTTCGGGTCAGGACGATCCCCCGATCACGATCCACGCCGTAGAGGCCGAATCGCGGCTCGTACGTTCCCCACTCGTAGTTGTCCGCCAGGGTCCAGTGCCAGTACCCGGTTACCGGCACTGCGGCATCGATGGCGCCGACCAGAGCCGCGAGGTTCTCGCGCAAGTAGCGGTCCCTGGTCCATCCGTCGAGCCGCGGGTACGAGCGGCCCCGGCGGACTCGGTTGCACATCCCGTTCTCTACCACCCACACGTCAAGTCCCGAGGTCGCCGCGAGCCGGAGGTACTCGGAGAAGCCGGCCGGGTCGGGCCGGTCGTCCCACAGGTCGCGAGTGGGTCCCCACGCTCGACGCGGGTTCCCCGAGGTGCGGTGACCGGGCACTGCGAAGTGCTCCGATGTGCGGGGCACGTAATAGTCGAGCTGGGCTACGTCGAGCAAGCGGTCGTGCTTGCTGGCATAGACCGCCGCGGTTGTCCTGGGCAGGGCTCGATCGAGGGGAAGGGCGCCGGCGGCGACTCTTCGCAACGCCCACTCGACCCCCCCTCGGACCGTGCCGGACAGTCCGAGGGCCAGGTAGTGGGCGGATCGCCGTTCGGCCAGCCACTCGGCGAGATCCCGACGCCCGATGCCCGAGCCCCGGGCCAAGAGAAGATCGAGCGGGAGCCGGTCGAACTCATAGACCGAGAGCGAGAAGTTGTTCGTGGCAACCGTGGCCCCGCTGTTTCGGCTCTTGATGGCGTCGTAGGCGAGCACGTGGCCCGCCACCAGATGGTCGAGGGCGGTCACGACGTCGGCCAGCGCGCCGAGCTTGCCGGGGGGGAACGTGCCGAGAAGAAAACTCTGGATAGCCAGGGCGTTGCACTCGTTGGTGGTCACCCAGTGTGTACAGAGATCACCGAGATGATCGAGTGCCAGCCGCGCCCACTCGCAGAACCTCTCGGGAGCGTCAGGCCGCAGCCAGAACGACTCGCCGAGCCACCACGGATGCGTGTAGTGGTGCAACGTGACCAAGGGCGTGAGCTGGCGGTCGGCGCACGCTCTCAGGATGGCGCGGTAGCGGGCCACCGCCCGCTCGTCGACATGACCTTGTTCAGGGACGATCCGGGCCCACTCGACCGACATCCGGAACGAGTCGCAGCCGAGGCCGGCGACCAGGTCGAGATGTTCCTCGTAACGGTCCCAGAACCCAATGGCGGTGCCCGAAGGTTCTACTCGACCCGAGGCTTCCCAGCCGTACCAATTGTTACGGGGCTCGCCCCGGCCGTTGTAGCCACCCTCGATCTGGTAGCCAGCGGTCGCCACACCGAAGAGAAAACCCTGGGGGACGAGCCCGGCTCTCTTGGTCATGCTCCGGCCGCTGTCCCCATAACGCGCCAGAGCATGACATGGACCGAGGGTCCGTGGGCGTGCCCGGCCGGGGACCGTCTGTCCCGTCCGCTTCGTCGGCTTGACCACCGGGGCGCCAACGGTCAGCATCCGGGGCATGTTTGAGACGCGTGCGCAAGGAATAGGCCCGGTGCGATGAGCGGTCCCCTCGCCGGTGTGAAGGTGATCGAGCTGGCGGGCATTGGGCCCGCCCCCTACGCCTGCATGCTCCTCGCCGACGCCGGCGCCGACGTCATCCGTCTCGAACGGGCACCCCAGGGGGGCGCCACCTACGAGGAGCCCTACTGGGACCTCTTGAATCGGAGCCGCCCGTCGGTCGGTGTTGACCTGAAGCATCCCGACGGGGCGGCCCTGGTGCTCGATTTGGTAGAGCAGGCCGACGTGCTGATCGAGGGGTTCCGCCCAGGGGTGGCCGAGCGGTTGGGTCTGGGGCCTGAGCCGTGTTCGGTCCGTAACCCGAGGCTCGTCTACGGCCGCATGACGGGTTGGGGCCAGGAGGGACCACTTGCCGACACCGCTGGTCACGACATCGACTACATCTCGATCTCCGGGTCGTTGTGGCCGATCGGGAGAGCCGACTCGCCGCCGGTGCCCCCGCTCAACTTGGTGGGCGACTTCGGCGGCGGCGGCATGTTGCTTGCCTTCGGGGTGGTGGCCGCCCTCATCGAGGCTGGCCGATCGGGTCAGGGCCAAGTGGTCGACGCGGCAATGGTGGATGGGGCGGCGTCGTTGATGACCATGATCTTCGCTTTCCGCCAATTCGGGTTGTGGACGGAAAAGCGCGGGGCCAACATCTTGGACACCGGCGCCCCGTTTTACGAGGTCTACGAGACCGCCGATGACCAGTACTTCGCTGTCGGTGCGATCGAAGCCAAATTCTACAAAGAGCTCCTGAAGGGCATGGGGCTTGAGGGCGCCGAGCTCCCCGACCAGATGGACCGGGACAAGTGGCCCGAGATGAAGGTGCGCTTCGCCGAGATCTTTGCCACCAAGACAAGGGACGAGTGGGCCGCGGTCTTCGACGGCACTGACGCCTGTGCGGCGCCGGTCCTCTCGCCGTTCGAAGCCCACCGGCACCCGCACAATCAGAGCCGAGGGACCTATGTGGAGGTCGATGGCGTTACCCAGCCCGCCCCCGCTCCTCGGTTCAGTCGGACGCCCGCGGTGATCTCCCGTCCGCCCTCGCCACCGGGCAAAGACACCGAGCAGGCGCTGGCCGCGTGGGGCGTGGAGGAGGCCACCGTCGCCAAACTCCGAGAAGCCGGCGCCGTCAGCTGAGTTCCGCGATGCGGGGCGACGCTCGGCGCCCGTCGACCCGACATACGCTGGGGGACCCGAGTGGCCCCGCCCGGGCCAGGTACACACCATCGTGGGGGTGGGGATCGATGCGAAGGCGCGGCCAGAACTGCTCGGCGGGCCGCCGATGGTCAAGCGCCGTGCTGGCGCTGGCCGTCCTGTTGGTCGGATTCGGGGCTGGCGTTCTGCCCGCATTGGCTAAGACCCCCCCGAAGACGACCACGCCGAAGACCACGCCGACCACGGTCCCCACCGGACCCGCCGAGCCAACGACGACCACCCCGCCCCCCGCTCCGGCGCCGCCCACGCTCACTCTCGGCTCGGCGGCGATCCTTCCGCTCCCCGCGGGGTCCGCCGGCTTCGTCCCCGCGGCCATGGATTGCTCGACGGGGACGTGCGTCATTGTCGGGTACCTCCAGATGCCCAACGGTGGCGTGGTCGCGGGTGCCGCCTGGGGGAGCGGAACGACCTGGACCACCGCCCCGCTGCCGATGCCGAGCGCGGCCCTCACCTACCCGGGTGGCGCTGCGTCCTCACTCGGCGCGGTCTCTTGTGCCACCGCCGTGGCGTGCACGGCGATCGGGGCGTTCGGGCCGTCGGGCTCGGCGCAGTTGAACGGGTTGATCGAGAGCTGGAACGGGGCCACCTGGTCCGCGGCTGCCGCGCCGGTTCCCGGGAATGCCGCCACCAACACCAAGGCGGGGAGCGAGCTGCGCGGCATTACCTGCCCCATTCCGACGTCCTGCGCCATCGTCGGCAGCTACACGGGCCCGGGCGATGGGTCCTTCCCCCTCCTCGTCACCGGGTCGGGCGGCTCGTGGACCAATGTGCTCGTAGCACTTCCCGCTGACGCGGGACCGATTACCCCTTCGTCGGGGCCACAGATTCCGAGTGGGTCGGGCACGCTCACGTCGGTTGCCTGCCCCACCCCGACCGCCTGTGTCGCCGTTGGTGACTACGCCACGGCGATGCCCGGACGTCAGTCCAACGGGCTCATCGTGGTCGGCTCGGACACCACCTGGACCCCGGTTCCCGTCGTCGGTCCGAGTGGGTTTGCGGAGCTCTCGCTGAGCGCGGTCGCCTGTGCTTCCACCAACTCCTGCCTGATTGTCGGCAGTGCCCCCCAGTCGTCCTCTGCATCATCAGCGCCGACGGCTGCCGTCGTCGTGCAGGGAGACGGGGCAACATGGTCAACGGTTACGACACCCCTGCCACCTGGAATCTCCTTGGCGACTGACGTCTCATTCAAATCGGTCACCTGTGTTCCAAATGGCATCTGCACGGCCTTCGGCGTCTATAACCCGGCCGGGGCGCAGGTCGGCGGGGTGCCCGCGGGATATTTCAACGTCACCGGGAGCGGCCCCGGGCTGGCCGTCCAAACCGCGACCGTCTTTACGAACTGGGTCGGATTCCCCTGGTCAACCCTTTCGTGCCCCCAGCCCACCACGCTGTGCGTGAGCGGATGGAACGCCTGGAATTCCCCGGCCCAAGTCGGAACCGTGCCCTCGTTGGCCCTGGGCTGGGGTTCGACTTGGACCACCACCCAGATACCGACGCCGCAGGCCGAGAATCCTTCAACGCCCATGTCGTTCGTCGACGTGGGCTGTACGTCGCAGACCTCGTGTCTTGCACTGGTCTCGGGTCAGGTGGGTCCAGGAAGTGGTCCGGGTTTAACCCCGACCACCAACGCAGCGGTGGTGCAGGTGAGCGTGCCCAATGTCGCCAATCCGCCGGCGACCACCACTACGACCACAACGGCGCCCCCGACGCCGACCACGATCACCACCGTTCCGAAGGTCACCCCTGCGACGTCGGCCGCCTCACCGGATCAGAGCGCGGTTGGATCGCTCTCGGCCCATCGTCAGTCCGTGAACCCCACAGTGATCCTCTCGTCGCTTGCCGCACTTTTGCTGCTGGCCCTCCTCGCGTTGTGGGTGCTCATCATCAAGGCGACGCGCCCAGACGATGTCGGAGATGACGGTGAACTCATCCCCCTCGGCTCGAGTCCGTCGGTCAGCGGTCCGTCCGACGAGGCCGTCGTGGCCGGCGATTCACCGGCCCCGGGTTCGATGCCCGCGCCGTCGGGCTGGCCACCTGCGCCGGTGCCCGATGGAGCACCTCCTCCGCCTCTCCCGGGCTGGTCGCTTACCCCACCACCACCACCACCACCCTCATCACCGCCACCACCACCACCACCACCAGGAGCGCCCCCTCCGCCCTTCCCGGGCTGGTCAGCGGCTCCGCCGCCACCCAGCCCTGGGCCGCCACCGAACAGTGGGCCGCCACCCGAGAACGAAGACCGGGCGACTTCGGGCGGTCCGCCACCGCCGCTCTAGGAGCCGGTTCGATCGAAGGCGTCCGTCGGGTCAGTCAACTCAGAGGTTGACCACCGGACAGGTCACCGTCCGGGTGATGCCTTCGATCCGCTGGATATGACCCACCACGAGCCGACCCAACTCGTCGACCGAGCGGGACTCGGCGCGAGCGATCACGTCGTAGGGGCCGGTCACGTCTTCGGCGCTGACCACCCCCTCGATCTCGGCCGTTTGGCGAGCCACTTCGGCCGCCTTGCCGACCTCAGTCTGGATGAGCACGTAGGCGTTCACCGGCATCCGGACCTCCTGGGTGGTGTGGTGCCGCTGCCAGGCTAATGGCATCGGATCGGCGAACGCCGTCCGTGTCGATTGGAGCAGGCCATCGTGTCCCCGCGGTCACCTCGCGGGCCGGCGGCGGTTGGTCCGGGCTGGACTCGCCGGCCGGGGAGGCTGCGGGACGTACTCTGGGCCAGATGGCCGTGGGCGACCGGGTGGACCAGTTTCGGGCCTTGGCGCGCAAGGCCGTGGGCGACCTGTTCAACCAGTCCGATCCCTTCGGTCGCTTGGCTCTTGTCCAGGTCTTGATGCTGGCCGGTGACACCCTCGTCACCATCTCGCTCGCCGGGTCGCTCTTCTTTTCCATCTCGCCCCATGAGGCCAAAGGGAAGGTCTTCTTGTATCTGGTGCTCACCCTGGCGCCGTTCGCCGTGGTTTCGCCGCTACTCGGACCACTCATTGATCGCAGTCGGGGAGCGCGACGGGCCATGGTGGTCTTCTCGGCGGTGGGACGCTGTGCGATCTGTCCGCTGATGGCCACAGACACCCATAGCCTGCTGCTGTTCCCCGAGGCCTTCGTGATCCTCGTGCTGTCCAAGCTGTATTTGGTGACACGCGGCGCACTCGTCCCCGAGATGGCCGCTGCTAGCTCGATGCGGGTCGGGCCGAATGCCACCGGTCGAGGGGCGGCGGACCAGGTTCTCGAGCCCCCCGAAGTGCCCACGTTCTTTCACGGCGAGATGATGGGGATGCCGCCCCAGCCCGAGGACCGGGCCTCGGAGGGCGCAGGAATACCCTCCGAAGAGGCGGGTACGACGGGGCGCCGCCCGGTCCGTGTGGAATTCGCGGCGCTCAACGCCCGCCTCACGCTGCTGGGCACGGTGGCCGGGTTCGTCGCCTCGGTGCCCGGCATCGCCTTGTTGAAGCTGGCCGGAGCCCCCGGTGTGCTGGTCTTTGGCGCGTTCGTGTTTGCCGGCGCCGCGGTGGCCGGCGCCCGGCTGCCGGTTCCCGGGCTCCGGCGCCAGACTTCCCGGGCCACGGCCTCGGAGACCACGGGGGTCCCAATCACCGGTGTCGTCTCGCGCCGTGATCGGCGCGCCGAAGGTGAGGGGGACGAGCACGACCGGGACCTCGCCATCCTCCAACCGATCGCCCATCCCGAGGTGCTCTTCGGGTTGACGACGATGTCCCTCATCCGGGGCCTGGCCGGTTTCCTCGTGTTCTTGTTGGCTTTCGGGCTGCGGCGCGAGCACGCCGCCTTGTGGTGGTACGGGCTCGCCCTTGGGATGAGCGGTGTCGGAGCCCTGGTCGGTCTCATTCTCGTGGCCCGGATCCGGCGCTTTCTCATTGAACAACAGATCCTGCTGGGCGCCATCTGGCTGATCGGGCTTGCCGCCATCGGCGCCGCCATCTGGGGGACCCTGTTGGCCCAAGTGGTGCTCGCCACCGTCGTGGGTGTGGCCGGGTCGATGGCTCAACCGTCCTTCGACGCCATGACCCAGCGCTACGTGCCACTGGCCGCCCAGGGTCGGGCTTTCGCACGTTTCGCCACCCGCCAGCAGCTGGTGTGGGTCGTCGGGGCGCTCATCCCGGTTGTGATCTCGTTTCCCTTCCCCGCCGGGGACGCCGTGATGGCCGCGGTCGCGGGGGTCGGCGGGCTGTTCTACGTGACCAGTCGCAGCGCCTTGCGGCACCGGGCCCTTCCGCACCAGCGCCCGGGGCGCACCGCCTGAGCAGCCAATCGCGGTCCGACGGGTTGGAGCATCCGGCCTGAAACGTCGGCCGAGAGGCCGTTGAACGTCGTGGTGGGTGCCGAGGAGTGGACGGCTAGGCGAGCCGGTGCTCGAGGTCGTCGACGGCATCGCTGAGCTTCTCGGGGAGCCGGTCACCGAACTTGGCGTAGTGCTCGCGGATCGAGGGCACTTCGGCCCGCCACTCGCCGTGGTCCACCCGCAGGAGTTCTTCGACGTCCTCTTTGGACACAGAGAGACCCTCGATGTCGATGGCGCCAGGCGCGGGCACAAATCCGATCGGGGTCTCGACGGCCTCACCGCGTCCGCTGACCCGTTCGAAGACCCACTCGAGGACCCGCGAGTTGTCGCCGTAGCCCGGCCACAGCCACTTGCCGTCCGCGTCCTTGCGGAACCAGTTGACGTAGAAGATCTTCGGCAGCTTCTCGGGGTCGGCCGACGCTCCGATCTCCAACCAGTGGCCGAAGTAGTCGGCCATGTTGTAGCCACAGAACGGGAGCATGGCGAAGGGGTCGCGTCGGAGATTCCCGACGGCGCCGGCCGCCGCCGCCGTGGTCTCCGACGCCATGATCGAGCCGAGGAACACCCCGTGGTCCCAGTTGAACGACTGGAACACGAGGGGGACGACCGAAGCGCGTCGGCCTCCGAACAAGATGGCCGAAATGGGTACCCCGGCGGGGTCCTCCCAGTTCGACGCGATGGCCGGGTCCTGGGCCGCCGGCGCGGTAAAGCGGGCGTTCGGGTGGGCCGCGGTCCCCGCTGACTGTGGCGTCCACTCCTGGCCCTTCCAGTCGGTCGCATGAGATGGCGCCACGTCGGTCATGCCCTCCCACCAGACGTCGCCGTCGTCGGTCAATGCCGTGTTTGTGAAGATCGAGTTGGCCGCGATCGAGAACATCGCGTTGGGGTTGGTATGTGAATTGGTCCCCGGGGCCACGCCGAAGAACCCCGCTTCGGGGTTGATGGCGTAGAGGCGACCGTCCTCGCCGAACTTCATCCAGCAGATGTCGTCGCCCACCGTTTCCACCTTCCAGCCGGGCAGGGTGGGGATCAGCATGGCCAGGTTGGTTTTGCCGCACGCCGACGGGAATGCGCCGGTGACGTAGCGGGTCTCACCTTCGGGCGAGACGAGCTTCAAGATCAGCATGTGCTCGGCCAACCAGCCGTCGTCGCGGGCCATGACCGAAGCGATGCGCAAGGCGAAGCACTTCTTGCCCAATAGGGCGTTGCCGCCGTAGCCCGATCCGTACGACCAGATCTCGCGGGTCTCGGGAAAGTGCACGATGTATTTGTTCTCGGCGTCGCAAGGCCAAGGTGAATCGGCCTGGCCGGGTTCGAGCGGGGCGCCGACCGAGTGCAGGCAGGGGACGAACTCGCCGTCGTCACCCAGCACCTCGAGGGCGCCCGCCCCCATGCGCGTCATGATGCGCATGTTGACCGCCACGTATGCCGAGTCGGTGATCTCCACGCCGATGTGGGCGATCTCCGAGCCCAAGGGTCCCATCGAGAACGGGACCACGTACATGGTCCGGCCCTTCATCGATCCGGCGAACAGGTCGGTGAGGGTGGCGCGCATCTCGTGTGGATCACGCCAGTTGTTGGTCGGCCCGGCGTCGTCTTCTTTGACCGAGCAGATGAAGGTCCGGTCCTCGACTCGGGCCACGTCGCCGGGGTCCGAGTGGGCCCAGTAACTGTGGGGACGTTTGGCCTCGGCCAACTCGGTGAAAGTCCCCTGGTCGACCAGCAGTTGGCAGAGACGGTCGTATTCCTCGGCCGACCCGTCACACCACTCAATCCGCTCCGGTGTGGTGAGGGCTGCGACCTCCGCCACCCAATCGATCAGCTTGGAGTTCTGTGTGGCGGCCATTGCCGGTTCGTTTCCTCCTTCGACACCATGGTTTGTGCAACGCATCGGGACGGCCCAAATGCGCGGCCCTCAATGGTAGGCATGAAGCTGTGCGTGTACCCAACCAGCCGTCGGCACCGTCCGGGCGGCCCCGGACCGAGGACGCCGTGGTGGCCCGCCTGGGCGAGGCTCTGGCCAGGGCCTCTGGCCCCCCTCCGGCCGGAGAAACCTGGATCGGCGACGATGCGGCGGTGGTGGCCGCCCCCGTGGGGTTCCTGGTCCTCGCCAGCGATGCGGCCCTCGAAGGCGTCCACGCCGATCTCTCCCTCGTTGGTTTGGACGACCTCGGGTGGAAGGCGCTGACGGCGGCGGTGAGCGACCTCGGGGCCATGGGAGCCCGCCCCCTCCAGGCGCTGGTCAGCCTCTGCGTCCCGCCGGCCACCGACGTCGACCTGCTCAATGCCGGTGTCGCCGAGGCCTCGGCCGAATGGGGATGCCCGGTGGTGGGCGGTGACCTCTCGACGGCCGACCAGGTGGTCGTGGTCGTGGCAGTGACTGGAACCCTGGAACCCGGCGGCCCAGGGGCGGTACACCGAGACGGGGCCCGGCCCGGGGACCGGCTGTTCGTGACCGGTCCTCTCGGTGGCTCGGCCGCCGGGCTCCGCGTCCTCAAAGAGTCCGTCGATGAGAAGCGCCCCGGGTCGGTTGACGACCGGGCCTCCCGGGTGGGTGCCGCGCTGGTCGACGCCCACCGCCGGCCACGGGCCCGTTTGGCCGAGGGCTGGGTGGCCCGGCAGGCCGGGGCCCGCGCCATGATCGACGTCTCCGATGGCCTCTCGACCGATCTGGACCGGCTGGCCATCGCCTCGGCGGTGGGCGTGGTCCTCGACGCGCTTCCCGTGGTTGACGGGGCGACGCTCGCCGAAGCCCTCGGGGGGGGAGAGGACTACGAGCTGATCATCGCCACGCCCAATGCAAAGGGCCTGATCGAGAGCTTCGAAATAGCCGGGCTACGGGTGCCCGTAGCGATCGGTCGTTGCACCGCCGACCCCGCCGAGCGGCTCCTGGCCGGTGCGCCCTTCGATCGCACCGGCTTCGAGCACGCGGTCTCTTAGACCGGGTCTCCGAGCACGGTGATGTCAGCGGGGGCGGCACCGGCCACGGCGCCGATGACCGCGTCGGCCACCGCTTCGGGAGTCAGCACCTCGTGGCGGAGGTAGCCGTCTGTGACCCAGCGTTGGATCGCGGCTCCGGCAGCGGGAGGATCCCAGCGGTCGGCAAACGAGGTGGCGGTGTTGCCGACGGTGACGACGACGACCGCGAGTTCGGGCTCCTCGGCCCGCAGCCCGAGGGCCAGCTGGCCGAGCGCGGCCTTGGAGGCGGCGTAGGCGACGAGGCCGGGCCAGGGGTTCCCAACCGAATGCGAAGAGAGCAACACGATGGTGGCCGGGCGACCGGTGACCTGACGCAGGTGGGGAAGGGCGCCCGCGCTCACCAAGGCTGCCCCGACGACGTTGGTGGCGAGCATCTCATGCCACGACACGGCAGCGGTGGTCTCGAGCGGGCCCAAGTCGGCGACGCCGGCGGCGTAAATGACGGTATCGAGACCGCCCATCCACGACGCGGCTGTGCCGGCCAGGGCTCGAGCGGCCAACTCATCGGTCACGTCGCAGGGGAAGGCCCGGGTGAGCGGGCCGCAGTGGGCCGCGACGTCCTCGAGGGCCTCGCGCCGACGGGCGGCGATGGCCACCTGGGCGCCCGCCGCAGCGGCTTGCCCGGCGATGGCCCGGCCGATGCCCGAGGAGGCACCGACCACCAAGAGGCGCCGACCATCGAGGGGCGGGGGCGCAGGGTTCATGGGCGGGGGACAGCCCTCGGGCCGCCGAGATGGGGGGTCAGCCCGGGGTCGGCACCCGGCGGGGGGGCTTGGTCACCTTGCCGGCGCGGATGCACGACGTGCAGACGTGGAGGCGGACCGGTGTGCCCTCGACCAGGGCTCGGACCCGCTGGATGTTGGGATCCCAGCGCCGCTTGTTCCGCCGGTGGGAGTGGCTGAGGCTCATCCCAAACGACGGCTTCTTGCCGCACAGATCGCAGACTGCTGCCAACGGACCCACCTCCTCTTTGCTTGCCCCAGTGGGGGCGACGACGACGGCTCAGAAGAGCCGTGCGGAACGGCGCAAAGGTTAGCATCCCTTGCCATGACGGCTCGGGCGACGTTGGCGGCGGCTGACGTGGCGGCTGTGATGACCGCCTACCGCGATGCACTGCGGTCCCACCAGCAGGTCATCAACCGCCTCAATGTCTACCCCGTACCCGACGGTGACACCGGCACGAACATGGCCCTCACCCTCGACGCCGTGGTGGCCGAGCTGGAGGGGACCGGGGTCGACGCCTCGATGGCCGAGGTCTGCAAGGCCCTCGCCCACGGCTCGCTCATGGGGGCCCGAGGCAACTCGGGGGTGATCCTCTCCCAGCTCTTGCGGGGCATCGCCGAGCGGCTGGGACCGACCAGCGAGGTCGGGCCGGTCGACCTGGCCGACGCGGTCACGGTCGCGGCCGCACTCGCCCGTCAGGCCGTGGTGCGCCCCGTCGAGGGGACGATCCTGACGGTCGCCCGGGCGGGCGGTGAGGGGGCCCGGGCGGGCGCGGAGGCCGGCGGGTCCTTGACTGAGGTGGTCGAGGCCGCCCGTGAACGGGCGGCCGATGCGTTGGCCCGGACCCCAGACCAGCTCGAGGTGCTGGCCAGGGCCGGCGTCGTCGATGCCGGGGGATCGGGGTACCTGCTCTTTTTCGACGCGTTGTTGTCGGTGGCCGACGGGCGTGGGTTGCCCGAGCCTCCACCGCTCGACGCGGTCGCGCCCGATCTGTCGTCGCTTGCGCCCGGGGATCTCGGCGACGGTTTCGGCTTGGGCGATCTGCGTTACGAGGTGATGTACCTCCTCGACGCTCCCGACGACACGATGGCCGACTTCAAAGAGGTGTGGGCCGGCCTTGGTGACTCCATCGTGGTCGTCGGTGGCGAGGGCCTGTGGAACTGCCACATCCACACCAATGACATCGGGTCGGCCGTCGAAGCCGCCCTCGATGCCGGGCGCCCCCGTGACATCCGGGTCACCGACCTGGCCGAGCAGATCGAAGAGGAACGATGGGTGCGCGAGGGTGCGGGGCTCGTCGCCGAGGACCCGGCCGGGCCGGCGCCGACGACCGGGGTGGTGGCGGTCGTCACCGGCGACGGGGTCGGCCGCATCTTCCGCTCGCTCGGTGTGCACGCCCAGGTGCGCGGCGGCCAGTCGATGAATCCGTCGACGGCCCAGATCCTCGAGGCCGTCGAAGGCCTCGGCTCGGATCAGGTGGTCGTCCTCCCCAACAACAAGAACATCCAGCCGGTGGCCGAGCAGGTCGACCCGCTGACCGACAAGGCGGTCCGGGTCATCCCCTCGGGGAGCATCGTCGAGGGTTTTGCCGCGTTGTTGGCCTATGACCCCGGGGCGAGCGTCGAGGCGAACGAGTTGGCGATGACCGCGTCGGCCCGCCGGGTGCTCCCCGCTGAGGTGACCCGGGCCGTGCGCGACACCGAGACGGCCGCCGGCGCGGTTCGTGAGGGCGACTGGATCGGGCTCTCGGGCGACGGGGTGATCTCGGTGGCCGACTCCCTCGCGGCGACCACGATCGCCCTGCTCGACGCGCTCTTAGACGATGACCACGAGCTGGTCACCATCATCGAGGGCGAGGGCGCCCATGCCGGTGACACCCGGCGGGTCACCGAGTGGCTGCACGACGAGCACCCCGGTGTGGCCACCGAGGTGCACCACGGGGGACAACCGTTGTATCCGTACCTTCTCGGCATCGAGTGACCCGCCCCGCCGGCGCCCGGCCGTCCCCGCCCGCCCCGGGGCGCACGCTGCGGAGCCTTTCGGAATTGCCGGTCAGCGTGCTCGAGACCCTGTCGCCCAAGAAGGCTGCCGCCCTGGCGGACTGGGGTGTCGACTCGGTCCTCGACCTGGTGACCACCTACCCGCGTCGACACCTCGACCGGACCCACCGCGCCGAGCTGGCCGACTTGGCCGTCGGTGACGAGGCGGTCGTCATGGCTGAGGTGCGTCGGGTCAACGCGCCGCCGAGTCGGAACCGCCGCTCTCGCGTGGTCCTAGAAGTGTCCGACGAGAGCGGCGGCACCCTCACGATCGTCTTCTTCAATCAATCGTGGCGGGCCAAGCAGCTGGCCAAAGGAACCGAGGCCCTGTTCTTCGGCAAGGTCACCGAGTACCGCGGCACTCCCCAGATGGTGATGCCGGCGGTCGATGTGATTGTCGGCGTCGACGACGAGTCCGCGGCGCACCGGCGCCGCACCCTGCGGGTGATCCCGATCTATCCCGCCTCGGCCAAGGCCGGGCTCACGAGCTGGGAGATCGGCACCTGGGTGGCCGAGGCGCTGGATCGGGCCAAGACCTTCGCCGACCCTTTGGACGACGAGTGGCGCGAGCGGCTCGACGTGGTTGACCGGACCACCGCGCTATGGGGCATCCACCTGCCCGACACCATGGCCGAGGTCGCGCCGGCCCGGCGCCGCTTGGTCTTCGACGAACTCTTCCGCCTCCAGCTCTCCTTGGTGCTGCGGCGCCGCTCGCTCGAGCGCGATGCCCGGGCCGTCCGCCACAGTGTGTCCCCACTGGATGTGACCGCGGTGAGAGGTCCGGCCGACGCCGGGCAGGGCTCGACGGCCGAGACCGAGACCTCCTTGGTCCGAGAATTCCTCTTGCGGCTTCCCTTCGAGTTGACCGGGGCCCAACGACGCGCCCTGGCCGTGATCTTCGCCGACCTGGCCGGACCGTTGCCCATGCACCGTCTCCTCCAAGGTGATGTCGGCTCGGGCAAGACCGTCGTCGCCGTCGCCAGCCTCTTGGCGTCGGTCCAAGGCGGCCATCAAGGGGCGCTGATGGTGCCGACCGAGGTGCTGGCCGAACAGCACTTCAGCGTGGTGTCGGGACTGCTCGGGTCCTTGGATGTGGCCGACCCCGGTCACCTCGAAGGACGGCGCCCGGTGCGAGTGAACCTGCTGACCAACCGGACCACGGCCCGCCAGCGGGCCAAGCTGCACGCGGGCTTGTCGGCCGGTGAGATCGACATTGTCGTGGGGACCCACGCCCTGTTGACCGACGACGTGACGTTCGCCTCCCTCGGTGTCGTGGTCATCGACGAACAACACCGCTTCGGGGTCGAACAGCGAGCAGCGTTGCGCGAGAAGGGTCGCTCGGGGCACGACGGGGAAGGGGCGGACCCCGATCTTTTGGTGATGACGGCCACCCCGATCCCTCGCACCGCCGCGATGGTGGTGTTCGGTGACCTCGATATGACCACCCTCGACGAGCTCCCGCCCGGACGAACGCCCATCACGACGTTGTGGGCCCGAGCACCACTCGACGAGCTCGCCGCCTGGGAGAAGGTGCGTGCCGAGGTGGCGGCGGGGCGTCGGGCCTACGTGGTCTGTCCGCTGGTCGAGGGTTCGGACCGGGTGGTCGCCCGCTCCGCGGTCGACGAGTTCGAACGGCTGTCGAGTGAGGTCCTGCCCGGACTGGCCCTGGGTCTGTTGCATGGGCAGATGCCAGCTGCGAACAAGGAGGCCACGATGGCCGCCTTCCGCCGCGGCGAGATACAGGTCCTCGTGGCGACGACGGTCATCGAGGTGGGCGTCGACGTCCCCGAAGCCACGGTGATGGTGGTGGAGAACGCCGATCGATTCGGCATCGCCCAGCTCCACCAGCTGCGGGGCCGGGTCGGCCGGGGGTCCGATCAGAGCTGGTGCTATCTGTTGGCCGAGGCGCCCGCGGGGGACGCGCCCGCCAGGCTGGAGGCACTCGAGGCCACCACCGACGGGTTCGAGCTGGCCGAGGTGGACCTCGAGTTGCGCGGGGAAGGAACGATCCTCGGGGTCCGCCAGAAGGGGCGCAGCGACCTGCGCCTCGCCCGGCTCCGACGGGACCGTGCGCTGCTCGATGAGGCCCGCCGGGTCGCCGAGTCGATCACCGAGCACGACCCGTTGCTGGCCGATCACGCCGTCTTGCAAGATGAGATCCGGCTCTTCCTCGACGATGACGAGGCGGCCTTTCTGTTCAAAAGCTGAATGCTGCAAGAGGCGGGCCGTGGGGAGGACCCGAACCCGGCGCCCGTCGGGGCGCCGCCGGCCGGGCGGTGCGCACCACTACCGTGGGAGAGTGCGGGTGATTGGTGGTTCGAGCCGCGGCCGGCGGCTGACGGCGCGACTCCCCGCCGGCGTGCGGCCCACCTCGGATCGGGTCCGTGAGGCCATCTTCGACATCCTCGGATCGATGGGCGGCGTGGAGGATCTCCAGGTGATCGACCTGTTCTGCGGGAGTGGGGCCCTCGGGGCCGAGGCCCTGTCTCGGGGGGCGAGCGCGGTCACCTTCGTCGACCACGACGCCGCTGTGATCGAGGTCGTGCGGGCCAACCTGGCCGCCGTCGGGCTGGCCGAGGCACCGGCCAACGTGGTTCGAGCCGAGCTCCCCGCGTGGCTGGGTCGGACCCCTCGCGTCGATCTCGCCCTGTGCGACCCGCCCTACGCCTTCTCGGAGTGGGCAACGTTGCTCAGCACCCTTGCCGCCGACGTCGGCGTCTTCGAGTCGGCGTCCCCGATCGAGGTGCCGCCCGCTTGGGTGGTCACTAGGACGCGCCGTTACGGCGGTACGCTCGTGACCGTGGCCCGCCAGACATCCGCCCTCTCCGATGTGTCGACGCGCTCGTGAAGATCGCGCTCATCCCCGGCTCGTTTGACCCGTTCCACAACGGGCATCTCGAGGTGGTCGAACGGGCCACCAGGCTTTTCGACGAGGTGGTCGTGGCCGTGGTGCGCAACCCCCAGAAGTCTGAAGCCCTGTTCAGCTTGACCGAGCGCAAAGTGATGTTGGAGGAATCGGTCGAACACCTCCCGAGCGTGCGCATCGTGTCGGTTTCGACCCTCGTGGTCAACGTGGCCCGAGACGTCGGTGCCTCGGCCATCGTCAAGGGGCTCCGGGCGGTGTCGGACTTTGAGAACGAATTGCAGATGGCCCAGATGAACCGCCAGCTCTCCGGCGTCGACACCATCTTCATCCCGACCAGCTCGACCCATTCGTTCATCGCCTCGAGGCTGTTGCGCGAGGTCGCCCGTTACGGCGGCGACGTTTCGGCTTTTGTGCCCAAGGTCGTGGCCCAGCGCTTGGAGGAGAAGTTCGACGGTCCGGGCGCCGATCAACAGCAAGGAACGGCATGACGAGATGACCGACGCCTTCGAGGACCTCGGCGTGGACGGGTCCGACGGACCCGCAGACCTCGATGCCGAGGGGCTGATGCGGCGGGCCCTCGACGTGGTCAACGGGGCCAAGGCCATGCCCTTGTCCGCCTCGGTCCTCATCTCGCGAGAAGAGGTGCTTGGGCTGATCACCAATGCCCTCGAGCGGCTGCCCGACGAGCTGCGCCAGGCCCGCTGGCTCCTTCGCGAACGCGAGGAGTTCCTGGCCGAACGGGCCCGGGAGGCCGAGGCGCTGATGGAGGAGGTACGGGTCCAGGCCGAACGCATGGTGTCACGCACAGAGATCGTCCGGCAGGCGAACCAAGTGGCCCAGCGCATCCTCGACGACGCCAACGAGGAGTCCCGCCGGATGCGCCATGAGGCAGAGGACTACTGCGACCAGAAGCTGGCCGGCATGGAGATCGTGCTCGACCGGACGATGCGCACCGTCCAGGCCGGCCGGGCCAAGCTCCAAGCCACCGCGCCCCCCCAAAGCGACGCCGAAGCGGCGCCGGCCGCGATGGGGGGCGAGGAAGGCTCGACCGAGGACGGGTTCTTCGATCAGGACCTCTCTTAGACCGGCACCCACCGACAACCGAGCAAGGAGGCGCACCATGCCCGTCGACCCCTTCGTCGTCCATGTGGCCAAGCTCCGGCGTGCCGTCGGCACCCGACTGTCCGAGGCGCGCCGGGCGCCGATCGATCCGGACCGCCTCATCTCACCGGTCTCGGTCGCCGAATCCACCGTGCCCGACGGGGCCGAGGCCACCTGCGAGGTCATCTTGGAGTCCTACATCGGTGGGGTGATGGTCACCGGCACCGTCCGGGCTCCGTGGTCGGGCATCTGCCGGCGCTGCACAGCCCCGGTCGGCGGTGAGCTCGTCGTCACCGTGGCGGAGCGGTTCTGCGAACCTGAGGGCCACCACGGCGATCCCGAGGACGAAGAGGCCTACCCGATTTTCGCCGACCAGCTCGATCTGCGTCCGATGGCCCGTGACGCCCTCGTCTTGGAGCTCCCCCTGGCCCCGCTGTGCCGACCGGGGTGTGCCGGGTTGTGCCCGGTGTGCGGAGCCGACCGCAACGAGGAAGAATGCGGCTGCGTGACGCCGACGGATGCCCGGTGGGCTAGCCTCGACGTGCTCCGGTCGACCTCCTAGGTCAACTTTGCCGCCGGGGCGTCGCCGACCTGGAGATCTGACATGGCTGTCCCGAAGAAGAAGACCTCAAAGGCCAAGGGCCGCAGCCGCCAGGCTGCCAACTGGCGGCTCGGGCGACCGGCCCGCAGCATGTGCCCGCACTGCCAGCAGGCCAAGGTGCCCCACGTGGTCTGCCCGAACTGTGGGTGGTACAAGGGGCGCCAGGCCGTCGAGGTCGACTGACCTAATGAGCCCCAAGGGTCCGCGCCCCGCACCTGGCGCGCTGGCCACGCTCCCCGTCGCGGTCGACGCCATGGGTGGCGACAAGGCGCCGGGCGAGATCGTGGCGGGCGCCCGGCGGGCTGCTGAGGAGAACGGGATCCCGATCGTCCTCGTCGGGCCGTCCGACCTGGTGGGCGAGACCGGCGGACTGGACCTCGTGACCTGCACCGAGGTGATCGCCATGCACGAGGACCCGGCCCAGGGGGTTCGGCGCAAGAAGGACTCGTCGCTCGTTCGCTCAGCCGAGCTGGTCCGTGACGCCAAGGCGTCGGCCATGGTGAGTGCCGGCAACACCGGGGCGACCATGGCGTCGGCCCTGCTGCGGATGGGCCGCCTGCCCGGGGTCATCCGCCCGTGCATCGCCACGCCGCTTCCCCGGCTCGGCCATGCCCCGGCCGTCCTGGTCGACGCCGGGGCCAACGCCGAGTGCTCGGCGGCCATGCTGGTCCAGTTCGCCCAGATGGGAGCGGCCTTCGCCAAGGAGCGCTACGACATCGCCGATCCGAGCGTGGCCCTGCTCTCGATCGGTGAGGAGCCCACCAAGGGCAATCCGCTGGTCAAACAGACCCATGCCCTGCTCGCCGCCGGAGACACCGGGGTGCGCTTCTTGGGCAACCTTGAAGGGCGGGACCTCCTGCCGAGCGCGGCCGATGTCGTCGTGACCGACGGCTTCACGGGCAACGTCACCCTCAAGGCGCTCGAAGGGTCGTTACGCTTCCTCCTCGAGACCTTGTTCGCGGTCTTTTCGACCGACGAGGAGACCACGGCGGCCGCCGAGGTGCTGTTGCCCCACCTCCTGCCGATCGCCGCCGAATTCGACCCGGAGAACACCGGGGGGGCGATGCTGCTCGGGGTCGACGGGGTCTGCGTGATCAGTCACGGCTCCTCTTCGTCGGTGGCCATCTACAACGCCATCAAGGTCGCCCACGACCTGGCCACGAAGGGTCTGGTCGAGCACCTGGCCCGGGCCGTGGCCCCCGCATAGGGCCGGTCCGGTCCCGTCGCCGGTATCTGCGATATCGGGCGTGGATACGGGCATATTCGTTGAAGTCGGGCGAAAAGCCATTTCTGATTGCGGAATCGACATAAAATTGCCCACGCACCGCCGGTGGGGACCGAAACGGTAACATTAGGGCATCCCACACCCGCTACCCAGGAGCCAGTGTGCCCGCTGAGACCCACATCGACCGAGGCCCCCTCGACCGCCAGGGCGTGTTCGAGCTGATCCGGGACCAGCTGGCCGACATTTTGGAGCGGGATCCCGCCACCATCACCGAGGGCTCCTCGTTCGCCGAGGATCTCGACGCGGACTCCCTCGCCCTGATCGAGCTGGTCGAGGCGCTCGAAGAGGAGCTTGGCGAGCGCAGCGTGGGTTTTCGGATCGACGACGAGGACCTCGAGGACCTCCGCACGGTGCGAGATGCCGTCGACTACGTCGTTGCCAAGCTCGGAGCGGGTTGACCCAGCTCCCGTGGACAACCCCGACCAGGGGGCGGACCGTCTGGCCCGGCGTCTCGGTCACGAGTTCACCGACCCGTCCCTCTTGCGCCAGGCGCTCGCCCACCGCAGCTGGTGCGGGGAGCAAGACGGCGCCCCGTCCAACGAACGGCTGGAATTCCTGGGCGACGCCGTGCTCGGGCTGGTCGTGGCCGAGCACAGCTACCGCACCTACCCCGACTTCCCCGAGGGGAAGCTGGCCAAGGTCCGCTCGGCCGTCGTCAACGCCCGGGTCCTCGCCGAGATCGCCCAGGAGCTCGGCATCGGCGACGTCTTGTTGCTCGGAAGGGGGGAAGAGGCATCGGGGGGCCGGACCAAGCCGTCCATCCTCGCTGACGCGGTGGAGGCCGTGATCGGGGCGGTCTATCTCGACGCCCAATGGGCCGCCGCCGAGCGCCTCGTTCTGGCCCTGCTCACCGACCGGGTGGAGCGGGCGGCGGCCGAGCCTGACGACTTCGACCACAAGAGCCGGCTCCAAGAGCTGACGGTCCGCCAAGGCGCGGGCACGCCCCGCTACGTGATTGCCGGCTCGGGACCCGACCACGACCGCCACTACGTGGCCGAGTGCTACGTCGGCCAGGTCGCTCGGGGTCAGGGGCGGGGCAGCTCGAAGAAGGACGCTGAACAAGACGCCGCCCGCATTGCGTGGCAGGCGTTGATGGCCTCGACCGAGGCCGACGAAGAGGGGACGAAGGATGCCTGAGCTGCCCGAAGTCGAGACCTTGCGGCTGGATCTCGGCAAGGAGGTCACCGGTCGCAAGATCAAGGTGGTCGCCGTGGCCAACGGCCGGTCGGTGCGCCGCCACCAAAGCGCCAAGCACTTCCGGGCCCTGCTTGAGGGGCGCTCGATCAAGGGCGTGGGACGACTGGGCAAATACCTGCTCGTGGCCCTCGACAGCGGGGACACCCTGGTGGTGCATCTCGGCATGAGCGGGCAGTTGCTCCGGGTGAAGTCGGTCAAAGAGCAAAAGCCCAAGCACACCCACGTGGTGATCACCTTTACCCAGGGTGGCGAGCTGCGGTATGTCGATCCACGGACCTTCGGCGAGATGTTTGTCTCGGTGCTCCAGCCCAAGGTTGACGGCGCGCCGGCGGCCTCTGGCGCGGGTTCGATGAGTGACGGGGCGGCCATCCGGCGCCAGATCCATGAGCTCTCCCACCTGGGATTCGACCCGATCGAGGACATGATGAGTTGGGACCGTTTCGCGGTGATGCTCCATCAGCACCGGGCGGGACTGAAATCCCTCCTGATGGACCAGCAGTTCGTGGCGGGGATCGGGAACCTCTACTCCGACGAGATCCTCTTCACCGCCGGGCTGCGCTACGACCGCTCCGCCGACAGCCTGTCGGCCACCGAGGTGCGCCGGCTCTACCGGGCCATGGTCGAGACCCTGGCCGATGCCATCAAGCACCGGGGGTCGACGCTGGCCGACGAGCAGTACAAGGACCTGTTCGGGGCGATCGGGGACTACCAGGGCCAACACCAGGTCTACGACCGAGAGGGCCAGCCCTGCCGCCGCTGTCGCAACCCCATCGTCCGGGTGCGACACGGGGGCCGTTCCACCTTCTTCTGCGAGCACTGCCAGATCTGACGCCGCCACCGGTGGGCGCGAATCGGCCTGGTCCGGATTGGTAGGGTCCACCGATGTTCCTGAAGTCCCTCAGCATGAAGGGTTTCAAGTCCTTCGCGGACCCGACCGTGCTCGA
>PMOE01000006.1:0-26356 GCA_003161575.1 Acidimicrobiaceae bacterium | reverse complement strand
GGAAGACGTCATCTTCGCCGGGACCACCAGCCGCCCGGCGCTCGGCCGGGCCGAGGTCTCGCTCACCATTGACAACTCCTCGGCCAAGCTCCCCGTCGACATGGCCGAGGTGACCATCACCCGCACGCTGTTTCGATCGGGCGAGAGCGAATACGCCATCAACGCCACCCCATGCCGGCTCCTCGACGTCCAAGAACTGCTCGGCGACTCGGGGGTCGGCCGCCAGCAGCACATGATCATTGGGCAGGGCCAACTCGACACCGTGCTGAACGCCCGCCCCGAGGACCGCCGGGCCATTATCGAAGAGGCGGCCGGCGTTTTGAAACACCGTCGCCGTCGGGAGCGAGCCGAACGCCGACTGGCCGCGACCCAGGAGAACCTCGAGCGCCTGGGCGACTTGGTGCGTGAGGTGCGCCGCCAGATCCGACCGCTCGAGCGCCAGGCCGCGGCGGCCCGGTCGCACGCGACCGTCGCCGATGAGCTGCTCACCGTGCGGCTCTATCTGGCCGCTTCCGAGCTGGCCGATCTGAACGATCGGCGCACGACGGCGGCCGAGGCGCTGCGGGCCCTCGGCGCAGAAGAAACCGAGCTCCACGGTGCGATGACCGCCCTCGACGAGGCGGCGACGGCCACCGCAGCAGAGCTGTCCAGCCGCCGTGAAGAGGACCTGGCGACCTCCCTCGGCCGGGTCCAAGGGCTCGTCGAGCGGACCCGGGGCACCGCGGGGGTCTTGCGCGAGCGATCCCGGGCCCTGGTGGCCGCACTCGATGCCGCGGCCGATGTCGATGTGGTCTCGACGCTCGAGGCCGAAGGGGCCCGGCTGGCGAGCGAGCTGGCGAGCGCCGAGGCCGAAGCGGCCCGTTTGGATCCCGAGTTGGCCGAACTGGGGGCCATCGAAGAGGCCGTTGCGGCCGACGAGCGGGCGCACATCGGTACCTTTGGCATCGACGGCGGGCTCTCGGGGGCTGAGGATGCGCTCGAACGGGCCCGCAACCGTCTCGAGGTCCTCGAGGCGGAAGCCGAACGCGCCGCCGAGTCGATCGCCGGCCTCGACCACGGTGTCGAAGTGCTCGAGGGTCGGGCGGGCTCGCTGTCGGGTTCGGCCGACGAGCACGAGGTGCGGACGGGCGAGCTCGAGGCCGAAGCGGCCCGACTGGCCGAGGCGCTCGGGGCGGCCGAGGCCGCGGTGCTCGAGGCGACGGCGGTCGAACACGAGGCCGAGGGTGTGGCCACTGCTGCGGACCAGCACCGACACCGGACGGCGGCGCGGGCCGAGGCGTTGGCCCGGGCCCTCCACGAGCTCGAGGGGGCCGGTGGCCGCGAGGTGCTCGAAGGAATCGACGGGGTGGTCGGCTCCCTCGTCGACCTCGTCGAGATCGACCGCGGCTGGGAGGCGGCGTTTGAGGCCGCGGCCGGTGCATCGGTTGCGGCCGTCGTCGTGGCTGGTCCCGACGCGGCGCGAGCGGCCCTGGCCGCCCTGCACCGGCAGGGCGCGACCGGCGCCCTGCTCGCCGCCCGGCTTGACGCGGCCGAGCGCCCGGCTGACACTGCGGGGCTCCCGTTCGGTGCCGAACCGCTCCGGGCCCACGTCCGGCTTCGGACCTCGGGTCCCGACGCCGGGGTCGGCGGCGTCCTCGATGCTCTCGTTGGCCGGGCTGTTCGGGTCGCCGGCTGGGAGCAGGCCATCGACTTGGCTCTCGACCGACCGGACCTCGTGGTGGTCACCGGACAAGGGGACCGGTTCGCCACCTCGGGGTGGCGGGTGCGGTCGAACCAGGGCGTGGTCACCGCGGTAGCCGTCGAAGAGGCCCAGGAGCAGGCCGACGGTGCGGCCCGAACGGCCGACGGCGCGGCTGACCACCTGGGCTTGGCCCGCCGGACTCTCGAAGAGGCCCGATCGGCCACCACCGCAGCGCTCCGGGCGCTCGACCGTCACGACGCGGCCATGGCGGCGGTGCGGGCCGAACGGGCCCGCCTCGAAGAGGAGAGCGCCCGGATCAGAAGCGAGCTCGAAGAAGCCCGGTCGGCTCGCAGTCGGGCCGGGGTGCGCCTGGCCGAGGCTGCGGCCCTGCTCAGTGCCCTCCTGGAGTCGATTCCCGAGCTCGAAGTCGCCGTCGCCGCGGCCGCTCTTCGAGCCGAAGAGGCGGCCGCGGCGAAGGCGGTTCTCGAAGGGCGCCGGGCCGAAGTGGTGTCTCTCCGCCAGGCCCTCGAGGTCCGATCGGCCGGGCTGGTGGAAAGACGCCGCGTCCTCGCGGCCCGTCACCTCGAGGTCGAGCGCCGCCTCGAGGGTCACGCTGACGAGCGGGAAGAGGCAGCCGAGCGTCGCCGTCGCCTCGAGGCCGACGGGCTCGCTCTCGAGCGCTTGGGCGAGCTGGTCGAGCGCGAGCGAGAGCTTCTCGACGGGGTGCTCGAGTCGATCCGCCTCGACTACCGCAATCAGGTGGAGGCCGTCCGGGCCGGGGGCGAGCGCCTCGAGGCCCTCCGTCGCGATCGGGCGGCCACCGAGCGGCGCCAGGCCGAGGTGCGCGAACGCACCCGGGCACTCGACCTCGAGGCGGCCGAGGTCTCGCTGCGCAGTGAGTCCCTGGCCGACACCGTGCGCAGGGAGTTGAACAGCAATCCGAGCGAGCTCGCCGGTGTCTCGGTCCCACAAATCCCCGAGGGAACGACGGCCGCCGATCACGCCGGGAGTCTGGCCGACAAGCTCGCGTCGCTCGGTCCGGTCAATCCGTTGGCCCTCGAAGAACTTTCGGTCTTAGAAGAACGCCACCGCGAGCTTGACACCCAGGTCGATGACGTGCGATCGGCTCGACGGGAACTCCAAGAGGTCGTGCGCACCCTCGATGACGAGATCATGCAGTCCTTCGCCGCAGCGGCGGCCGACGTGAACGAGCACTTCTCGACGCTCGTGGCCATGCTCTTCCCCGGGGGGACCGGTCGGCTCTCGTTGACCGAACCCGACGACCTGTTGAACACCGGGGTCGACGTCGAGGTACGCCCAGCCGGTCGCAACGTCCGGCGGGTGTCGCTGTTGTCGGGGGGCGAGCGATCGCTCGCCGCACTGGCCTTCCTTTTTGCGGTGTTCCGCAGCCGGCCGTCGCCCTTCTATTTGATGGACGAGGTTGAGGCCGCCCTCGACGACGTGAACCTGCACCGATTCTTGAGCCTGGTCCGTGAGTTCCGTCACGAGGCGCAGCTCATCATCGTGAGCCACCAGAAGCGGACGATGGAGACCGCTGACGCGCTCTACGGGGTGACGATGGCACCGGGCGGCTCCTCCCAGGTCGTGAGCCAGCGGGTCGACCACCGATCCGAGCCCGAAACAGCCAACTCCTGATCCGTCGCGTCTGCTGACTGGTGGTTGTCCCGAGGGGCCCGCCCGGTGTTGTGCCGCCCACGCCCTGCGTCGTGGTCGGACGGTGCGACAACCCTTCGGAAACCAAGTCAGCTGAAAGGGCGCTGAGCGTGCGCCATGTGGCCGAGCGCGCCACGATCTCACGCGCCTCGCGATGGGTGGGGTACGGCTCGATCGACGCGGTCGGTGCGACCTGGGTCATCGGTCGGCCGCTCGGACCTTCCGAGTGTCGTCGGCGTGGGGGTCACCTGACCCCCGCCGATGGTGCGGTCGACTCGGCCTGCCTTTAGGCTCGGCGGCGCATGACCGCGTTGCTCATCATCGTTGTCGGAGTGCTCGTTGTGGCCCTGGCCGTCGCGCTTATCGTGCGTACCCGGGGCCGGGGTTCGCCCCCCCAGGCGCCCGCTGCGAGCCCGATCGCCGAGCCGCCGACGGCCCCACCCAAAGAACCCGCCGCGCCGGGCACCTCGACGACGCCGCCGGGTATCGATGCGGCCGCCCCGGCCGGCCTGCGGGACCGGTTGGCCAAGACCCGGGGGGTCTTTTCGGCGCTGCGGGCCGGGCGCTCTCGTGGGGCGATCGTGGCCGGCACCTTCGATGAGCTCGAAGAGGCTCTTCTGCGTTCCGACGTCGGTGTGGCCACCACCGACGCTCTCCTCGCCGACCTGCGCCGTCGGGTGGCGGCCAAAGACATTGTGGGCCCCGACCAACTGTTGGATGCGCTGCGGGCCGACCTCGTTGACCTGCTCGAGATCGAGCAGCGCTGGGACGCCGCAACGGACGTGGAGCTGGCCCGGTCCGACCCCAATGCCCCGAGTCGCGACGATGAGTTGGTCGAGCCGGTGGGCCGCGCCCTGTGCGTGGTCGACGAGCCCGGGGTGACTAACGTCTGGCTGTTCGTGGGGGTCAATGGGGTCGGCAAGACCACGACCATCGGGAAGCTGGCCCGCCAACAGGCCGCCGCCGGTCGCTCGGTGCTGCTGGCCGCCGGCGACACCTTCCGGGCCGCCGCGGCCGAGCAGCTGGCCATGTGGGCCGAGCGGTCGGGGGCCGAGATCGTGCGGGGTGCCGAGGGGGCCGACCCGAGCGCCATCGTCTTCGACGCGGTCCAACGGGCCTCGGCCCGGGGCAACGACCTGGTGCTGGCCGACACGGCGGGGCGGCTGCACACCAAGGTCAACCTGGTCGAGGAGCTGAAGAAGATCCGGCGGGTGGCCGACCGCCCCCCCGGGAAGGTGACCGAGGTCCTCTTGGTCCTCGACGCCACCACCGGGCAGAACGGCCTCGTCCAGGCCAAGGAGTTCGCCGACGCCGTGGCGGTGACCGGTGTGGTGCTGACCAAGCTGGACGGCACGGCCAAGGGGGGTGTCGTGGTGGCCATCCAGCGTGACCTGGGACTGCCGGTCAAGCTGGTGGGGTTGGGCGAGGGCCCCGACGATCTCGTGGTCTTCGACCCGGTCGAGTTCGTCGACGCCCTTCTGGGGTGAGTGGTACCCACCGGTTCGGCAGCGGAGCCCTGCAGAAAGGCGCAACTTCATCGTTGGTAGCCTGACTTCTCATGTTTGACGCGCTCTCGGATCGCCTCGAGCGGATCGCCGGCCGCCTGCGGAGCAGAGGACGGTTGAGCGAGGCGGACCTCGACGACGCCCTGGTCGAGATCCGCACCGCCCTCCTCGAAGCCGATGTCGAGCTCGGTGTGGTGCGCGGTTTCACCGATGCCGTCCGGTCCCAATGCACCGGCGAGGAACTCTCGAAGAGCCTCACGCCCGGCCAACAGGTCATCAAAGTCGTCCATGAAGAGCTGGTCCGGATCTTGGGCGGCGAGACGCTGAAGCTGACCTACGCGTCGAGACCTCCGACGGTCGTGTTGCTGGCCGGCCTGCAGGGCTCGGGCAAGACCACGACCTCGGCCAAGTTGGCCCAGTGGTGGAAGCAGCAGGGGCGCAACCCGTTATTGGTCGGGGCGGACCTCCAGCGCCCGGCCGCAGTCGAACAGCTCCGGATCCTCGGTGCCCAAGCCGGGGTAAGTGTGTTCAGCGAGCCGACCGACCCGGTCTCGGTGGCACAAGCCGGAGTGAACGAGGCGCGCCGGCTTGGGCGCGACGTCTGCATTATTGACACTGCGGGTCGCCTGGCCATTGACGCCGAGTTGATGGAGGAGGTGCGCCGGGTCTCCGAGGTGACCCAGCCCCATTACACATTCCTGGTCGTCGATGCCATGACGGGTCAAGACGCCGTGGCCACCGCCAAGGCCTTCCACCAGACGCTCGAGCTCGACGGGGTCATCGTGACCAAACTCGACGGTGACGCCCGCGGCGGGGCCGCCTTGTCGGTCAAAGAGGTGGTGGGGCGCCCGATTGTCTTCGCCTCGACGGGGGAGAAGCTGGCGGATTTCGATCTGTTCCATCCCGACCGGATGGCCGACCGCATCCTTGGGATGGGCGACGTCCTCAGCCTGATCGAGCAGGCGGAACGGACGATGGACCACGACGCCGTTACCAAGTCGGCGACGCGGATGATGGAGGGGCGATTCACCCTCGAGGATTTCTTGGAACAGCTCCAGCAGGTCCGCAAGCTCGGGTCGTTGGGCGGCATCATGAAGCTGCTGCCGGGGATGTCCAAGGAGATGCGCCAAGCGGCCGATCAGATCGACGACGGTGAGATCTCCCGGGTTGAGGCCATCGTGCGCTCCATGACCCCGACCGAGCGCGATGACCCGTCGCTCATCGACGGCTCCCGGCGGGTCCGCATCGCCCACGGGAGCGGGACCTCCACCCAGGACGTGAACCAGCTGCTCAAGCAGTTTCGAGAAATGCAAAAGATGATGAAGGGCATGGTGGCGGGGGGCGCAATGACGCCGGGGGGCGGTCCGATGGGAAAGCTCGGAGCCCTGCGCGGAGCCAAAAAGAGCCTCGGCGCCCTCGGAGCGGTGGGCGGCGGGGACGGAGAGGACATGGCTCCCGGACTGGCCGAATTGTTCGGCGGTACCGGCGGGCCCCCCAAGCCCGTGGCCGCCAGCACGGCGGCGGCCCGGGCCACCTCCCCGGGCTCGCCCAAGGGGGGCCTGACCGGCAAGAAGAAGAAGAAGGGTGGTCGGGTGACCCCCCCGAAGGGCCGTTGAGGGCCCGAATGGACGCGGGCCGGCGCGGACCTGCGACAATGGACGCAAGCAAAACAATGGAGGGATCAGTCTCGTGGCAGTGAAACTCCGCCTTGTGCGGATGGGAAAGAAGAAGCAGCCGACCTACCGGGTAGTGGCGGCCGATGGCCGCGCTCCTCGTGACGGACGTTTCCTCGAGATCGTGGGCACCTACGCCCCCCGGGGCGCCTCTCGCGCCGAACCCGATGCCGTGGTCAAGATCGACAACGCCAAGGCCGTCAAGTGGCTGAGCCAAGGGGCCCAGCCCACCGAGCGGGTGGGCAAGCTCCTGCGGGCCTCGGGTGCGTGGGACGAGTACGCGGCGGCGAAGGCCAAGTGACCTCCGCCGGGGAGTACGAGGCAGGCGACGTCAACACCGTCGAGGCTCAAAACGTTGACCAAGGCGACGACGACTACGAGCCGGGTGATGTCAACACCGTGGCCGGTGGCGGGTCGCAGGACGATGACTACGACGACGCCGACGCCGACTCCGACGCCGACGCCGACGCCGACGAGGCCGGGGGCAATCGGGTCGAGGGAGGGACGCCGACGACGGTCCTCACCTACCTGGCCCGATCACTTGCCGACGAACCTGACTCCGTCGTGGTCAATACCGAGTCTCGTCAGGGCTCGGTCCGCCTCAGCCTGCATGTCGCGCCCGATGACATGGGCCGGGTCATCGGCCGCCGGGGACGGACGGCCCAGGCCCTGCGCACCCTGGTTGGCGTGGCCGGCGCCCGCGACGGGATCCAGACCAGCGTCGACATCGTCGACGACTGAGCCCGCCGTGGCCCCGTCGGCCTCGACCCCCGAAGAGGGCGAGCTGCTCGACGTGGGACGGATCATCAAACCCCATGGCTTGACCGGCGAGGTTGTCGTCGACCTCTTCACCGACCAGACAAGCCGGCTCGACCCCGGCACCGTGTTGTCCGGGCCCGGGGGCGAGGCCCTCGTGGTGGAGGCCTCCCGGCCTCATCAGAGTCGCTACCTCGTCTTTTTCGAGGGGGTGACCGACCGTCCCGGGGCCGACGCGTTGCGGGGCCAGGTCCTATCGGCACCTCCCGCCGTGGTGCCCGGTGCACTCTGGGTGCACGAGCTGGTGGGCTCGGAGTTGTTGGCCACCGATGGCCGGGTGCTCGGCCAGATCGAAGCCGTCGAGGCCAATCCGGCCAGCGACCTCATGGTCCTGGCCGGCGGCGGACTGGTCCCGCTGCACTTTGTGGTGAGCCACGAGCCCGGGGTGAGTGTGACCGTCGACATTCCAGATGGCCTGCTCGACTGATCGTTCGAGATCATGCGGATCGACGTGTTCACCATCTTTCCCGAGGTGGTCGAGGGTTATTGTGCCGCCAGCCTGCTCGGGCGGGCCCGACGTGACGGTCACCTGGACCTGCGGGTGCGCGACCTGCGGGAGGCGACCGACGATGCCCGGCGCACGGTCGACGACGCCCCCTTTGGCGGGGGCGCCGGGATGGTGCTCATGGCCGAGCCGGTCTTCGGTGCCATCGAGGCGGTCGAGGCGTCCGATGGACTCGCCCGCCCGCTGCTGCTGCTGACACCGGGGGGGCGGCCCTTCACCCAGGAGGTGGCGGCCGAGCTGGCGGGGGTCGAAGGCTTCTCGCTTCTGTGCGGCCGCTATGAGGGCGTGGATCAGCGGGTGGCTGACCACCTGGTCGACGGTGAATTGTCAATCGGCGACTACGTGCTGGGCGGCGGCGAGGCGGCAGCTCTGGTGGTGATCGAGGCGGTGACCCGGCTCGTGCCTGGGGCGCTCGGCAACGACCAGTCAGCGAACGAGGAGAGCTTCGCCGACGGCCTGCTCGAATATCCCCAGTACACGAGGCCGGCCGAGTTCCGGGGTTGGGCGGTGCCCGAGGTGCTGCGCTCGGGCGACCATGCCAAGGTGGCCCGCTGGCGCCGGGCCCGGGCCCTGGCCCGGACGCTCGAGCGCCGGCCGGACCTCATTGTTGCCCGGGGCGGGCTCAGTACCGAAGAAGTGCGGCTCCTGGCCGAGGCCGGGGAGGTGCACCTGCTGGCTGAACACGGCTACGATTCATGATTCGGCCCACCCCCCTCGAGCTCGAAAGACGCGCCCATGCACCCCACCGAGATCATCGACCGCGACTCTTTGCGCGAGGACGTGCCCGATTTCCGACCCGGAGATACCGTCAAGGTCCACGTGCGGGTGGTCGAGGGCAGCCGCGAGCGGGTGCAGGTCTTCCAAGGCGTGGTGATCCGCCGCCAGGGGGTGGGCGTGCGCGAGACGTTCACCGTGCGCAAGGTGAGCTTCGGGGTCGGCGTGGAGCGGACCTTTCCGGTGCACTCGCCGACCATTGCCAAGATGGAGGTGGCGACCTTCGGGGACGTGCGGCGAGCGAAGCTCTATTACCTGCGGGACCTGTCGGGCAAGGCCGCCAAGATCAAGGAGAAGCGGTCCGTCCGGCCGTGAGACGCCGGTTCTCGGCTGGGCGACACGCGTCGGACCGATGAGCGCCCCCGACCGATGAGCGAGGAAGAGCTCGAGCGTTACGAGGCGGAGATCGAGCTCGCCTTGGTGCAAGAGTACCGGGCGGTCCTGCCCATGTTCGCCTACGTCGTCGAGACCGAGCGACGCTTCTACCTGGCCAACGAGGTGTCGCTCACCGTGCGCTCCGATACCTCGCCGGCCTGCGTGGAGATCGAGATGTCCGACGCCTGGGTCTGGGACATGTACCGCCCCGCTCGATTCGTCCCCTCGGTGCGCGTGGTCACTTTCCGTGACGTGAACGTCGAACGCCTTCCAGAAAAAGAGCTCTGAGCACGGCGGGAGTCCTGGCGACTCGGCACGGTGGCTGGCTCCGGACCCGGGGCACCACATCGCCCCGGCGTCGCGTCGGCCCGGGGTCGGCCCGTTCCGTTAGGGTGGCGGCCCGTCTGGGCGCTGGCCCGGTCGTGCGGTCGCCGACACGGACCGCAATGCGAGAGGAGCCCGTCGTGGAGACCCTGATCGTGGAACGCAGCGGGGGCGTGGTGACGGTCACCATGAACCGGCCCGAGCGCAAGAATGCGGCCAACGCGGTGATGCTGAGCGAACTGCTCGAGACCTTCGAGGAGATCGAGCGCACCGCCGGCGACCGGGTGATGGTGCTGACCGGGGCCGGGGGCTCGTTCTGCTCGGGTGCGGACCTCGGAGACCCGAGCGGCCCGGCGTCGGACGCCTCCCAGCCCGGCCTTATGCGCATGCGCCGGCTGGGCGACGTGGCCCTGGCCCTGCACCGGCTCAACAAGCCGACCATCGCCAAGGTGGACGGCTTCGCGGTGGGCGCCGGGCTCAGCTTGGCGCTCGGCTGTGATCTGGTGGTGGCTTCTGACCGGGCCCGGTTGTCGATGATCTTCGCCCGGCGCGGGCTGTCGCTCGACAATGGCGCCTCGTGGCTGCTGCCCCGACTGGTGGGCATGGCCAAGGCCATGGAACTCTCGCTCTTCGGGGACATGCTCGACGCCCAGCAGGCCGCCGCCTTCGGGTTGGTGAACCGGGTACTCCCCGCAGACGAGCTCGACGGCTTCGTCGACGATTGGGCGCAGCGCCTCGCCGCGGGGCCACCGATTGCCCTGTCGATGACCAAGACCCTGCTCCACAACTCCCTCACCGCTTCGATGGCCGAGGCTGTGGAGGACGAGGCCCGGTGCCAGGCCGTGAATTTCGCCACCGCCGATACCGCCGAAGCCATGGCCGCGTTCGTGGCCAAGCGCGATCCCACCTTCATCGGGCGCTGAGAAGGCCTCGAACGGGTATTCCGGCCCGGGGGCCATTTGACCCCGCTGGGCGCAACGTCTCCCAACGGCCGTATAGTCGATAACGGATGCATCGGCGCGGAAGGCCTCGGCAAGTGTTGCCGGGTTGCATATCCCGGCGCTTCGGGCTTCGAGGAGGTATGGGCCGGCCATGTTGAACGGCGTGCAGGGCATGATCGGTGAGACGGCCCTGGTGACCAAGTCGATCAAGGGTGCCCATCACCCTGGCTCGGTCAGGGCGCGAGGCGAGGAGTGGCTCGCCATACCTCTCGATCCAGAAGAGAACATCAATCCGGGGACCAACGTGGTCGTTGCAGACATCGAGCGCGGCTTGCTCGTCGTCTACGCCAGCGACATTCAATAGGAAACCAAAAAAAGGAAGTCACATGCTTGCAACCAGCGCAGCCGCCGGAGTCGTATTGGGCATCGTCTTGGTGGCCATCGTTATCATCCTGTTCGGCTTCACCCGCTCGCTCAAGATCGTCCAACAGGGCAGCGTCGGGGTCATCAAACGGCTCGGGGAGTACAAAAAGACCAAACAACCCGGCATCTCGGTCCTTGTGCCCCTTGTCGACAAGATGGAGAAGGTCGACATGCGAGAGTTCCCGATGACCGGGGACCAGCAGGCGGTCATCACCGCGGACAACGTGTCCCTCTGGGTGAGCGCCACCATCTTCTGCCAGGTGATCGATGTGAAGGCCGCACTCTTCGAGATCGCTGACTACATGTTGGCGGTCGACCAGCTCTCCCGTACCGCGCTGCGCGCGGTGTTCGGGGAACTCACCCTCGACCAGTCGCTGTCCCAGCGCGAGACCATCAACACACGGATGCAGGACCACATGGCCGACGCCGCCATGAAGTGGGGTGTCCGGCTCAACCGGATCGAGATCCTCGACATCACCCCTCCCAACAACGTGCTCCAAGCCATGTCCGAGCAGAAAGAGGCCGAGCAGCACAAACGGGCGGCCATCCTAAAGTCCGAAGGTGAGCAGCAGGCGGCCGTGAACAGCGCCGGCGGTCGGAAGTCGGCCGCCATCTTGGAGGCCGAAGGATCCAAGCAGGCGTCGATTCTGGCCGCAGAGGCCGAGATGAAGGTGCTCGAGCTCCAGGCCGAGGGTGAGAAGAAGGCTCGGGCCCTGCGGGGCGAGGGCGAAGCGGCCGCTTTGACGGCGATCGACGGGGCCACCATCAACCCCAACACCCTGGCCGTGCTCCAGCTGCGTGCCCTCCAGGACATAGCGACCGCACCCAATGCCAAGGTCGTCGTCCCCTACGAGGCGGCCGGACTGATCGGCGGCGCCGAGATGCTGGTCGATGTCTTAAAGGGCGTCGGTGCGCGGCCGAACGCAGCGGTGAACGGCGCCCCCCCTTCGTCGACCTGAAGGCGCCCGGCCCCTGACCCGGCCGGCCATTCGAGCGAACCCGCCCTCTCGGACGCCCCGACGAGGGCGGCTCCCAGAACCCAACCCGGTACGGCGCCAGCGAGTGCCGCGACGGCGGCGCGTCCTCGGGTCACGGCGAGAAGCAGACGCCGCTTCGGCCGGGAACGTTGGCGTCGCTCTCGCCTGACGAGCGATTCGCGCCCTATCGAGCGTCGAGCAGCCGACGGAGCGTCCCGATCCGGTTGCTCACGATCGCATCGACCCGGTTCTCGGCCATCCGCTCCATGACGTCGGGCTCGTCGACCGTCCAGGTCGACACCGAGAGTCCACGCCCGTGCATCGCCTCGACGACCGCGGCATCCACCAGGGTGAACATCGGGTTCCAGAACTCTGCTCGCAGTCGCAACAAGACGGCGGGGTCGGGGGGCTCCCGTTCGATCCAGGTGAGGCCGATGCGGGCCTCGGCCTCGAGATCGCGCAGGGAAAGGAGTGCCGGCACGTTGCCGGTGACGAACAGGCAGCGGTCCAAGGCCCCGGCTTCTCGCACCGCATCGAGGGCGCCGGCGACCACGTCGGCGCCGGTGAAGTCGACCATCAAGGGGATGGCGATGTGCTCGAGCACCATGGAGAACGACGGGATGCACGCTCCGTCGTGTTCGATCACCGCCAGCTCGCCCCACCCGATGGCGGAGACCGGGCGGTCGATCCCCCAGAGCCGACGCAAAGTCTCGTCATGGAGCACGACGATGGTCCCGTCCGCCGCGCACTGAAGGTCGAGCTCGATCATGTCGGCTCCGTGGCGCAGCGCGGCATCGAAGGCCGCCATCGTGTTCTCCCTGGCCGCCCCCGGATCTCCGCGGTGGGCGATGGCCAGGGGCCGGCCCGGCCGTTGTCCGCTTCTCGCCGTCGAGGGCGTCAGGGGGCCGGGAATTTGCCTGGGTGCCACCCGATGGCGGTAGACGAGACAGGACCGGCCGCCGGCACAGACACCAGGGCGGGTGCGGTGCAGCTCGGTTGGCCGGTCTGGGCCCCGTACCAATCGCCGCCGCCGCCGAGGTAGGCGAACCAGCAGGTCCCCGAGGACGAGCGGATGGCCAAGGTGGTCCCGCCGGCTCCGCCTCCGCCTCCGGCGCTGGCCCCGCCCCCGGCGCCGGGTACCCCCGGGACGGTCACCCCGCCCGCCCCCGGGATGACGTCACCCGCGCCCGGGATGCCGCCAGCGCCACCGCTCGTGCCCGGGCCCGTGCCCACGCTGATGACGGAGGGCCCGGTGGACGGACCGGTGGTGAACTGCACCGAGGGATCGGCGGCGCCGAAGCCGGCGGCGCCTCCGCCTGCCGCGGACGCCGACTCAGCCGCGATGGCGTCACTGAGAGCGGCCTGGGCCTGGGTATCGCTGGCGGCGGCGACGGCGGGATTTGCTTCGAGGCCGGGTGCTCCCGAAGTCCCGACATCCGAGCCACTTTCGAGCGTCACACTGAGGATGACCGCCGTGAGGATGGCCACGATGCCCAAGGAGATGACCATAGCGATGGCCCCGGCTTGTCCGCTGTCGCCGTAGGCGGATCGATTGTGCACGCCCGTACCCCTTTCGTCTCACCCCGACGCGGTGCCGGCCCGCAGCCAACGGGAAAACGCTACCCCCGGGGCATGGATGCGCAGGGGTATCCGGGGAGGGGCCATTGTGTGGGGTGGACTGGATCGTCGACGGAATGAATCTGATGGGTTCTCGACCTGACGGTTGGTGGCGCGATCGCGCCGCCGCCCGCCGCCGCCAAGTGGCAACCCTGGCGGCCCTCTCCGAGCGTGAGGGGGCGACCATCACGGTCGTCTTTGATGGGCGGGACCAGCCCGAGGAGGTGGCCGACGGGGCCGTGCTCGGCGTGCGCGTGGTTTTCGCTCCCGGCGGACGAGATGCGGCCGACGACGTGATTACCGCCATGGCCGGGTCGCTGGCCGACCCACTCGGATCGACCGTGGTGACCTCGGATGCCGGGTTGGCCCGGCGGGTCCGCCGGGTCGGGGTGGCGGTCATGGGGGTCTCGGCGTTCGGCTCCCGGTTGGCGCCGGCCGGGGAGTGACAACGGGCAGCTCGAGACCGACGCTACGCTCGACATTCGCTGTGGACCCCTCCATTCGTCTCGGACTGGAGCTGCCCTCCCTCCCCGCACCGGCAGGCTCTGACGACGCGCCGGCCAACGGCCGGGGCGACCTGATGGCCTCCGTGGCGGCCGCCGACCGTTCGGGCTTCGGGTCGGTCTGGCTGACCGGCGGCGCGCACGACGGGCCGACCGGAACCTGTGACGCGTGCACCGTCGCGTCGGGAGCGGCACCGTTGTCGAAAAGGCTCACCCTCGGCGTCGTGGCGCCCCTAACCGGTGCCCGGAGCCCGTCGGTGCTGGCCCGCGACGTCACCGCCCTCGACGTCGTGTCGAAGGGACGGGCGGCCCTGTGCCTCGCCGACTCTCCGAGAGGCGACGCACCGGCGTCCGAGGGGTCCCATCTCGGCCGGCTGGCCGAAGCGGTCTGGATCTGCCGGGCGCTGTTCACCAAGGACCGCACGGACTGGAACGGTCAGTGGTACCACCTTTCGGGTGCTGTGAACCGGCCCGGGCCGGTGCGGCCCGGCGGCCCGCCGCTGTTGGTGGACGCCGGCGACATCTCCGGAGCCCTTCGGGGGTCGATCGAGAAGAAACGCGGTGGCGCCGAGGGGGTGCAAGGGCCACGACGAGAGGATGTGGCGCGCTTGTTGACCAGCATCGACGGGTGCGTGATGACCGGTACGGGGAACCAGGTGACGGCCATGCGCCGGGCCCTTGACGCCGTCTCTTTGGAGTTGTCGATCGCGCGTGTCCCGGTGATCTGGCGTGGCGTGCTGCCCGAAGCCGAAAAACAGGGCCCGTCGGCCGCGACGGCGCTGCATGAAGCCGGGGCCGACGGTCTGATCGTGCTCGTCGGTCGAGGCTCAGAGGACCCGGGCGCCCCGCCGAGCGCGGACCGGGTGGAGTCGACGGGTGGCGTGCTGGCTCCGCTGGTTGGTGGGTGGACATCGTGAGCCGAGGTCGGCGGACGGCGGAACCCTCTGTCCTCATCGTGAGCGGTCACCGCTTCACCATCGCAGAATCCGACACGCCGTTGCCCCCGCTCGACGGACCGGGCGGCTCGAGCGGGCCGACCGTTCCCCTTGCCGCAGGTGTCGACGCGGAGATCGCCGCCGCAGCGACCGGCGTCCCCGAGCCACCCGGACCCCGCGATGGTGCGTCCCCCCCGGAAGCCCTCGGCGCGGGGAGCGCACCCGCAGCGACCGCGGGGGGTGCCCCGGCGGCGACGGGGATCGAGGCCCCGCGCACAAGCGGGCCCCGCCACGCCCGAATCGAGCCACCCGCGCCCCAGGACTCCGGCCCCGTCGACCCGCCCATGGGGGTCACCGGGCAGTATCTCCCCGCTCTCGACGGACTGCGGGCCTTGGCCGTCGCCGGCGTGCTGGCCTATCACCTGAGTTTCGGCTGGGCTTCGGGCGGCTACCTCGGGGTCGACCTGTTCTTCGTGCTCTCGGGATTTCTCATTACCAGCCTCTTGTTGGAGGAGTGGGTGCTCAACGCACGCATCAGGCTGGCGGGGTTCTGGGCTCGCCGGGCGAGGCGTCTGTTGCCCGCGCTCTTTCTCGTGTTGTTGGCTATCGCGCTGTTTGTCGTGATCAACGGGAATTTCGGGGCGCCCGGAAGCGGGGCCCTCATTGATCTCAGCGGATTGCGGGGGGACGCCCTGGCGACGTTGTTCTACGTCGCCAACTGGCATGCAATCTTCGCCCACCAGTCGTACTTCGCTCAGTTCTCGGCGCCCTCTCCACTCGAGCACACCTGGTCGCTCGCCATCGAGGAACAGTTCTACCTCTTCTGGCCTCCGTTGCTGGTGGTGATGTTGTCGTGTTTTCGGGGCAGCTGGCGCCGGATCGGCCTCGGCGTCACCATCGTCGGGGCCCTGGCGTCGGCGACGTTGATGGCGCTCCTCTACCACCAAGGCGGCGACCCCACCCGCGACTACTTCGGCACCGACACCCGGATATTCGACATGCTGGCCGGCGCCAGCATCGCCATGGTGGTCGCCGCCCGACCCCAACCCGGCCCCCGGGTCCGCTGGCTGCTCCACGCGGCGGCTCCCCTCGCCGCGGTGGCCCTCGGTTATTTCTGGGTCACCGCGGGCACGGGCGGCGGGCTACCCAAAGGATGGATGTTCCGAGGGGGCTTCTTCGTGTGCGCGGTGCTGGCCGCGGTGGTGGTGGCCGACGTCCGCCAGTTCCATCAGGGCCCGCTCGCCACGGTGCTGTCGGTCCAACCGCTGCGCTGGATCGGGATGATCTCGTACGGGATCTACCTGTGGCACTGGCCGATCTTCGTGTACATGAACGAGACCCGGACACACGTCTCGGGCGGCTGGCTCGATCTTCTCCGGGTGGGCACAACCGTGGTCGTCGCGACCGCCAGCTTCTACCTGGTCGAACGGCCGATCCGCCAGCGCCGCGTGGCAGGGTGGTTCCGCTTCGCCGTCGCCCCGGTCTGCGCGCTGGCGACCGCTGCGGTCGTGCTGGTGGCCACCATCCCCGCCGTCGCCGCGCCCTCGACCCCGGCCCCGTCGGCCGCGGTGGTCAGCCCGAACAGTGCCCGGGTCGTTCCGGGCTCGGGGGGTTACGGCGCGCAGGTGCCGATCACCCTGCCGGCCGGCAGGGTGTTGAGCACGGCGCACCCCTTAGAGGTCATGTTGACCGGTGACTCGGTCATGAAGGTTGCCGCTCCGGGTATCGCCGCCGCGCTCGGGGCGACTGCGGTGGCCACGACACAGGACAAGTCCTTCGATGGGTTCGGACTCTCGAACGACCCGCAGTGGCGGGTGTCCTTCGCCAGCCTCGTGAGCCAGGTCCATCCCGACCTCATCCTTGCCACCTGGAGCTGGGACGACGCCTGGGCGCTGCGCGACCCGGCCGGTTACACAAAGGACCTCGAAGAGGCGCTGCGCATCATGCTCAAGCCCGGCGACGGCGTGGACGGTGTGGTGTTCACCCAGTTCCCCCCGAGCGGGCCGGTCTTGGCGTCAGATGTCGCCCAGCAAAACACCGAGGACGCCCAACGAGCGGCCGGGCAGAAGGCCTGGGACCAGATCGTGCGCTCGATGCCCGCGGCCTTCCCGGGCCGGGTGATGTACTTGCCGGTCGCTTCGGCGGTCCTTCTCGATGGCAAGTTCACGCCATGGCTCCCGCCCTCAACGGATCCGAGCGCCCCCAAGAGCGGATGGGATCGGATCCGCATGGTCGACGACGTGCACCTGTGCCCGGCCGGGGTGGTCCGCTACGCCGACGCCGTGCTGGCCGACCTCAGCGCCCTCTTCCACCTCCCGCCGGCCCAGGCGGGCTGGTCGGATCAGTCCTGGGTCAACGACCCCCGCTACAACACGCCGCCGGGCTCGTGTCCCGACGACCATCCGCCGGTTTAACGGCGCGGTGTCGCGTTCAGCCCTGCATGGGGATGCGGTCAGGGCGGATGCGGATCTTGAGGCGAACTTCACCGGGCCGGCGCATGGGGTACTCGTCGACGCCGAGGTACTTCTTGGCGAGCACGTCGATATGCGCGTCCGCTCCTTCCTCGGTGACGGCGGTCACGGTGCCCTTCACAACGACCACGTTGTACGGGTCTTCGGGATCGACCACCGAGACGGCCACCCGGCTGTCCCGCTTGATGTTGTTCGCCTTGACCCGGCCGGCCGCAGTGTTGATCAACAGGGCGTCCCCGTCGACGTCGATCCACAGCGGGGTCAGTTGCGGTGAGCCGTCGGACGAGACGGTGGCCAGGTTGGCGATCACCGGTCGGGCCAGGAGGGCCCGGGCCTTGTCGCTCAGGGTGGCGGTCATTGATTCTCCTTATGGTCGGCGGCGATGAGGTGGTCGACCGGCGGGGTCACTGCGGCCGACAGGTGTGGCTCTGTGGGACCCTACCGCCCGGTTCTCTCGGGCGTTTGGGTGTTCCTCGGGTGCGCCCGGCGCGGCCCTTGTTGCGCCGGGCGCCGCACGCGCCCCATGCTGGTTGGGCAAGAAAGGAGGTCCGTTGAGCGCCACCCGCACAGAGTCCGACAGCATGGGGGAGATCGAGGTCCCCGCCGATCGCTACTGGGGAGCCCAGACCGCCCGTTCGTTGCACCATTTCGACATCGGCCTGGACAAAATGCCCCGATCCCTCATCAGGGCCATCGGGATCTTGAAGGAGGCATCGGCCCGGGTCAATGCCGATCTCGGGACCCTCGACCCCCACCTGGCCGACCTGATCGCCGCCGCGGCCCGCGAGGTCTCAGAGGGCAAACTCGACGAGCATTTCCCGTTGCGGGTGTGGCAAACCGGTAGCGGCACCCAGTCCAACATGAACGCCAACGAGGTCATCTCGAACCGAGCGATCGAGCTCGACGGCGGGGCGATGGGTTCGAAGAAGCCGGTCCATCCGAATGACCATGTCAACATGTCGCAGTCGTCCAACGACACCTTCCCGACCGCCATGCACATCGCCGCGGTCGAAGAGCTGACCAACCGCCTCCTCCCCGCGGTTCAGGCGCTGCGCGACGCCCTCGACGAAAAGGCGACCGCATTTGCCAAAGTGACCAAGATCGGCCGCACCCATCTGATGGACGCGGTCCCGCTCACCCTCGGGCAGGAATTCTCGGGGTACGTGGCCCAACTTGATGCCGATCTGGACCGCATCTCCCAGAGTCTTCCCGGCCTCTACGAACTGGCCGCGGGTGGAACGGCCGTCGGCACGGGGCTCAATACCCACCGGGAGTTTGGCGAGCGGGTGGCGGCCAAGATCGCAGAGCTCACCGGGCTGCCGTTTGTCACCGCCCCCAACAAGTTCGCCGCCTTGGCTTCTCACGACGCACTCGTCTTCGCCAGTGGGGCACTGCGGACCCTGGCCGGTTCGTTGACCAAGATCGCCGACGACCTGCGGTGGCTCGGTTCGGGTCCGCGCAGCGGCCTCGGCGAGCTGATCCTCCCGGCCAACGAGCCGGGATCCTCGATCATGCCCGGCAAGGTCAACCCGACCCAGAGCGAGGCGATGATCATGGTGTGCATCCAGGTCTTGGGCAACGACACAGCCATCGGGATCGCCGGGGCCCGGGGCAACCTTGAGCTGAACGTCAACAAACCGGTGATCATCCACAACTTCTTGCACTCCGTCGAGCTGTTGAGCGGCGCCTGTCGAGCCTTTCGCGAGTTCTGTGTCGAGGGGCTCGAGCCCGATTATGAACAGATCCAACGGCACCTCGAGAACTCACTGATGCTGGTGACCGCGCTCAATCCGATCATCGGGTACGACAAGGCGGCCGAAGTGGCGAAGAAAGCCCACAAGGAGCGCACGACATTGCGCCATGCGGCGGTCGATCTCGGTTACTTGACCGGCGAGCAGTTCGACCAGGCGGTGCGTCCCGAAGACATGACCCACCCGCTATGACGTCCGACGTGCTCAGTGCCGAGGTGGTCGATGCCGCCCTCGTCGACGCGGGCCTCGAGTGGCGGCGCGACGGCATCGAACTGGTCAAAACGGTCACGCGCAAGGACTTCGCTGGCGCCTTGGCCTTCGTCAATGCGGTGGGCCAGCGAGCCGAGGCGGCCGGTCATCACCCAGACATCGACATCCGCTGGAACAAGGTGACCCTGCGTCTTTCGACCCATTCGGCCGGGGGACTCACTGCGGCGGACCTGGCCCTGGCCGAAGAGATCGACGGCCTCGACTGACCCGACAATGGCCGGCGTACGCCGGCATCGCTGTCTTGTCGGTTGGTCAGCCTGGCGCCTCGAGGAGCACGTCGCGCAAGGAGGCCACCACGTCGGGACCGATCCCGGCGGCCTCGCCGTATGCCGTGATGGACCCGTAGCGCTCGCGCAGGACCTCGAGGAGGTTCGTGATGTTCGACGGTGCGGCGGAGAAAAGCTCGTTGGCCCGAGTGATCACCTCTTCGCCCTCTGGGTGGCGCTCGATCAGCTTGCGCCGGAGGGCGGTCATCGCCTGGGCGCTCAGGGCGTAGTCGGCCACGATCGTCTCGTCGGGCACGCCGAGCAGGCCGAGGAGCACGGCGATGAGCACGCCGGTGCGGTCCTTGCCCGCCGCGCAGTGCACGATCACCGGGTGGGCGTGCCGCTTTGCCACGATGGTCAAGACCTCGGCGATCTGGGGTGCCGCGTCCCGGGCGATCTGTTGGTATTGGGTGGCCAGCATGCCCGGGGTCAGCTCGAAGGCTTCGGGTTCGGGCACGGCGTCGAGCAACGGGAGGTGGTGAAAGCCGACGGGGATCTCTTCTACGGGGAACCGACCCCGTTCGAGCTCGGCGCTCGTGCGCAGGTCGATGACCGTGGCGATGCCCAGCCTGCCGATGATCGAACGATCGGGCGGGGTGAGCTCGGAAAGCCCGTCGGCCCGGAACAGCGTGCGCCAGCGGATCCGCTGGCCCTCTTCGGTCTCATAGCCACCGAGGTCTCGGAAGTTGACCGCCCCCTCGAGGGTGATGTGGCGGTCGGGCTGGGCCGATCCCGGGTCGGTGGGCGCGTTCGGAGCAATCGTCATCAGCCGGTGTTGTCACCGGCTCCGCCGGTCGGCGATTCGGGTGCGGACTCCGGTGCCGCCGGCGGTGTGGTGACCACTTCGGCGTCGGCGACCTTCTCGGTGCTTCCCGAGGATGCCAGCTCGCCGGCCGGGCCGATCTGGGCCTTCAGGGCTGCGAGTTCGTTGTCCACCTGCGAGGTGGCCGAGACCTTGTCCAGCTGGGCCTGGATATCGTCGACCGGATGGTTGAGGTCGGTGAGCGCTCCCGACGCCAGCAGCTCGTCGATGGCGCCGGCCCGGGCCTGCATGCTTTCGATCTTGTCCTGGGCCCGCTGCATGGCCTGTCCGGCGTCGCCCATCGACGATGAGATTCCCGAGACGGCTTCGCCCACCTTGGTCTGGGCCTGCGCCGCGGTGTAGGTGGCCTTCAGGGTTTCTTTCTTCGTGCGGAATTGTTCGACCTGGGCCTGGAGGCGCTGGGACGTGTCGATGAGCCGGTCCTCTTGCTCGGCGACTTGGTCGTGCTGGGTCTTGAGATCGGCCAGCTGCTCACCGAGGGCGGCCCGTCGGGTCAGGGCCTCGCGGGCCAGGTTCTCGTCACCTTGGCTGAGCGCGGCCTTGGCCTGTTCTTGCAACTTGTCGGCCTGCTTTTGCAGCTGGGCTGCTTGCAGTTCGATCCGCTTGCGGGCGGTCGCCACGTCGGCCACGCTCCGGCGCACCTTCTGGAGGCTGTCGAGCTGCTTTTCGTAGGAGAGGTCGAGGGTCTGCCGGGGGTCCTCGGCCTTGTCGAGCACCCGGTTGGCTTTCGCCTGAAAGATGCCCGTCAAACGCTTGAAGAAGCCTGCCACTCGTCTGCCCTCCTCGGGGGCGGAGCTGTCCCGCCACCGGGCAAGCTTAAGTCGCTCGGGCGGGGGACGGGACACCGGGACCGGCCCGGTATCCTCAAACAGATGTCCGAGCGCCGGTGTCTGCTGACGGTCCACGCCCATCCCGATGACGAGTCCTCCAAGGGTGCGGGGTCGGTGGCCCGCTATCACGCCGAGGGCGTGCACACGGTGCTCGTGTGCTGCACCGGGGGCGAGGAGGGTGACATCTTGAACCCCGCCCTCGAGACCCCCGAGGTGCGAGCGAACATCCACGAGATCCGAATCCAAGAGCTGGCCGACGCCGCCGCGATCATCGGCTACGACGAGGTGGTCATGCTCGGCTACCGCGACTCGGGGATGGCCGACAGCGAGGCCAACGCCAACCCGGACTCCTTCGCCCAGGCACCGCTCGAAGAAGCTGTCGGCCGGCTCGTGGCCGAGATCCGCCGGGTGCGGCCCCAGATCATGGTCACCTATCCCGAGGAACAGACCGAGTACCCCCATCCCGACCACATCCGGGTGCACGAGATCAGCGCCCTCGCCTTCGAGGCGGCGGGGGACCCGGACCGCTACGTCGACGCCGGACCACCCTTCAGCCCCTCGAAGCTCTATTACACCGTCTGGCCCCGCGAACGGATGCGCAAGGTCCACGAGAAGTTCCTCGAGCTCGGCCTCGAGTCCCCATTCGATGAGAAGTGGCTCGAGCGGTTGAATCGGGACACGACGGTGACCAGTACCCACGTCGACATCACCGGCTACGACGATGTTCGGGGTCGGGCCCTGCTGGCCCATGCCACCCAGGTCGACCCCAACTCGCCGTTCTGGTTCGGTCTGCCCCCGGAGATCCAGGCCACCATCCACCCCTACGACGACTACCAACTGGCCCGCAGCACCCTCGGACCGCTCGAGGTCAGCGAAGACGACCTCTTCGCCGGGGTCAGCGGGGGCTAAGCCGGTCCGGGATCGCCCGGGAGCCCGACGAAGGTCCCCACCATCGCCACCGAGGCGTTGAAGAAGGCCTCGGGCGCCTCCACCACGCCGGTCAGGTGGCCGAAGAGTTCGAAGCTCACGATGCCGAAGAGCTGGGTCCAAGCGATCAGCCCGCGGACCACGGCATGGGGGGGCACCCCGGGCATGGCCGTATCGGCCACCCGGGCCGCGTCGGCCGCCAGTGGCTCTTCGAGGGCCCAGCCGACGTCGCCGGCGGCCAGCACGCCGGCCGCCGCCGCATCGCGTACGACCGCGGCGAGGACCACGGTGATGCGGCTGGCCGGGATGATGGTCCGCTCCGGAGCGCGATAGCCCGGGACCGGCGAGCCGTAGACGAGCGCGTACTCGTGGGGGTGGGCCAACGCCCACGACCGCACCGCAGCGCACACGGCGCGCCAACGCCCGGCGATGTCGCCGCGAACCCGGGTGGCGTCGGCCGCCTCGGCCACCTCCCCGAGGGCGTCGTAGGCGTCGACGATCAGGGCGGTCAACAGATCGTCTCGGGAGGCGAAGTACCGGTAGAGGGCCGAGGAGGCCATCCCGAGTTCACGGGCCACCGCCCGCAGCGACAGGGCCGACGCACCGGCGGCCTCCAGCTGGCGACGGGCCTCGTCGGTGATGTCCCGGGTCAACTCGGCCCGGGCCCGCTCCCTGGCACTCCGCACCGCCGGCACCGCCCCAGTCTGGCACGTGGCGAGATCACTAGCCACAAATGAGTGCAGTGCTCTTGACAACGGGCCTCCGGTCGTGAACAATGCTCATTAACAAGAGCAGTGCTCACAAGGAGGCGCACCATGAAACATGTGATCGTCGGAGCGGGCCCGGTCGGATCGGGGACGGCTCAGTTGTTGGTGGCGGCCGGCCACGAGGTGACGGTGGTCACCCGGTCGGGGAACGGGCCCGAACACCCCGGTATCGAGCGGGTGCGGGCTGACGCGGCCGACGCCCCCGGCCTGGCCCGGTTGGCCGCCGGTGCGGCGGCCATCTACAACTGCGCCAACCCCCCATACCACCGCTGGGCCGCCGAGTGGCCGCCGATCGCCGCGTCCTTGTTGGCGGCGGCCGAATCCAGCGGGGCCGTGCTCGTCACGACCTCCAACCTCTACGGCTACGGCGAGGTGAGCGCCCCCATGACCGAATCCACCCCGCTCACGGCCAAGGGGATGAAGGGCTGGGTGCGCAACGAGATGTGGCGCGACGCCCTGGCCGCCCACGTCGCCGGCCGGGCCCGGGTGTGCGAAGCGCGGGCGTCGGACTACTTCGGGCCGGGGTTGACTGCCACCTCGCACATGGCCGACCGGGTCATCCCGAACCTGCTCGCCGGCAAGCCGGTACGCCTGGTCCTGGGCACACCCGATGTCCTCCACAGTTGGACCTACATCGACGACGTGGCCCGCACCCTGGTCGTGTTGGGAACCGACGGGCGCGCCTGGGGTCGGGTCTGGCACGTGCCGACCAATCCGCCGTTGACCCAACGCCAGATGGTCGGGGCGCTGGCCGCGGCCGCCGGCGTCGATGTCCCGAGGGTCCGTGCCCTCCCGCCGTTCGCACTGCGCTCCGTCGGGATCGTCTCGCCGACCGTGCGCCAGCTCCAAGAGGTCCGGCACCAGTTCGAACGGCCCTTCGTGGTCGACTCCACCGCCTGCAGCGCAACCTTCGGGCTGGACGCGACGCCGATGGACGAGGCGCTGCGGGCCACCATTGGGTGGTGGCGCCGCACCCCCACACCCGATCGGGTGTTGGTCTGAGCGTCCCGCCAGGTCGTCGGGGCTCGGGGGACGCCGCCCGTCACTCCTCGGTGTCCGGATCTGCGACGGCCGCTTCGGCGTCGAGATCGCCGAGCTTGCGGTCGGGCCCCAAATCAGCGCGACGGCGGCGATACGCCGCCGGTGCCGCCGAGGAATCCGAGATGGATCAGCCCAGCGCTTTGGGCGAGGACCAGCGCCACCGAGACGGCCAAGACCACCAGCAGGGCGGCCACCAGCGCCGGCTGCCAGCGGGTCAACGCGGTGCGCCCCCGGGGGACCCGCTCACGGCCGGGTCCGCCCGGCTTCGCCTCGACGCGCCAGAGCACAACACGGGGCCGGCAAATCGGTCAGGGGCGGGCGAGTCGATCCATCTCGGACCGGTGTCATCTCGAGCAACGAGTCCCGGGTCCTAAGGAAAACTGCGGTGCCCATCGTCGGGTCGCCGCTCGGACTACCGGCGCCGCTCATCCTCAGCCCTGGCGGGCCAGCTCGCGTAAGGGCCGGAACCCGATGAGCGTGGCTCCCGCCGCGCCCACCGCGTCCTTCAAGAATCCGTCGTCGCAGACCAGACGGTGGTCGTCCACCCGGGCGTCGAAGTCGCTGGCGATGGCCCGCAGCTCCGGGCTGTCGACGGCCGGATGCAGGTGCATCTCGGTGACCCCGGGCTTGAGCCGGCGGAGCTGTTGTTCGAAGATGTCGCGGCTGCCCACCCCCGGAACAAAGATCATGTGGTCGGTGAAGATCACGCCGGCTTCTTCGGCCACCGCCCGGGCCGGGAAACCCAGGTATTCCTCCACCCGGGCGCCGAACATCCGCAAGGGCAGCCGGAATTCCACCGCCATGTCGAGGTAGACATCGAAGAACTCGGGGCGGAGCTGGAGGGTTCCCATGTGGGCATCGAGATGGCTGACGTCAAAGCCCCACAGGATGGCCCGTTCGATCTGGGCGCGGGCTTCCCGTCGGACCTCGTCGAGGTCGGCGTGGTCCCAGACGTCCTCGACGGTGCGCGGGAATCCGCCGTCGCCGCCGAGGAGCGAGGGGGCGTGGGTGATCGGTCCCCAGCGGTAGAGCTCGTGCTCGGCGTTCACCGTCAGGTGGACCCCGATGTCCTCTCCGCGGTAGCGGGCGGCTGCCTCGCGGGCCCAGGGGCACGGGACCATGAGGGTCGCACTGGTCACCAGCCCGGTGCGCAGACACTCGTAGACCCCGACGTTGGCTGAATGACAGAAGCCGAGATCGTCGGCGTTGATGATCAAGAGCTTTGCATCAGCGGCGTACCCGAGGCGCTCGGCCAGCGTGGGCATGCTGAGACGGTAGCGCCCCGAGCCGGCCCGCCGTGCGGTCTTGGGTGACGCCCCGAGGTGACGTGGATCCTCCCGCGCTGCGCCGTCGCCTGCCGCGGCCCCTAGGCGGGCGACGGGCGTTCGGTCAAGGCCGCGTCCTGGGCCCGGGCCTGATCGGCCAGGGCGCCCTGATAGTGGGCCATGGCTTCGGCCAGGGTCGGGACGGCCAGCGCCAGGATGCGCACGGCCAGGAGCCCGGCGTTGGCGGCGCCGTTGACCGCGACGGTCGCCACCGGTACGCCGCGGGGCATTTGCACAATCGAGAGCAGGGAGTCGAGCCCCTCGAGCGTGGCCAGGGCCACCGGAACGCCGATCACCGGCAGGGTGGTCGAGGAGGCCAGCATGCCCGGCAGGTGGGCCGCCCCACCCGCCCCGGCGATGATGGCCCGCAGACCTCGACCGGCGGCCGCGTGGGCGAAGGCCAGCATGTCGTCGGGAGTCCGGTGGGCCGAGACCACCTTGACCTCGTGGGGCACCCCGAACTGTTCGAGCACGTCGACCGCCCCCGACATCACCTCGAGATCCGAGGAGCTGCCCATGACGACGGCCACGAGAGGGTCGATCGGGGCCATCAGGCGCCACCGCCGGCCAGCTCGATGCCTTCGGGCACCGGGGTGCCGAGCGAACGGGCGGCCGCCCACGCCCGGGCTCGCACATCGTCGGGATCAGCGCCGCAGACCGTCACGTGCCCCAGTTTGCGCCCCGGCCGGCCCTCTTTGCCATACAGGTGCACATGGGCCCCCTCGACGGCCATGGCGCCGGCCAGCAGTCGGGTCACCCCGTGTCCGTCCTGAGCCCCGAAGACGTTCACGCTGGCCACATGGGGAGCAGTCGGATCGGTGGCGCCGAGGGGCAGGTCGAGGACGGCGCGCAAGTGGTTCTCGAACTGCGAGGTGACCGACCCTTCGATGGTCCAGTGCCCCGAGTTGTGGGGGCGGGCCGCGATCTCGTTGATCACCAACCGGCCCCCGGTAAAGAAGAGTTCGACGGCGAGCACGCCGACCGATCCGGCCACTTCGGACACGGCCACCCCCAGCGCGCCGGCGGCGTGCAGCACATCGGGGCCGAGGCGCCCGGGTACCAGCACCTCGCGGCACACGCCACCGACCTGGGCCGTTTCGACAGCCGGCCACGTGACCGTTTCGCCGCCGGGTCGGCGGGCCACCAAGACGGCGATCTCGGC
>PMOE01000037.1 GCA_003161575.1 Acidimicrobiaceae bacterium | reverse complement strand
CGATGCGGTGATCGTGACCGTGTGGTTACCCGCCGCTGCGATCTTGGGGGTACCGGCAATGGTTCCCGTGAAGTTCTTGTTGTCCGTCAGTTTCACCCCTGCGGGCAGGCCGGAGGCCCGGAGTGTCGGCAGCGGGAAACCGGTGTCGGTCACGGTGAACGGCGTCATGGCACTGCCAGCGGTGACTGCGTCACTGCCAGCACTCGTGATCACCGGCGCTTGGTCCACCGTCAGGTTGAACATCTGGGTGACCGGGGCGACGATGCCGTTGGTGGCGGTGAAGGTGATCGGGTACATCCCCCCGGCAGCCGGACCCGGGGTGCCCCCGAGGGTGGCTGTCCCATTGCCATTGTCGGTGAGGGTCACGCCGGCGGGGAGCGTCGAGGTCGTGGTGATCGTGGGCACCGGATAGCCGTGGAGGGTGATGACCGAGTAGCTGATAGCGGTCCCGGTGTGGGCGGTGTCCCTGGATTTGGACCGAAAGACCGGTTCGTTGTCCACCGTGAGAACGAAGCTCTGGGTGACAGCCGGTAGTTTTGTGACGCTTGCGGTGATGGTGACCGCGTAGGTGCCATCGTCATACGCTGCTGGGATCCCCGAGATGGTCGCCGTTCCATTGCCGTTGCTGACCAGCCGGAGGCCCATTGGTAAGCGGGAGGCCTTGATGACGGGAGCCGAGGGGCCCGACGTCGTCACCGTGAAACTGAATGGGGTCCCCACCACCGCTGTGGCCGAGTCGGCGCTGGTGATGGCCAGGCCGGGGGACGCCGGAATCGTCGAGTCGATCATCGGATCGAAGGTACTTGCGATTGCGGCGTGTCCGGTGTCGTTGGCGTGAATGTCGCCGAGGACGCACATGTGCGTCCAGTTGCAGATATTCGCAACGTTCTGCGGGAGTGTCTGATTGTCAAACGAGCCGGTCAGATCGAAATCCTGACTCTGGAAGGTCGAAGCGACGTCGGCGGTGGGGAATCCTGCGGAGGCATATATCTGGGCGAGTTCGGTGTTGAACTGGGTGAGAATCACCGCGCTTTGTTGCGCCGCTGTTTGACCGGCCGCACCGGTGAGCCAGGCGGCGAGGACCGGGTCGTAGTAGTTCATGCCGAACACCTGAATACCAGGGTAGGCGGCCTCAAGACCCGACAGGATCTGCGTGAGGTTGGTGTCGATGGTCTGGAGCACGTTGGTCGCACACGTGGGGTCAAGGGTTGTGCCCTGCACACAGCCGAGGATGTCATTCGCTCCGATGTCGATGGTGACGAATGAGACTTGCCCAGGGTGTGCGGCAAGGAAGGCTTCGGCGTTGCCCAACTGCGTCCCGGACCCACAGCTCGGGCCACTGATCATCGAGGCGGTGGTCGCTCCCGGGCACGCGAGGTTCTGTACTTGCAGGTCCGTGATGCGACCGCTTTCATGCTGGTAGATGAGGTTCACGTAGTCGTTTGCGGGGACACTTGCTCCAGTGCCCGCGGCCAACGAATCTCCGAGAGCCACGTCGTACACCGCCGGTGTGCTCGCCGCCGCTGGAGTCGCACTCGCTGCGATCCCACCGGCCAGCGCGAGCGAGCTGATCGTGACGGCAAAGGCGACGAGCGACGCAACACGCGACCGCGCGCTGCTGAGTGTGAACGACAACTGTGGACCCCCTTTGTCGAGCCCCGCGGAGCGGCGACCACTCAGTGCCGATCCCCCCAGGAGACAACGTGGATACGGTAGTGCATCTGCTACTTGGTTGCGGGTTCGGCCGCCCGTTGGCCACACGCGACGCCCGCCCGGCCCCAGTATTTCGGGGCCGGGCGGATTCGCCTTTGGTGACTACGACGGGGCGCTCTCTAGGCGGCGACCGGCACCTTCACCGAGTGGGCCCCTTCGATGGTCTTGGGGAACTCGGCATCTTCGGGGACCCGCCGGAAGTGGGCCATCCCGAGCATGGTGAGCACCAGCATCACCCCGGCCAGGACGAACGAGGCGATCCCGGCGATGAGGGCGATCATCCCGAACACCGAGAAGGCGTAGGCGTTGAGGAGCAGTCCTCGAAGCGTATTGCCCTGGAACAGCGTCTGGGCTTCGGCCTTCAGCGTGGCGTTGGTCGGGTCGGCCAGGGATGCCGCGCTCACCTGTGCGTAGGTCTTCCCCGCCGCGATCTCAGTGAGGTGAACCCCAATGAAGTGGTTGGCGTAGGTCTCGGCCTGCGTGCCGGTGACCAGCTGCTGGCCCGCGTACTGGTTCAGGTAGGGGCCGATCTCCGGGCTGGCCAGCGCGGCGCTGCCGGCCGCAGGGAAGAAGATCTTCTGGCTCACGAGCTGGCTGTGCACGCTGTTGTTGGCAAAGCTGGCACCCCACATCAATAGACCGCCGGCAACCAGCAGCACCACTACGAGTACTGCCCCACCGGCGGTGAGCACCATGTCAAAGGTCTTGCGTTTCATGTCTGTCCTCTCGGTCTGCGGCGCCCGGTACGAGCCACCACCATCAGCCTGACCCCGTGGGTGAGCGAGGGGCAGAGCCGAACGTCCCTGGGAAGGGGGCCGAAGGTCCCATGCGATGGCCAGGGACTTTGGCCCCTGGTCGGACACCAACGGGCGGGGCAGAGTGGGAGCCGTGGACCCGAACCGTGGCCCCGATGCCGGCCCGGGGATGTACCCCGTCGAACTCACCTCCGGGGTCGTCCTGGCCGACGGCACGCCGCTCAGCATCCGGGCCATCCGCCCCGACGACGCGGGCCGCCTCTCGGCCTTCCACGCCTCGCTCTCTCAATGGACCGTCTACCTCCGGTTCTTCTCCTCCCACCAGGACCTGAGCGACGAGGAGGTCCGGAGGTTCACCCAGGTCGACTACCGCGATCGGGTGGCCCTGGTGGCGGAGATGGACGGCCGGCTCGTGGCCGTCGGCCGCTACGACCGGCTCCCCGATACCACCGATGCCGAAGTGGCCTTCGTGGTCGCCGACGACTGCCAGCATCACGGCATCGGAGCCCTCCTCCTCGACCACCTGGCCCGGGCGGGCTGGTCGCGGGGCATCACCGGCTTCATGGCCGAAGTGCTCGTCGGCAACACGGCCATGCTCCGGGTCTTTTACGACTCGCACTATGAGGTGGAGTGGGGCGAACAGCAGGGAACGGTCCAAATCCGCTTCCCGATCGACCCGACGGCCCGGTCGGTGGCCGGTCCGGCTCCAAACCATCGGTCCCTCTGAGCGCGAGCGCCCGGTTCGCACCGCTTAATACGTGACCCGCCACACGAGCCGGGTTCCACCGCCCTTGGGCCGGGTGACTTCCAGGCTCCCCCCGAGCGTCTCGGCCCGGCTCTGGATGTTCCGAAGCCCATGGCCCTCCCCCGGGGCGCTATCTGCGTCGAATCCCCGCCCGTCGTCGATGACCACGAGGCACAGGTCGTCGGCCGCCGCAACCGTCACCAGGACCGACGAGGCCACGGCGTGCTTGCCCACGTTGGTGAGGGCCTCGCGCAAGGTCGCCAGCAATTGCTCGGCCACCTGGGGGCCCACCAGCGAATCCACCGCTCCGTCGAAGGTCACCCGCACCTGGCTTCCCACCACCGGGGTCAGCTCTTGGGCTAAGTCGAGGACGGCGCGGCGGAGCCCGTCGGCGTGCACCGCCGTCTCGAGGTCGAAAATGGCCGAGCGCAGGTGCCGGATGACGTCGTCGATCTCGGTCACCGCGTGATCGATCCGCTCGATCACGTCGGGTGCCCCGGCACTGCGTCCCGTGACCTGCAGCGACAGGCCGAGGGCGAAGAGCCGTTGGATGACCGTGTCATGAAGGTCGCGGGCGATCCGGTCACGGTCCTCGATCAAGCTGAGGTCACGGACCCGGGTGGCGAGCCGCGTGTTCTCGATGGCGACGCCGGCGGCCACGGCCAAGGCCGACGCCGCCGCTTCATCCTCGTCGGTGAACTCGGCCGCGCCCAGTTTGTCGGTCAGGTACAGGTTGCCGTAGACCGAGCCGCGGCTCTGGACCGGCACCCCGAGGAACGAGGTCATCGGCGGGTGGTTGGGCGGGATGCCGAAACTGTCGGGGTGGGCGGTGAGATCGCCCAGGCGCAAGGGCTCGGGCTCGACGATGAGGAGGCCCAGGATCCCCAGACCGGTCGGGCGGGCCCCGACCGCATCCTCTTGGGCATCGCTGAGACCGACGGTGATGAACTGGTCGAGGGCCGTACCGGCCTCGTTGAGGACTCCGAGGGCCCCGTAGCGGGCGCCCACCAGATCGCGGGCCTCTTCGACGATGTGGCGCAGGAGCACCGGAAGGCTCAGATCAGCCTCGATCATGAGCACCGCCTGCATCAGGCGCTGCAGCTTGGCCCCGTCGGTGATCCGGTCGAACGGCACCGGGGAATGGTAGCCACACCCCGTCCGAGCCTCTGGGGATGGCCGGGGCCGGTCGAGACCGTGAGACGAGCCGGTGGTCATCGCCCCTCGTGGACTCTGCCCGGGCGGTCCAGCTGGCAAGATCGTGGCGTGACCATCCGGGTATTCCTCCTCGACGACCACGAGGTGGTGCGCACCGGACTCCGTTCGCTGCTCGAGAGCGACGAAGAGCTCGAGGTCGTCGGCGAAGCCGCCACCGCCGAGGAAGCGCTGGCCCGCATACCCCCAACCCGTCCCGATGTCTGTGTCCTCGACGTGCGGCTCCCTGATGCAAGCGGCGTCGAGGTCTGCCGGGAGATCCGGTCGCAAATGCCCGAAACCGCGTGTCTGATGCTCACTTCGTACGCCGACGACGAGGCGATGTTCGCGGCAATCATGGCCGGAGCGGCCGGCTACGTGCTCAAGCAGGTCGGGGGCCACGACCTGGTCGCTGACATCCGCAAGGTCGCCGGGGGAGGCACCCTCCTCGACCCCGTCGTGACCCAGCGCATCATAGATCGGGTGCGCAACGGCCCAGCCGAGGACGGGCGCTTGGCCAGCCTCACGCCCCAGGAACGCCGGATCCTCGACTTGATCGCCGAAGGTCGCACCAACCGCCAGATCGGCGCGGAGATGTTCCTGGCGGAAAAGACCGTCAAGAACTACGTCTCAAACCTGCTTGCCAAGCTCGGTATGCAAGGGCGGACCGAGGCCGCCGTCTATGCGGCACGCCTGGCCGAGCGCAAGGCCGCGGGTGCCGACGGGAACCCGGCCCCCAACACCGGCACATAGCCCACTAGAGGGTCGGCGAACGGGGGCCTTGGCGGCCCCCTCTCACGATGTCGCGTGATCTTCGAGATCAACGCCCAGGTGGTCGAGATGGAGGCCGGCATCGGCCATTGCCCGATGGATCCGCTGGCGCTCGGTCGAGGGTTGGGTGAATCGTGTCGGGTCGCACGTGATCCCCATCAGCGAGCAAAGCCGGAGCAGCGTCACGTCGTAGTGGAGCTGGGCCGTCACCGTGTCCACCGCAGGCACCCGGTCGTCCTCTCCGTCGGCCTGTCGTCGTAGTCGGCCCTGGGCCAAGAACAGCTCGGCCAGCACGGCGCCCACCGACGTTGGACCATCGGCGGCCTCAGCCACTGACGCGTCCAAAGAGACCGCAAGGAGTTCGGCGTACATAGACATGTGTGGTGATTGTGACAAGCGGCGGTCCCGCCGCCTAGGGCCGAACTTCCCAACGACGCCGATTGTGGTCACAAGTCACTGCGTCGCCGGGCTCGGGTGACTTCTGGCTGACTGCCGTTGCAGTGGCCGCCCTACAGGGTCGACAACAAAAGTGCAGAGATTTCGGTATGGCTCGTTGGGCACGCACTGTGCCCACTGCGCCGTCGTCAGAATGCCGCGTCTCGGTGCTGCGGGGAAGAGGCTCCGAAGGGCCGGCGGCCGGTCAGCCGATCTGGGCCCGCAGCGCGCCGAGCCAGTTGTCCGCCTCCCGCCACGCGTCGTCGGCCTCCCGACGGCGGTCCGGCCCGTGTTGGCCGGCCGCCGGATAGGAGCCGAGGAATTTCACCTCCGCCAATCCGGCGCGCAGGTCACGCAGACAGTCGCCCACGAGCTCATCATCGAGGTGTCCGTCGAGGTCGATTACGAAGCAGTAGTCCCCGAGCCCACGCTTGGTCGGACGCGATTCGAGCTTCGTCAAGTTGATGTTGCGCGCCGCGAACTGGCCCAGAATGCCATGCAGACTGCCAGGCCGGTCCGCCCGCTGGAAGCACACAATGCTGGTCCGGTCGTGTCCGGTGGGCCGGGGTACCCCGGCAGCGGCGACGGCGACGAAACGGGTTTGGTTGTCTGGGTGGTCCTCGATGTCGTCCACGAGCACCGACAGGCCGTAGAGGTCCGCGGCCACCCGAGGGCCGATCGCCGCGGCGTGCGCATCGGGATGCTCACCCAGCTCCCGGGCGGCGTCGGCGGTCGAGTTCGCCGCCACGGCTTGTGCCTGAGGGAGGTGCTCGGCCAGATACTTGCGGCACTGGGCCAGGGCGACGGGGAACGAGACCACCCGACGGATCTCGCTCAGCTTTGTGCTGGCCTGGGCCATCAAGTGCAGATGGATGTCGAGGACGACCTCGCGCTGGATCATCAGGTCGAAGTCGAAGATCAGCCCGTCGAGGGTAGCGTTCACCGTCCCTTCGATGGCGTTTTCGATCGGGACGAACCCGAGATCGGCGTCGCCCCGGCTCACCGACTCGAGTACCTCGGTGATGGTCGGCTGGGGCTCGAGGGCGGCGGCGGCCAGGTCCGGCTCGGTCAAGAGGGCCTCTTCGGTGAAGGTTCCGACCGGACCGAAGAAGGCGACCGTGGTCGCAGAGGGTTTCACACCCGGGCAGGATAGGACCCTTATGGACGAGCCCGCGCTTTCTCAGCTCCTGGCCGACGTGGCCGGCGGGGTCTGTTCCCCCGACGACGCGGTGCGCCAACTCCGCCGGCTGCCCTTCGCCGACCTGGGCTTTGCCCGGGTCGATCACCACCGGTCTCTCCGCCAGGGACTGCCCGAGGCGGTCTACGGACCGGGCAAATCCCCCGAGCAGTGCGCCGCCATCGTGGCCGAACTGCTCGACGAACCCGGAGCCCCGGTGCTGCTCACCCGGGCCGAGCCGGCCCAGGCCGAGCGGAGTGCGGCCGCGGCGGCCGAGCGGGGATTCGCCGTGGCCGGGCGGTCCGAGGGGAGTCTTGCGACTCTCGCCTGGCGGGCCGCCCCCGAGCGCGCCGGCCGGGTCGTGGTCATCACCGCGGGGACCGCCGACCTGCCGGTGGCGAGCGAGTGCACCGTGGTGCTGGCGGCTCTCGGGTTCGCACCGACCGTGCTGGCCGACTGCGGGGTGGCCGGCATCCACCGCCTACTGGCTTCGGTCGACGAGCTCGATGCTGCCGACGCGGTAGTGGTCGTCGCCGGTATGGAAGGGGCACTGGCCAGCCTGGTCGGCGGCATGACGGCGGCGCCGGTGGTGGCCGTGCCGACCAGCGTCGGCTACGGCGCCGCCCTCGACGGCATCACCGCCCTGTTGGCCATGCTGTCGTCGTGTGCGTCGGGGATCACCGTGGTGGGTATCGACAACGGGTTCGGGGCGGCGTGTGCGGTAAGCCGGCTGCTCGCGTGACCCGTCACCCTCGCACGAACGCGGGCCGGCCCACCGTCGCCTGGTTCCACTGCTTCGCCGGCATCGCTGGCGACATGGCCCTGGGCAGCCTCCTCGACGCCGGGGCCGACCTCCCTTCGGTGCTCGCCCTCCTCGAACGCCTCCCGCTCCCGGGGTGGAGCCTGTCCCAAGAAGACGCGTTGCGCGGCGGCATCGCCTGCACCCGGGCCGTCGTCTCGGCTCGCGACGACGTGATCGTACGAACCCACGCCCACATCGTCGGCCTGGTGGCAGAAGCCCGGCTTCCCGACCGCGTGGCCGAGCGGTCCTTGGCGGTTTTCGCCACCTTGGCCACCGTGGAGGGCCGCCTCCACCGCCGGGCACCCGATCAGGTGCACTTCCACGAGGTTGGCGGCCACGACGCCATCATCGACATCGTGGGGACAGCGGCCGCGCTCGAGGTACTGGGGGTCGACGAGATCGCGGCCTCCCCCGTCGCCACCGGCTCCGGGATGGTGCGCAGTGCCCACGGGCTCCTCCCCAATCCGTCCCCCGCCGTGGTCCGCCTCCTCGAGGGCGCTCCTACCTATGGACGCGACACGACGGTCGAACTGACCACACCGACTGGCGCGGCACTCCTGGGAACGCTCGCTCGCTCTTTCGGGCCGATGCCTCCGATGGAGGTGGCGTGCAGCGGGTTCGGTGCGGGGAGCCACGAACTCGACGATCTCCCGAACTGCACCCAGGTTGTCGTGGGCTCGTCGTTGGCCGGGACAGGCACCGGAGACGGTCAACCCGTCAGCGTGCTCGAGGCCAACCTCGATGACGTGACCGGCGAGCAGCTGGCACACGCGGTGGCTCGTCTCCTCGACGCCGGGGCCCACGACGCGTGGGTCACTCCGGTGGTGATGAAGAAGGGTCGACCGGGCCACGTTCTGCACGCGCTCGGTGATCCCTCGCACCTCGAGATCCTGCGACAGGTGATGATGGCCACGACGGGCACCCTGGGGGTGCGGGCTCTTGGTGCCCAGCGCTGGCCCGCCGCCCGCCAGATGGCCGAGGTGGAGGTGGCCGGCGAGCAGGTCCGGATGAAAGTCGGGCCGCAGCGGGCCAAACCCGAGTTCGACGACGTGACCCGGGTGGCGGCGGCGACCGGCCTGGCTCCCCACGAGGTCACCTCCCGAGCCGAAGAGGCCTGGCGCCGTCGGGGCACCCCGTCAGAGGACTCTGCGGGTCCGCAGCGCGCTCCAAACGATCCCGAACCGGCCTGACCCGAACCCGCCCGAGCCCGGGCGCACGAGGACCGGCGGTGACGCTCGGTAGGGTTCGCCCCGTGTGCACAACAGGGCGCCGATTTCGACGGCGAGCATTCACCGTGGCCCTGGGCGCGGCGGCGGCCCTGGCGGGCGGCCTCGCCCCTGGCGGAGTCGCCACCGCCGCGTCGAAGACGCCTGGACACAGGACCCAGCCGCTCGCATGGGTCTCGTGTCACAGCGCCGGCACCCGGTGCGCCCGCCTCTCGGTGCCGCTTGACTACCAACACCCGGAGGGCCGGACCATCACGCTGGCGGTGACCGAAATGCAGCCGTCCAACCCGTCCCCCTCCGATGGGGTGCTGATCTTCAACCCGGGGGGACCCGGGGAGAGCGGCGTCCAGATCCTGCCCGTCCTGGCCGCTCTTGTGCCCCCCGAGATCAAGTCGCACTTCGACCTGGTGAGCTTCGACGAGCGCGGGACCGGGGCGAGCGAGCGCATCGAGTGCGGACCCTCACCGGCGGTCGCCGCCAGCGTGGACCCGATCGCCATGCATCCGAACTCGCCACTCCCCGCAGCAATCGTGTTTGCCGGCCTGGCCCGATCCTGTCTGCAGAACTCCCCGCATCTGTTGGCGACCCTCACCACCGCCAACTCGGCGCGCGACATGGACCGCATCCGTCAGGCCCTCGGAGTCCAAAAGATCAGCTATTGGGGCCTCTCTTACGGCACCGTGCTCGGCTCGCTCTACGCCCATCTCTTCCCGGACCGGGTGCGGGCGATGGTCCTCGACGGTGCCGTGGACGCCACCTTGCCGCTGGCCCAACAAGCGAGCGAGGAAGCTCCGGCGATCGCCGCCTCGCTGCAGCACTTCTTCGTCACCTGCGCCGCGGAACCCACCTGCCCACTCGGCTCCGATCCGGCTGCGAGCTACGGCGCCTTGTCCGCCCGCCTGTCAGCGCACCCGCTGCCGGCCCCCGGCCACGGGGACAACGCCGTGGTCACCGTCGGCGACCTCGACACGGCCACGCTGTTCTATCTGAGCGTCCCGGAGTACGCCGGGACCTTCCCGGAGGCGCTGAGCGCCGCCATCGCCGGCAACGGCGTCCCACTGCGCTCGCTCTCCTTGGATTTCGAACAGGACCTCGACGGCTCCTCACTCGTCGGCCCCCTGTGGTCCATCACCTGTAACGACGCCGCTTCGCACCTCGGCCCCCAAGCCGCCGGCGCCCTGGCCCGATCCCTCGACGCTCGCTACCCACCCGACGGGGCTTACGCCGTCACCTACATCCTCGGCGGCTGTGTGGACTGGCCCCACATCACCGAGCCGGTGACCCACCTCCAAAACACCGGCGCCCCACCCCTCCTCGTGGTGGGGAACACCGGCGACCCCAACACACCGCATCAAGCGGCGGTCCAACTCGCCGAGGCCATCGGATCGGCGCGACTTGTCACTTGGGACGGATGGGGACACACGTGGCTCTTGAACGGGTCGAACGATGCCTGCATGCAGCGCCTGGTCAGCGCGTATGTGGTCCACCTCTCGCTCCCCCCGGCCGGTATCACCTGCTCCTAGGGCTCGAGGCCGGAGGCATCATCCGCGTCCTTCTGGCTCGAGCGGGCCCGGTTCGCCGACCGGTGCCTTTCGGCGTTAGTTCTGGTGTGCGAGGTCGAACAGATCGCTGAGCACCCGCTCGAAGCCGGCCATCAACGTCAGGTGCCCTTCGCCGGACAGGAGCCACCGGCGGGCGCCGGGAACGTGGCCGGCCAACCAGGCTCCGTGGGCGGCGGGGACCATATTGTCCTGGTCGCCCTGCCAGATGGCGACCGGCGCGCCCGGGGCCTCAACGTCAAAGCCCCATCCGCGCACGAAGGCCAGATCGTCCTCGCGCCACCCCTCGATGCCCGAAGAAAGAGCCGCCCGCATGGCGGCGGCCAGGAACTCGGCCATCTCTTCGCTCAAGGCGTTGCGGTCGGCCGCCGAGAGCAGGCCTCCGAGTTCGTCGGCGATCTGTGAGCCGGTGACGTCGCGGGCCGCCGAGGCGCTCTGCGTGAGGAATTCGTCGAAAGGCGCCCCGCCCTCGAGAGCGTAGGAGAACTCCTCGACGTTCTCGGGACCCATGCCGGCCAGCCAATCGAGGCCGGCCGCCTCGTAGGGGGCCACCCCAGCGATGGTCGCAGCCGCCAGGCAGCGATCGGGCACGAGCGCGGCACAGGCCAGCGCGTGGGGGCCGCCACCGGACCATCCAACCGCATAGAAGCGCGAGTGGCCCAGCTGGTCGAGGATCTCGATGGTGTCGGCTGCCGCATCGGCGACGGTCCGACCTGGCAGCGCCGTCGAACCGGCGTAGCCCGGGCGCGAGGCGAGCACCATCGGCACCCCCCTTCGGGCGGTGACATCGATCACCACCCGCGGGGCGACCGCGGCGAAGGGGGTGCCGTGATGAAAGACCACCGGCACTCCCGACTCGGGCCCGGCCACCAGCACCTGGATCTGGCGCCCGTCGCGCAACTGCAGTGACCGGGTCTGCGCTTCACCAGCGCGCATCGCCACCCTGGCCTTGAGCGGGACGACTGCGTTGAAAGGGGGAAGAACGTCGGAGGACTGCTCGTCGCTCCCGGGGTCGGCCGACCCGTAGGGCGGCACCGGTGGCGGCATCGAGCCTTCCGAGGGGGGATCCGCCTCGGGCGGAGGGCCTCCCAACGGATCCGACGACGCCGATCCCCCGGGACCCTCTCCGGTCGCTGCCATCACTCCAGGCTAGGCAGCCGTGGGGCCGAGGGTCACAAGCAGGATGGGCCCCAGCCGTGGGGCACGCAATATCTTCGCTAAAGGAGCGTCTCGGTCCCGAGGCATCGGTGGAGGATCCCTGCGCCGCACCACGGCCGTGCCGTCGATCTCGGTAGAACGGGGAGGGTCGAAGGCGAGCCAGGGACGTCGCGTCCAGCAACCGTTGCATTGCCGCGCTCGCCGCGAGAGATCGACCGCTAGCCGGGGTGAGACGCTGTCTCGCAGACTCGCATGGGACCGTTGAACGCCGTGACGACGGCCGACACGTACCCTCCCCCGGGAAGATTGAGCCAACGGTCGGTGGGACCAATGTTCGCTGCGGAACCGGTCTGCGTGGCGCCGGGAGCGGGATTGAGTTGCACGGACACCGAGAGTGGGTTGGTCTGCGAATAGCGGAGCGGGCTGGAACTGGTCAGGCGCAGCGAACCCGGGCCCGCCAGGGTGACGGCGACCGCCATTCCTTGCAGCAGATTGACGCAGGTCGGCGTCTTCGGGTTGGCAAATGCCAGGCCGGCCGGGAATGCTCGCCTGTCTGTGGCCGAGACTGTCAACACCGCGCGCTCGGTTGCCAACTCCGACGCGCTCACCTTTGCCGGCACGGGGAATTGCCCGTTTTTGACCATCTGCGTCAATTTGGTCAGCGTGAGCGTGCTCTGGGCGAACCCATAGCCGTTGCCGGCCGGCAGGTCACCGAGGAATCTCTCACCGTGATCGACCAGATAGGCCGCTGGTGGTAGCTCAAGTCGATCGTATTGGGTGCCCACCGCCCACGTGGTCGCCTCGCGGTGGAGCACGAGCACGTTGATGCCGATGAGCCCGATGAGCGCAACGTCGACGATCGCTCGAAGGTTGCGGTGCCGAAACACGGTGGTCAGGAACTGTCCGGCGAGTGGCAAGAGGAGCGCCACGGCGACAAACGAATAGCGCGACGCCGCCGCTTCACCGGCTCCGTCTTGCAGCCGGCCGATTCCGACGAAGGCGAAGAGGGCTATGGAAGAGGCGCCGAGCACGGCCGGGGTGCTCCGCAACCACACCGCGGTGGCCGCGAGGGCAACGATGAGCACCGCGCCGACGACCCGAGGGAGGTCCAGGTATCCGGCCAGGGTGGCCGTGAGACCGGTCCATATGTACAACGGAAGTTGAGCGGTGTTCGTGAACACCGTCGGTGAGGACGAATGGCCGATCGCCACCCACCAGATCGCAAAGGCCGCCCCCGGCACGAGGGCCGCGATGAGCGCCACCCGGACCCGGCGATGGGCCAGCGCCACCAACGCGGCGGCGATGACCATCGGTACGCCAAGTCCCGAGCACATGACGGCGCCGAGGCCCCACAGGGCGG
>PMOE01000002.1 GCA_003161575.1 Acidimicrobiaceae bacterium | reverse complement strand
CGCCAGATTCTTTCGACCAGCACCCCCATCCGGACCACGCTACCCTCATCTGTCCGGCGTCCGCGAGGCAGTTTGGACGGCGACGCCGCCGCCCGCAAGATCGCGGCTAGAAACGACAAGAGACCGAGGGGGGTCGTTCAACGCCACTCTGTCTGCACGGCTGCTGAGGATGGCTGGCCCGACGTGGGCGCTTTTAATCACATTCACAGTTGTCGCCGACGGTGAAGATGGGAAGAATGCCCAAACAGAAGGAACTCTAAGATGACCGTGGCGGCCGATGACCGCCTCCTCATTTCTGGGGACGAGGCCGGTACCGCGCCAGGTGATCGAAAGTTCCGGCCCGACGTCCAGGGCTTGCGTGCGATTGCGATCCTGCTGGTCGTTTTGTTTCACGCCGGGATCCCCGGGATAAGTGGTGGCTACGTCGGTGTCGATGTCTTTTTTGTCATCTCTGGGTTCGTCATCACCGGTTTGCTCTTACGAGAGTCCGCGTCAACTGGCAGAACATCGATCTTGGCGTTTTATGGTCGTCGCGCCCGGCGAATCATTCCAGCCGCAACGGTGGTCATAATTGTCACTGTCCTCGCAGCGAACGTATTCCTCGGTGCGGCTACCGGCGGCCAGACTTCGGGCGACGGTCAATGGGCATCGGTGTTCCTCGTAAATTTTCACTTCGCCGCAACTTCCACGAATTATTTATCGTCGCTGAAACCGCCTTCCCCTCTTCAGAACTTTTGGTCGCTCGCCGTCGAGGAGCAATTCTACCTCGTCTATCCAGCCGTCTTCTTGGTCGTTGCGGGCCTCTTTCGCCGTTCGTCACTACGCATTCGCCTCACGATCGTGCTGGTGTGCACGATCGTGGGCTCGTACGCATTATCGATTGCACTGACCTCAACAGATCCGTCGACGGCCTTCTTCTCGCCGTTCACGCGTGCGTGGGAACTCGCTCTGGGGGCTCTCGTCGCTGTGTCGAGCGAATCCCTCAGACGCCTTCCGTCTTTTGTCGCCGCTCTCATGTCCTGGCTCGGCTTGGGGGCGATTCTGGCAGCGGCCTTTGTCTTCACGTCCTCTACCGCCTATCCAGGATCGCTCGCGTCAATACCGGTACTCGGCGCGGGTCTCATCATTGCTGGGGGGACAGCCCAACCGACCTGGGGTGTCGAGTCCCTCTTGCGATTGCGGCCGCTCCAACTACTCGGACTCGTCTCATATTCGTTGTATCTGTGGCACTGGCCGATTCTCACAATCGCAGCACAACGCGAAGGAAAGACAAGTCTTTCGGTTTCGGACAACATGATTCTGGTGCTGTTCGCATTAGTAATAGCCGTGGGCACCTATATTATTATTGAGAATCCGATACGCCATGCCAAAGCTCTCATGACCCGGCGGTGGGTGAGCGTTGTCATGGGGGGTTGCCTCGTGTTCTCCGGACTGGCAATAACGACTGCGGAAGTCCACCATGACGCAGGTGCCAACGTGGTCAGCGCCGCTGATGGTGGTGTGGGGACGCGTTGTCCCTCAACGACGGCGGCCCAATTCACCTCCATGCAAGCGGAGCTCGGAATAAAGAAGGATCAAGCCTCCAGGCTTCACTCAACTAGCCAACTTCGCATGGTCGTCGTAGGTGATTCAACTGCGTGCACGCTAATGCCTGGACTTGCTGCCGTCGGCTCTTTGTACGGTCTACAGGTTGATAGTGGCGCGGTGGTCGGTTGCGGGATAGCGAGCGGTCGCATCGCACCCTATTTCTACAAAAACGATCCGGGCGTGGATATCGAGACGGACACCGATATTTGTGCAAAAAAGGCCCTTGACACCGAGAAATCAGCCATCAGGCGGGACTCGCCCAACATAATTCTCTGGTCGAGCACCTGGGAGAAGGCATCCATCTTGGTGAAAACAACCTCTGGGCACAAAGTGCTTGTTCAAGGAAGCCGTCAGTGGCGAGCCACCATGCTCAAGCGAATGAACGCGCGCCTCCAACAGTTCATCGCGACTGGGGCGACCGTTATCCTCTTAGAACAACCGCCGTTTGTGGACAGTGGTACACCGACCCGACCGACTGCCAATGACGCAGCGTTTGCCCACCTCAACGAAATGCTGATCGAGCTGGCAAAACGATACACGGGGCGCGTCGGATTGGTTGACCTCTCATCGCGTGTATGCCCCTCGGGGCCGCCTTGCCCATTCGTGGTAGCAGGGCTAACGGTCAGACCGGACGATGCACACTACGGGCCGGCTGCATCTCTTTGGGTCGCAAAGTGGTTAGTTCCGCAACTCCTGGCGGCAGTGAAAAGCACTCAGCGAGACTCGCCGAACTGAGGCGCGCGCGCCTACGAGTCCGATCCTCCATAATGAGGCCGGGAGGACAGACGAAGCAATGCCGCCACACCTGCGAACTGGTCATCCACAAGCTGACCGAAGGCGAGAAGATCCTTGCGCAAGGCCAGGATCTTCTCGAGGTCGTCCGCCATCTCGAATTCACCAAGTTCAGGGGTCCGGTTTTCATTATTGGTGGTTCGGCCTCTGGCCAGGTTGGGCAAGTGTCTCGCAGACTCTCACGGGACCGTCGAAAGCCGCTACAACGGCCGATACGTACCCTCCCCCGGGAAGATTGAGCCAACGGTCGGTGGGACCAATGTTCGCTGCGGGACCGATCTGCGTGGCGCCGCGACCGGGATGGAGTTTCACGGTCACCGAGAGTGGAGTGGTCTGGGAATATCGGAGCGGGCTGGAACTGGTCAGGCGCAGCGAACCCGGGCCCGCCAGGGTGACGGCGACCGCCATTCCTTGCAGCAGATTGACGCAGGTCGGCGTCTTCGGGTTGGTGAATGCCAGGCCGGCCGGGAAGGCTCGCCTGGGTGTAGCCGAGACTGTCAACACCGCGCGCTCGGTTGCCAACTCCGACGCGCTCACATGTTCCGGCACGGGGAACTGCCCGTTTTTGACCATCTGCGTAAATTTGCTCAGCGTGAGCGTGCTCTGTGCTGACCCATAGCCATTGCCGGCCGGCAGGTCACCGAGGAATCTCTCACCGTGATCGACCAGATAGGCCGCTGGTGGTAGCTCAATTCGATCGTATTGGGTGCCCACCGCCCACGTGGTCGCCTCGCTGTGGAGCACGAGCACGTTGATGCCGATAAGCCCGATGAGCGCAACGTCGACGATCACTCGAAGGTCGCGATGCCGTAACACGGTGGTCAGGAACTGTCCGGCGAGTGGCAAGAGGAGCGCCATGGCGACAAACGAATAGCGCGACACCGCCGCTTCACCGGCTCCGTCTTGCAGCCGGCCGATTCCGACGAAGGCGAAGAGAACTACGGAAGACGCGGCGAGCACGGCCGGGATGCTTCGCAACCACACCGCGGTGGCCGCGAGGGCAACGACGACCACCGCGCCGACGACCCGAGGGAGATCCAGGTACCCGGCGAGGGCGGCCGTGAGACCGGTCCATATGTACAACGGAAGTTGACTCGTGTTCGTGAACACCGTCGGTGAGGACGAATGGCCGATTGCCACCCACCAGATCGCAAAGGCCGCCCCCGGCACGAAAGCCGCGATGAGCGCCACCCGGA
>PMOE01000024.1 GCA_003161575.1 Acidimicrobiaceae bacterium | reverse complement strand
ATGTAGAGCTTCGATCCGTTGATGACCCACTCGTCACCGTCGCGGACCGCTTTGGTACGTATGCCGGCCACGTCGCTACCGGCGTCGGCTTCGGTGACGGCGATGGCAGCCACCTGTTCCCCCCGAATCGCAGGAGCCAGGTACCGCTCTTTCAGTTCGTCGGATCCGTACTGGTGAAGGGCGGGAGTGGCCATGGCCATCTGCACGGCGATGGCCATCGGGACTCCGCCGCAGTCGATCCGCCCGAGCTCCTCGCCGGCGATCACGGTGAAGCTGTGGTCGGCCCCCATTCCGCCGCAAGACTCGTCGTATTCGAGCCCGAGGAGGCCCACGGCCCCGAGTTTTGGAAACAGCTCGTGGGCGGGGAAGGTGGCCGCCCGCTCCCATTCGTCTACATGGGGCTTGACCTCGGCGTCGAAGAGGTCCCGGAGGGTCTTTCGGAAGAGCCGGTGCTCGTCGGTCTCGATCATTCGCGCAACGTAGCACCGGCCCTGCTCGGCCTGACCGAGTCCACCTACACTGCTGCGACATGGGCGATGACGGCGACGAGCACGGCGCAGGTGGTGGGGGGGAACCAGACGAGGGGCGCCCGCTGTTGCGCGTTGAACGCCGCGGCCCGGTCACCCGGCTCATCCTCGATTCCCCGCACAACCGCAACGCCCTGTCGGCCCGGCTGCTCTCGGAGTTCGCGGCGGCCCTCGAAGACATCGGCTCGGATCCGGCGATCCGACTGGTCGTCGTAACCGGGGTCGGCACGACGTTCTGCTCAGGAGCCGACCTCGGGGAGCGGCGGTCCGCCGGCCCGGGCATATCCGCGCATACCGCCCTGCCCGAGGTGCTCCGCCGCATCGTCCGCCTGCCCCAGCCGGTGCTGGCCCGGGTCAACGGGCACGTGCGGGCCGGCGGGATGGGGCTGGTGGCGGCCTGTGACCTCGCCGTCGCCCCGGCCTCGGCCACGTTCGCCTTCAGTGAGGTACGAGTGGGGGTGGCCCCGGCGATCATCGCCGTCCCGGCTCTGCGGGTCATGTCCCGGCGTGCCTTCGCCCGTTACTCGCTCACCGGGGAGACCTTCAGCGCCCACGAGGCCCGGGCTGCGGGCCTGCTCACCGCCACGGTGGACGACGCCGAGCTGGACCGGTGGGTCGAGGGGGTTACCGCCTCGTTCCTCCTGTCTTCGCCCGATGCCATCACCGTGACCAAAAAGCTCTTCGAGGTCGTCTGGGAACAGGACTGGGACCAGGCCATGGACTCGGCCACCGCATTGAGCAGCGAGGCCTTCGGCTCGGCCGACGCGGCCGAGGGCATCGGCGCCTTCTTGGAGAAGCGCCCACCGGTGTGGGTCAAGCGGCCGTGAGTGTCGGGGCCAGGGACGCCAAGCCCCCGGGCCCGACGAGCGTGCCGACCGGGGCCACCCTCATCAGCCGGCTCGAGGTCGGAGGCGAGGAGTACCGGGCCAACGCCGAGGCCATGACCGCCATGGTCGCTGAGGTCGCCGCCCTGCACGACCGGGTGCTGCTCGGTGGGGGAGAGCGTGCGGTCGAGCGCCACCGGGCCCGGGGAAAGATGCTGGCGCGCGAGCGGCTCGAGGCACTGGTGGACCCGGGAACCGCAGTGCTCGAACTCTCGGCTCTCGCCGGTATGGAGACGGCCGATCCGCTCGGCGGTGGCCTGGTGGTGGCCCTTGCCGAGGTGGCGGCCACCCAGTGCCTGGTGATCGCCAACGACCCGACCGTGAAGGGGGGGACGACCAGCCCGACGACCATCGCCAAACTGCTGCGGGCGATGGATGTGGCCGAGTCCAACCGGCTCCCCCTCGTCATCCTGGTCGAATCGGGCGGGGCTGATCTGTCCCGCCAGGCCGACGTGTTCGTCCCAGGCGGTGAGCAGTTCCGCCGGCTGACCCAACTCTCCGCAGCGGGCATCCCGACCATCTGTGTGGTGTTCGGCTCGTCAACCGCCGGTGGCGCCTACTTGCCCGGCATGAGCGACTACACGATCTTTGTCGAAGGCCGGGCCCAGGTGTTTCTCGGGGGTCCGCCACTGGTCAAGATGGCCATCGGCGAGGACGCCGATGAAGAGGAGCTTGGGGGAGCCGCGATGCACGCCCGGGTCTCGGGGCTCTGTGACTACCTGGCCGCCGATGAGCACGAGGCCCTCGCACAGGCCCGTCAGGTGGTGGCCCACCTGCACTGGCGGCGCGCCGGACGAGCCCCGGGTGCCCACGCCGACCCCCCGGCCTTCGACCCGAACGAACTCCTCGGGGTGGCCCCGGCCGACGTGCGGGTCCCCTTCGACGTGCGCGAGGTGCTCGCCCGGGTGCTCGACGGCTCCCGGTTCGAAGAGTTCAAAAAGAACTACGGCGTGCAGCTGGTGTGCGGGTGGGGTGCCCTCGGCGGTTACCCGCTCGGGGTGGTGGCCAACAACGGGATCCTGTTCTCCCAAGAGGCCCAAAAAGGAGCCCAGTTCATCGCGTTGTGCAATCGAATCGACGCGCCCATCCTCTTCGTTCAGAACATCACCGGGTTCATGGTGGGGACCCGGTATGAACAGGGCGGCATCATCAAAGACGGAGCCAAACTCATCAACGCCGTTTCGAATTCGACGGTGCCCCATCTCACCTTGATGGTGGGCGCAAGTTATGGGGCCGGCAACTACGCGATGGCCGGCCGGGCCTACGATCCGAGGTTCGTCTTCACCTGGCCCAACCACCGCATCGCGGTGATGGGTCCCAAACAGCTGGCCGGGGTCCTGTCCATCGTGCGGCGCAACAAGGCCGAGCGCGACGGCGTGGACTTCGACGAGCAGGCCGACGTGGCGCTGACCGAAGCCACCGAAGCACAGATCGAAGCCGAGTCGACCGCCCTGTTCGCCACGGGCCGGCTCTGGGACGACGGCATCATCGACCCTCGCGACACCCGCAGTGTGCTGTCGATCGCCCTGGCCGCGGTCCACTCGGCCGAGGTAGCGGGCACCGCGGTCTTCGGCGTGGTGCGGCACTGATGGAGGAGATTGCGATCCGCCGGCTCCTGGTGGCCAATCGGGGCGAGATCTCCCGGCGCGTCCAGCGAGCCGCCCGGGCGCTCGGAATCGCGACGGCCGCGGTCTTCGCCGATGACGACCGGGACTCGCCCTACGTGGTCGAGGCCGACCGGGCGGTCCCGCTGGGCGCCGGAGGGCTCGAGGCCACCTACCTCAATGTGGAGCGGATCATCATGGCCGCCCGACAGGCCGGGGCCGACGCCGTGCACCCCGGGTACGGGTTTTTGTCCGAGGACCCGCGCCTCGCCGAGGCCTGTGTCGCCGCGGGGATCCGCTGGGTCGGACCCCCGGCCCGCGTCATGGCCACCATGGCCAACAAGGCCCAGGCCAAGGCCACCGCGGCAGCCGTCGGGGTGCCGGTGCTGGTCAGCCGGGTGGTGGACAGCTACGACCCCGGGGCGCTCGGGGCCATGGGCACCGAGGTCGGGTACCCATTGCTCGTGAAAGCCACGGCCGGCGGGGGTGGGCGCGGCATGCGCTTGGTCGAAGACCCCAGCGCCCTGGTCGACGAGGTGTCCGCGGCCCGCCGCGAGGCGGCGTCGGCGTTCGGGTCCGACGAGGTCTTCTTGGAGCGTTTCGTGGCCTCACCGCGTCACGTTGAGGTGCAGGTGGTCGCCGACACTCAGGGCAACGTTGTGCATCTGTTCGACCGCGAATGCTCGGTCCAGCGTCGTCACCAAAAGGTGGTCGAGGAGGCACCGGCGTCCCTCGTTCCCGAGCACACCCGTCGCACCATGTGGAGCGCCGCCCTCGAGGTGACCCGGGCCGTCGGTTACGAAGGCGTGGGCACGGTCGAGTTCTTGGTGCTGGGCGACATGTGCGCCTTCCTCGAGATGAACACCCGCCTCCAGGTCGAACACGGCGTCACCGAACTGGTGACCGGGATCGACCTGGTGCAGCTCCAGCTCCGCATCGCCGCGGGTCTCCCGCTGCCCTTCGATCAAGACGAGGTCGCTGTCAAGGGCCACGCCGTCGAGGCGCGGCTCTGCGCCGAACGCCCCCGCCAGGACTACCGGCCAACGCCCGGAGCGGTGCTCCACGCCAGTTGGCCCGAGGGCGAAGGGCTCCGTGTCGATGCCGGCGTCGAGTCCGGATCGGTGGTGAGTTCGGCCTACGACAGCCTGGTGGCCAAGGTGTTGGCGGTGGCCGACCGAAGGCAAAACGCGCTGTCCCGGCTGCGGCGGGCTCTCGGTGGCCCCCTCGAGCTTGACGGCGTGGAAACCAACCGTGAACTGTTGGTGGCGATCCTCTCCGACGACGATTTCGTCGCCGGCCGCAGTGCCACCGACTTCTTAGACCGTCACCCCGAGCTGGTCGCCGCCCGCCTCGACCTTGCTGTTCGCCGACGCCACGCCGCGGCCGCTGCGCTCTTCCTCGAACATTCCCGGGCCGCCGCCTCGATCGTGGCGTCGGTCCCCCCGGGCTTCCGCAACATCGGACAGGCCCACCACACCGAGCGCTTCGCCGACGGCGACGACCTCTTCGAGGTGGTCCTCGGGCGCAGCCGGGGACAGCTGATTGTGAGTATCACGGGGCCCGAGCCCGCGGTGCCCGTGCAGTCAGCGCGTGTCCGGGCCGACACGACGGCTGGCGACGGGGTCGGTCGCGGACGGGTCGATCTCGAAGTCGGCGGGATCATGATCTCGCACCGCGTCCGCTGGCACCGCCCCGAGATCGCCGTGAGTTCCGCCGAGGGGCAGTCCTCGTTCGTTTTGCTGGCTGCGGATCTGTCCGAGGCGGGCGGGTCCGGAGCCGGGGAGTGCCGTGCTCCGCTGCCGGGCTCGGTGACGCGGGTGCTCGTCGCCGTTGGCGACGGGGTCGAAGAAGGGGCCGAATTGATCGTCATGGAGGCCATGAAGATGGAGCACACCCTGCGGGCCTCGGGGTCGGGCACCGTCGCCGAAGTGCGGACGGCCCCGGGTCAGCAGGTTGATGTCGGTGACCTGTTGGTGGTGATCGAGCCTCGCGGGGAGCCCGCAGTGGTGAGCTCCGACCGATGAGCCCGCAGAGTGAGCCTTCACCAGTGAGCCCTCACCGTGACCCCTCACGAGTCAGCACGGTGCGGCCCGAGGAGCGCCGCGGCGAGCGCCCGGCGCTGCGCATCGCCAACTGCAGCGGCTTTTTCGGCGATCGGCTGTCGGCCGCCCGCGAGATGATCGAGGGTGGTCCCATCGACGTGCTCACCGGCGACTGGCTGGCCGAGCTCACGATGTACGTGCTCTACAAGACCCGCGAGCGCGACGGGGGGTACGCCCGCACCTTCCTGCGCCAGATGGAAGAGGTGCTGCCCCTGTGTCTCGAGCGCGGGATCACCGTTGTGGCCAACGCCGGTGGACTCGATCCGCCCGGATGTGCCGCCGCCGTGCGCGAGCTGGCCCGGCGCCAGGGAGTGGAGGTCCGGGTCGCCTCGGTCGCGGGCGACGACCTGAGCGGACGGATACCAGAGCTGAGGGACAAAGGCGAGGGGTTCGTCAACCTTGACACCGGTGAGCGCTGGCTCGAGGGCGCCGATGTCGTGACGGCCAACGCCTATCTGGGCGCGGCACCCATCGCCGCCGCCCTGGCGGCCGGGGCCCAGGTGGTGGTGACGGGCCGGGTGACCGACGCGTCACTCGTTGTCGGCCCGGGTATCGACGCCTTCGGGTGGGGCCCGGGTGATCTGGATCCGTTGGCCGGCGCGGTGGTGGCCGGTCACATCATCGAGTGCGGTGCGCAGTGCACCGGCGGCAACTACGCCTTCTTCGACGAGGTGCCCGGGCTCGATCGGTGCGGGTTCCCCTTGGTCGAGCTCCACGGCGACGGCTCGGCGGTGGTGACCAAGCATCCCGGGACCGGCGGTGTTGTCTCGGTGGGCACGGTCACCGCGCAACTCCTCTACGAGATCGGCTCGCCGCGGTACCTGAGCCCCGACGCGGTCGCCCGGTTCGACACGATCTCACTCGCACAAGACGGGCCCGACCGGGTCCGAGTGTCGGGTACCCGGGGGGAGCCGCCGCCGCCGAGCCTGAAGGTGGCGGCGAACCTGGCCGGCGGGTGGCGCAACTCGATGACCCTCGTGCTGAGTGGAGGCCGAATCCGAGAGAAGGCCGCCGTCGCCGAGGCGGCGATCTGGGCCGCCGTCCCGGGCGGGCGTGGGGCGTTCTCTGACACCGCAGTCGAACTCGTCGGTGACACCGGCGGCGAGGGCGCCGCCTTTCTCCGAGTGGCGGTCCGAGGAGAAGAACAGGCGGTCGTCGGTCGGGGCTTTTCGGCCGCGGTGGTCGAGACGACCCTGGCCAGCTATCCGGGGACCTATTTCACCGCCGCGCCGGTCGGTGCCTCCGAGGTGGCCCGCTACTGGCCGACCCTGGTCGACGCCGCCCTCGTGGTCCCCGCCGTCGAGTTGGACGGTGCACCGGTCGGCCCGCTCGAACCGTGGCTCGCGCCGCCAGCCGACCCAGAAGAGTCGGAGGGCCCGGGCGCAGTGCGTGATACGGGCGTTGGGAGAACGGCCGCCCCGGCTCGGGCGCTTCACCTGGTCGAGGTGCCGCTCGGGGTCCTCGTCGGCGCTCGCTCGGGAGACAAGGGCGGGAATGCCAATGTCGGGCTGTGGGCCGATACCGACGAGGTCTTTGCCTGGGTCAATGACGAGCTCAGCGTCGAACGTCTGCGTGGGCTCCTGCCTGAGGCCGCTGAGCTGCCCATCGATCGCTACGCCCTGTCGAATCTCCGGGCGGTGAACTTCGTCGTGCATGGCATCTTGGGCTGGGGAGTTGCCTCCAACCTCCAGCTCGATTCGCAGGCCAAGGGGTTGGCTGAGCGGGTTCGGGCCCGTTCGGTCCGGGTCCCGGCCGCGCTTGTGACCCTCCGCGCGGTGGCTGCCCGCCTCGATGGGTGGCCACGACCGATAGCGGGGAAAGTGAACTAGTTTTTCTCGGCGGCAGTCCACGACCGAACTACATGCAGGGGGGGTCCTCTATGACCACAGCGAGCGTTCCCACCTCGGCGGCTCCGAGCACCGAGAGAGGACCCGTCTGGCGGTTCCTCTTCGTCCACGAGATCGAAAAGTACCCGTCGACGGCGAAGCGCAACGGCTATCTGGGGATCGCCGTGTTGGCCACGATCATCCTCTACTACACCTATTACACCCAGACCGGCGTCACGCCGAACATTCTGCGCTACTACCACATGTCGTTCTCCTACTACGTGTGGATCGTCATCATCTCGAACCTCATCGGGGCCTTCGCCTCACTGCCGGCCAGCAAGACCGACAAGTTGGGACGGGCCAACGTCATCATCTATGGCCTCCTCATCGTCGGCCTGTTGGTCTGTATCGGTGTGCCCAACACCCACTCGGAGCTGTCGTTCGGCGTTGTCATCTCGGCCATCGGTCTGGTTGAAGGAGCTATCTTGGTCGCCACCCCGGCCATGGTCCGCGACTTCAGCCCGCAGCTCGGACGGGCCTCGGCCATGGGCTTTTGGACCGTGGGACCGGTGGCGGGCAGTCTGATCACGAGCATCGTGGCCAACCACACGTTGAGCCACTTCGTCGATTGGCAGAGCCAGTTCATCATCTCGGGCCTTTCGGCCATCGGCACCTTCATCCTCTGCCTGTTCTTCATGAAGGACTTGTCGCCCGAGATCCGAGATCAACTGATGGTGTCCACCCGGGACCGCGCCTTGGTCGAGGCCAAGGCACGCGGCGTCTCCATCGCCGAGGTGCAGGCGGCCACCGAGCACCCGTGGCGCCAGATCGTCAAGTGGGACCTCGTGATCTCGTCATTCGGGATCGCCGTTTTCTTGCTGATCTACTACGCGGCGGCGGCCTTCTTCACCATCTTCTATGCGGTGACGTTCCAGAACCCCGACGGGGTGAACTTCTCGACCGCACAGGTGAACGGGCTCAACACCTGGTTCTGGGGGGCCGACATCATCGCGTTGATCGTGGTCGGGATCGTCTCTGACAAGCTCCGGGTGCGCAAGCCATTGATGGTGATCGGGACGATCGGGGCAATCGTCACTCTGATCGTGTTCCTCGGCTACACCACCAACCCGCACACCGGCTACTACACGCTCGCCATCACATCGTCCATCCTCGCCGTCTTCCTCTCCTTGACCTACGCGCCCTGGATGGCCGGCTACACCGAGACCGTCGAGGCGAAGAACCCGGCGCTGGTCGGAACCGGCCTGGCACTGTGGGGCTGGATCCTGCGACTCACCGTCGGGATCTCGTTCATCTTCCTCCCCCTCGTGATCACGAGCGTCAACCCGGTGGTCGACAACCAGCCGGCGGCCACCGCGGTCATTGGTGGCGAATCGATCCAGACCTTCGTTGCCACCCACCCCAGGTCGGTTGCCTTTGCCCAGGCCCACGCAGCCTTCCTCACGCTTTTGAACTCGCCGGCGATCAAGCCCATCGTCACCGCGCTGTCCGCTCCGGGCGGTGAGACCGGGGCGAACATCGCGGCAGCGTCCAAGGCGCTCGGGCCGGCCAACTTCGCCGAGCTGGTGAAGTTCCAGACTCAGCTCAAGACCCTGGTGGTGCCGTACGCGGCCCAGCTCAACTACCTCTCGGCTCACCAGGCTCAGCTGTTGGCCTTGCAAAAGGGTGTGGCCGAGTCGCCCAAGCAGTGGCAGCACTGGTTCTGGGTGGACATCGCGGGCATGGTCGTGTTCTTCCCGACCATTTGGCTGGCCCGGGGTCGCTGGAGCCCCAAGAAGGCCAAGGCCGACGCGGACGCCCATGACAGTGCGGTCGCAGCCGAGCTGGCGGCGCTGCTCAAGTCGGAGGGCGCGGGGGCCACCACCACCGCCTGAGGGCACCGAGTACGGCGGCGGGCGAGTCCGGGCCGGCGACCGGGCCCGGGCGAAGGGATCGGTGCGTCTCCGAGCCACCACCAACCCGGCGAGCCCGCTGCGCGGGCGCCGGGCTGACTGCAGCGGGGCCAAAGACGGGCTTCGGGCGACCGTCACCACGAGGGTGGGGATCCGGATCGGCGGTCCCCGCGTCCTGACTGCCATCATGGGCTTGTGAGCGACTGGGTGCGGATCGCCGGCTTCCTCTTCGGACTGGTGGTGTTGATGGCCACCCTGGCAAACGTCTTTACGACGTTGGTCGTGCCGCGTGCGACGTCGTCTCGGATGCTGCGGGTGATCTCCAAGGGCCTGGTCACTGCGGTCAGGCCGTTGTTGCGCCGCACGTCGACCTATGAGGCCAAGGACCGGATCATGGCAAAGGTCGGACCGCTCGGCATGGTCCTGCTCTTCGTCGTCTGGTTGGTGTTGCTGGTGATCGCCTTTGGGTTCATCGCCTGGTGGCCGAGCGGCACGAATCTGGCCCACGCGCTGGCGGTGGCCGGCTCGTCGGTCTTCACGCTCGGGATCGCCAACGAGACGGGACACGGGAGCGAAGGGATCGAGTTCATCGCGGCGGGGACCGGGCTGCTCGTCATCGCTCTCGAGATCGCCTACCTGCCCACGTTGTACTCGGCCTTCTCGGCCCGTGAGACCGAGATCACCCTGCTCGGCACCAGGGCGGGTATCCCGGCCTGGGGGCCCGAGATCCTGGCCCGGCACCACTGGTTCAAGACGACCTCCGAGCTGCCCGACCTCTTTCGGTCCTGGGAACGATGGGCCGCCGCGGTGACCGAGAGCCACACCAACTACCCCTCGCTCATGTGGTTCCGCTCACCGGTCCCGTGGCGCTTCTGGCTGACCGCCATGACGGCCATGCTGGACGCTGCTGCCCTCAACGACGCGTTGCGCCCGGCGAGCGCCCCCGGACACGGTCGCGTGTACCTGCAAATGGGGACGAACTGCCTGCGGGGACTGGGCCGGGTGCTCCGGGTCGATTTCGATGCCGACCCGCTGCCGACCACGCCGATCCGTCTCACCTATGAGGAGTACCTCGACGGGGTCCGTCGGCTCGAAGAGGTGGGCTACGAGTTCGAGCGGACGCCCGAGGAGGCCTGGCCGCACTTCTCGGGATGGCGGATCAACTACGAGGCGATCGTCGATGCGTTGACCCTGCTGGTCATGCCCCCGCCCGCGCCCTGGTTCCTGGCCCGGCCCGGAATGGGGGCCACGCACTTCCCCCGGGTGCTCAACCGCACCCCTGATGACCCCCATGCCAGCAACTCGGCCGAAGGGGGCGACGAGCTCGGGGGGAATGTCGATGAAGGGGTGGCGGCGAGCCCCGAGCGCTTGGAGCAAGAAGAGCGCGAACTCGGCGAGACCGACCGGGGACCGACAGTCCGCTGAGCGGCCGGAAGGACCCAGGCTCAGGTCGTCGGGTCGAGCAGCACCTTCAAGACGCCGTCCTCGTGGCGGTCGAAGATGCGGTAGGCATCGGCTGCCGCTGAGAGGCCGAGGTGGTGGGTGAAGATCCCCTCAGGGCGGAGGCGGCCCGACGCCAACAGCGCCACCAGGGCTCTCCAGGTGCTCGGGATGGCGGCCACGGTCATCCGGACCGTCACGTTCTTGAGCAGGGCGGCGGCCATCGGGAACGGGAGCGTCATCGAGAGGTTGACCCCCACGATCGAGATGGTCGCTCCCGTAGCGGCGCACACGATGGCGTCGGCGATCGTCTGGTCGAGCCCGACCGCTTCGATGACCGCGTCCGCCCCGCGCCCGGCGGTCGCGTCGAGGACCCCGGCCGGCCCGCCGCCGTTCGACGCATTGATGGGCTCGGCTCCGAGTGCGGCCGCCCGCTCGAGGCGGTCGGGTACCGGGTCGAGCGCCAGCACCCGGGCCGGTCCGAACAGTTGGGCGCATTGCAGGGCCAGGATGCCCACGGGTCCGAGTCCGATCACCGCCACGGTCGAGCCGGGAGAGATGGCGGCCCGCTGTGCGGCCAGAAACCCCGTGGGCAGGATGTCGGTCAAAAGGACCGCCTGCTCGTCGTCGATGCTCTCGGGGATTGGGAGAGCGAACGTGTCGGCCAAGGGCACGGCCACGGCCTCGGCTTGCCCACCGGGCAGCCCGGGGGTGGTGCCGAATATCGTCAAGCCGCCGTTGCGGCACAGCACCGGGTCGCCGGAGGCACAGGCGTCACAGTGGCCGCACCCGATCAGCCCGGAGACCAACACCCGGTCGCCGACCCGCAGGGTGCGGACCTCGGGGCCGGCCTCGGCGACGGTACCGATGAACTCGTGGCCGAGTCGGACCCCGGTGGCCTCGATATCGCCGTGATAGAGGTGGAGGTCTGATCCGCAGATCGCCGTGTGCTCCACGCGAACGACGACGCCGTCGGGGCCAGTGAGCTCGGGGTCGGGCACGTTTTCGATCGCCACGGTCCGTTCTCCGGTGAGCACGACCGCCCGCATCGGGCGAAACCCTACCAACGGCGCAGCGAGGGACTGGGCCGCAGCTCCGCCGACAGTCGGGCACGCGGTCCGTCGGATCACGGCGCGAGTCGACCGATTGGGACGAGGTCTGGGGACCGAAGCCGGCGCCGAACGCGGCGGTTTCGCCCGTTTTGCGGCGATCTGACGGATTTCGCAAAATATATGTGTGTCTTCCATCAAACGTTTGTTTGGACCCCCGTACTGGGGGGTTCTCCGCCCGCTAGGCGTCGTTCGCGCCCAATCTCACCAGAGGCCTGTTGATTGCACCAAGTATTAGTGCATACTGAGTGCAGTAGAAGGTCCGGCCGACCAGGACGGATGGGGAGTCTGTGTCAGAGTTTGGGCACGGTACGTTGAGGGGAAAGAGACGATTTCCAGATCCGGTTCGCGGTGGGAGCGATTGGGAAGCCAGTCGGCGGAGGGACCCCTCCGGAAAGGCCGCGCCAGTAGGGGGCGGACCTTCTTGAACCGGCGCGGGTCATTTGCCCGGCGTGACGAAAGCGGCGTGGGGATCGTCGAGGTGGCCATTGCCTTCACGGTGATGCTCCTGGTACTCGTCCCGGTGGCCTATCTGCTCATGAACGTCCTGACGCAAACCGGGAACGCCCGTCAGAAAGTTACCGCTCTCGGTATCGCCGAGCAGTGGATCGAGACGATGAACGACTACGGCCCCCCGCTCAACGCCCAGGGGCTCCCGTCACCACCCATCGGCCAATCGGTCCCGACCACCCCCACGGCGCCTCTTCCCTCTCCTTACAATCTCAATCCCGTCTCGACAGTGGGCAGCGTCACCTATACGGCGTCGGCCACCTTCAACTGGAACACGGTCAACGGCGATCGCAACCTGTGCGACACGGCAACTGTGCCGACGGTGTTGGATCTGCAGGTGACCGTCACCTGGTCGAATGGGAATGTTGCCATCACCGATACCACCGTCATCAACTGGCCACCGGCGTCGCTGCCCGCCGACGGGTTCATCGGCGTGCAGATCAATGGCAACCCGCCCTGGCAGGTGAATGCCGCTGGGCAGGAGATAGCAGGACCTCCGGTCGACGCGGCGGCGAAGGCCTGGGACGGATCGACGGGCCGGGTGCAAAGTGTGCCGATCACCGTGTACCCGGTGGCCGCCCCGGGCGCGATAACACAGACGGTCAACCCCGACGGATCGAACGGCTGCGCCTTCATCGAGGAGCCTCCGGGCACGTACTCGATCCAAGTTGGCCCAGACACCTCTTCATTCACCAACGCCTTTGTCCAACCTGACGGGACGACCCAGGCGGTCACACCTCCTGCGACGCCGGTCACCGTCAACATCAACCAGGTCACTCAGGCTGGGCCCTATCTTTACGACGAAGGGGCCTACGTCAACGTGCAGTACCCGAACACGACGGCCACCGAGGACGGTGTCGTGTGTCCCAACGTCGGCCTGCTCCAGTGCTTGATCACGGGGCAATCACCTATCGGAACGGCCAACGGGACGAGCGGAACCACGGCGACGGCCAGCGTCTATTCGGGGACGACCCTCTCGCCCGCCGCGCTGCCGAGTTCGCTCGGCATGAGCCGGATCGAGTCGATGGCTTGCGCCGGGACTAACGCGTGCATCGCCGCTGGTTATGGATCGGGCGGTGCTGCGGCCGTCTTTGATGTCCCCTCAGCAACACCGGGCAACTGGATGAGCGCCACGCCGCCCGCCGGCATCAACGTGCTGAGCCAGGTGCAGTGTCCGAGCGCCACCCTCTGCTTCGCCATCGGCTCAAGCGGCCCGTTCACGGCCCCGGTGGCGGTTCTCTTGACCGGGGTCGTCGGGACGTCGCCTGCCAGCGTGACCTGGACCTCCAACACGTTGCCGAACGGACCGGTCAGCCACGCACAGCCGAGCAGCCTCACCCAGATCACCTGCTCGACCACGCCGGCCAACGGCTGTTACGCCGTTGGCGCGGACACCTCTGGTGCTGTCGTTCTCTCCTTCGCCCAGTCGGCCACCACCCCCGCCTTCGTCTCGGACCCGTTGCCGAACGGACCGGTCAGCCACGCACAGCCGAGCAGCCTCACCCGGATCACTTGCTCGGCCCCTAACGCCTGCTTCGCCATCGGGGCGGACTCCTCGGGTGCCATCGTCCTGGCCGGCGCCCAGTCGCCCACCGCCCCCGCCTTTGTCTCGCCAACCTTGCCCAACGGACCGGTGAGCGGCCTGGCGCCCTCCTCGCTCACACAGATCAACTGCTCGGCCCCCAATGCCTGCTTCGCTATCGGCCAGGACACCAAGGGAGCGGTGGTTCTCTCCTTCACCCAGTCGGCCACGGCCCCGGTCTTCGTGTCCGACCCGTTGCCCACCAACCCCGTCAGCGCCCAGAAGCCGTCCTCGCTTACCCAGATCGCCTGCCCGGCCACCACGGCGGCCTGCATGGCGATCGGCGAGGACTCCTCAGGCGCCGTCGTGTTGTCCGGTGCCCAATCGGCTACGACCCCCAGTTTCGTTGATGACACCTTCCCGGTCGGGGACACGGTCAATTCGCTCAGCCAACTCACCTGTTTTCCGGGAACCGCCAATACGTGTGTCGCCACCGGCGCTGGTGCCTCGGCGGCGGCGATCGTGACGGGCGCTATTCAAAGCGGCACCCAGACTCTTGGCGGCGGGGTCTTCCCGAACGCCGCCACCAGCCCCGTGTTCATCTCCGGCGTCGCCTGCGAAGGGAGCGGGCCGATCTGCGAGGCGGCGGGGGCCACAACGAGTAGCGCGGTTGTCCTGAGCGACGTCAACCTCTCCCCTACGTCATCGATCACTGACTGGGCTTCAACCGCCATACCCAATGTCTTCAACGGCGCAAATAACATCGCCGGCCTCCATGCCATCGCGCTCCCGATCGGCGTCTCCAACAGCTTGATCCCCGGCAACCAGTTCTACGTGGCCTGTCCCGCCTGTGCGACCTCAGCAGCCGGAACGTCTTCGATCGGACCGCTCTTTCCCTTCGTGGCCGGCGATTCGGTGGGTGCGGCGGCCTGTGTGGGCGACCTCGGCAACAATGCCTCGGCGTTGGCGTCGTTGCAGCCCGGTGCCTCAGTGACGGGTGCGCCGGCCGTGACCGTGCCCCTCGGACTACTCCCGATCCAGGTGCTGAACGCCAACGGCACTCCCGCCGCCAAGGCCAGTGTGTCGGTAAGCGTCACTACTTCGGGCTGTTCGGGAACATATCCCCTGACTCCAAGTGGGCAGGACGGCTCCACCCGGGCGGACGTCATCTATGAGACCTATACGGTGACGGCCACCGCGTTCGGGGGCAGCCCGAGCGCGACGGCCACCGTCTTGGTGACGCCGACGCAGTCGATCCTGAACCCGGGAGCCACCCAAACCGCCTTCCCGTTGCCGACACCGGTCCAGGTGAAGCTGTAATGGGTTGGCGATCGCAGCAGATGGACGCCTACCGGCGGCGCCTGGTCCGACGTGCGGGTGGCCGGCGAGGCTTTGACGAGTCCGGCATGAGTCTGGCCGAACTCAGCGTGGTGATTCTGTTGCTCGGGGTGCTTTTCGCCATGACCATGCCCATCGTGGCCACCCTGTTCAACACGACCACGTATGTCAACAACACCTACGAAAACGAGGACCAGTTACTGCCGGTGTCGACTCACCTGCAGAGCCTCATCCGCGGTGCGGTGTCGCCCGATCCGACCCCGGCGAGCGGTGTGCCGGTGCCGGCGTTCGGACTTTACAGCCCGACCACGTTCGCCTACACGGGAACCCCCCTGCTCACCGCCACCTCGATCCTCTTTTTCACCAACACCGGTGATCTGAATGGACCGACGGAGGTGGCAGCCACCCTGACCGGTCAGACCTTCCTCGTGACCACCACCAAGGCCACTCCGAACACCTGCAGCGGCGCGCCGGGAGGCGCCGGGCCGTGCAAGTGGGGTACTCCGCATACTCTGCTCCGAGTAACCAACGTCGTAAACACGGCGAGTCAGCCGATCTTTGCCTACACGCTCGACGGACAAGCGGCACCCCTGGCCAGTAGCGCGCTGGCGACGACCTTCCAAACTTGCAACAGCGCGACGAACTGCAACGCCAACCAGATCCAGGACATGGCGGTAGACCTGAAAGTGAACGTGTCGAGCAACCCGAGTCAGGCCGGACAGGCGGACGACGAGACGGTGATCTACCAGCTCTCTGCGACGTCACAGGCCTATAGCTCGGCGGTAGGTTGAGGTGGAGTGAGATGAACGTAGCCAGGACGAAAAGAGTTCTCCGGCCCCGGGCCCTCTCGGGGCACCGGCGGCCCGGGCCAAGCCTTCGTGACACCGGCCAGGCCGCGCTCGGTATCGTGCTCGGCCTCACCCTCATGCTCGTCACCGGTGCCAGCCTGCTGGCGACCGATGCGGTGCAGCACGACCCACTGGTGCAGGCTGACCTCGTTCAGCACTACGCCTACCGGGCGGTCGAGGCAGGTGTCAACACGTACCTCTCGGAGGTCAATGCGAACTCGAACCTCATCAACTGCTGGCACGGCTCACCCAACGGTGGTCAGTGCACCGATTCGAACTATCTGACATGGGAGCAAGTGGACGGCACCACCGCCGGCAATGTGCCCGAGTGGTATCTGTGGGGGAATCCGCAGTTCTGCTTCAGCGCGAATTGCCAGGCGGCACCGGGTCCTGGGAGCCAGCTCGACCATGTCCAGGTTGTCATCTACGGGGCGGCCGGGTTCCCGGGCCACATGGTCTATGAACACACGGCGGCCAACTTCACGCCAGCCAACGGTTTCTTGACCCGGGTCTGGTGGTCCAATTACGAGGCGACCGACCCGAACCTGACTGGGAACCCCCAGACGGCCTGCACCTGGGACTGGGCCAACAGCTACTTCGGACCGAGCGTGACTGCGGGGGCCTGCCAAGCCGTCGAGTTCTTCACCGGCGACAAGCTCTACGGTCCCATCTTCTCGAACGACTCGATCTACGTGAACGGTGACCCCACCCTTGGACCGGTGACCACGGACGACAGCCAATGCTTGTTCGTCACCGCGTGGTCGAATCCGCTTCCGAGGCCGATGAGCAGCTGGTGCTATCCCAACGCGGCAGCGGCAGTGGCAGCAGGGGTCGTGGGGCAAACCGGTGCCGACAGCGCACTCAGCGCGGACAATCAGCCCTTCCAGCCCTTACCCCAAGACGACACCAAACTGGCCACGTACGCGCAGCTTGACGGGTGCCTCTATCAGGGACCGACGGTGATCACCTTTGACAATGCCACCGGCGGACCACCAGGGACCGGCCACATGACGGTGGTGAGTCCGGACACGACGGCCCCCCAGGCCGACGGGCTCACCTGCGTCGGGAACGATGTGCCGATCCCGAATGGCACGAATGGCAACGGGGTCATCTACGTCGAGACGGCGGCGTCGGGTTGTGTGCCCGGGGCGAATCCGTTCGACAACTGGACATCGGGCAATTACGGCCCCAATGCCCAACTGAATTACCACGGCTCCTACGCGAACTACGCCGGGGCGTCGGGCAAACCCGACTGCGAGGCCGACGCCTTTATGAGCGATAATCCTGGAGTCGGCGGTCCACCGAGTCTTCCCAACGCCCTGCCCGGTGGGGTGGTCGGCCAGCTGACGGTGGCGACCGAGAACGATGTCGTCATCACCGGCAACCTCCAGTATCCGAGCGACCCCACCGACTGCGGGAACAACTTCGACAGCACCGTCAACAATCAATGCGTCTACAACCCGACCGGAAGTATGAACAACAACGACATGCTGGGGTTGATCGCCCAGAACTACGTGGAGGTGAACCACCCAGTCAAGCCGGCCTGTAATGGGGGGAACTGCAATGGGCCGGGTACCCTGCAGACCGCCTGCACGAAGGCCCAGCTCGGGACCCCCACGGGGTCGGCCATCCCGCTGTGTGACCCGGGGGGCAACAACGGCCTCATCGTCGACGCGGCCATCCTCGCACTGAGCAACTCCTTCCTGGTCAACAACTGGACGGCTGGCTCCCCAACACAATCGGGCCTGGAACCGGGGAACCTGACGGTCTACGGTTCGATCGCCCAGGACTGGCGAGGTGCCGTCGGGTTATCCGGGTCCACGGGCTACGTCAAGGACTACGACTGGGATTCCCGGGCGGAGTACCTGAGCCCGCCCTACTACCTGGCCCCCGGCACCCCCTCGTGGCAGATCAACTCCTCGGCCACCACCTTGGATCTCACCACGCCCCCGCTCCCTGTGGGGGCCGCGCCCTAGAGCGGCTACGCCGGTCGTTGCGTCACTCGGCGAGACGGGCGACCAGGCGGCCTCGGACCTCGGGCCATTCGTCGGCCAGGATCGAATAACTGGCCGTGTCGCGTACCGTGTCATCGGCGCCCGCCCGGTCGGCCCGCAGCACTCCTTCGAAGGCCGCCCCGAGCCGCTCGATGGCGGCCCGGGAGCGGCCGTTCCGGGCGTCGGTCCGGAGTCGCACACGGTGGACACCCCACGCGTCAAGGCGTGGGCCAGCATGAGCAGTTTGGCCTCGGTATTCACGGCGCCCCGTTGGGCCGAAGCGGCCAGAAACGTGTGGCCGATCTCGACGGCATCGGGGAGGTTTGAGCGTTGGAGCGGGCCTCCCGTGGGCCACACCCACGGCACGAGCTCACTGAACCGGGTCCACCCGACCACCCGGTCGTCCGCCAGCCGGACGGTGACAAAGCGGAGATGTTTGCCCGCCGCCGCTTCGCCGAGCGCGGCAGCCACCGCACTGAGCATGGCTTTGATGCCCTTCGGCACAGAGGTGAAGCGGTAGGTGCTGCGGTCTTCGGCTGCGGCCAGAGCGACGGGACCCGCATGGTGGGGGCCGGAGCGGCTCAAGGCGGACGACCTGGCCCGTCAACTCCACCTCGAGCGGGCTGAATCCCCATGTGGAGGACCCGCCGGTCTGTCCGCGGTGGTGATCGTTCACCGCCAAATGTTACGGGCGGCGGCTGCTCAGAGGGCCCATGGATTCCCAGATGGCGTGGACCGCCCGCTTCGCCCAACCCGGAGAGCTGTCCGCTCCGCTCACCCTTCGGTAGAAGACCGATCCGGCTACCATCTGAAGTGCCAGTTCGAGGTCAGCTTGGGGGCTGAGCTCGCCCCGGCGCTGGGCCTCTTCGAGCAGCGATCGGGCGTAAGCGTTCCTCGGGGAGATGACCCGATCGCGGTGCAGCGCAAGGGCGTGCGGTTCCTCGCGGGCTCCGACGAGGGCGCCCAACACTTCGAGGCAGGATTCGGCGAAACGTTCGTCGAACTCTTCGAGATACGAGACGAGATCGCCCTTAGGATCGGCCGACGGTGTGTCGGGCAGGTCACCACCCCCGTTTGCGGCGATGGCCGCGGTGACCAGGTCTGCCTTGTCCCGGAAGCGCCGGTAGACCGTCGCCCTCGACACCCCGGCCTCACCGGCCACGCTCTCCATGGACAGGTTGGCGTAGCCGACATCAGCGAGTTGCCGCAGCGCGGCTTCGGTGATGGCGTGGCTGGCTCGAGTATCGCGTGGGCGTCCCGGCGGCCTCGAACACGGCGTCTCGGCGGAGGGGGGTCCGGAGGGAGCGGACGCGGTGCTGGCGCCCGGGACGGTCACCGCGCCACCGGCGCCGGGTCCGCCGGAGACTCGCTCTTTTCGGGGATCTCGCCGTCCCCGGCGTAGCTCGGCACGAAGTCTTTTTGGCGGACGAGGACGAAGGTGGCCACCGATCCGATGAAGGCCACGATGGCGCCGATGATCAACAGCTCGTTGAGCGTGCCCGAAAACCCGATGCGATAGGCGTGGAGCAAGGCCTGGCGGGCCGGGGCGAACGTGATGCCCTGGGCGGCCTGGCGGACCGCACCGGCCTGGAGCGCGCTGTCCAGCTGGCGGCCACCTTGGGCGATGGCCTGGTGGCCGAGCGGGCTGGCGTTGAGGACCGCGAGAGTCTTGTGCTGGATCTGGCTGGCGAAGACCGCTCCGAGTGCGGCGATGCCGGTCGCGATGCCGATCTGGCGGAAGGTGGAGTTGGCCCCCGAGGCCATCCCGCTGCGCTGGAAGGGGACGACGGCGACCGCGGCAGACGCCAGCACCGGGTTGACCATGCCGATACCCGCCCCGGCCACGATGTAGCCCGGAATCAACTGGGTCCATCCTGAGGTCGGATGGGTTGTCGCCATAAGCAGCATGCCGACGGCCGCGAGGAGAAGCCCGAGACCGAGGAGGTACCGGGACTGGATGCGCACCGTGAGCTTGCCGGCGATGGGTGCCACCACGAAGGCCATGACGGTGATCGGGAGGAACCGGATCCCCGCGGCCAGAGGTCCGTAGCCGAGGTCATCTTGGATGTAAAGGGTCAGGTACAAGAACATGGCGAAGATGGAGGCCGACAGAGTGAAGGCAGTGGCCGAGACCCCGACCATGGCGGGGCGCTTGAAAAGCGTCAGGTCGAGCATCGGGTCCTTCTGACGCCATTCGGCGAGGAGGAAGACGGTCATAAGGACAGCGGCTCCGACGAAGAGGCTCATGATCTTGGTGCTGCCCCAGCCGTCGTCGTTGCCTCGCACCAGTGCCAGCACCAGCAAAAACAATGAGATCGAGAACGAGATGACTCCGATCCAGTCGACCCGGCGGGTAGTCGGGTCCTTGGACTCGGAGATCTTGGCCAAGGTGATGATGACCGCGATGATCCCGATGGGTACATTCACGAAGAAGATCCAACGCCAACCGATGCCGCTGGTGATGGCCCCGCCGACGAGCGGGCCGACGGCGACGGCCCCCCCGAGCACCGCCCCGTAAATCCCGAAGGCGGTCCCCCGATCCTTGCCGTGGAAGGCCGCGGCGATGAGGGCAAGAGATGTGGCGAACATGATGGCGCCGCCTACCCCTTGGGCGCCCCGGGACAAGTTCAGCATCTCCGAAGAGGTCGACAACCCGCAAACCAACGAGGCGGCGGAGAACACGGCCAGTCCGACTGCGAACACCTCGCGCCGACCGAACATGTCGCCCACGACGCCTGCGGTGAGGAGGAAGGCAGCCAAGGTGAGCGAGTAGGCGTCGACCACCCATTGCAGATCGCTGAACGACGAGTGCAAGGACCGCTGGATGTCGGGCAGCGCCACGTTCACCACGGTGATGTCGAGGAGGAGCATGAATGTCGCCGTGCAGACGGCGATTAGGGTCCACCACTTGCGTTCGAGCACCGGCATTGGTCGCTCCCCTCATCGTGGCCCACGGGCCAGAGAACAAATACGAGGCGTATTGTATCGTATCTCCAAGCAAGGAGCACGCTTGAACGTCCGGTTCACCGAATCACTGCTCACCGAGGGAGGTCCGGCAGTGGGAATGGGCGGATGTCGTAGGCTGAACCGCCCCGGAGGGAGTCGGTGTCCGTGCTCGAGCAACGCAAGATCAACCAGCGGTGCGAAAGCGTCTGCGGATTCCACTTGACCGAGCAGGAATAGGCGACGGACGCTGCAGTCCCCGACGTCGAGCCGATGACCCGAACATGACCCGGCGCCACAGACCCCTTGCGGTCATTGGGCTGTGCCTCGTCTGCGTCACCGGGCTCGCCGGTTGCAGCAGTGGTCCCGGACTCGTCGGTAGCCACTCGGTTCTCACCTACTGCACCGGTGGCGCCGCGTCGGGAACGCTCGACCTCTATGAACCGAGCCCGCCGCCGACCACACCGGCCCCCCTGGTGGTCTTCCTGCACGGTGGCGCCTGGGAACTCGGTGACGGCGCGATCACCCTGGGTTCATTCGACGGTGACCTCGAGGCGGACGTGGTGAACAAGGGGTGGGTGTTCGCGTCGGTCAACTATCGACTGGCGCCGCAGTACAAATGGCCGGCCATGGTGGAGGACGCAAAGTGTGCCGTACGGGCGCTGCGGGCGAACGCCGCGTTCTTGAAGATCGACCCCCAGCGGATCGCGGCGGTCGGTGCGAGTGCGGGGGGCCAGCTGGCCAGCCTCCTCGGTCTGGCCAGCCCGAGTGCCGGATTCGACGTCGGCCAGTATCTGAACCAGTCCAGCCGGGTCGAAGCTGTGGTCGACGAGTTCGGGCCGACTGACCTCAACGCAGTTTCGTGGTCGGCGACCCCGCTGGCGAAGCAGGTCTCACCCGCGGTCTTCGGGGTTCCCGCCCAACCACCCTCGCCGGTGCTGAGCGCAGCAAGTCCGGTCACCTACGTGTCGGTGACCGCTCCACCGTTCCTCGTGATCCAAGGGGCCGTCGACGAGGTGGTCCCTCCCGCCCAGTCCGAAGAGCTTGTACAGCGCCTCACCGCAGCCGGGGACCAGGCGACCCTGGTCCTGGTGCAGAACGCCGGGCACGGACTCGCCCCCGTCGACAACCTTGCGGTCACGCCCTCGATCGCCGCCCTCGCGCAACAGGCCACCAATTTCCTCGACCAGCAACTCGTGGGGTGACTCGACGGAGACGAGGCACCCGCAGTGGGTTCAAGAGGGCATCTACCTCGGGGCGGGTGCCGGGATCGAATCCGCGTAACCACCTTGGTGGTGTCCCGCCGACTTCTCAAAGCCAAATTTGCGAATATTCCAGTCGAGATGCCCATTAGGGTTCGGGAGCGATTCCGAGCGATTCGAATCTGAAGAGGAGTCGGCGTGACAAACCAGACGCGGTGCGAGCGGCTCGTGGTGGTGGCCACGTGCTTCGTGGCACTCGCGATGACCCTGGTGGCGACGAGCGTCGTGCAGCCGGCCGGCGCGTCCTCGCCGACCGTGAAAGCAGGCCGCTCTCATTTGTCTTCCATGGGAACCGGCGTGTCGGTTCCGATTGTCAGCGGACCCGTAACCGGCGGCAGCCCGGACATACCGGTCAATGCCATGCCGGCCGATCTCAAGAAGCAGTACAACTACTCGGAGAAGGAGTTCTTCATTTCAGGGATTGCGACCGCCTATCGGCCGGTCGGCGTCTGGGGGGTGAACGGCAGGTGGGGGGTGGCTCCAAGTACGAGGGCTGCCTACAAGACACGGATCATCGTGCGCGCACCGATCAATCCCAAGAAGTTCAACGGCACGGTCATCGTTGAATGGCTCAACGAGACGGCTGGACGCGATGCCGATCCGGACTTTGGTTTTGCCTACCCGGAGCTGCTGCGCGCCGGCTTTGCCTACGTTGGTGTGTCGGCGCAGGCGTTAGGAGTCGTTGGCACGCCTGGATTCACGCTACCTATACCCGGGTACAACCCGCTTCCCCTCGTGACACAGAATCCGACCCGTTATGCCGGCCTCGTGCATCCGGGCGACGACTACTCGTACGACATCTTCTCCCAGGCCGCCCAAGCGATCCTGCGTCCCGATGGCGTGCGGCCGCTCGGGCGGTTGCGGCCCAAGTACCTCATCGCGACCGGTGAGTCGCAGTCCGCCTCGAGGATGACGACGTACGTGAACGCGATCGCGCCGGTGGCCGACATCTTCAACGGGTACCTCATCCACAGCCGGGGGGCCACGGGAGCACCCTTGAGCGCTGCGTCTGCCGCGACACTGCCGAAGGTCGCGCGGATCCGGACGGATCTTGCTCAGCCGGTCATGATCGCCGAAACCGAGACCGACCTGTTTGGCCTCGGCTTCTACGCAGCCCGCCAGCCTGACACGGCCCGGATCCGCGTGTGGGAGATGGCGGGTACCTCACACGCTGACCAATCCACCCTGGACTATGGGATCGCTTCGGGTCGGCAGTGGGACCCGACTGCCTCGGTGCCGAGTTTTGCTGCTTGCGGCACCATCAATGACGGACCACAGCGCTTCGTCATTCGCGATGTGTTCGCCGTTCTCAACGCCTGGGTGGTGAAGGGTGTCCCGCCAACCCGTGCCCCTCGGTTCAAGATCGCCGGGAGCTCGGCCATCGCCCGTGATGCAAGCGGGAATGCCATCGGTGGCATCAGGACCCCGGCGGTCGATGTCCCCATCTCCACATTGACGGGGAGCTTTGATCCGACCAAGAGCGTGATCTGCTCTTTGTTCGGCAGCACCGCGCCGTTCAGCACTGCCGAGCTCAAGGCCCTCTACCCCAGTCACCAGAACTACGTGCACAAGGTAAAGATCTCGGTCGAGTCGGCGGTGGGCAAACAATTCCTCCTCCCTCCGGACGCCAAAATCATCGTTGCCCAGGCGAACGCCGCCCATGTGCCGAGTTGAACGGAGAGAGCCCGGAGGTGGCGTTAGGAGTGGCGTATGCCAAGGAGTATGAAGGGACGACTGTCCCGACATCTGCGCACTCTATTGTTGACGGGCTGGTACGGTACCTCACTACCTGAACCACGTCTGTGGCCCACAGCCACCGCGGATGCGGCTCAAAAGGGGGAGCAGCGGGACAGTGAAGGCATGGACTTGGAACGGCGGACCGCAGCCGCAGCCCCCGATTGAGCACCTCTTCGCCTGCGTTGTGTACGAGCGCTGAAATGGCCGACAGCGACGGCGGGCGGGTTGTCGTTGATGACAGCGGCGGTGTTCGCCTGCTCACGCTCGACCGGCCCGCCCGCCGGAACGCCTTTGGTGGCGTGCTCTATGCGGCGCTCACCGACGCGTTGCGGGCCGCCGGCGGTGACGAGGCCGTGCGGGTCGTGGTGCTTACCGGCAGCGGGCCCGGGTTCTCCTCGGGGCAGGATCTCGACGAGATGGCGGCCTTGCGCACCGGGCCGGTGGAAGGGATTCCCGACACCGGCGTGGGCTTTCCCGCGCTCTTAGAAGAACTGCAGGCATTCGGAAAGCCGTTGGTGGTCGCGGTGCACGGGGCTGCGGTGGGGTTGGGCTTCACGTTGCTCGCACACGCCGATCTCGTCGTTGTCGCCGAGTCCGCCCGACTGCGGGTGCCCTTTGCGCCGATGGGTGTACCCCCAGAAGCCGGCAGCAGCGTCTTGTTCCCAGCGCTGCTCGGATGGCAACAGGCGGCCCGGGTGCTGCTCACCGGCGACGAGATCGGGGGCGAGGAAGCTGTCCGGCTCGGTATCGCCCTTATCTGCTGCTCTGACGACGAGATGTTGGCGACCGCCACGGCGCTGGCCGAACGCATCGCTCAGCACCCGCCGATCGGAGTGCGGGCGATCAAGCGGCTGTTGCTCGATGGACGACGTGACGCGGTCGCCGCCGCGGTCGTGCGGGAAACAGCGGCGTTCGCTGACCTCTTCCGAGCCGACCGGGCTGCCAACGGGCCGTAAACGCCGCTGAGCACCCACACGTCGAGGTGGGCCATCCAGAGGGTTGTGCTCGCCGATCGGTCTTGCAAGCAGTTCGCGATATCTTCTTCAAGCAACCGCCCGGTGCTGGCGGTCGTCGATGTCACCGGGGCTGAGTAACGTCACGTGCATGTCGTCACGGCTCGACAAGTCCTGGACCGTTCTCGATAGCCACCAGACGGCCCAAGGAAATCGCTGCGTCGATATCTTCTCGCGACCCAATGGCACCTTTGGCTTCGAGGAGTTCCGCAAGGACCCCGAAGATATGGGCGCGTGGACCCCGATCAGCTACTTCTCGGGTCGTGAATATCCGTCCGAAGGTGACGCCGTTGACGCGGCCCAGCGGGCCCTCCCGTGGCTCGGTCGCCTCCTTGACGGCTGACCTGATCAACTAGATCACCGCTCTGTCGAATCGTCTCAAGGTCTCCAGGACCGGTGGCGAAGGCGGTGGCACCTACGGCCGATGAACCATGCGGTGGAGACGGCGCTATGGCGACGGTGAAGGCCACGTGTCTCCCCACGCGTCGCGCTACGGTGGCACCCGGTGGTCCAATCGGTCTCTCATGTCGTCGATCCCAAAGACGAGAGCAGACATGTCGCGGGGTCCGAGCAGCTGTGGGGTGAGTCGTACTACGCCGATTTCGTGTCCGAGGACGGTGAGCTGGCCGGCTACGTCCGTCTCGGCATTTACCCGAACATGGGTGTCTCGTGGTGGACGATGATGATCGTGGCACCGGGTCAGCCGCTCGTGGCCTGGACCGACTACAACCTCCCCGTGCCCGATGAGAGCGGGCTGTGGCTCCAGGCGCGGGGCGTCGAACTGGCGTGCGACGCCTCGAAGCCGCTTGAAGAGTTCGCAGTTCGGGCAGTCGGTGTCGGGGAGTTGCACGGTCAACCTGAGGCCGTCTACGAGGGACGGCAAGGAAAGCCCATCGAGCTGGCCGTCGACCTTACGTGGCGGACGGACGGCTCGCCGTACCATTACATCCTGACAACTCGTTACGAGATACCCTGCCTGGTCGAAGGCCAGCTCCGGCTTGGCGATCGGGAAGTGGCACTCGTGGGGTCAGGCCAGCGCGATCATTCCTGGGGAGTGCGCGACTGGTGGTCACTGGGCTGGTGCTGGTCATCAGCCAGACTCGATGACGGGACGAGAATCCACGGTACCGATGTCCGGCTCCCGAACCGTCCCGCGTTCGGCTACATCCAATCCGCCGGCAGGGTTGCGCCGGTGTCGACCCTGACAATCAGCGAGGATCTGGGTGCGCACGGCTTTCCCCGGTCAGCGCGCATCGAGCTAGAACCCGGAGGCCTCGACTTGGCCGTGTACCCCCTCGCGTTCGGACCGCTCCTCTTGCGGTCCGCCGATGGGCGGATCAGCAGGTTCCCCCGGGCCTTGGCCCGATACGAAGCGGCCGACGGGCGATCGGGCGTGGGGTGGATTGAGTGGAACCAACCGCAGTAGTCCCGATAGCCGGCCGCCAACGCGCTCGATGTCGCGCCGGCTGATGGTCTCCGCGGAGCTCGCCCGGGCGAGCTCGTTGCACTAGGCCGGACACAAACCGACAGTGAGCCGATTCGCGAGATTGTTCACGCGGTTAACCGATTGCTAGGGTGCCAATCGTGGCGAACGCCGCCGTGCCTACCCAGGACGCACCGCCCGCCCGTCAGCACGTGCAGCGGATCCTGGACGCTGTCGTAGCCATCCAACGACCGGCCAATAGCCGCAAGCTGGACGCGTTGCGCACCGCACGGTCCGGGGTACCGCTCAGCCTCGTTTCCACCGGCGTGCTCCGCCAGGTCATGGAAGGGGGCCCCATCCGGCCGGCACTGCTCGCTCGCCGAACCCGGATGATTCCGGCCGCACTCAGCCGGCAGCTGGGCGTCCTCGAGCGTGCTGATTGCATCGAACGTGTCGCCGACCCGACCGACGGTCGGGGCTCGCCTGTGTGCGAAACGCCGCGTGGACGGGCGATCCACCGTCAGGTGGAACGAGCAAACATCGGGCTGTTCTCCGAGCAGCTGGTGGGTTGGTCCACCGCGGACCTCGATGGCGCGGCGAGGTTTCTTGAGCGGTTGACCACCGGCCCCCGCACCCCGGTGGGGTCGCAGACGCATCGGGGTGAAAGGACCGGCGCATGCTCCCCGACGTAGAGACCCTGCTCGAGTACCCCTACACGCGAACTACCGGGCCGGTGCTCGGGCCGTTCTTCACCGCCCTGCGCGACGGTCGGTTGCTCGGCATCCGCATCGACGGACGCGTCTACTGCCCGCCGGTGGAGTACGACCCGGAAACCGGGACCAGCCTCGAGCCGGATTTGGTGGAGATGGGGTCCGACGGCACGGTGAAATCGTGGACGTGGGTCACCCAACCGACCTCGCAGCATCCGTTCGACCACCCCTTCGCATTCGCTCTCGTTCTTCTAGACGGCGCGTACCGCCCGATCGTCCACGCCCTCGAGGTAGCGTCACCCGACGAGCTCTCCACCGGCATGCGAGTCTCCGTTCAGTTCCACGAGGACCGCCGGGGGGCGATCACCGACTTCCACTTCGTACCCGCGGGCACGGGCACCGCCCGACAAGTGGTTACGGGTGGCGAGCCGGTGACCGTGATCGAGCAGCTGATCTCCCTGCGTTATCGGGAGCCGCTGCAGCCGCACCGACGCCGTTTCGCCCAAGGACTATTGGATGGCCGCTTCATCGGGCAGCGCTCGCCCATCTCGGGGAAGGTGTCGATCCCTGGCCGCGGATACGACCTGCTCGAGCGCGTGGAGGTGGGCGAAGAAGGCGACCTCGTCCTCGCCGACCGCGGCTCGGTTACCGCGTTCACCGTCATCACTCCGATCCAGTACTACGGGCAGAAGGAGACCGAGCCTTATATCCGCGCTTCGATCCTGCTGGACGGCGGGGACACGCCACTCACCGGCGTCGATGTTCGCGGCTTGCCCATCGACGAGTTTCGCATCGGTCTCCGACTCCAAGCGGTGTGGTGGCCGGCCGGCCAACGGGATCTGGGCGAGATCGACAACCGGTCCGTATCGCTCGACGGCATCATCGAGCGGTGGAACCCCACCGGCGAGCCTGATGCCGACCCGGACTCGTTCGAGGAGTTCGCGCTTTGAACGGGGACACAACAAGGTCGACGGGACGGGACGTCGCCATCGTCACCGTTTCGCAGACACCCAGTGTCGCCGCCTTCGACGGTCCTGAGCCGGTGCTGGTGATGCGGTGCGTGAACGACATACTCAACCAGACAGGACTGGAACGTTCAGAGGTCGACTTCACCATCGCCGGCAGCTGCGACTACAACTCTGGGCTCCCATTCGCCTTCGTCATGAACCTGGACGGGATCGGTGCCTGGCCTCCAGTCTACGAGAGCCATGTGGAAATGGACGGCGCTTGGGCTCTGTTCGAGGCGTGGTTGCGGCTGCAGGTGGGCGATGTGGACACAGCGCTGGTCATCGGTTCGGGACGGCCTTCGCCGGGAAACCATCGGGAAGCGTTCGCGCTCCAGACCGATCCGTACTTCATGGCGCCCCTCGGTCTCGATCCCACCTCGCTGGCCGGGCTACAGGCCCGCGCCCTGCTCGATCGGGAGCTGGCTACGGAGCGGGACTTCGCCGAGGTGGTGGTCCGCAGCCGGCAGGCAGGAGCGTCGAACCCCAAGGCCATGGTGACCGAGCAGGCGAGTGTCGAAGAGCTCATGGCCCAGCCGTACGTCGCGTCGCCCCTGCGAGCTCACGACGTGGCCCCCACGGCCGACGGTGCCGCTGCTGTGTTGCTGGTGGCTGGCGACCGCGCGCGAGAGCTCCGCGAACGGCCCGCGTGGATCCGTGGGATTGACCACCGGATCGAGTCCCATCACCCCGGCTTCCGGGACCTGACCGACTCGCCGTCGATCCGCACGGCGGCGGCTCATGCGGGGGCGGCCGACGGTCCGATCGACGTGGCTGAGCTCATGGTCGTCCACAGCCATGAGGAGCTCATCGTTCGTCGCTCGCTCGGACTGGGCGAACAGACCGTGGTCAATCCGTCTGGTGGCCCGCTGGCCGGCGATCCGGTGATGGCAACCGGGCTGGTGCGGGTGGCCGAGGTGGCCAGTCGGATCATGGACGGCACCGTTCGACGGGGCGTAGCCCACGCTTCGAGCGGGGCCTGCCTGCAGCAGAATTTGGTGAGCGTGCTCGAGGGAGACGACTGATGGGGCGCCCGTGCGCCGTGATCGGGACCGGCCAGACGGATTACCGAAAGCGCCTCGACCTCACCCTCGACGGCCTGGTTCGATGGGCGGCCCTCGAAGCGCTCGAGGACGCGGGCCTTACTTTCGGCGACGTCGATGCGGTGGTGATCGGCAAGGCTCCCGACGCTCTTGAGGGCGTGGTGATGCCCGAGCTCTCGTTAGCTGACGCGCTCGGTGCGGTCGGAAAGCCCATTCACCGGGTACACACCGCCGGCTCGGTGGGAGCTGCTGCCGCCATCACCGGAGCCACCATGGTCGAGTCCGGCCGGTACGACCGGGTGCTGGTGGTCTGCTACGAGAAGCAGTCCGAGGGCAACGCCACCTGGGCCCTGTCCGGGGGGAAGTCCGGTGGCCAGGGGGCTGGGGGCACCTTCGCCCCGTGGATCCGCAGCTACATTCAGCGCTCGGGCGCTCCCGAGCACATCGGTTGGAAGGTGGCGGTGAAGGACCGTCAGAACGCGCTGCGCAACCCCCATGCTCATCTGCATATCGAGGACATTTCCATCGAGAAGGTGAAGGAGTCCCCGATGCTGTGGGACCCGCTGCACTTCTTGGAGTCATGCCCATCGTCGGATGGCGCCGCTGCGGTGGTGCTGGCCAGCGAAGAGGTGGCCCGCGCCAGCCCGGGGGCACCGGCGTGGGTGATCGCCCACGCCAAGCGCACGGAGTTCGCCTCGTTCCCGGGTCGTGACGCCGTGCGGGTGCAGGCCGGAGTGGACTGCGCTTCGGTGCTGTACAAGAAGGCCGGAATCACCGATCCGCGACGGCAGATCGACTGCGCTGAGCTTTACGTGCCCTTCTCTTGGTATGAGCCAATGTGGCTCGAGGGGCATCTCATCGCCCGAGAAGGTGAGGGATGGCGTATGACCGAGGCCGGGGACACCGAGCTCACCGGGTCGTTCCCGGTGAACCCCTCGGGGGGCGTGCTGTCGTCCAATCCCATCGGGGCCTCGGGCCTGATCCGATGCCTGGAGGCGGCCAACCAGGTGCGCGGCCGGGCCGGCGACTACCAGGTAGACGGGGCCCGGATCGCCCTTGGGCACGCCTATGGCGGAGCGGCCCAATATTTCGCCATGTGGATCGTCAGTGCCGATCTGCAACCGAAGCTGGCTGACCACTCCTGAGTCTTCCAGCGGCCGGAGAACTATCCAGACGAAGTGCCGAAAGACCCTCGCCGGGAACTCACCACGATGCGTTACTCGATCTCGGAGCAACACCGCGAAGCGGACGCGAGCCACCCTTGGGTGTGCCGGCGGGTGATAGACAGACCGAAGTGACCGGACCCGATCGCCCCTGTGGCGTCCGGGGCAGCTAGGGATTCGCCCCCTCTCCATGCCCGCCCCAGAACTTTCCGACCTTGTGGTCCCTGTGCGGACGGCGGTGCTCGTCCAAGAAGTCCAAGAAGGCACCCTCGGCGCCGGTGCCGCTCTCTCGACGCTGGCGGCAGCATCCGAAGAGGCGGGATTGGTGGGCCGGATCGCTGGTCTGCTCAAAAGCGCACGGGCGTCGGGGGTCAAGGTGGTGCACTGCACGGCGCAGATGCTGCCCGGCTCTTTCGGCGCCAATCACAACGCCCGGCTGTTCGGGGCCGCCCGCCGTCTCGGCCTCGACGAGCACGGGTTGGGCGCCGATGGCGCACGGCCGTCGGCCGAGTTGGATCCCGACCACGCTGACCTCGTCCTCCCGCGCTACCACGGCCTGAGTCCTCTCACCGGAACACAGCTCGACTCGCTTTTGCGCAACGACGGCATTACCACGCTTGTCGTCACGGGTATTTCGCTCAATGTAGCCATTCCCAATCTGGTCTTTGATGCCGTGAACCGCTCCTACCAGGTGGTTGTGGTGTCCGACGCTGTCGTCGGGGTGCCCGCCGAATACGCAGCCCAGGTCCTGCGCCACACCATCTCGCTCGTGGCCACTGTGGCTACGGCCGAAGAGGTGCGATCCGCTTGGGCCTCATGAGCTCGTCGACACCAAACCATCGTCACCGCAACCCGGTGGTTGCCGCGGGCTGTGCCGGCAGAGCGCAGCCCCCGATTGGCCAATTTCTTCCTCGACCACGGTCCAGCACACGGCCCTGCCCTAGCGGGCTGGCGCTCCAGAGCCTAAGGAAGCATGCTGGTCTCCATGGACGACGCAGTCGTGATCGACGGAGGCCGAAGCCCGGTCGGGCGGCGCCTAGAAGGACCCCTCCTCGGTGCATGGTCAATCAGAGGCCGTGACGAAGCGGACCACTGCCGTGACGGGCTCGTGGGCATTTGCCGTGGCGGGGGACCGGGAGCCGACACGATTGTTGCACCGGTCTGAACATGGCGAGCGGAACTGTCCGACTGGAGATCACGGGGCCGATCGCCGTGATTACCAACGACAACCCTGAAAAGAAGAACGCCTTCGACGACGCCATGGACTTGGCGCTTTTCGAGGCCCTCGCCGAGTTGCAGCAGAGCCCAGACGTCCGGGCGGTGATCTGGAGGGGCAACGGCTCGTCCTTCTCGACCGGCCGCGACGTCGCTGCCATCGGCGGTGAGCCGAAGGTTCCCTTGAGCCATCACGAGCTGATGACCCGGGGCCACCGTGGGGTTCGCCCGCTCCTCGAATTGGACGCCCCGATTCTGGTCGCCCTGCAGGGATGGGCGATCGGCGGCTCCTTCCAACGGGCACTCCTCTGCGACATCCGGGTTGCGTCCGACGACGCCCGGTTCGTGCTGCCTGAGCTCAAGTACGGTGTCATTCCCGACACCGGGGGGGTCGGCCGCCTATTTCAGATGTGCGGCCATGGCGTGGTGAGCGACATGGTGCTGACCGGTCGCCCGATGGGCGCCGACGAAGCGTTGCACCATGGGGTCGTTTCGCGGGTCGTCCCGGCCGATCGGCTCGACGACACGGTCCAGGAGATGGCCGAGCACATCGTGGCCCTGCCTGCCGTGGTGGTCAAAATGGCCCGACGGGTCATCCGGCACCTGGCCGAACCCGACGTCCGGTCCTCGATGGAGGACGAACTCATCGCTCAGACCTTCATCAATCGCTCCGACGACATCGCCGAATTCCGGGCGGCCCGCGCCGAGGATCGGTCGCCGCGTTACACGGGCAGCTGAGATGTCGCTCCCCGGCCTGCCCGAGCCGCCGCCATCGGGTGCCACGGCCCTGCCACCGGGCACCTTTGACGGCCAGGTGGTGTTGGTCACCGGCGGTGGGACCGGCCTCGGTCGGGCCATCGCCGTCGAGTTCGGCCGCCTCGGAGCGCGCTTGGTTGTGGCCAGCCGCAGCGACGATCATCTCGACCAGGGGCGCGCCGCGCTCAGCGAGCTAACGGCCGAGGTTGAGACCGTGAGCTGTGACATCCGCGACCCGGACCAGGTCGCCGCGGCCTTCGATGCTGCAGAACAGCGGTTCGGCCTGCCCGACGTGCTGATCAACAACGCCGCAGCCAACTTCCCGGTGCCGGCCGAGGACATGTCCCCCAACGCCTGGCGCACCGTCGTCGACATCACCCTCAACGGCACTTTCTACTGTTCCCGCGAGCTCGCTCGGCGCCATATCGCGGCCGGGCTGCCCGCTTCGATTGTCAACATCGGAGCGTCCTACGCGTGGACCGGGGGCCCGGGATTTGCCCATTCGGCGGCAGCCAAGGCCGGGGTCAAGAATATGGTCGAGACGTTGGCAGTCGAGTGGGGTCCCTACGGCATCCAGGTGAACGGGCTAGTGCCAGGGCTCTTCCCGCACGAGGACATGACCGCCGATATCCAGCAGAATCTCTCGCGCACGAGCGACAAGGACACTTGCCAGCCGGCACTCCGAGTGGGGCGGCTCCGTGAGTTGGGCTGGGCCGCCACCTTCCTGGCTTCGCCCTACGCCCGCTTCATATCCGGCCACACCTTGGTGGTGGACGGGGCCAATTGGCAGCGACGCCTCCTCACGAACTCCCCGGTCGTGCCGGTGCGCGAGCAGATGGGCCGGGGTCCTTTCGACCTCGGATGAATTTATGCAGACCGCGGCAAACGTAATCGCGCAGTGGTGACGCTCCGTTGGGAGCGTCACCACGATCTACCCGATGACCTTCGCACGCTGTTGGTCGGATCAGGCGCGCCCTGCATCAGCTGGTTGACCCTGTTGGCCGTCCGGTGACGTCTGATGAGTGAGAACGCGGAGGCCGTGTACCCCGAGATGAAGGCGGTGGTTGAAGGTGATTGACGAGGGGGCCTCGCCCGATAGGGTGGTCGGCTCCAACCTCGCCTCGCGGCGCGTGTTGGTCGTCGGTGCATCGTCGGGCATCGGGCGTGCCATCGCGGTGCGCGCCGTGCGCCGGGGAGGGCAAGTGGTGATGACAGCCCGGCGCGCTGATCGGCTTGATGAGGTGGTGAGGGAAGCCGGCGGCGGGTTCATCGCTGTCGGCGACGTCCGTATCCCCGATGACTGCCAGCGCATGGTGGCCGAGGCGGCCGAGTTGCTCGGTGAGATCGACTTGCTTGTCTACTGCGCCGGCGTCGCGCCGCTACGGCCGTTCGACCAGACCACGGCCGAGGACTGGAGCCAGGTGCTCGAGACGCACGTTATCGGCGCTCACCAGACGGTGCTGGCAGCGTTACCGTTCCTTGGCCCCGGTGCAGTGGTCGCCTTCTTGTCTTCGGAGACCGTCGGGCGCCCGCGCAGCGGGCTCGGAGCGTATGGGGCCAGCAAGGCAGCCCTCGAGGAGTCGGTGCGCGCTTGGCAGACTGAGCATCCGCGCACCCGGTTCACATCGGTGGCGATCGGCGCCACCTACCCCACCGAATTCGGTGATCAGTTCGACCCCGACCTGTTGCGTTCGACGCTCGAGGTGTGGGCCCGACACGGCTTGATGACAGAGGAAATGCTTCGTACCGACGAAGTTGCCGACTGCCTCGTCGGAGTGTTCGCAGTGGCACTGGACTACCCGGGCGTGGGTCTCGAGCACCTCGTGGTGCGTCCGCCGTCCCCGATTGCCGCGAGTTTCGCCGGGCCCTGACCTCTCGGGTTCGTGGCGCACCGTAGCTAGGGGTCGGACGTGACCCTCACTCCTTGGCACTGGAGCATTGTCGAACTTGCACGGAGCGTCGCGACTGAAAGGTGAGCCAGCCAGGTTTCCTTCCAACTTTGAAGGTATCCCAACGCCCGGAGATGCCTCCCGGCACTGAAAGGGTGCATATTCATCTGCGAATGGATCGGATCCCAGCGCCCTCAACGCCCGGGAGGCGCGAAATACGGCAGGGTGATCTCCTCAGAAATGGCATGGAATTGGACCGCCAGCCGCATGCCGTCGTGCAGCTCGCCCGGTTCACAGCCAATGACTGCGCTCAACATCCACACCCCTTCGTCGAGTCGAACGACGGCGGGCGCGTAAGGGACCTTGAACGACGGGTCGGGTGGCCGCCACACAACTGTCCAGCTGTACAGAGCGCCGGCACCTGTGCTGCGTTCCCAGACCGGCGACGTTGCCAGGCACCTCGCGCAGACGGTGAAGGCGCGCAATCCTATGTGACCACACGCCGCGCACCGTTGGTAGAGCAACTGGTGCTGACGGGACCCCTCCCAGTACTTCTCGCTGTGGACGCTCGGACGCGGAACCGGGATCCCCCGAGGTTGGGGCTGTAGGAGGGTCATGGGCGTTCCCGGCCGAGCAGGATCACATCGCAGAACAGCGCTCCGGCTCCCCCGTTTGAGCAGAGGGAGACCTCGGCCTCTTCGACCTGGTTGGTGAGACACGAGCCGCGCAGCTGCTGGGCGGCTCGCACGACGCGCTGCAGCTGCTGGGCGTTGATCCCTGGGTGACTGAACGACATGGTGCCGCCGTCGGTGGTGACGGGGAGGCTGCCATTCGGGCCGATGTTCCCATCCTCGACGAACGAGCCACCCTCCCCATCCCCGCAAAAGCCGAACGTTTCGAGCTGCCGGATCACCTCGAACGAGAAAGGGTCGTAGAGCTCGGCGACGTCGACGTCGGCCGGGGTGAGACCGGCCATGGAGAACGCGCGGCGGGCGGCGCGGGCACCGACGCGCCCCGCGGTGTCGGCGTCGGGCTGGGGCCGGAAGTCCCACACCGGCGCTACCGCGTACGCGGGGCCGAACGAGTCGCTGGCGCCGCCGAGGATCCACAGGGGAGAAGGACTGTCAATGGTTCGCTCCGCGGAGACCAGCACGATGCCGCAGCCGCCCTCTGATGTCGTGGCGCAGTCGAGCAGGTGGAAGGGATCGGCGATCATCCGTGACGCCAGGATGTCGTCGACGCTGAACGGTCCCCGGCCGTAGTACACCGCTTCGGGGTTGACGTGGCCGTTGGTGCGAATGGTGGCCGCCACCGCCGCCAGCTGCTCGGGTGTGGTGCCATAGGTGAGCATGTGGCGCCGCGCCATCAAGGCGAATTCTGCGGCGGTGAACAGGCCGAAGCCAACGACCAGCTCGTTGGTCGGCCGCGTCCACGGAGCGGTCGTAGATGGGTCGATGTGGATTCCGGCGCCGCCGGCGGCCACTACCACCACGTCGCATTGGCCGGTGGCGATCAAGGCGGCAGCGTCGAGGACGGACGGGATCCCAAGTGCGCTCGGCCTGCGGGTACAAGGTCCGAGGCCGAGCTCGAGTGCGATCTCCGCCGATGCGGGGCCCACTACCCCATCGACGTCGTGCGGAGAGATACCGGCGTCGGCGAGCGCACCGAGAGCGCCGAGGAGCGCAATTGACGCCGAGTCGTGCCCGGCAAGGTGGCGGGCCTGCGCCGTGTTGTGCACCCCGACGACGGCGACATTGCGGAACGGATGGGGTGGCATTGCTGTGTGGGCTATTCGCCGGTCGGCGCGTCAGGCCGTGATTGCGGCTGATTCGAACAGAGAGCGCTCCTCGAAGAGCTGGACCACCTTGTCCCCGACCCGTCGCATCATCCGTGCGTACTCGGCCGAGGCCTTGTCCCCGTCGTTTTTCTGCACGGCACGCACGATGGCGGCAAAACCCCGCTTCTCCACGTCGACGGCGCCCGGCACCGATGCGAAGAAGTTGCCGGGCACGAGCGCCGACATGGCCCGCAGCGCCACGTTAATCCGACGTGATGCCGCGACCTCGAAGATCGTGTCATGAAATGCGATCGACAGCCGTTGCAGCTCGTCGGACTCAGTAGCTCGGGCGAAGCGAGCCTGGATGTCGGCGAGGCGCTTGGGGAGGTCGGCGGCGGCACGCGACACCGCCCGCTGGGCGGCGAAGCCGTAGATCAGACCGAAAAGCTCGTAATGATCACGGACGGACTGTTCGTCGAGGGCGTTGATGAACGCGCCGCGATGCATCTCAATTGTGACCCAACCCTCACGTTCGAGGACGATCATTGCTTCGCGGACCGGGATACGGCTCACGCCCAGGTCGTGCGCGATGGCATCCTGGGGTACCCGCATACCGGGCCTCAACACCCCATCGAATATCAACCGCCGGATGTGTGAGGCGATCTGCTCACCGCTACTGGTGCGGACGATCCGTGCCCCGCGGTCGCCAGCCGTTCGCGGCACCGCCCCATCGGGGCTGTTAGACGAGGTCACCACGCTGAATATCTTATGCCATCAGTCTTCGCCGCCGGCCCACCCGCAGGGTGCCCAGCGGTTCGCGGAGCGCGTCGGAGGGCCCGTCCGACGGCGCATTCCGATAATGTGATCAAATATGCGATCCGCCGGAAGCCCGTCGCGCTGCCAGCGGAAGGTCGACCTGTAGGCATGCCGGGTGAGCCAAATGGCAGGTGAGGGCACTATCACGGACGAAGGCATTGCTCGTCTGCGCTCTCGGATCGGGATCCCCGAGCCGCACCCTCTGCCACCTCACTACCTCCGACCCGGCGCGGATGCCTTCCGTCAGGTCTCGGTGGCCTACGGTGACGACAACCCGCTGTGGTGCGATCCCGACTACGCCAACTCGACGAGGTGGGATGGACTCATCGCCCCCCCGCCCCTTGTCGGGGGCGACACCCTCGTCGGCGAGGACGAGGTCGCCGAGGTTCGACCCGACCAGCGCGACCTCATGAAAGGCGACCCGCTGAGTGGTGTGCACGCCTTCTACTCGGCGAGTGCGCGCGAATGGTGGGCGCCGATGCGGCCCGATCGCCGAGTATTCCGGCGCAACGCCCTGGTAGGAGTAATCGACAAACCCAGCGATTTTGCTGAGCGGGCCGTGCATGAGTGGACGGCGCAGGTGTTTCGCGACGAGAGCGACACACTGCTTTCGGCCCAGTTCCGCCTGATGATCCGAACCGAGCGGACCAAGGCACGCCAGCGCCGCAAGTACGACGCGTTGGAGATCGCCCCGTACTCCGACGAGGAGATTGAACGGATCGAAGCCCAGTACCGTTCTGAGTCGCCTCGCGGGTCCGAGCAGCGTTGGTGGGAGGACGTCGCCGAGGGCGACGAGATCGGCCCGCTGGTAAAGGGGCCGCTCACCGTCACCGACATGGTCTGCTGGCATGCGGGTATGGGAATGGGTCTTTACGGCGTGAAGCCGCTACGCCTCGCCGCCCGGAACCGTGCCCGGGTTCCTCGGTTCTTCCACCGCGATGACCTAAATGTGCCTGACGTCATGCAGCGGGTCCACTGGGACCCCGAATTTGCCCGGCGTAGCGGCAACCCGACCACGTTCGACTACGGACGCATGCGCGAGACATGGCTGATTCACCTCTGCACCGACTGGATGGGTGACGACGCATGGCTGTGGAAGCTCGATTGCGAGTTCCGCCGGTTCAATTATGTCGGTGATACTCAGTGGCTCGGCGGCAGAATAGTGCGAAAGTATCTAGGGGAAGGGGGACGTCCCGTCGTAGAGCTCGAGCTGTCGGCCACCAACCAGCGCGACGAACTGACTACTCCGGGCCACGCCACCGTGCTGCTGCCCAGCCGCGAGTACGGAGAGGTCCGGCTGCCCGATCCGCCGGGCGGGGCTCACGATTTGCAGAGCGCACTCGACGCCATCGCTGCGGAGTACGAAGAACGGTGAATGTTGACGACCACCGGGTGGAGGGGCTCGGTCTGAGCTTTGCCGCCGGAGTTCTCCGGGTCCTCCTTGACCGCCCCAGCCGGCGGAACGCGCTGACTGACACGGTGGTTGAGGGCCTCATCGGCGTCTTCGATAGCGTCGCCACCGATGAAGCGGTCCGCGTTGTGGTGATGTCGGGCGCCGGTGACCACTTTTGTGGGGGATTCGACATCGTGGCGCGCAATGCCGACCTGGATGCTCCGCAACCACGGGTCGGGAGCATCCAACGCCGTCTGCCGAGCCAGGCCCACCGTCTGATCCCGTTGATGCTGTCAGTGCAGGTACCGGTGGTGTGTGCGGTGCGTGGTTGGGCGGCCGGCCTTGGGTTGCAGCTGGTGCTGGCTTCCGACTTCGCCGTCACCGCCGAAGATGCTTCTTTATGGGAGCCGTTTACCCAGCGGGGTTTCACCCCCGACAGCGGGGCGACGTGGCTGCTGTCGCGACGGGTGGGGGAGGTACGCGCCCGACAGATGTTGCTGCTCGGTCGGACGGTCACCGGTGCCGAGGCGGCCGAGTGGGGGATGGTGCACCGGGCCGTGGCGACCGCCGAGCTCGATGGAGTCGTCGACGAGCTCGTGGCAGAATTGGCGTCCGGCCCGACCGTGGCGCTTGGATTGACGAAATGGCTGCTACATACGGCCAGGTCTGCCGATCTCTCAGCGGCGTTGGCCGATGAGGCGCTCGCCCTTGAAGTGTCATCGCGCAGCAAGGACTTCAAGGAGGGACTAGCCGCTTTCCGAGAGAAGCGACCGCCCCGCTTTACGGGCAGGTGAGGATCGTGCCTCAGTTGATCACTGCCCCCGGCTCCGCCGACGGAGTCGCGGGTCGGCTCCCGGTAGCGCCGGACGCCTCTGTCGATGAGGTGGTTAACGCGGTCCGGGCCTGGATCGAGTCAGCCGTGCCCCCTTCGTGGGTCGAGGCAGGACACAGAGGTGGTTCGGCGGCGGTGCGCGAAGTGCGATCGAGGGCCGAGTACGAGGCGTGGTACCCGGCGTTCGGTAGGTCCGGCCTCGTTGCCGCGACCTGGCCGATCGCTTACGGCGGCCTAGATCTCCCCCCGGACGTGGCCCGGCGCGCCGACGAGGAGTTGCGCCCGTTCAACCTCGGCAGGCTCAACCCGCTCGGCCTGAACCTGGCGGCCCCCGCCCTGTTCGCCCACGGCAACGAGGATCAGCGGCTGCGATTCCTCCCTCCCATCGTCAGGAACGAAGAGGTTTGGTGTCAGCTGTTCAGCGAGCCCGGGGCCGGTTCGGACCTCGCGTCGCTCGCCACCCGCGCCGAACGCGACGGGGACGACTGGGTCATCACCGGCCAGAAGGTGTGGACCACCTGGGCACACCTGTCCGACTGGGCGGTACTGCTCGCCCGTACCGACGCTGACGTCCCGAAGCGAAAGGGCCTCACCTACTTCCTCGTCGACCTGCACCAGCCGGGGGTCGAGATCCGGCCGCTGCGCCANNAACGAGGTGTTCCTCGACGGCGCTCGTCTTCCGGACGCCCAACGGGTGGGTGATGTCGGCGCGGGGTGGAATGTGGCCAACGCCACCTTGTCGGGGGAGCGGCAGATGGTGTCGGGAGCGGGGTCGGGCGGCGTCGACCGCATCGGTGGCTCCGGCGTCGGGTACCTGATCCGGCTCGCCCGGGAGCGCAGCGACGCGGGGGGGCAGGGTGGGTGCNNGTGGGTGGGACGACCCCGTCCGCCGCAACGAGATCATGCGCCTCTACTGCGAGGAACGAGTCCGTGAGTGGACGAACCTGAGGGTGCGCGCCCAGCTCCGAGCCGGACGCCCCCCCGGACCCGGGAGCTCCGTCGGCAAGGTCCACCAGGGCAGCCTCAACCAGCGGATTCAGCTCGCTGCCACTGACGTGCTCGGCATGATCGCCACCGCGTGGCCCACGGAGGCGGGCGACTACGCCGCGGCGATGCCCTATGAGGTCCGGGGGATGCTGCGCAGCCGGGCCAACACTATCGAAGGTGGCACCACCGAGGTCAACAAGAATATCCTCGGCGAGCGAGTTCTCGGACTGCCGCGAGAGCCCGATCCATTCGCGGCGCTTCCGTGGAAGGAAGTTCCTCGCAATTGAGCGGCTACTCCACGCTACGCGTCACACGCCGAGGTCCGGTGGGCTGGTTGATCTTCGACCGGCCCCAGGCCGGGAATGCCATGGATGCCGCCATGCTCGACGAGCTCGAGTCTGCCTGGCGCGACCTCGATGCCGACCCCGACGTGCGGGTCATCGTGAACACCGGCGAAGGCGGTGCTTTCCAGACCGGCCTCGATGTGGT
>PMOE01000007.1:997-3421 GCA_003161575.1 Acidimicrobiaceae bacterium | reverse complement strand
GATGTTCTCCTTCAGGCCGAACAACTGGTCGGACTTGCCCTCGATGGCGGCCTCGGTCAACACCCGGGTCGTCTCTTGGAAAGAAGCGGCCGAGAGCCACGACTCGGTGGCGAGCGAGGCCTTGGTGATCCCCATGAGTTCGGGGCGTCCCTCGGCCGGGCGCTTGGAGTCCTCCACCAGCTGGCGGTTGACCTCGGCGTAGATCTGGTTGTCGACGCGCTCGCCGGGCAGGAACGGGGCGTCGCCCGGCTCGGCCACGAGCACCCGGCGCAACATCTGGCGCACGATCAGCTCGATGTGCTTGTCGTGGATCGACACCCCCTGGTCCCGATAGACCTTCTGGACCTCTTCGACCAGGTACTGCTGGGTCTCCCGGATGCCCTTGACCTCGAGGAGCTCCTTGGGGTCCTTCGGGCCCTCGACCAGCGCATCGCCGGCTCCGACCTCCTGGCCCTCTGCGACCTCGAGGTGGGCCCGGGGCGCGACGATGACCGCCTCTTCTGCGCCGTCGTCGGCCACCACCGTGATGCGGCGGCCGAGCTCCTCGTCTTCGATGCGGACCACACCCGAGTGGCGGGCGAGCACGGCCGCGCCCTTGGGCGTGCGGGCCTCGAAGAGCTCGACCACGCGGGGAAGGCCGTGCGTGATGTCCTCACCGACGATGCCACCGGTGTGGAACGTCCGCATGGTGAGCTGGGTACCCGGCTCGCCAATGGACTGGGCGGCGATGACGCCGACCGCCTCACCGAGCTCGATCATGAAGCCAGTCGCCAGCGACTGGCCGTAACAGGCGGCGCACACGCCGTGGGCCGCCTCACAGGTCAGCACCGACCGGGTCCGGATCTTCTCCACCGTCGGGTCGTCGCGCAGGCGCGCCACGACCTCGTCGTCGAGCAGCGTGCCGACCTCGATCTTGGTCTTGTCCGAAAGCGTCACGGGCTCGACGAGGAGCCGGCCGTAGGCCCGGGTCTCGAGGTAGCTGCGCTTCCCGGGGCTGTCGGGCTCCACCTCTTCGATCCAGATGCCGCGGGTCGTCCCGCAGTCGTCTTCGCGCACGATGAGCTCTTGGGCCACATCCACCAGGCGTCGGGTCAAGTACCCCGAGTCGGCCGTCCGCAGCGCGGTGTCGGCCAGGCCCTTGCGGGCGCCGTGGGTGGAGATGAAGTACTCCAGCACCGACAGGCCCTCTCGGAACGAGGACTTGATGGGCCGGGGGATCATCTCACCGCGGGGGTTCGAGACCAGGCCCTTCATGCCCGCGATCTGGCGGATCTGCTGGGCGTTGCCCCGGGCACCCGAGTCGACCATCATGTCGAGCGGGTTGAACGAGAGCGTCGACAGGGTCTGCTCCATCGCCCGCCCGACTTCGGAGTTGGCCGATGTCCAGATCTCGATTTCCTTCTGGCGCCGCTCGTCGTCGGTGATGATGCCCCGCTTGAACTGGTTCTCGGCCTTCTCCGCTTCCTTCTCGTAGCGGTCCAAGATGGACTGCTTCTCGGGCGGCGTCCGGACGTCGTCGATCGAGATGGTGAGCCCGGACTGCGCTGCGAAGCGGAAGCCGAGTTCTTTGATGCGGTCGAGGCTGGACGCCACCTCGTGCTTCTCGTAGGCCGCGGCCAGCTCTTCGACGATGACCCCGATGGGCACGTTGCGCTTGCCGACGACCTCGTTCACGTAGCGGAATCCCTCGGGCAACGCCTCGTTGAAGAGCACCCGGCCCGGCGTGGTGCCGAGGGCGAGCGAGTGCTCGTCGCTCTCGGGGACGATGCCGGCGGCCACAAGGCGCTTGGCCAACGAGGAGTCGGGCAGCGGCCGCAGCGCGATCTTCGCGTGCAGGTCGATGTCTCCGGCGTCGAAGGCGGCGCGGACCTCGTAGGAGTGCCGGAAGGCCCGGCCCTCGCCCTTGGCCCCGTCGACCTCCAAGGTGAGGTAGTAGGCGCCGAAGACCATGTCTTGGGTCGGCACGGTGATGGGCCGACCGGTCGCCGGCGACAAGATGTTGTTGGCCGACAGCATGAGGACCCGGGCCTCGGCCTGGGCCTCGGCCGACAGCGGCAGATGGACGGCCATCTGGTCGCCGTCGAAGTCGGCGTTGAAGGCCGTGCACACGAGTGGGTGGACCTGGATGGCCTTGCCCTCCACGAGCACGGGCTCGAAGGCCTGGATGCCCAGGCGGTGGAGGGTCGGGGCCCGGTTCAACAGCACCGGGTGCTCGCGAATGACCCCTTCCAAGACGTCCCAGACCTGCGGGCGGCGCCGTTCGACCATCCGCTTGGCCGACTTGATGTTCTGGGCCATCTCGGCGTCGACGAGGCGCTTCATGACGAAGGGCTTGAAGAGTTCGAGGGCCATGAGCTTGGGCAGCCCACACTGGTGCAAGAGCAGCGTCGGGCCGATGACGATGACCGAACGGCCCGAGTAGTC
>PMOE01000007.1:0-983 GCA_003161575.1 Acidimicrobiaceae bacterium | reverse complement strand
TCGTTGTTGATGATGATCTCGGGTGCGCCCAGGTCCAAGAGCCGCTTCAGGCGGTTGTTCCGGTTGATGACCCGGCGGTAGAGGTCGTTGAGGTCAGAGGTGGCGAAGCGGCCCCCGTCGAGCTGGACCATCGGCCGCAGGTCGGGCGGAATGACCGGGACAGCCTCGAGGATCATGGCGCGCGGGTCATTGACCCTCCGGCCGTGATCGTCGCGGCGGTTGAAGGCGGTCACGATCTTGAGCCGCTTGATGACCTTCTGGCGCCGCTGGGCCGATAGCGGACGACGACCGTCGGCCGCGTCGATCATGGCGCGCAGCTTGATTTCTTCTTCGTCGAGGTCGATGCGGTCGATCAGGCGTTGAATGGCCTCGGCCCCCATGCCACCTTCGAAGTAGTCGTCGTAGCGGACCCGGAGCTCGCGCCAGAGCAGCTCATCTTCCAAGATCTTGCGGGCGTGCAGGCTCTTGAACTCGTCGAGGGAGCGCCGGGCCAGGTCGGCCTCGTCGTCGGACCGCTCGCGCATCGCGGCGATTTCCTTCTCGACCGCCTTCTGGCGGGCCTTGATCTCGGCGTCACGGGCGCCTTCTGACTCAAGGGTCTTGAGCTCGTCTTCGAGCGACTTGAACCGCCGGTCGATCTCGAGGTCGCGGCGCCGTTCGATGTCGGCGACCTCCTCTAGGAGCTCGGCCTCGAGGTTGGGCAGGTCTTCGTGGCGCTTGTCCTCGTCGACCCAGGTGACCAGGTTCGCAGCGAAGTAGATGACCTTCTCCAACTGCTTGGCCTTCAGCTCCTCGCGAGCCTCGGTGCCCATGAGCAGGTAGGCCAGCCAGCTGCGCGTCCCGCGCAGGTACCAGATGTGGACGACCGGGGCCGCAAGTTCGATGTGGCCCATGCGCTCGCGCCGGACCTTGGAGCGGGTGACCTCCACGCCACAGCGCTCACAGATGATGCCCTTGAACCGGACGCGCTTGTACTTGCCGCA
>PMOE01000034.1 GCA_003161575.1 Acidimicrobiaceae bacterium | reverse complement strand
CCGCCATGCCGACGATCGGGGCATTGAGGGTCTGGCCGGCCATGTCGCCGAAGTCCCCCGCGTCCCCGAAGGCCGCGAGGGTGCCGTCCGATTTGACCTCCCAATACCCCCGCCCATCGGGGGTGGGCACCATGGCCACGAATCGGGGCGCAATCCCGAGCAACTGCTCCGCCTGGAGCCAGGTAAAGGTGACGTCTGTCGGGAGGGCGTCGGTGCAGACGAAGATCGCCGCCAACGATCCCCCGGTGAACGCTCTGGGGTTCTCACCCCCACCCATCACGAGGACCGGCGGCCCGAAGCCGGAGGGAGCGCAGTCTGAGAAGTCCGTCAATATGACGTCGCGATGGCTCCAACAACCCTTTGCCCCCGCCGAGGTGCAGTCGGCGTCGAGTGTGTTCTGCGGCGACCCCCCCCACCCGTCCTGATACATCCATTCGAAGTCTGCGGCAAGGGCGGTCGACCAACCGCCGGCCCAAATGCCGCCACCACCGAGCACGGGGGGACCACCGCTCAACGTCCGCGGGAAGCTCGGGTCGCTGGCCACGTTGGCCGCGCCCTGCGCGTAGCTGTTCAGTTGGGCGGTCATGGCGACAAAGGGCGCCAACCCTCGGTCCGTGCGCTCCAGGTTCTCGACGACGAATAGCTGTTCGGGGGTCGACAACGCGGCGAATGCGTTCTGATCGAACACCAACGGGCCCACGCCCTCTTGGCCCCGGGCGCCGTCGATGGCTTGGAGGATGGGGGCGCTCCCCCGGGGGATGTTGGCGGGCGGATTGGCCGGCGGCAAGAGACCGGTCGCCCCTGCCGACGTGGCGAGCACGGCTACGGGCGCCACCACGGCGGCGAGCAGGAGCAGCAGGACAGCGGCGAGGGGGACCACCGGCGCGACACGAGGACGTCGCGTGTCTCCGCCCATCGCCCCCATTTGCACCCGCGCCCTGCTCACCCGAACGCCCCCCTCCGCATGAGAGCACCACCCGCGAATGAGGGTGGCCGAACGGCGAACGTTACACGGCACGCACCAGAAATCTGTTGCACGAGCGCTCACCCATCTCGCGTTCCGACGCGGCGTTCCCGGCGAGCACCGCCACGGTGTTCGGCGGCCGGTCCCTGAGACGGCGTCGAAAGACGACCATCTGCTGGCTGTCGGGGCGGTCTCGCTGCTCGGGCGGGCTCGAGGCGTGGCGCACCGGGCGAACGGTCATCGGCGGGAGAAACAATCCCTTCTCGATGAGCGACGGCGCCGGTCACCGGCAAACCGACGGGTCATGCCCCCTCCTGCGAACTCTTCACGACCCATCGGGGTTGCCAGCGCTTCGTGGGACCACGGTTTCCCGGGGATCCCTCCCTACCTTCTACTCCGTCATTCTGCACAGCACAATAGGCCTGAAAGAAATTCTGCTAATCAAACCCCCGTTGCCTCCCAGAGTGGACCGGACGGGCGGCATCCGTCTCGCACATCAGGCCCATCAAGCGGAACCGGCTTTTGGGAAACGGCCGGGGCCGGGGGCCCAATCATCGGGCCCGGGGTGGGTCTTCGATCGGTCCCGGAACCGAATCAAGAAGGCACGCCGTGTTCACCGGGCTCGCCGGGGCGCTCAAGGTAGCGACCGCTCGGTGCGGCGAAGCCGAACCGCTCATAGAGTCCGTGGGCGTCAGCGGTATGCAACATCCAGCGGAAGTTGGCCCCGGGCCCCATCTCGACCATCTCGCGCACGAGGGCTACGCCCACCCCGTGGCCCCGTACCTCGGCTGCGACGTAGACATCGGCCAGGTACGCCAGCGCGCAGCCGTCGGAGAAGGCCCGAGCGAAGCCGACCATGGCGCCGGTGGCCGTGTCGTAGACGCCGACCACCCGCCACGCCGACGCCAGTTGACGTTCAATCAACTCGCGGCTGCGCCAGCGCCCCCAGTACGCCTCGCTCGAAAGGAACAACCACAGGGCGTCGTGTTGGATCCGAGCGGGATCGTCGTCGAGTTCGTAGGCCCCGAAAACGGTGATCACGGACTCGTGCCGGCCGTCGGCCGGGGCTCGCGGGGCAGACCGAGGCCGTGCTCGGCCACGATGTTGCGGTTGATCTCACTGGTCCCCCCGGCGATGGACGCCTGCCGGGCGGCGTTCAGGTTCTTGGACCAAGGCCCGAGCAGGGCAGCGGGCCCCAGCAGGTCGATGGCCAGGTCGGCCAGGTCCTGTTCGACCTGGGCCCACATGAGCTTGGCCAGGCTCCCCATGACCGGCGAGGGCTGGCTGCCCCGCCCTATCGCTTCGAGCTCTCTCGTCGTTGTCCAGCGCATGCAGGCGATGCGGGCGTAGAGCGCGGCCAGACCGTCCCGTACGCCGCCGACCGGCCGGACCCCGACCCGGCGTGCCTCTGCCAACAGCTCTTCGAAGCGCCCGGTCAGGCCCAAGTGGAGCCGGGCCACGCCGGCCCGCTCGTAGCTGAGGGTGGTCATCGCCACGCCCCAGCCCTCGTCGATCCGCCCGAGCAGCGCGCCCTTCGGCACGCGGACCTCGTCGAAGAAGAGTTCGCAGAAGGTGAGGTCGCCGGTCATCGTGCGCAGGGGGCGCACCTCGATGCCCGGTGTCGTCATGTCGACCAGCAGGCAACTAATCCCTTTGTGCTTGGGCGCCCGGGGATCGGTGCGTACGTAGAGCTGGCACCAATCGGCATGGCGACCCAGGCTGTTCCAGGTCTTGTGGCCGTTGACCACGAAGGAGTCCCCGTCGAGGACGGCTGACGTGCGCAATGAGGCCAGATCGCTGCCGGCGTCGGGCTCGGACATCCCTTGGCACCAGATCTCGTCCCCCCGCAACATCGGGACGAGGTAGCGGGCCCGTTGCTCGTCGGTCCCCATGGCCATGATGGCCGGCGCTATGTTCGATACCCCGATCACGTTCAAGGGTCCGGGGGCCTCGGCCCGGGCCATCTCTTCGAGGTAGGCCAGCTGTTGGTCGATCGAGGCGTCACGGCCCCCGAACGCGGCCGGCCACGCCGGCGCCGCCCAGCCGCCCTCATAAAGCCGGTGGTTCCAGGTCCGCCAGATCGCCAGGTTCTCCGTGTTTTCGATGCCGGCATGTCCGGCCGTGACGACCGCAGGCGTGAGGTTGTCCGCCAGCCATTCGACGAGGGAATCGCGGAAGTCCTCGGGCCGACCCGCCCCGTGTTCGGTGTTCTTTTCTGATCCGCTCACCGCATCCATATCCGTTGTCATCCAGGCGACCCGGGGCCGAGCACGAGAACCTCGAGCGCCCGGCGGTCGACCTTCTCCATAGCGGTCAGCGGGAGCGAGGACAGCACCAACACCTCATCGGGATGTTTGTAGCGGGCCAGTCGTCCGTCAAGAAAGGCGCGCAACGACTCGACGCTGGGGACGTGGCGGCCCGGGCGCGCCACGACGACGGCCACGCCGATCTCGCCCATGACCGGGTCGGGCCGGCCCACGACGGCGACCGCTGCGATGTCGGGGTGATCACAGAGCACCCCTTCCACCTCCATGGGGTGGACGTTGTAGCCGCCGCGGACGTACCGCTCGCGCGAGCGCCCGGCCAAGCGGAGCCGCCCCTGCTCGTCGACCCATCCGAGGTCTCCGGTGCGCACGCCGCCCGCCGGCGTAAAGGCCCGCATGGTCGCCTCGGGATCACCCCAGTAGCCGCCCATGACCGCGGGCGAAGAAAGGGTGACCTCACCGATCTCGCCGTCTTCGACCGCGTGGCCCTGTTCATCGACCACAACCAGGGTCACCCCGGCTTGCGGTCGGCCCACGCTCACTTCGGCGTCTTCCAAAGCAGCGTCGAAGGCTGTCCCGGTCCCGATGCCCGCCTCGGTACACGAGTAGCGCACGGCGAGCGGCACTCCGAAGCGCTCGCGGGCCTCGCGCACGAGGGCCGGGGTTGCGGGGCCCCCGCCGATCACAATGGAGCGGACGGCCGACAGGTCGTAGGCATCGAAGTCCGGGACACGCAGCATGAGGGCGACCTGGGTGGGCACACCGCCGACGGTGGCGATCTGCAGCTCGGCGATGCGGCGCAGGGTGTCGGCCGCCCGCCAGTTGGTGGTGAGGTACTGGGTCGACCCGCGACGCAGACTCCCCGCCAGCTTGGTCATCGGGCCAAGATGCGACAGAGCCGAACCGGCGAGCGACCTGCCACCGCCGCCCCACTCGGGCCCCACGTCGGTCTCGGTGATAAAGGCGATCTGGGTCCCACAGAACACTGCACCCTTCGGAATACCGGTGGTACCCGAGGTGAACACGATGGCGATCGGGCGGTCCGGATCGACAGGGAGCATCGGTGGGGACACCCCGTGCTCGCGCAGCGACCCGAGCACCGCCTCGGGCGTGTCGGCCGGGTCGATGACGAGCACCGGCGCCTCGCTCGGCCCGAGAGATCCCTCGGCCGGTGCCAGATCCGAGGTGGTGAGCACGAGCCGCGGCCCGGCGATCGAGAGCACCGCGATCCGCTCGACCGGCGCCAGCTTCGGGTTGACCGCGGCGGTTACGGCACCGAGCTTGGCCGCCGCCAGGTAGGCAACGATGTGCTCGGGTCCTGACGGCAGGACGAGGGCAACGACGTCGCCCTCTGACACGCCGCGGCGGGCCAGACCGGCCGCCACCTCGTCGGAGACCCGATGCAGATCGGCGAAGCTGAGCGCCCAGCCTTCCTCGGTGACCAGGGCCTGTCGTTCGCCGAAGCGGCGCGCTGCCTCGGCCGCGGTTTCTGCCAGCAATGCTTCGCGCGCTTGCTCAGCCCGAGAGTCCGATGATGACGGACTTGACTTCGGTGAAGGCCTCGATCGACCCCCACCCGCCCTCGCGACCCAGGCCCGAGGACTTGTACCCACCGAACGGCGTGTTGGGCATCACCGTGTACTCGTTGACCCCGACCGTGCCGGCCCGCACGGCCTTAGCCACCCGGAAGGCCCGGGCGATGTTGGTGGTGAAGACCCCGGCCCCGAGCCCGTACTCGGTGTCGTTGGCCAAGCGGATGGCCTCCTCTTCGTCATCGAAGGGCATCGCCACGAGCACCGGTCCGAAGACCTCTTCGCGCGCCACGGCCATCGTCTTGTCCACATCGGCGAAGAGCGTCGGGTTGACGAAGTTGCCCTGGGCGAGATCCCCGCCGGGACGGTCGCCACCGGCGACCAGACGTGCCCCTTCACTCGGCGCCTGTTCGATGAAACCGAGCACGCGGTCGAGCTGGCGCTTGTTGATGATGGCTCCCGAGGTGGTCGCCGGATCGAAGGGATCACCAAAGGTGACCATCGACGTGAGCCCGGCCGCCGATTCGACGAACTCGTCGTAGACCGATCGCTGGACGAGTGAACGGGTCTGGCAGACACATCCTTGGCCCGACAGGCCCATCGACACCATACCCATGGCCATCATGGCGGTGCCCGCCACGCTGGCCGCATCGTCGAAGATGATGCTCGGACTCTTGCCCCCGAGCTCGAGGGTGACCCGCTTGATGCCGTCGGCACTCGCCGCCAGGATCCGCTGGCCGACAGCCCGGCTCCCCGTGAAGGTCACTTTGTCGACACCGCGGTGGGTGACCAGCGCCTCGCCCGCCGGATCACCCAGACCGGGTAACAGGTTGAAGACCCCTGGCGGGAAGCCCGCCTCTTCGATCAGTTCGGTCAGCCGCAACGAAGTGAGCACGGCGTACTCGGAAGGCTTGAGCACCACCGTGCAGCCCGTCGCCAGCGCCGGGGCCACCTTTTGGGCGAAGAGCATCATCGGGGCGTTCCACGGGATGATGGCGGCGACCACGCCGACCGGCTCGCGGAAACTCAGAACCTGGACCTCGGATCCCGTCGGGGCCGATTCGTAGGAGGGGTAGGTCGAACCGCAGATTTTGTCGATCCACCCGCCGTGGTGGTCGAACACGCCGGCCGCCATGGCGCTCGAGACGACCGACATCGAGCTGAAGGCGATGGGCATCCCGTTCTCAAGGGTCTGGAGGCGGTTGAGCTCCTCGCCGTTGGCGGTGATCAACTCGACCAGCCGTTGGATGATGGCCTTGCGGTCCCGTGCATTGAGAGTGGGCCACGGCCCCTCGTCGAAGGCCCGTCGGGCCGCTTTGACCGCCCGGTCGACGTCCTCTTTGCTAGCGACGGCGAAGGTGGTGACCACCTCGTTGGTCGCCGGGTTCACCTGCTCCCAGGTGGCACCGTCGGACGCGTCGCGCCATTCGCCGTCAATGAACAACCTCCCGGGCTTGACTCCGAGACGGTCTCGCTCTTGAAGCACCGTTATCGCCATGTCTGGACTCCTTCATCTCGTCTCGGTCGTGGGCCCGGCCCGGGCCTGCGGTTCCCGCCGGGGTGCGCGGTCGGGCTGGTCGGCGTGCTTTCGTGGTCGGGTCAGCCCCGGGGGAGGCCCAGCACCCGCTCGGCCACGATGTTGCGTTGGATCTCCGACGTCCCCCCGGCAATGGTCCCGGCAAAGGACCGGAGGTATTGGACCACCCACGCACCCTCGGAGAAGGGCGCGGCGAGCGACGGATCGATCGGGGGCTCACCGAACAGCTCGGTGTCGAAGTCGGTCCAGTGGTTTGGACCCGGACCGTCGAGATCGAGTCCCCCGGCCCCGAGGGCCGTCACGCCGAGATAACAGGCCCGGCGCTCGGACTCGCTGGTGAAGAGCTTCAGGATCAGGTGCTCAGGGGGCAGCTCCCCGCGGGTCGCCTTGGCGAATCCCCGGTAGCCGAGACAGCGCATGGCCTGGGCATCGATGGCCAACTCGGCCAACGCCTGGGCGTAGCGCGGGTCATCGCCGATCCTCCCGCCGCCCCCGTCGTCGCGGTTCGCCAGGCGGACGAGTCCAGAGACCGCCCGGTCGAAAGTGGCCACGTTCATCACCCACAGCATGGCGCGCTCGTGGCGCAACGAGCCCTGGGCCAGGGCCCACCCCCGGTTCAGTTCACCGACCAGGTTCTCGGCCGGCACCACCACGTCGGTGAAGAACACCTCGTTGAAGTCGATGTGGTGCTGGTCGGTCAGTTCTGGGAGGGGGTGGCACGTGATGCCCTCGGTCTTCATGTCGATGATGAGCACGCTGATGCCCCGGTGCTTGGGTGCGTCGGGGTCGGTCCGCACATAGCACATGCAGTAGTCCGCTTCATGGGCCCCCGACGTCCAGACCTTCTGGCCGTTCACCACGAAATGGTCGTCGATTTGATCGGCCCGCGTGGTGAGCGAGGCCAGGTCGCTCCCGGCGTTGGGCTCGCTCATGCCGACACACCAGGTGATCTCGCCGCGCAGCGTCGGGATTGCGAGGCGCTCTTTTTGCTCGTCGCTCCCGAACTCGAGAATGGAGGCAGCGCAGATCGAAAGCCCCTGCGGGTTGAGGGCCCGGGGAATCTGACGGGTGGCCACCACCTCGAAATAGGCCATCTGCTCTTCGGGCGTGGCGTTACGCCCACCGAGCTCGGGGGGGAACCCGGGCACCAGCCACCCGTCGTCGAAGAGCTTGCGCTGCCAGGCCCGCGCCCAGTCGGGCAGGTGGGCCGACGACCGGCGGGACTCGACCATCTCGACCGACGTCGGCAGGTGCACGTCAAGCCACTCTTCGAACTGGCGGCGGAAGGCCGCCAGCGACTCGTCCGGTGCCAGCCGCATGGCCTCACTATGACACGGGTGTCAGGCACGGGGCGAGGCGGCCTCCGGGCCCGGGCCGGGGCCGGGGTTTGGCCGCCTACCCGATGCCCATGCCGACCACCGGTTTGTTGAGGGCTGGCCGCCCATGGAGCCCAAGAGCGTGGCCCCGTAGGCAAAGAGAGCGCTGTCGGAGGGTTGTTTGCGCTGCTCGCTAGGAGTCGTCGTCTTCGGGTGGGGTGGCCGAGGCCGCCTTGAAGCCTCGTCGGGCCGCGGGGAAGGCCTCCACCGCGAGCACGATCCCGAAGGCCGGCTCGGTGAGCAAGATGGCGCCGGCGATCTCGTCCCAGGTGGCGCCGACCTCGGCCGCCAGCTTGGCGTGACGCTCGACACCTTGGGACTGGCGCGCGATAACCGTGCAGACCATCCGGATCAGCTCGTGGGTCTTGCGGTCGGGCGAGGTCAATGAGTCGATGGAGGCCAGCCAGGCGTTCTGGGCCTGCTGGACACCGGGCGCCCACTCGTGCAGGTAGCGGTCCGAGGGGAAGGGCCAGACGTCGTCCGCCCCTTCGGCGGCAGGCTCGCGCGTGTCGGTCATTGGGCGATCACGCCTCGCACCTTACCGGTGCCCCTGTGTTCACGACCCGGGTTCGGGATCACGGGGCTGGCCGAGCAGGCGTTCGGCGATCACGTTGCGCTGCACCTCGCTGGTGCCGCCGGCGATGGTCAGACAACGGGTGGCGAGGAAGCCCTGGGCCCAGCGTGCCGCGCTGCCGTCCATCGTCGCCCCTTCGGCTCCGTAGAGGGACAGGCCCATCTCTTGGACCCGCTGCTCGTGCTCGGCCCCGAGCAGCTTGCGCACGCTGGCGCCCGAGCCCGGATCGAGCCCCGAGAGCGAGCGTAGACCGGCCCGGTGGCCCATCAACCTGATCGACTGGGCCTCGGCCAAAAGAGCACCGAGGTGGACGAGCGCCCCGGGCGGCGCGTCGTCACCGAGGCGACCGAGCCGGCGCAGCACCGACTCGGCCCCGGCACCGAACGTGGCGCCCGATGACATCGACACCCGCTCGTTGGCGAGCGTCGTGCGCCCGATCCCCCAACCCTCGCCCGGCGCGCCGACCACGCACTCGTCGGGGACGAACACGTCGGTGAGGAACACCTCGTTGAACATGGCCGCCCCGGTCAGTTCGCGCAGCGGCCGGATGTCGATTCCGTCGGACTTCATGTCGACGATGAAATAGGTGATGCCGTCGTGCTTCGGCGCGTCAGGGTCACTGCGCGCCATGCAGATGCCCCAGTCGGCCACCGTGGCGAGCGACGTCCACACCTTCTGGCCGTTCAGCCGCCAGCCGCCCTCGACGGGATCGGCCCGCGTCGAGAGGCCGGCCAGATCCGAGCCGGCCCCGGGCTCGCTGAAGAGCTGGCACCAGGCCAGCCCGCCGAGCAGGGTCGGCCCCACCCACCGCTCCTGTTGGGCCGGCGTGCCGTGGGCCACCAACGTCGGCAGGGCCCAGGCGCCGACCCCGAGATTCGGTCGCAGCACCCCGGCGGCCGCCAGCTGCTCGTCGATCACCAACTGCTCGAGTGCGGAGGCACCCCGGCCCCACGGGCGGGGCCAGTGGGGCACGAGGAGCCCCGACTCGACCAGATAGCGCCGCTGATCGGAGCCGGCCAAGGTGCCCGCGTGTGCGGCCATCGGGGCGATCTCGGCCCGCACTGCGTCGGCTTCGGGGGGCAGATCGGCGGCCAGGGAGCGCCGGGCACCGGCGAGGGCCGCGGTGGCCACCCGGTCATGCAGTGCACCCGGGTCCCCGAGCAACTGGCGGGTGGCCACGGCCCGCTTCAAGTAGAGGTGGGCGTCATGCTCCCAGGTGAAGCCGATGCCCCCGAGCACCTGCACGCACTGCTTGGCGCAGGTTGCGAAGCCGTCGAGCGCGATGGCGCCGGCGACGGCGGCGGCCAAGGCCCGCTCCCCCGTCGCGTCTGCCGCCTCCTCGCTTGAGGCCGCCTGGGCCGCGTCCCACGCCACGGCGGCCGACTGCTCGACGAGCACCAGCATGTCCGCCAACTTGTGCTTGATCGCCTGGAACTGCCCGATGGGCCGCCCGAACTGGACGCGCACCTTGGCGTACTCCGATGCGGTGTTGAGACACCAGGCGGCCCCGCCGGCGCTCTCGGCCGAGGCCAGCACGAGCGCCAGCTCCTGCACAACCCGGGCGTCGAGGCCGACCAGCCGGCGCCGGGCCGGGACGACGGCCTCTCCAACGGTGACCACGCCGAGGGGCCGGGTGGGGTCGAGTGCGTCGACGGCGTCGACGGCGAGGTCGTCAGCCTCGACGTCGAGCACGCACCACCCGGCGCCGTCGATGGGGGCCAACACCAGTCGGGCCGTCGGGGCGCCGAGTACCGGACGCAGGCTGCCGGTCACGACCACCGAACCGTCAGGGTCCGAGCGCACCAATTCGAGTGCACCCGGTCCGAGGTGGACGCCGGCAGGGGTGGATCCGTCGACCAGGCCGCCGAGGAGCCCAGCGCGACCACCGGGGTCCCCCGCTACCACCACCGCGGCCGAGGTGAGCAGAGTGGAGAACACCGGACCCGGGGCGAGCGACCAGCCGAGCTCTTCGAGCACCACGGCCACCTCGGCCAGTCCGAAACCCTGGCCCCCGTCGGCCTCGGCCACGTGCAGCCCGAGCCAGCCCTGATCGGCCAGTTCCTTCCAGACCGGCGGCAGTTCGCCGGGCGGGGCCTCCAAGGTGGCGCGCGCTGCGTCGGGTGGGCAGTGGGTGTCCAGCCAGCGCCGCACGGTGCGGCGGAGGTCCTCGTGCTCCTCGGAGACCGCGATGGGCATGATCAGGATGCTCCTTTGTCCAGGGCCTCGCCGTCGCGCCACAAAGAGATGGCGCCAACCGGGCACCCGTCAGCCACCACGATCAAGCGGTCCTCGTCGGTCGCTTCGGGGTCGAGCACGACGGCGTGGCCGTCGTCACACAGATCGAAGCTCTCGGGGGCCCAGAAGAGGCAGTTCCCCGAGCCCATGCAGGTATCGACGTCGATCCGGATCTCGATGCGGTGGCTCATGGGTTCTCCTGCTCACTCGCTCTGTGTCGATTCTGCCGCGGTCCGGACACCCCAATCACGCCGAGCGCAGCAAGAGGGCACTCGTCGGCACGCCCTCGCCCGAGGTCACCAGGCACGCCTGGGCGTCAGCCACCTGGCTGGTCGAGGTCCCCCGGATCTGGCGCACGCCCTCGGTGATCAGGTTGAACCCGTGGACGTAGGCCTCAGACAGCCCACCGCCCGAGGTGTTGACCGCAAGGCGGCCTTTGTCGAAGCGCAGATTCCCGTCTTCGACGAATCCGGCCGCCTCGCCCCGCCCACAAAAGCCGTAGCCCTCGAGCGAGAGCAGCACGAGGGGCGTGAAGGCATCGTAGATCTGGGCCACCGGCACGTCGTCGGGCCGAAGCTCGGACTGCGCCCACAGCCTGGCCGCGCACGACCAGGCGGGACCGGTCAGCGGGTCGTCGCAGTAGTAGTTGACCATCGCCTCGTGCTGTCGGTTCAGCCCCTGGGCGAAGGAGTGGATGAGGGCTGGAGGGTGCGGGCAGTCCGCCGCCCGCTCGGCCGACACGACCACCGCGGCGAGCGCCCCGTCGGTCTCGAGGCAGTTGTCGAAGAGGCAGAGGGGTTCTGAGACCCAGCGTGCGGCCATGTAGTCCTCGAGCGTCATCGTCTTGTCGTACATCAAGGCGGCCGGGTTCCGATTGGCGTGGCTGCGCACGGCCATGGCCACCTCGGCCAGGTGTTCACGGGTGGCGCCGTATTCATACATGTAGCGCCGGGTGAGCATGGCCACCTCGTCGACCGGTCGGAGCAGACCGAAGGGCCGCGTCCACTGGGCCTGCACCGGCAAGCTGGTGGGGGTGGCCGCCCAGGGACGGGCCGTGCGCGCCCCGCGCTTTCGTGACCGCCAGACCACCACGACGCTCGCTTGGCCGGTCGCCACGGCCATCGCCGCGTGGCCGACAGCCCCGCACCCCGCGCCACCGCCGTAACCGACCTGGGAGAAGAACGTCACATCTCCGGCCCCGATGTTCTTGGCCATGGTGACCTCGTCGGTCGTCTCGACGGTGTACGAGCAGAGCCCGTCGACCTCGCCCGGATCGATGCCGGCGTCGGCCAATGCGGCGACCACCGCCACGGCCGCCAGCTCGGTCTCGGGTTGGTCGAGATGTTTGGCGAAGGCGGTCTGGCCGATGCCGACGATGGCCGTTGCGTCCAAGAGGGCCGAACGGCGTGAGGATGCGGGCGCCACGGCGCTTGACGGTAGCGCCCGGCGACCGGTCAGCGGGCCCGGAAGGTGACCGGCAAAGAAAGTGGGGACCGAAACGCCATGCCTTCGATGTGCACGTCCTCGGCCGCCGGGTCGAGCTTCAGGTCCCCGAGGCGGTCAAAGAGGGTGTTGACGGCCACCCGCGACTCCATCCGGGCCAGATGCATCCCGAGGCACACATGGACCCCGAAGCCGAAGCCGATGTGCTGCTTGGAGTCCCGGAACATGTCGAACTCGTCGGGATTCTCGTACTTGCGTTCGTCCCGGTTGGCCGCTCCGAGCAACAGCGCCACGTCGGCCCCTTCATCGATCTTCACCCCGGCCAGCTCGGTCGTCTTCATCGCTCGCCGCAAGATGAGCGTCACCGGCGGTTCCCAACGGACCGACTCCTCGATGGCCTGGGCCAACAGCGTCCGATCCTCAACCACCCGGGCCAGCTGGTCGGGGTGGGTCAACAGGGCGAACAGCAGGCTGCCGGTCGCCCGGTAGGTGGTCTCGACACCCGCTGGCAAGAGCAGGCGCAGGAAGGAGTAAATCTCCTCGTCGGTCAGCTTTTGCCCGTCCACCTCGACGTTGACCAGCTCACTGATGAGGTCGTCGGCCGGGTCGGCCCGGCGCTCAGCCAAGACGCCGGAGAAGTAATCGCGCAGGGCTTCGGAGGCGGCGACCCCGCGGTCCCAGTTGGCGGCGACACTTGTGATCTCGATGGCCCAGCGCTGGAAGCGCGGGTAGTCCGCTCGCGGCAGGCCAAGGATCCGGGCGATGACCTGCACCGGGAAGTTGAAGGTGAGCTCGCGCACCAGATCGGCCTTGCCACGCTCGGCGAACTGGTCGATCAGCTCGTTGACCACCGTGCGCACCAACCCCTCCTCCCAGCGGGCCAGCATCTTGGAGCGGAAGGCCGGGGAGACGAGGGCGCGAGACACTCGGTGCTCGGGCTCGTCCATCTGGAGGATGGTCTTGCCCATGACCATCCCCATCACTCCTTCGTAGACGGTCGACGAGTAGGTCTCGTTGTCCCGGAGAACCTGGACACATTCATCGAACCCGAGGACGGTCACCGGCTCGACCGGGCCGAAGAATTCGTTCGGTCCGTTGCCGACGTCGACTTTGCCCACATGGACCGGGCTCTGGCGGCGCAACTCGGCGAAGCGGGGGAACGGGTCACGCACGTTGCCCGCCACGGTGTCTTGGAGTTCGTACGGGTCAAACGCCATCGGTTCGGTGGTCTCAGCAGTGGTCATGGGATCCCCTTTCGAGGCGGTCGCCCGGCGGCCCCGATCCTATATCAAACGTTCGTTTGGGATTTGCCGCAGGCATTGGCGCTCCCGGGGGGCCCGGGCGCACCGGAGACCCGCAGATCGCCGGTTCGACGATGGGCCAGGATGGACGAAGATGGGGAGGTGACCCCCGGAGCAACTGGCCAGGAGACCCAGGGTGCCGTCGCCCCCCAGCGCCAGCACATCTTGGACACCGCACTGTCTCTTATGTCCCAGCGCGGCGTCGACGGCACCAGCATGCGGGACCTGGCCTCGGCCGCCGGGTTGAACGTGGCCTCGCTCTACCACTACTTCCCTTCCAAGCGGGAACTGTTGGTGGCCGTCCTCGACGAACGGGGATTCCTCGCCGACCTGGCCGCGGCGCGGCCGGCGGCACTCACCAGGGAGGCGGCCGACGGTCTGGCCGAACTGCTCGACGACATCCTCCGCTCCATGCTCGAGGTGGAGGCCTTCATCCGCCTCATGATGGGCGAGGTCATGCGGGGTGACGAGACGGCGCACGCCGTGGGCGTCGAACTCTTCGCGGCGACCCAGGCGTCCTTGGAGCGCTGGCTCGCAGAGGCCGAGCCGAAACTCTGCGCGGGGCCCGGCGCCCCAGCGGTGGCCCGGATGCTGCGGGCCACCCTTATCGGCTTGTTTTTCGAACACGTGGCCGGGGTGCTCGACGACGACGGTGACACAGCGGCCGCGTTCCGGGCCCGGGCCTTCGAAGCAGCCGAAGTGCTGCGAGCCCCTCGCGCCTAGCCAGGTGGCGGCCGCCGGGCCCTTCGGTCCGCCGGGCGACGCTCAGCCCGTGTGGGCCTGGCGCAGCAGGCGCTTCAAGACCTTGCCGTTCGGATCGCGCGGCAGCTCGTCGACGATCTCAAACACATGGGGGACCTTGTAGTCGGCGAGCCGCTCGCGCACGAAGGCGGCCAACTCGTCGGTGGTCACCGGGCGGCGTAACTCGACCACCGCCTTGAGGTGCTCGCCATCGCGCTCGTCGGGGATCCCGAACACCGCGCAGTCGACCACGGCCGGGTGGTCGAAGAGGACCTCTTCGACCTCACGCGGCGCGATGTTGACACCACCCCAGAGGACCATGTCAGAGACCCGGTCGGTGATCGTCAGATACCCGGCCTCGTCGAGGTGGCCTATATCGCCAACACTGAAGGCGTCGTCACGCCACGCCTTCTCGGTGGCATCGGGATCGTTGCGATAAGTGAAACGGTGGCCCCCGGGCGGGCGGATCCAGACCACGCCGTCTTCGCCCGGACCCGCCGGGGCGCCGTCTTGGCCCACGATCCTGACTTCGACGCCGGGCCAGGGCAGCCCGACACTGCCGGGACGCTCCAGCCACTCGGCCGGGGAGATCCGGGTGGCACCCCCTTCGCTCGCCCCGTAGAGCTCGTGGATCTCGGTGGTCGGGAACTCCTCGATCATCCTGCGCTTCACGGCGATCGGACAAGGAGCGGCAGCATGGACGATCAACGACAGGCTCGAGGTGTCGATCGCCGCCCGCTCGGCGGCGGGGATCTCGAGGATGCGGATGAAATGCGACGGCACCATGAACGAACGCGTCCCCCGGTACCGCTCGATGTCGGAGAGGAACCCGCGGGCATCGAATCGGGCCGGGACCACCATGGTCGCCCCGACGTAGAGCGACGTCATGCCCCACCCGGCGTGCGACGCGTGGTAGCTCGGACCCGACATCACATAGACGTCGTCGGGGCTCCAGTTCCAGAGCAACGCCTGGCCCTCCATCCCGGCCCGGCGCACTGCGAGGTCACCGAGGCCGCCGTGGATCACTCCTTTGGGTCGAGCGGTCGTGCCCGAGGTGTAGAAGACGAACTCGGGTCCCGGGCCGCTGTCGAGGGCGGGGTCGACGTCGGTCGCGTTGATGCGCTCCTCGTAGTCCGCGCCGACCAGCATGGGAGCCCCGACGCCGGCCAGAGAAGGCAGGGCGGCCTCCAACTCGGCGGCGAGGTCTGAATGGCCGACCACCGCCCCCACCCCGGCGTCGGACAACAAGTACTCGAGTTCGGCCGCCTTCAGGTGCCAGTTGACCGGGAGGAAGGGCGCCCCGACCATGGCCGCGGCGGTGGCCACCTCGAAGGGCTCGACGCCGTTGGGGAGGACGGAGGCCACCGGGCGACCGGGACCCGCACCCAGACCGGTCAACACCCGGGCCAGCCTGCGGGCCCGGTCACACAGTTCGCCGTAGGTCCGCACCGTGCCGTTGGCGATGATGGCCGGGCGACCGGGGTCGGCTGTCGCGTGGGCCACCACCCCTCGCCGTGGCGTCGTCTCCCTAGAGGTGCTCGACACGCCCGGCGAACGTAGCACCGCCGGCGGGGCGATCCCGGTGCGCACTGAGCGCCTCGGTTGCCCGGCCGGCCGTCGGCCGCTAGCAATGGATGATGGCCGACCTCGCCGCAGCTGAGCACGTGGAGATCGCCGCGCCGGCGGCTGCGGTCTGGGCCTACCGGCTCGACTTCACCAATTTGCCCGAGTACAACCCCGACGTGACCGGGGTCGAGCGGGTGACAGAGGGGTCAGGGACCGGAGGGGCGGCCGGCGCCGGCGCCCACTACCGCTTCACCTTGGCCACCGTCCACGGGCCACACCCGGTCACCTTGTCGGTGACCGGGGCCGTCGAGGCCAAAGAGGTTCGCGCCGCAATGGAGGGTGGCATGTCGGCTCACGAGACGTTCGCGGTGGAGTCACTCGGCGAACACCGCTGCCTCGCCAGCCTCTCTCTCTGGGTCGAGCTGCCGCCCGGCCTCGAGCCCGAGATGGTTGACACACTGCTGGCCAGCGGGCGCGAACAGATCCGCAAGGAGCTCGATCTCATGCAGGAGGTGCTGGAGGCGAGGCACGGCGGCTGAGACCCGCCTGGCCCGGGGTGTGAAAACATGACAGCCATGTCAGCTTCGAAGTTCACCCCCGTCTCCACCCCGCCCTTTGGCCCGGGCGTCCTCGGCCCGATCACCCGCGACGCGGGGCAAGCCCTCTGGGACCCCGACAAGCAGGCCATGGACCCCACCCGGCGGCGCGAGCTGCAGGACGAGCGGGTGCGCGACCTGATCACCAAGGTGCTCGAGCACCCGGTCCGGTTGTTCGCTGACAAGCTGGCGGCCGCCGGCGTGAAGGATCCGCGCGAGATCAAAGGTGTCGACGACCTCTGGCGGATCCCCCTCACCGTGAAACAGGATCTGCGTGACTCAGAAGCCAGCGATCCTCCGTGGGGCGGCTACCGGTTCACCCCGCCCCGCGAAGCGGTACGCCTCGGGACCTCGACGGGCACCACCGGCCAGCCCACCATTACGGTGTGGACTCGCAAGGACCTTTGGATCGAGTACGAATCGGGGACCCGAAATTGGTGGCGCATGGGCTACCGGCCCGGCATGATCGTCACCCACGCCCACCCGGCCTACCTCTACGGCGGCGGGGTGATGTTGCAGGGGACTTACGAGTACATGGGGATGCTCAGCTTGTGGGTTCCCCCGCCCGACACCGATGAGCTGGCCGAGCAGGCGGTCCGCTTCTGGACCCGGGTCACCCCCGACATCCCGTTCATGGGCTTCGCCACCGGTCGCTTCTTAGAGGTCGCGGGCAAGCTCGACATTCCGCTCGAAGACGCCGGACTGGTCGGGCTGAAGGCTCCACTGGGCTTTGGCCTCGGGCGTGGCGGCATGCCCCTGATGACGGCGGGCGCCGAGTGCTACGCCTATGTGGGCGGCCCCTGCGGACAGTCCCCCGGCGCCCACATCCACGAGGACTGGGCGGTCGTCCAGGCCGTCGACCCGACCACCGGCAAGGAGGTGCCCGACGGGGAGTGGGGAAACCTGACGGTGACCACCCTCGATCGGGACAACGGTCTGTTGCGCTACGACCTCGAAGAGGCCTGCGCGTTGTTGCGCGAACCCTGCGAATGTGGGGAGACCTCCATTCGGGGACTCTGGGGCGGCCGGTTCAAGGACCTGCTGGCCTGTCAAGGCACCCGCTTCCAACTGAGCGAGCTCGAAGCGGTCCTTCGGGGCATCACCGAGTTGCGCGAACCCTCGCTCGAGTACCAAGTGGAGCGCCCCGACGGAGGCGACGCCCCATTGGTGGTCAAGGTGGAGGTGGCGACCGAGGACCCCGTGGCGCGCGACGCGGCGGGCAGCCGCTGCGTCGCCGATCTCCGCGAGGCTCTCGGGATCACCGTCGTCGTGGAGATCCTGCCCCGCGACACCATCCCCCGAGCGGGCTACAAGGCCACGCGGGTCATCGACCCCGAGTAGCCGTCACGCGGTAGGGCCGGACATGGCCTCACGAGCCCGGGTCGGGCCCTCAGAAGGCCTCGGCCACCGCTCCGCCGGTCACCAGGTTGCATCCCGAGCTCGCCGAACTCGAGCGGTGGAGATTCGCCCGCACGGCCGGCTCCCTGTGGGTCAGGATCCACCCAAGGCGCCGAAGCGATAGAACGGGGTCGAGAGCTGAAGCATCAGGTGGCCGAACAGCCGGGAGGAATCATGACCGATCCCAATGATTGGAACCAGAAGATCATCGAAGAGTTCCGGGCCAACGACGGCAAGGTCGGAGGCCAGTTCGAGGGTGCACCCGTGCTCCTCTTGCACCACACCGGAGCCAAATCCGGTGTTGAACGAGTCAACCCCATGATGTACCAGCGGGTCGGTGCTGACCTGGCCGTCTTTGCCAGCAAAGCCGGCGCACCGACCAATCCGGACTGGTACCACAATCTGGTGGCCAACCCCCGGGCGAAGGTCGAGGTGGGGAGCGACACCTTGGACGTCGAATCCCGGGTGGCCGAAGGCGACGAGCGAGATCGGATTTGGGAGAAGCAGAAGGCGGACTACCCAGGGTTTGCCGACTATGAACGCCAAACCACTCGCGCCATCCCGGTCGTCATCTTGAGGACCATCGACTGAGCCTCGCCGACCGGCCACGGTGAGCCGGTCCCATGCCGGTGCGCGCCGTGCCGTTCCGCGGGCTTGATCCCCCGACCGGTAGATCCCGCCCCTGCATGGGTCTTTTCCCAGCAAGACGAAGCCGTCGGGCGATGGATCACCCGTAACCTCTCACGGGCACCCCGCATCGGCGGTGAGTGAACACCGGTTGTCCTCAGTAGCCGCCAAAGACCGAGCACTAGGGTGACCGGGATGACGCCCAGAGTCTTCGAGCCCGCCAAGCTCGGACCGATCACGCTACGGAACAGAACAATCAAAGCAGCAACATTCGAAGGCGTGATGCCCGATGGCCGGGCGAGCGACGCACTCATCGATTTCCACAGACGGGTGGCCGAAGGCGGAGTGGGGATGACGACGGTCGCGTATCTGGCCGTGAGCCCGGAGGGTCGAACCGATCGCCGATGCATGATCCTTGGCCCCGACACGCTGCCCGGGCTGCGGCGACTCACCGACACTGTCCACGATGCGGGAGCAGCGGTGGCGGCACAACTCGGACACGCGGGCCCGGTCGCCAATCCCAAATCCAACGGGGCCCCGGCCCTGGCACCGTCTCGCGGACTGAGCCCGCTCGGCAGCGTCACCCGAGCGGTCACCGAGACCGACATTTTGCGCATCACCGATGCCTATCGGGATGCAGCCGGTCTAGCCGTCGAGGCCGGCTTCGATGCCATCGAGATCCATCTCGGGCACAATTACCTGCTCAGTGCCTTTCTGAGCCCCAAACTCAACCGTCGCACCGACGGCTGGGGCGGGAGCCTGGTCAATCGCGCCAAATTTCCTCGCCAGGTCGTCGGGGCGGTCCGAGAGGCAGTCGGTGCCCAGGTGGCGGTGACCGCGAAACTCAACATGGCCGATGGCGTGCCCGCCGGACTATGGCTCGATGAGTCCGTCGAGGTCGCCCGGATGCTCGAGAGCGACGGCGCACTCGACGCCTTGGAGCTCACCGGCGGCAGCTCGCTCGCCAATCCGATGTACCTCTTCCGCGGCGAGGTCCCGCGCCGGGAGTTCGCAGCGACCCTTCCCAAAGCGGTCCGGGTCGGATTCCGCCTGATGGGACGCCGGTTCCTGAAGGAATACCCGTTCGAAGAGGCGTTCTTCTTGCCCTATGCCCGCCAGTTCCGCTCTGCTCTCGAGATGCCCCTGATCCTCCTCGGTGGTATCAACAGGCTCGACACGATGGAGCAATCCATGACAGAGGGGTTTTCGTTCGTGGCCATGGCCAGGGCACTCCTTCGAGAACCCGACCTTGTGAACAAGATGCAACGGGGCGAATCCGATGAGTCCCTGTGCGTTCACTGCAACAAGTGCATGCCGACCATCTACCGCGGTACTCACTGCGTGCTAGAGACAGGTAGACACGAGGCGAGCGTGCCGGTGCGTGGCTGAGCCCGCAGCCGATCTGCGGTTCCGATCCGCGTACACCAGTGTGCCGGTCAGCCGAACCCTAACGCCGGCACATCGTCGAAAGCTCGGAGCCAGAGCACCCTCCAGCCGGGCTGAAGCGGGGTGTTGGGGCAGCCGAGGCCACGTCGGCCGAGGTTACGTCCGCGCAGTGCGGACACTGACAATCCGTTTCACGTCAGCGCTTCTAGGTCGGGGGCTTCCCGATTCAGATCATCGCCCGCGGTCACATAGCGGTTCAGTGCGTCGAGGGTCGCCTTGGCCGAGGACTCAAGGTCTCCCTCCGACCGTGCAATGCCTATCTTGTCCTCGTCTTGGGCCAGCGACCGGAAAGTGACGATAACCGACCACCCAATTACCGTGTCGACCTTGGTCACCGTCATCACGTAGAAGGGGATCACAAACCCGAGGTCCCGCAACGCTGCCATGGTTGCCTCGGCTCCGCCGATTAGGGGCCCGCTGCCCGCCCGGCCGATACCGACCTCACCGGCGTAGCTCAGGTGAACTTCACTGACTCCGTCGGCCTCGTTGAGATCGACCCGCACCAGAGCAACCCTTTCACCTCCTGCTTTGCGTCCCGAGGTCACACTGTTCGCGAATTCCACAATGACCGTGGCGTCCGGGTAGTAGAGGCTGGCAACCTGCAAGGCGCCTTCTCGGACCGCCTCGGGATGTTTGCTGCGGACCAACAGCGTGATCGCTTCTACCTCACCGTTCCCGCCATGGCCGATGCCCACGTTCAACACACCGGGAAGAGATCGAAGTTCGAGCTCGAAGTCTTCCTCGATGGCCGGTATCATCGGAGAGCGACGCCCTTCTTCTCATAGAGACGGGCATCCGCGATACGGCACAACTCCTCTATGTCGGTGGATTCGCTGGGCGACGCGGCAGTACCGAACGTGAAATCCAGATCGGCGACTGAAACGAGAAGGGCGCGTAGCCGTTCAGTGAATGCCAGAACTTCGGTGCCTCCCGCGTTCCAGAGGATCACCGCGAAACTGTCGCCTCCGATCCGGCCGGCGATGTCACCGTTTCGAATTGAACGTCGGAGCGCGCGGCCGAAATGGCGTTTCAGATCGTCGCTGACCACATGCTCTCCTCGGCCGTTCACGGCCCTGATCCCGTTCAAGTCGACGAGCACCAGTGCGAACCCCCACCCGTAACGAGAGCTCTGTACTGCCGCGGCATGCAACGCGGCTTCGAAGTTCCTCCGGTTGGCGACGTTCGTGAGTGGATCGTGGTCTGCACCGTAGCGTGCGAGGTGCACGGTGAGCGAAAGCTGACACACGTTCCGGACAACGTCTCGGACAAGGTCGGGAACGATGTCCGGCTCGCAGTAGACGCAAGGAGCGGTCGCCAAACTCCTCAGCGAGTCACCAGTGACGCTCTTTTGGCCCAGGCGGAACACCTGTGCACCGAGGGGTTCGTCGCCGAGGACGACCACTGCATCCGAGAGCCCGTACCGTAGGGCGAGCAGATCGAGAATCGAGTAGATAAAACCGATGCCGACCTGCCTCGACGACAGCTGGTCGAGCATCGTCATGAACAGCCAGGGCTCGTACAAGTGCCCAGAGAACTCGGCTTCCTCCACTGCTGTCTCGTCCATCCAATATCACAGGCGACGGTCTGGAAGTGCAAGGCTCGCCATTCCATCAGACCGCAGCACCGAAGGGGCGACTGCCCCGGCCTTCAGAACTGGGATCAAGTCCTCTGCCGACATCGGTACCGAGATGAGGTATCCCTGGCCGCGATGGCAGTCAAGTTCGAGAAGTTCGCGCACGATTTCGCTGGATTCGATGCCCTCAGCGACAACTTCCATGTTCAATGCATGCCCGAGCCGGATGATCGCTTCGACGATCGCTCGATCACTCGGGTCTGTTGTGATGCCCTGAACGAAGCTCATGTCGAGCTTCAGAAGATTCGCCGGAAGGCGCTTCAGCTCGGTCATCGACGCGTATCCCGTCCCAAAATCGTCAATGGCGACTTCGACGCCGAGTCTTTGGAATTCATGCAGAATGCGCACGGTCTGTTCAGGTTCCTGCAGAACGGCATGTTCGGTCATCTCTATACACATGCGATCTCCAGGGATGTCGTGAATGCGCAAGCACTCTTCGACGAACTCGGCGAGGCCTCCGACCACGTACTGTGCCGGCGAGGTGTTCACCCGGACGATGAACGCGAGTTCCGGGTAGTCCCGCCGCCAGGATTCGAGCTGTCGGCACGCCTCTGCAAAGACCCAACGCCCCATGTCGACCACGAGGCCGGTCTCTTCTGCCACCGCGATGAACTCAGACGCTGGGAGAAGGCCACGGGTCGGGTGCTCCCAGCGGACGAGTGCCTCTACGGCAAGCAGGCGCCCCGTCCGAAGGTCTACCTCGGGCTGGTAGTGAAGACGCAAGCCACCGCCATCAATGGCCTCCCGAAGGGTCAACTCAGTCCGAGAGCGTTCACCGACTGACTTCTGAAGCACCTCATCGAACACTACCGCTTGATTTCGACCCTGCTTTTTGGCGGCGTACAGGGCGACGTCCGCCCTCCCGAGTAGCTCCATTCCATTCCTGACCCCGGGCTTTGAAAGGACGATCCCGACGCTTGCGGTATGGCTAACTTGATGGCCTGGAAAGTCGATCGGCCTGCCGACTATGTCGAGGATCCGATATGCGGTTGCAAGAACCTCCATCTCGCTGCTCGCCCCGGCGACAAGGACCACGAACTCGTCGCCGCCGAGTCGGGCCGCGAAGTCGTTGGGCCTGATGCTTATGCGGAGCCGGTCGGCGATGGTGGTCAGCACCCTGTCGCCGCTCGCATGGCCCAGGAAGTCATTCATCACCTTGAAGCGGTCCAGGTCGAAGAAGAGGATCGCAGTCTGCTGGAGGGCGGCAAGTCGGTGGTCGAGCTCTCGCAGCAGAGCTCGCCGGTTGGGCAGCCCTGTCAGGTCATCGTGGAGGGCGATGTACTCGGTGCGGCCCTCCGCGTCGATTCGCGCTTGAAGTTGCACGAGCATTGATGCAACTGCCTGAAGGGCGCTGACTTCTTCGGGGGTCCACCCGTGAGGTTCGAAATGCATGAATCCCAGCACTCCCCAAGTCGTGTCCCCAAGGAGTAACGGCACTCCCGCGCCCCAGACTTCCCGCACGCCCGAAGCCTTCTCGATACGATCCCCGTAGTCATCGTGCGCTCCCGACCCCGCGGGCAGGTACGGTTCACGAAGGTCCTTCGTCGCCGCGAAGATCGGGTCTGCGTCAAATGGGACCTCCCCGAGCGGATCCGTGCCAGAGACGTCCCGCGTCGGCCATTCCGCCTCGAGAACACTCAGGCCTCGCCTATGGTCATTGCGCCTTAGCACCACAACGTCCGCCTCGAGGAATTCGGCGAGCTCGCGAGTTGTCCAGTTCAGTACTTCCTGACGATTCTGCGATGACCCCGACATGAGCCGTTCGGCCACCTGGCTCACGAACACGTCCAACCGTCGTTGACAAAGTAAAGCACTCTCGCGCGTGGCCAGTGTCGCCGCGTGGCTCAACAGACCCCCGAACGCATTGACAAGGGCGCGCTCCCGGCGGGACCACGTTCGCCCTTGGCGTGCGACGATCAAAGCTCCTATGACGGCGCCGTCTTGCACCTCGATGGCTTCCGCTAGGACTCCCCACGTGACACCAGAGATCGAGCACGAAAACGAAACGATCGCGCTCTGGCTGGCGAGTTGATCCAAGACACGCTCGCCGATGTTCGAGAGGGCGTTCTCTGAGCCCGGTGCCGTCCACCACTCCAGGTCAAAACCAGGAATGTCCTCATCCGATGTCGCCACCATTGCGACGATCTCGGTACCGGGAATGACCTGGGTAAGGGTCTCAACGACCACGCGAGTCTGTAGACCAGCCGCCTTGGGTGACTTGTGAGTTAGATCCGTCATCAGAGACCTATCTTCTTCGAGTGGGGCTTCAGGTCCGCCGTTGCCCATTGCCAAAAATACCTAGCTCACAAGTATCCTAGATGGCGGCTGGGATGTAAATCCCCACATCTTGATGTAATTCCCACCTCTTCAAGCCCGGCGTAGCGCACTCGCTCCCTGACTCAGGAGCTAGTCGGGATCACGGCTGAGGAGATGAGCGAGTGGCAGCCGGGCACTTCGAACCCCGGGTGGGGGCGCGTGAGTGACACGGAGCAGCAGGGCAACCCGTTCCTCGTCGCCTAACTTCCACAGTTCATTGAAACGCTGCGAGAGGCCGAAGATCGCGTCGAGATGGCGTTCACCCCCGAGTTCCAAGAAGTCTTTGTCGTTGACGGCGTAGAGGAATATTGGCGACACGGGCTGCACAGCGAGTCCTTGGAGCTCAGCGGTGAGCCAAAAGCGCTCCACTGCAGCTCCGGCCCGGACGTACGAGATCGGGTCCATCCTCGTCACCGTGACCACCGCCAGGGCCGAGCTCGATCCGAGGGTGGCGCGCGTGCGTGCGCCCAGGAGCGAGCCGGTCCGCCAATCGGCCAGGTGGCCCATGACGTCGGGACGCCGCAACAGTTCGAGAGCGGCCAGTTCGAACGGGGAAAGCTCTAGCGTGCGGACGTCGAGCCCCTCTTCCAGTGCATCCCGCCCCGGCCAGCGCAACTCCCCCACCATGTCGCTGTGCAGCGTCGGAATGAGGAAGCGGAGCCGATCGGACTCCGCTAACAACTCGGCCACACTTTCGATCTGATCGCGCTCGGAAGCAACGTGCAGCTGCGCTTCCTCTCGTTGGACGCTCCGGGCCAGCAGTTGGAGGATCTCGTCATTAATGGGAGACGGGTCTCCCATCTGACGGTTGGCGGCCCGTGTTCGCACCAGAGGCTCGAGAGGGGCGATCTCGTGGTCCGTTGATGATCCGATATGCAAAGTGGCGACGTGGTGAGAAGGGACTCCTTCCGGAAACAGCCGGAGAGGCCCGAGCGCCTTTATCGACGCGGCTGCAACGCGAGCGTTAAAGAGGGCTGCTCCGATTGCGACAAAGCTGCCGCGGTGTTGTACGTCCATGGTCGTGGTGCGTTCCGGGGCGAGATAGACGCGGATCTCGTGAGCATTGGCCTCGAAGCGCCACGGCTGGATATTGCCTCCCGAAGGAGCCCATCGAGCGGCGTCAACAATGACGTCGACCGGATCGGCACCCTCGGGAAGTAGATGATCCGGCGTCTGCGTCGGGGAGTCGTCCTCGGCCTCGGTGTCCACCTCAACGGGGAGGATGTCGGAAAGCGCTTCTTCCACGTCGAAGCGGATCCGACCGGACGGAAGATCCCCTGCCAGCCCGATCCGGCGCACCGCAGCGGCAGCCGTGGCGGCGCCGAGCGTGACCTCGCTGCCGAGCTGTGGCCATCCAGTAATGGTGCTCCCGACCTCCAACAGCGATGCCGCCCCGCGGGAGGACCCCTCGTCCGCACCCAATATGCGCAGCACGTACGGCGCCTTTTCTTGGAGGGACAAGTCGGAGAGATCAGAGGAGTGAACCCCCGGCAACAATCCGTGGAAAATAGGGCGGTCCGGCTCGAGGTCGAAGCGTTCGATGTCGAGAACGCCCCGGTCGCTCGTCTCCATCAGCACGGGGATTCGGCGTTCACGCGCAGCCTCACGCACGAGAAGCTTTACGTCAAGCGAATCGCACTCCTCAATGACCAGATCGAGTCCGTCGAGAAAGCTGCCGAGGTTGTCCGGTCGGATACCCTCGGGGATGGTTACGACACGCAGATATGGATCGATCTCACCGATCCGGCGAGCTGCCACCACTGCCTTGTTCACTCCGAGATCAAGGACGCTGGCGGGAACCCGGTTGAGATTGGACAACTCGAGGGTGTCGAAGTCAGCAAGGCGAAGTTCTCCGGCCAGGCCCTCCATTGCCAGGACATGGGCGATTGTGTGCCCAGCGCTGAGCCCCACCACACCAATGCGAAGTGTGCGCTGCCGAGCCTGCTCGGCTCGTGTCAGCTTGTTGCGATTGCGATCGAGCCGGAGCGTGGAGAACGCCCGCGGTGCCAACAGTCGCACCACCGCCCGCCGCCAGGGGTAGTGGATCCATCGGTACCCTTCTTCCATCAGGGCAGGTGGCGGCGGCGGAATGATCTCGGAGAGCTGGCTCCGCTGCTCGGCCAAGCGATCGATCACCTGCAAGGAGACATCCTCTCGCAGCACACGAAGCACTTCGCGATGGTCTCTCGCCTTCACGTCCAAGACCAGTGGCCGCCAGGCGCGAGTCCGCGTCGAAGCGGGCGAGACGGGGCCGACGCCGAGGAGAGCGGGATTGCGGGTCAACTGCTCCGCCTCGACACGCAAGGCTTGTCGGTGGGCAGGGGTGCTCAGCTCCTGAATGCGAGCCCGGCGCCACTCGACGGCGACGGTCCGGTACCGTTCGTCGGGGAACGGGACCGAGGTCGTTCCCACCATCCGACCGCCGGTTTCCATGCCGAGCGGCACCAGCTTGTCGGAGACGGCGGCGATCGCGTACTCCGCGCCCAGCCATTTCATGGCATGAATGGCCGCGTGTGAAAGTGCTTGGAGGAGCCGATGGCCGGTGGCAGCTTCTCCCTTCGACCATGCACCTTTGATTTCAAGGGTGCCAAGGCGCACCTCGTCGTCGATGATGCGGGTGATCTCGTCTATCTCAGATGAGGCCCGCATCTCCTCCAACAAGAACGCCTGGTGAACCGACTCCAACGGGCCGTGGCAACGTATGCCGGCCACTGCCTCCCCGTCGACATCGAAGCCCAGGAAGAATAGCGAGACGCCGTTGCCTTCCTCGAGGTCTCGCCGACGCAGCGTGCCCTCGAAGCCGAAGTTGCGGTAGCGCCCTTCAGCTTCGTTCAGATAGAGCTTCCAGAGGTCTGGTCGCTCGTAGGGATGGTGGCCTTCGAAACGCACACCCGACGCGCGATCGATGAAGCTCGCGCCATAGCGATATCGACGACTATTCATGTTCCCCACTCACGAATCTTACTGCGTGCAATTACGAACCGGCGGCAGAATCGGGATCCCGCGGCTTCACCCTACTTACCCACCCAGGGAGTGGCCGGGGTGGATGTGAGGTAGCGGACTTCCACCGACCAAGAGCGCGGCCCGGTCCGCGACCCCTCCGGCGATCGCCCTCGCGCCCACGACAACAATGCCGGAGTGCCCGTCGCCCAACGACCAGGTAGATGACCATTTCTGATGCGGATCGTCAGAGGCATTGGGGACACAACGCGAAACGCGACGGCGCAGGTGCGGCCCGCGCGACGGAGCCACTCATCTGCCAAGGCGTCGTTCCGACCCAATGATTGCACTCAATGCGAAGACACATCATCTAAGGCAGAACTCCGAAACTGTTGGTGGCCAGTGGATCATCCATTCTCCATTTGACTATTTCAAGCAGTCGCTTAGCGTCCCTCTTGGGACGCTAAGCGCGAGGTGGTGAGCCATGGACGAACCAAGCACCAATCGGCAGCTCAGACCGGGGCTCGTGCTTCTCGGTCTGTGCCTGGCCGCATACGTCATCAACCTCGACATCACGATCGTGAATGTGGCGCTGCCGACCCTCGTCCGAGAGACGAGAGCTACCACGACCGACCTGCAGTGGGTGGTCGACGCGTACAGTCTGGTCTTCGCCGCGTTGGTACTGGTAATGGGCAGCCTGAGCGACCGATTCGGTCGGAAGGGCACCCTCCTGGCCGGTCTCGGAGTCTTCGCAGTGGCCAGCCTCGCCGGTTCGCTCTGCTCATCGGTGAACGAGCTCATCGCCGCCCGGGCCGTGATGGGCGTCGGGGCAGCGATGATCTTTCCCTCGACGCTTTCGCTGATCTCGAACATCTTCGTCGAACGCGGACCGCGAGCGAGGGCTATAGGTCTTTGGGGAGCAACGGCGGGCGTGGGCATCGCCACCGGCCCGATCATCGGGGGCTGGCTGCTCGAACACTTCTGGTGGGGGAGCATCTTCGTCTTCCTCGTTCCGGTAGCCATCGTGGTGGGAACGCTCGTCGCTTTCGCCGTTCCTCCCTCTCGAGATCCACGGAGACGACCTATCGACTGGCGAGGATTCGTATTGTCCTCGGCCGGGATGGGCCTGCTCGTTTTCGGAGTGATCGAGGCGCCCGACTGGGGGTGGGGCTCGACCTCCACGCTCATAGCGATTGCCGGAGGAGTGATGATTCTTGCCGCCTTCATCGTTGTCGAGCGACAGACCGTTGACCCCATGCTCGATGTCGAGCTTTTCAAGAACCCCCGATTTACTGCGGCGAGCGGCTCGGTCACCATCGCCTTCTTCGCTCTTTCGGGATTCATCTTCCTGACGACCCAGTACTTCCAGTTCGTGAAGTCCTTCACCCCCTTCGGTGCCGGCATCCGCCTCCTCCCGGTAGCTGCTTCGGTAGCCATCGGATCAGTGGCGGGGACCAAACTCGCCGTAAAAATCGGCAACAAGGTCGTGGTTGCCAGCGGTCTGCTCCTTTTCTGCGGAGGCCTCCTGTGGGTTTCGGACGCATCGGCGAACACCTCGTACGGAGTCATTGCGATGCAGATGGTGCTGATCGGCGGTGGCATGGGCCTGACCAGCGCCCCAGCGACCGAAGCCGTCATGGGGGCCGTTCCAAAGGAGAAGGCTGGAGTGGGATCCGCAGTGAACGATGCCACCCGACTCTTCGGCGCCACCCTCGGCGTTGCCATCATCGGAAGCGTCGCCGCATCGCTCTACGTGAGTCGCCTCGGTTCCACGATCCCGCCAGACCTGCCAGCGCGGGCGGTGACGGCGGCTAAGGGATCGGTCGGGGGTGCCATCGTCGCCTCACACGTGCTCGATCGGTTGGGCTATGTCCGGCCCGCGCTGGAACTCAGGCACACGGCGATTGGCGCCTTCATGCACTCCCTCGCAGGTGGGTGTCGCGTCGCCGGAGGCGTCGCGTTCGTGGGCGCCGTCCTGGCAGCAACGCTGCTGCCGGCGCGACCTCGGAAGCCGATCGAACTTGAGGCCGGCACGCTCAGCTCCCCTGAACGATCACCGATCGAGGTCGAAGCCCCAGCGTAGATCGCTCCCGAGTTGATGTTGGTCGTGAACGGGGTGGCTACACGGGCGAGAAGGATGGTCCGCCACGCCGAATCCGTTGAGAATTGTTCCACCGACCCGATTCAGGCCGTCGCGCTGAGGCCGCCCCGCGCCACCGTCCGGCTGAGGATCCCGAGAGTGGCCCGCAACGCTCCTTCTGAAATGACCGGGAAAATTCCAGCCTCTTTCCAGACCGGGTCGATGGACGACCAGTCGTAATACGATGTGACCAGCGTGCCCTCGTCGATGGGAGCAAGCGAGTAACCGTAGACATGACCGATCTGCGGGCGGATCTGGCCGAGGATCGTCCACGCGATCTCCCGGTCGGGAACGAAGGTTGTGATCGTGACGGTCACGTCATAGAGACCCATCGGGTAGTCGTTCAGAGCTTCGCGATCCATGTGCACGACGAAACTGTCCCCGACGGCGGCTACGGGCTCGCCCGTGGCGTCCATCAGCATCCCAGAACTGTCGATCCCCACATGACCCATCGGGTCGCACAGCAGCCGGAATATCGTCGTCGGGTCCGCGGCAACGGCCCGCTCGACCTCCAAACGCTCGATTGTCATATCCACATCCTGCCACTTCCGTCGGATTCGGCATCAGCGGAGCCGCCGAGGCCGGTCAAGACCTCGGATCTCGCCGCCTTTTGCATTCTTCTAGATCCTCGATGAGCGACGTCTCGGGTCGGTCCGCCGCGCGTATTGGAGTGCAAGGACGGCGCGGCGGTTCTCAGGCGTCCTCTTTCTGCAGAACCGGGACGGCGTGCGTGTCAGGATTGGTGGGTGTCCCACACCAAGTGCAACGTCAAGCAGCGGCCGTGCACGCAGGACGAGCGAAGGAGCATCGGGACGACGAACCTGGCTCGCATTGCTCTTTGCCCCGCTCTGACCGTGGCGGTCGCAATTCCATTAACGCGCGGTCCTTCCCGTTGACGGACACGACCGAAGCTGACCAATGATCCATGCGTCGGCTCCTGTCCGTATCTGCGACAACGGCGGGTGGACCGATACGTGGTTCGGGGGGCCGGGGCGGGTCTTGAACATCGCGGTGACCCCGGGAGCAGAGGTCTCCATCAGTACGACGGATGGCCCGGAGCCAGTGGTACTCGACGTTAAGGACTTTGGTGATCGGTACCCCGTTGTCCCCGGGGCGTCCCGGGTCGACCGCCATCCCCTGTTGGAGGCGGCCATCGACGCGTTCCCACCCCCGGCAGACCTCGCGGTGGAGCTCAGTATCCGCTCCGCCGTCCCGGCCGGGTGCGGCACCGGCACGTCCGCGGCCGTCGTGGTTGCCCTACTCGGCGGCTTGGCAGCCGTGCGCTCCGAGCAACCGTCGCCACGCCACATCGCCTACGCAGCTCATCAGCTCGAGGTCAACATCGGCAACCAGAGCGGGATCCAGGACCAGTTGAGCGTGGCGGTCGGCGGAATCAATTACCTAGAGATCGGGCCGTATCCCGAGGCTACGGTGCACACCCTGCCGGCCTGGGAGGAGCTCGGCTCCCGGCTATCGCTGGTCTTTCTTGGTCGAGCTCATGACTCTTCGGGCGTACACCGCCAGGTCATCGAGAGCATGGGGCGTTGTGGATCGCCCGTGTTCTCGCGTCTGCGGGATGCGGCCGTCGCGGCTCGAGACGCTGTCCTCGCCCGGGATCTCGAGGCTTTCGGTCACGCGATGATCGCTAACACCGAGGCGCAGCAGTCCCTGCACCCCGAGATTGTGGGTATGGACGCAAGACGGGTGATCGAGATCGCAGCTACGCAAGGTGCGGTCGGGTGGAAGGTCAACGGTGCTGGGGGAGACGGGGGCTCCGTCACGATCATGAGCGACACCCTGGAGGCCAAAGAGGCGCTCGAGGATCGCGTTGCCATGTTGGACGCAAGGTACCGAGTACTGCCAATCCGAATCAGCACGGTCGGACTCCGGGTCCGGGGGGCCCTCTAGTTTTGTGTTCCCGCTGGACACAGTGCGCGTTTCGTGGGTCGACCGACCATCGATCCGCTGAACGTAAGCGGTGACGTTCGCTTCGCGAAATCATTCCAACGGGCTTTTCCGGACCGTGAGCGGTTTAGGCCGCTACCGTCCCCACGGTCACATGGGACGCGTGGGATACGGGTTGGTTGGGAAGCCCGTAGGAAAGCCTTGGCTCAAGCACGTCCGCAGACATGTGATGGTTGGCATCCCTGTCGTCGACAAAGCGCTCGCGAATGGTGCCACGCAGTGGATCGACGATCTCCCAGAGCCCTCGCAAGCCTCGAATGGGAATGGCCGATCGTTGTCGGTCGTCCCTATAACGACTCGACCGAGGCATTCGTCGCTGAAGCCACGCTCGACGACGGCACGCCCGCCGTACTCAATCAAACTCCTCGTCCCGCGCTCCCGCGACGTTGCGGGGAACGAGATCACCGTACTGCGCCCGACCGATGGCCAAGGTTTCGTGCAGTATTGCGGGCACGACGAAGACGACCGGCATCGCGTTCCTCACACGTCGCCTCGCGGCGAGCGGGGCAGCCACGGGATCGGGCGCTCAGTTCCCAGCGCGCAATCGATCGCGCAAGACGAACTTCTGCACCTTGCCCGACGGCGTGCGCGGGAGATCGTCCACCACTCGGATCTCCTCAGGCCACTTCTGTCGGGCCAGGCCCGCCTCATCGAGGTGCGCCCGAAGCTGGTCGAGGGAAGGCGCTGCCACGCCGGTCTGCATACGAAAGAAAGCACATCCGTGCTCCCCCATCCGCTCGTCTGGTGCGGCGACCACCGCGACCTCGGCCACCCCATCGATCTTGGCGAGCAACTGTTCCACCTCTGCTGCGCTGACATTCTCTCCGCCCCGGATGATGATGTCTTTTACCCGGTCCGTCACGGTCAGGAACCCGTCGGTGTCTACGACGCCAACATCCCCGGTACGGAACCAGCCGTCGACGTCGACCGAGGCTGCGGTCAGCACAGGGTCGGTATAGCCAACGAAGCGGTCGGGACCCCGGGTCAGGATCTCACCGGGCAGCCCAACGGGGGTATCTTGCCCGTCTTCATCCACCGTCCGGATCTCGACAAAGGGAAGCGGTCGGCCGTCGGTGTGGTTCTTCTTCTCCTTGGGATCGGCATGCTTGCTCCCGGTCACCGACGGGTGCTCAGTGCAGCCGTAGGCTCGGGTGAGGGAGATCCCGAGGCGTTCGGCCCGATCAGCGACGGCGTCGGGGATCGGCGATCCGCCGAGCGAGATCATCGGCATCATCTTGAGATGTTCGGGTCCGAAGCAGGGTGAGTCGAGGAGGCTGGTAAAGAAGTACGTGGAGCCGTTCCCGGCCCCGATCCCTTCTTCCACCATGGCGTCGAGGACCGTCGGAGGATCCCAACCGTCGATCAGATAGAGCGGCTGGCCCCGATAGAGAGGGACGAGGAGTCCCGCCAACATGCCGATGGCGTGGCCGACCGGAGCTCCGGTCAGGTTGGGGACCCCGCGCTCTTCTTGATGCTCACCGAGCTGGCGCACCTCGAAGCCCAGGGTCCGGTGCGTGTGCACCACACCCTTGGGGTCCGCCGTCGTCCCTGAGGTATAGGCGACCACCGCCGGCGAGTCGGGGTCGACCGCAGCTGGCCCGGTGATCGGGTCGGCCGCGGCCAACTCGGCGAACCCGTGATTCCCGGGGGCCGGCTCGGCCCCCACCACCACAACGTGCTCGAGGGCAGAGAGCCCCGGGCGGATGCTCGCCAGATCAGCGAGGTAATCGCGCTGAGCGATCCGGGCCACCTGTATCAGAGCCCGGGCGCCCGACTGTTCCAAGATGAAGCCGACCTCTTTGGGGCCGTAGAAATGGACGATCGGAACCAAGACCACCCCGAGCATGGCGCAGGCATAGAAGGTGGCCACCGCCTCAATCCAGTTGGGCAGCTGGAAGGCGACGACGTCGCCCGGCCCAAGCCCGAGATCCCGGAGGCCTCCGGCCATCCGCCTGGCTTCCTCGTAGATCTCCCCGACCGTGCCCGTGTGAGGATGAGTGGGCGACCAGATGCGGATGCGTCGAGAAGCGTCGGCCAGGAGACAGTCGGTCAGGAATTGCCCGAGCGACCGGTCATCCCAGGCCCCCTCGGCGAGGTAGCGCTCCGCCAGGGGCCCTCGAATCGGCTGGAGCTCCCAAGCGGGCATGGCTGGATCCCTCAGGCCGACTCGACCAGCATCCGAGCCAGGCGGTGATGCTCGTAGCTGACCCCGCCGAGCAGCACCTCATTCTGCTTGGCCCGCTTGAACAAGAAGTGGGCGTCGTTGGCCCACGTGAATCCGATTCCTCCATGGGTCTGGATGTTGTCGCCGGTCACCTTCACCGCCGCCTCCGACGCGTAGCCCGCAGCCATCGCCGCGGCCCGTTCGCGCTCGGGGGCGTTGGCGTCGGACGCCCAGGCGGCGAATTGGGCACCCACTCGGGCCATCTCGAGTTGGTGGAACATGTCGACCATCCGGTGCTTCACCACCTGGAAGGTGGCGATCGGTCGGTCGAAGACCACCCGGACCTTGGCGTACTCGATGGCCTCTTCGAGGGCCCGATCGGCCACCCCGACCAGCTCGGAGGCCAGACCGACCCCCACATCGTCGAGCACTCGCCTCCACAGCGCCGCCTGGTTCCCGCTCGGTCCGATCGGGCGGACTTTGCGTTCGTCGAGCACGAGGCGCGCCGCCTTGCGGGTCGGGTCCAGGGTCGGGACCGGTTCGCCGCCGGGGTGCTCGAGAAGAAAGGAGCGGACCCCCTCTTCGCTTCGGGCCACGACGATCGCCCAATCTGCGCTGTGCCCGTCGAGCACCAGCGGCTTGTCGCCGCTGACCACCCAGTCGGCGCTCTTGCGCCGGGCCCGGGCTCGTACCGTGCTGACCGGGTCCCCGTGGCCCATCTCTTGGAGGGCGACCGTGCCCCGTTGCTCCCCGCTGGCGAGCGGCCCCAGGAGCTCGTCGGCCCCGAGGGCGCGGGCGGCGAGGGTGGCGAGCACGGCCGAGGAGAAGAACGGCCCGGGAAGCGGCAGTCGGCCCATCTGCTCGAGGACGATGCACATCTCGAGCAGGCCGGTACCGGCCCCACCGTGGGACTCGGGCACGAGCAGGCCGGTCCAGCCGAGATCGGCCAGCTGGTTCCACAGGGCTTCGGTCGTCCCGGTCTCCTCGTCGACGAGGGCCCGCAGGGTATTGGCATCGACCGCTCGCTCGAGGGCTTGGCGGGCGACGTCGCGCAGCGCCACCTGTTCTGCATCGAAGGTGAAGTCCACGGCCTTCCTCCTGGTCGACCCCGTGCGATGGTCCGGTACCGGCGACGATTCGACCGTCCCCGAACCCTGACAGCAGCGTCAGGGTACACGACAATTCGGCTACCGTTACCGGAGTGGACTTCGCGCTGGCACCCGAAGATGAGGCCTTCCGCGACGAACTGCGATCCTGGCTCGACGAGCACCTGCCGCCCTTCCTCGAAAAAGAAGCGTTGGACGATGACGCCAAGCTGTCGGGCCAGTCCTCCCAGGACCGGCGGGCCGCCTGGCAGCGCGAGCTGAACACCGGTCGCTGGGCCGCCATCCATTGGCCCGAGCAGTACGGCGGCCGGGAGGCGACGGCCATGCAGCGGGTGATTTCCTCTGAGGTCATGGCCGAGTACCGCACACCCGGCATGTTCAACACCAACGGGATCTGGCAGATCGGGCCCATGATCATCACCTGGGGCACCGACGAGCAGAAGGCCCGGTGGTTACCCTCCATCCTCGAAGCGAACGACCACTGGTGCCAAGGATTCTCCGAGCCGCAGGCCGGCAACGACCTGGCCAACCTGCGGACCACCGCCATCCTCGACGGGGACCACTACGTGGTCAACGGCCAGAAGATCTGGATCTCGACGGCCCATTTGGCCAAGTGGGGACTGTTCTTGCTCCGGACCGATCCGACGGCCATCGAGCGCGGCGCCAAACACGAGGGGATCACCGCGTTCATCATCGACATGGAGACACCGGGCATCGAGTGCCGACCGATCCGTGACATGGCCGGCGAGGAGATGTTCAACGAGGTCTTCTTCACCGACGCCCACATTCCGGTTGATTGTCGCCTGGGCGGCGAGGGTGAAGGCTGGATGGTGGCCATGGGCACGCTCGGATTCGAACGGGTTGGCATCGCCGGACAACTTTCGATCCTCGGCGCTGATCTACGCGCCCTGGTCGAAGCCACCCGCTCGGTCAACCCCGACGCACTGAGCGACCCTTCGATCCAAGAACGCCTCGTCAAGGCCTGGACCGAGATCGAGTTGGCCAAGTTGCTCTCGCTGCGGGCCTTGAGCCGGATCATCAAAGGAGAGCGGCCCTGGCCCGAGGTCCAGTTCGCCAAGCTCCAGTGGTCGTCGCTGGCCCAGTCGATGGCCGAACTGGCCGTCGACATGCTGGGTCCGGCCGGGGTGCTGGCCCGGGGCGGACCCGACGCCATCGACCGGGGGAAGTGGACGCGCCTCTACGCCTTCCAGCGCTACAGCACAATCGGGGGCGGGTCGACCGAGGTCCAAAAAAACATCATCGCCGATCGGGCCATCAAGCTGCCCGGCCAGGCCCGTCTCTCCTAGGTCCGACACGGTGGCCGCCCCTTCACGCGACCGGCGCACTCCGTGCATCATCGGGGTGGCCCGCCGCACCTGGCACGCCTCTGAGGTCGGGCCACGCGGTGCGCCCGAGCCCCTCGACATGTGGGAGGAAGTTACCCGGGCCGCCGCCGCCGACGCCGGGGCGCCCGCCGCGATCTCCGCCCTCGAGTCCATCAAAGTCGTCTACTCCCAGTCCTGGCAGTACGACGACCCGCCGGGGCGCCTGGCCGAACGCCTCGGGGCCTCAGCCCGCCAGAGCGTGTACTCGGGCATAGGCGGCTCGGTGCCCCAGGTGCTGGTGGCCGAGTCGGCCGAGGCCATCGGAGACGGACAACTCGACCTCGGCCTCGTGGTCGGGGCCGAGGCCTTGGCCACGATCCGGCGGTTGAAGAAGGCCGGCGACAAGCCGCAGTGGTCTCACCGCACGCCCGAACGCCGCCCTTTTCCCTTCGATATCCCCTTCCACCCCGCCGAAGTGGCCAACGAGATCTTCGAAGCGTTCTTGACCTTCGCGCTGTACGACAACGCCCGTCGGGCCCATCTTTCCCGAACTATCGAGCAGCACCGGTCTCGCATCGGGCCACTGCTGTCGGAAATGACAAAGCTGGCCGCGGCCGATCCGGCGAACGCCTGGTTTCCCGTCGAGCGGTCTCCCGCAGAGATCGTCGAACCCACGACCGACAATCGGATGGTGGCCTTTCCCTACACCAAGCTGATGACGTCGATCATGGACGTCGACATGGCCGCCGCGATCCTCGTCGCCAGCGATGAGAAGGCCGACCAGCTCGGCGTACCGATCGACCAGCGGGTCTACCTGCGGGGCTGGGGGTACGCCCAAGACCCCGACTACGTGGCCGAGCGACGCGACCTGTGGCGTTCGGCGGCCATGATGGCGGCCAGTCAGGCCGCGCTCAACGGCGCTGGAATCGGGATCGACGATGTCGCCCACCTCGACCTTTATTCTTGCTTCGCCAGCTCGATCTCCTTCGCTCTCGACGCGCTCGGGGTGGACCACGACACCTTCGTGACGGGCGAGCGATCCCCGACGGTCACCGGGGGCCTGCCCTACCACGGGGGTCCAGGAAGCGACTACATGACCCACTCGATCGTCGCCATGACCGAAAGGCTGCGGGAGAACTCCGGCGACTACGGCCTGGTGAGCGGCGTGGGGATGCACATGACCAAGCATGTCTACGGACTCTTCTCGACCGAGCCCGGCGCCCTCGAGCGCCCTGACCTGGCGAAGCTGGCCGAAGAAGTGCGGGTCACCCAGCCGGTGCTGGCCATCACGGATGCGGCCGAGGGTCCAGCGACCGTCGCCGCATTCACCGTCCTGCACGGGCCTGACGGCTCGGCCGTGTCGGGTGCGCTCGTGTGCGACCTTCCCGACGGGACGCGCTGCTACGCCCGACTCTTGGATGCCGACGCGCTCGCGGTGGCCGAAGCCGAGGTATTGGTCGGAAAAGCGGTGACCTTGTCTCCGGGGGAGAACGGCGCCACCCTGGCGCATTTCTGAGGCGACCAGCCCGATCGAGCATCGTCGTATGCTGCGCTCATGACACCCGAAGAACTCATCGCCGACGTCTGTCCGAAGATCCGTGATCTCGGCTGGGCCTTCTACTTCACCCCCGAGACCATCGCAGTCGGCGAGCAACTGGGTCTCGACGTGTTCCAGCTCTATTGCCTCGGCCGCGGTGGCGTGTTGGGCGACGTTGAGTCCGCCGTCGTGGTCAGCGCCTTCGGCTACTTCAACCCCTCGACCGTTTCTGGACTCTGGAATGCAGCAAAAGAGATCCTTGCACCCCGAGAGGCCGGCCGCATCTACATGGAATGCTCGGCCAACCTCGGCCGGTCGAAATTCGCCGACATCGAAGGACTCGACGCATTCTGTGCCGCAGCCGGCGCGCTAAACGACGCCGCCGACCCTGTCGCCCTCACTCTTTACGCCGGCATCTCGGCCGAGCCCCTGGTCGACGACACCCCAGGACGGGCCATGCAGCTCGTCACGGTTCTCCGCGAATTCCGCGGGAGCGCCCACTTGTTGGCGCTGCGGGCTTCGGGGCTCGACGGCAAGACCGCGCACTTCATTCATCGGCCCAACGACATTGCAATGTTCGGCTGGAGCGAAGATGATCCGCCGGTGATCACCGACGTGGAACGGGCCAAGTGGCAGGCGGCAGAGGCGCTGACCGACCAGCTGATCCTGCCGGCCTACGCCGTGCTTGATGAGGCGGGACAAACGGCACTGGTGAAGGGCATCAACGCCATACAGGTGGCCCTCACCGGCTGAGCGCGGGTGTCCGGGTGTCCGATCACGCCCCCCCGGGGTGGCTCAACGCGTCGAGCCGAACCCCATGGGGCGCCCCCGAAGCGAGACCAGGCGGGCGTCGGGCCGGCTGATCTCGTCAAGCAGTCCGTAGTCGAGCGCTTCTTGGGCGCCGAGGAATCGGCCCGCCCCGAAGTCAGCGGCCACCGACTCGTACTCACGCTTCACGGCCACGGCCACCCGCTCACAAAAGAGCTGCCATCGGACCAAGCGGTGCTCGGCCCAGCTTTCGACGTCGCGGCCGGGGCCGCTGAAGCTCGCCGACGGTTCGAAAAGCGCAAGGCGGGAGTGGAGTGTGGCCGCGCGGTGGTGAGCCACCGCCAGCACGCCTACCGCCGGGCCGCCGACCAGCCCGAGAGCGGTGGCCCGCACCGGCACGCCGGCCAGCTCGATCACGTCCATAAGGCAAAGCGCCGAGTCCACGTCGCCGTCGCTGCATTCGATCTGGAGCTGGATGGGTTCATCGCCCGACGCGTCGAGAGTCATCAGCTCCATGGCCGCCTGGCTCGACACCGGACCGTCAAGGGTCCCTGACACGAAGACCACCCGTTGGTCAAAGAGTCGGTCGCGAACCGACCGGGGCCACTCGTCTCGGGGCGGGTCTCCCGAACCGTCGCCCAGCGCGAACACCTGCGGCCTCACCGTGGGCCGTCGTGGAGGCGGACGTCGATGTGACGACCGAGGGCCGCCGCGTAGCGCTCGAGCGTCGAGAGCCGGATGTCCCCCAACCCTGCCTCGAGACGGGCCACTGCCGACTGGGAGGTACCCATACGGGCCGCTACTTCTGTCTGGGAGAGCCCGAGCTCACGCCGGCGGGCGGCCAGCTCGTCACTTAGGGTCCGGCGGCGCTCGGCCATGTCGGCGAAGCCTGGGAACACCGTCTCGTGTCGTCGCTCGTTCACGCCTTGCTCCCTTGGTCCCGTGGTCGCCAACCGAGGGTACGACGTCCATGGTATCTCATATTTGAGATACCATGGACGCGATGGTCCCGGGCACCGCGCCGGCGGACCTACCGACCCGAGGAGGTCGTCATGCCCAGGCACTCGCTGATCCCAACGGTGGTGGAGGAATCGAGTCGCGGCGAAAGGGCCTTCGACATCTACTCGCTCTTGCTCCGCGACCGGATCGTCTTTCTCGGCCAAGAGGTCGACGATCAGATCGCGAACCTGATCATTACCCAGATCCTCTATCTCGAGGCGCAAGACCCCGACAAGGACATCGCCCTTTACATCAACTCCCCTGGGGGTATGGCCTACGCCGGAATGGCCATCTACGACGTGATCCAACACGTGGCCCCCGAGGTCTCCACCATCTGCGTGGGCATGGGCATGTCGGCCGCCGCCATGATCCTGTGCGCTGGCGCGCCGGGGAAGCGCCTGGCGCTCCCCAACTCCCGCATCATGATCCACCAGGGCTCGGCGGGTACCCGAGGGGCGCCGAGTGACATGGAGATCCAGCTCCGAGAGGTACTGGCCACGACTCGGCGGATGGCCGAGATCATCGCCCACCACAGCGGCAAACCGGTCGAGCAAGTGGAAAAGGACATCGATCGCGACTACTTCATGACGGCCGAGGACGCCATGGCATACGGGCTCATCGATGACATCCTCGCCCCTCGCCGGGGACTCGCCGCGCCGCTACTTGAGATCGCGGCCGCCAACTCCTGAGAGGGCCGCGCCTACTGTGATGGGCCGGTCGACCCCAAATGCCGGCGCAGAAATGCAAGAGTGATCGGCCACGAGCGTGCGGGGGGCGTCGATCGTGTCGATTCTTGTCGTGGCGGTCACCGTGCGCACGTTCCCGCCAACCCCGAGTCATGGGTTGACGAACTTTCGGCCCGAGCGACGGTGCGAAGGCGAGCCGGGTTCGGCAACGACTGGCGCCGGCACTGGGTGAATCGACGGTGCAGGCAGTCACCTCAGGGGCACTCTTCGGTGAGAACGAGCAAGGTGATGGCCACGGCCTTCACTCCGCCGCTGAACGACCGCTGCCCGTGACGCCGCGGGCTCCCCTTCGACCCCCGGAGGGGTCACCGTGTCTTGCCGGCCACGCTACCGCCGAAGGCCCGGGTCGAGGGAAGCCGGCCACGGGGTTGGGCCGTCGACCAACCGGACACACTGGCGCGTCCGAGGGCCGTACCCGCATAGTGTGTCTGACACGGGTGTCATACCCAGAAGCCAGTTGGGAGGGAAGCCGATGCGTACTGAGGACATGATCCTGGTCAGCGTGGACGACCACGTGATCGAGCCGCCGAACATGTTCGACGGACGCCTGCCGGCGAAATACCAGGACAAGGCGCCGACCCTGGTCCGTCGGCCCGACGGGACGGACTTCTGGCACTACAACGGGAGCGAGATCCCCAACGTCGGGCTCAACGCAGTGGTGGGCCGACCCCCCGAGGAGTACGGCATCGAGCCCGAATCGTTCGACGACATGCGGCCGGGCTGCTACGACGTCCACGAACGGGTTCGCGACATGAGTGCAAACGGGGTCCTCGGTTCGATGTGTTTCCCTTCGTTCCCCCAGTTCTGCGGTCAGCTCTTCGCCCGGAACGAGGACAAAGATGAGGCCCTGGCCATGGTCCGGGCCTACAACGACTGGCACATCGACGGGTGGTGCGGGGCCGAGCCGGGCCGGTTCATCCCCCTGTCCATCCCGGCCATTTGGGATCCCGAGCTGGCAGCGGCCGAAGTGCACAGGGTGGCGGCCATTGGATGTCGGGCCGTCACCTTTTCGGAGAACCCCGAAAAGCTCGGGTGGCCTTCGCTCCACAACTCACACTGGGATCCGTTCTGGACCGCTTGTGCCGACGAGGGGACGATCGTATGCATGCACCTCGGCTCGTCGTCCCAGCTCGTTATCACCTCGGTGGAAGCACCGATCGACGTGATGATCAGCCTGCAACCGATGAACATGGTGCAGGCGGCGGCCGATCTGATCTGGTCCCCCGTCTTGCGCAAGTTCAAGGACCTTCGGATTGCGCTCTCGGAGGGCGGCATCGGCTGGATTCCCTATGCGCTCGAGCGGATCGACTACGTCTACCAACACCACCACGCCTGGACCGGCCAGGACTTCGGGGACATGCTGCCGAGCCAGCTCTTCAAGGAAAGGATCATCACCTGCTTCATCGATGACGCCTTCGGGGTTGACAACCGCCACTATCTCAACATCGACAACATCACCTGGGAATGTGACTACCCCCATTCCGACTCGACGTGGCCCCAGTCACCTGAGGCCCTCATGAAGTACGTGGATGGGGTGCCCGATGGCGAGATCAACAAGATCACCCATCTCAATGCCATGAAGCATTTTAGCTACAACCCGTTCTCCGTGAGGCCCAAAGACCAGTGCACTGTGAGCGCGCTCCGGGCCGAAGCAGCTGATGTCGACACGTCGGTTGTCTCGCGATCCAAGGGCGGCCCGAAGGAGAAGCACACTGGCATCGTCGACCTCGGAACGGTGACCAAGAGGTTGGACTCGATGGGCAAGGACCCCGACTGACGTGCCCATCGAGTACGAGATGGGCGACGATCACGTCGCCTTGATCACCATTGACCGGCCCGAACACCGCAACTCGCTCGACATGGAGCACTTCTTCCACCTGCGCTCGGCCTGGGACCGCTTCGGCGAGGACGATGACGCGTGGGTGGCCGTGATCACCGGGGTGGGCCGGGACTTCTGCGTCGGGGCCGACCTCAAGACCTACATCCCCCAGGTCACCGAGCTCCAGCAGAAGATAAAGTCGGGAGAGGTTCCCGAGATCGGCGGGTATCGGCTGGACGACGGGGTCAAGGCCGTGCTGCGCAATGTGGCGCTCTACAAGCCGATCGTGGCTGCGGTCAACGGGACCTGCGTGGCCGGGGGCATGGAGATGCTGGGCGGCTGCGATCTGCGGGTGGCCGCTGACACCGCCACTTTCGGAGTGATGGAGCCCAAGCGCGGGCTTTTCGCCGGCGGCGGCACCACGGTCCGACTACCCCGGCAGGTCCCCTTTCCCGCCGCCATGGAGCTCCTGCTCTGTGCGGACCGGGTACCGGCCAACCGGGCCTACGAGATGGGACTCCTCAACGAGGTGTGCCCACCGGACCGTTTGATGGAGCGGGCCTACGACTACGCCCACCGAATCACGGCCAACGGGCCGTTTGCGATCAGAAAGACCAAGGAATCGGTGCTGCGGGGATTGGCCACCGACATGCGCGAAGCGTACAAAATCGAAACCGAGCTTTCGACCGAGGTGTTCTCCAGCCAGGATGCCAAGGAGGGCCCGCTAGCCTTCGCCGAAAAGCGGACGCCGGTCTGGAAGAACCGCTGAGTCCATCCATGCCGGCGTCCCTCGATCTCGGGAGCCAGGCTGCAAGCCAGCCCGATGCCATCGCTGTGGTGATGGGTACAAGCGGCGAGATGCTCTCGTACAGAGAACTCGACGAACGGTCCAATCGGCTGGCCCAGCTGTTTCGGTCTCGAGGACTGTCGCGTGGCGATCACATCGCCATTCTCATGGAGAACAACGTGCGCTACCTCGAGGTGGCTTGGGGAGCCCAACGCGCCGGGCTCTACTACACACCGCTCAACCACCACCTCGGAACCGCAGAGATCCAGTACATCCTCGATGACTGCGGTGCGACGGCCCTTATCGCCTCGGCCACCATGGCCGAGGCCGCCTCGACCTTGCACCTGACCCGAATCTCGCTGCCCCTGGCCGTCGGAGGCAATCTGGCGGGATTCGAGGACTACACGGACGCGGTGCACGCACACCCGGGGGGGCCCATCTGCGACGAGGCCGAAGGACGCGAGATGCTCTACTCGTCGGGGACTACGGGCAAGCCCAAAGGGGTGGCCAAGGAGCTCTCGGGTACACCGATGGGCGACCCGGCGGCGGTACCGGTCCAGATCGCAGCGAACATCGCAAGGTCCGGAGCCGGCCCCGGCGCGGTCTACCTCTCCCCCGCACCGCTCTACCACTCGGCCCCGCTCGTCTACTCACTCTCGATGCTGCGCCTCGGGGCCACGGTGGTGATCATGGAGCAATTCGACCCCTCCGAGTGCCTCGAGCTCATAGAGCGCCGGGGGGTGACCCACGCCCAGTTCGTTCCCACTATGTTCGTCCGACTGCTCAAACTCTCTGAAAACGAGCGGACCCGCTACGACTTGTCGAGCCTTCGCTATGTCGTCCACGCCGCGGCCCCGTGCCCGATCGCCGTGAAGAGCCAGATGCTCGAGTGGTGGGGACCGATCATCCACGAGTACTACTCGGGTACCGAGGATATTGGCGCCACCTGGATCACCGCCGAGGAGTGGTTGGCCCATCCCGGGTCTGTCGGACGCCCTATGAGCCCGGCACACATTGTCGGCCCCGACGGCAACGAGTTGCCGACCGGCCAAGACGGGGTCGTCTACTTCGAAGGCGGCCGACCGTTCGAGTATCACAACGATCCGGAAAAGACAGCCTCGGTTACCGACGATCAGGGTTGGCGTACGCTCGGCGACGTCGGATTGCTGGACGAGGACGGGTACCTCTATCTGACCGATCGGATCTCCCACATGATCATCGCCGGCGGTGTGAACATCTATCCCCAAGAGGCGGAGAACGTGCTCGCCACACACCCGTTGGTGGCCGACGTCGCCGTGATCGGGGTCCCCGACCCCGATATGGGAGAAGCTGTGAAAGCCGTGGTCGAGCCGGTTGATCTGTCCGCCTCCGGTCCAGCTCTCGAAGCGGCCCTCATCGCCTACTGCCGAGAAGAACTGGCCGCCTACAAGTGCCCACGGTCGGTCGATTTCGTGAGCGAACTGCCCCGAGACCCCAACGGCAAGCTCTACAANNCGGATCTTGAAGGAGCAGTACTGGGCCGGCCGCGACAGCCGGGTGCTGTAGGCAGACTCGTCGGGCGAATTCGGCCGGGATACGTGACGGGCCCCGCCGGCGCAACGGCGGACTACACCTCGCATCCGAACGAGTCCTCTGGACAACCGGAATCCGGCCATTCCGACTGCGCTTGTACGCTAGGGCACTCTTCGTGAAGGGACTCGCATGCTGGCCGGACTCACCGAGGTGTCCAGATCACTAACGGCCGCAACTACCTGTCTCACAACATCAGGACAGACCACCACCTGCTCGGTCCATTTCTCTGGTGCTGACCTTGGTATCGTGATTGCCGTCGCTCTGTTCTATTTGGCGTTTCTGGTCTTCTTCGTCATCTGTTACGCCAAGATCATCCGCAAGGCCGGCTACTCCGCCTGGTGGTTGCTCATCCTGCTGGTCCCGATCGCAAATCTCGTAATGGTGGCCGTCTTCGCCTTTGCCGAGTGGCCGGTCATCAAGGAGGTCAACCGGCTTCGGGCGATTGGTGGATTGGGCGGTCCGGGACAACCCTGGGGTCGGCGAAGTGGCGCCAATGCCGGAAATCCCGGCGGCTTCGGGAGCATCAGTGGTCCGGGTGGCGCTCCAGCCGGATGGTACCCGTCGGGTAACGAGTGGGGCGAAGAGCGCTACTACGACGGCAACAACTGGACCGACCACTTCCGACCGAGGCAACAGTAGGCGTCGGTTCCACGCGACGGCGCAGTAGCGGTAGGCGGTTGACACATCGGTTCGCCGCGCTCGCAACGCAGGCGACGCGCTCAACTCGAGCCGGGATGGACGCCTGGCTGGCGCGAGTACCGTGACCAGGGGTTTTATGTCCACCGACCATCACGCAAGGACTGCCCCACCTCGAATGAGAGCCTCCGAGCGGGGCCCGTTAGCATGCGGTCGGCACAACACCGGGGGTGGGGCACCGTGAGCGAGACGCAAGGTTCAACGACCGCTGGCGCGCGACCAAAGAAGCGTCGCGGCCTTCTCTTCGCGATCCTCGGCGTCGTTGTCGTTGGCGCCGCCATCGCTGCCGCTGTCGTAGTTCTCGGAGACCGCACGCCGAGGACGAGTCCTCCAGGGGAGCCCGCCGCCCAGACGGCAACCACCGCCGTTGCCGACCACTCATCCCAGGTGGTCCTCGTCCGGGCCATCCACGACCTCAGATCGCAGTACACCTACCTCAACACCTACGCCTTCGTGACGCCGCCTGCCCTTGAGAAGCTCGACCCCATGCTCACCTTCGTCACCGGCACCACCAACGTGGACCACACATCCTTTGTGAGCGTGGCCACCGATCAGCAGACCGCCACCATCGCAACCCGTTCACCCGACGGCACCTGTTGGTATTTACTCGACGCCGAGCCCGGTTCGCCGGTCATCGCCCAGGATCAACTTCCCGGTCCGGCCATGTACTTCAATATGCAGTCGACCGGTTCATGCAACGGGGCCACTGCACCCACGACTCACTGGGGTCAGACGTTCCCTCAGCCCTAAGGGTGCGCGGATAGGCCCGAGGGGACAGGTGCTTCGCTGTAGCTGGAAGGCCCAGCCGACTGTGCCCATGTCTCGAAGATTGTCACGGGGGCCACGCAGATCGCCTGAACATTGCATGCCACGGTCATCACAGTCCATGACGCATCAGCAGGGTGTTTCGTTGCCAACATCGATGCACGGAATCGGTCGGAGCGGCGAGATGGCTTTCACCAGCTAGCACAACGCCTATGTGGAGTTTCGATCAGACGGATCCGGAACGGCTGACTTGCCGTCACGAAACGCGAATGCGTGCCGGACCTGGTTGAGCCGCCGCCGAGCGAGCCTAAGCGCTCAGCTTCTCAGAGCCGACCGAGGTGTCGGGTCGCCCGACGCGGTCTCGATGAGCCACGGACCGGCGTCGGTCTCGTACGATTGTCCCGCTGGCACCTGCCAGCTCCGCTGAACACGGGAGATCAGTGAGCGACGCCTCAAACGGCCCAGGGTGGTGGATCGCCTCAGACGGCAAGTGGTACCCCCCGCATGTCCAACCGGGGTACCCGGCGCCCCCCGCTCAGATCCCGGCGGAGGCGGACCAAACCTCGGAGACCATCGCCGGGCCCGAAACCGCTTCGGGGGACGTCCAGCGGAAGCCCAGCACCCCGGCGGGAGCAAGATCCGTCGTGGTACTGGGTGTGGCCCTGGCTCCCGTGAGCGGCGAGGGCCCGCCGGGCCCCGACGAATACCGAGTCACCTTTCAACTAGACGACCGGCGGTTCGTGATCGACAACGCGCGCGGCGCAGTGCTGCAATTCGCCAAGCTGATCGGAGCCAGCGTCGACTGCGTCGGTGAGCCGGGCGGAGAGCGACTGGTGGTACTCCTCGACCCAGACGGGGGCCAACAGTGCACCGGTGCGTCCACCGAGGACAACTGGCCGGTGACCGAAGCGACGACTGCCGCCATCCAACCCGGTGAGGCTCCGATGCCACCGGCCACCGCCAGCCCGCCTGCGGTCCCTGACTCCTCCGAGCGCCAGCCGCCTGGCGCGGAGTGGCCGACGCCCTCGGTGGCGGCGGATCGGCCACCCCGACCGGAGGTGGCGACTCCCGTCGTGTCGGAGGCCGTCACGGCCGGTGCCGAGCGCGCCTTCGTCGACACCGGGATCATCCGTGTCGTCAGGCCGGTGCCTCTCGCCATGCTTGATACCGGCGAAATTCCCGTCGTCATTGCGCCTCCGAAGGCGAGAAGGCGGCGGCGGTTCCCGATCGGCACCGTGGTCCTGATCGTCGTGGCGGTGGCCGCCATCGGCGGGATCGCCTACTACGTTCGATACGGATCCTTCGCGGGTACGTCGACCACCACCACGACAACGGGGCCCCTCCGGCCCGGAGTCGTGCCCGTACTGGTCGGTGAGCCATGGCTCACCGCGGTCAGCCAGGTCAAGCAGGTCGGGTTGACCGTGACGCTCGAACGTGGGGTCTCCTCGGCCCCGGTCGGAGAGGTCTACCGCCAACAGCCAGCCGGCGGATCGCATCTGGCGACGGGGTCGGCGGTGGTGGTCTCCGTCAGCAACGGTCCCAAAGCCTGATTGAGCGACGAAAGGGCGCGACCGGGCCGGCTGCTGCGATGTCGAGGATCAGGGCACGGAGCTGACCGCAGCCACAGCCGGCTGCTGCGATGTCGAGGATCAGGGCACGGAGCTGACCGCGGCCACAGATGGAGCCAAGAGTCGCCGAGAAAGGGAGGCGGGGAGCCCACGTGCCACTAAGCGGTAAGGATGTGCACAATGCCCACCAACACCATCTTGCTTGCAGGTCGTCCGGTCCACCGGTTGGGGTTCGGAGCGATGCAACTTCCCGGCCCCGGCGTGTTCGGTCCACCAACCGACCGCAGTATCGCCCTCGCCGTTCTCCGTCAGGCCGTCGAATCCGGCGTCGACCACATCGATACTGCCCAGTTCTACGGCCCCGACGTGGCCAATGAGCTGATCCACGAAGCGCTCCACCCCTACCCCAAGGAGCTCGTGCTGGTCTCCAAAGTAGGCGCGGCGCGCGACGAACGGGGAGGATGGATCCCCGCCCAGCGCCCCGAGGAGCTGCGCGAAGGGGTCGAGTCCAACCTCGCCAGTTTGGAGCTGGACCAGGTGCCGGTGGTCAACCTCCGCCGTCTCCCCGAGACCGACGTTCCGTTCGTGGAGCAACTCGACACCATGAACGCCCTACGCGACGAAGGCCTTATCGGTGCGGTGGGTCTGAGCAACCTGGCAATCGACGACTACCAGACCGCTCGTTCCCATACCGAGGTGGCTTGCGTCCAGAACGCGTACAACCTGACTGGTCGCACCGAACAGGCGCTGTTCGACGCCTGCCGGGCCGACGGGGTGCCCTTCGTGCCGTTCTTCCCGCTCGGCTCGGCGTTCTTCCCCGAGAACCCCGTACTCCGCTCCCCGGCAGCCCAAGACACCGCCAGCCGCCTTGGCGTTACCCCAGCCCAGGTGGCACTGGCCTGGCTGCTGGCCCAGGCGCCCACGGTACTGCTCATCCCCGGAACGTCGTCCCTCTTGCACCTAGAAGAGAATCTCGCCGCCCGTGAACTCGTCCTTGACGAGGAAGCCCGCGTGCTCCTCGATCAGGCGGCCGGCTGACCATCCGAACATCGATCCTGCGCAACGCGGTCGATCATCTTGAACCGGCGAACTCGGTCCTGGCCTCCAGGCGGAGGAGTCGGTGTCGGGGTGCGGTGATTCGATCATTGGCCGGATCGAATCGTGCCCCTCATCTCGCCGCGGCGGCCAACTCGGGGTTGTTGACGGAGCCCTTCAAGAAACGATCAACGCCCTCCACATCGAGTGGCCCAGCAAAGAGGAACCCCTGGCCGGTGTCGACGTTCTCGGCCCTGAGCCACTTCCGCTGCTCGTCATTCTCAATTCCTTCGGCGACGGTTTCGAGCCCGAGCACTTTGCCCAGTTGGACGAGCGTGTGGACAAGGGCCGCGGACTCCTGGGTCTCTACGATCCGTGACACGAAGGACCGGTCGATCTTCAGCACGTCGATCGGGAACTGCCGGAGGTTGGCGAGCGACGAGTACCCGGTGCCGAAGTCATCGAGGGCGAGACGCACCCCGATCGCCTTCAGCAGATCGAGTCGAGCGGCGATCGTCTGAACGTCCCGCATGAGGGCGGTCTCGGTGAGCTCCAAGAGCAGCATGCCGGGATCGAAGCCGCTCGCCGACAGGGCACCGTGGACGTCGTCGACGATCCGGTCCCGTTCGAGCTGTTTGGCCGAGACGTTGACCGAGACCGTGAAACGATGGCCCTCCCGATGCCACGTCACACCCTGTTGACACGCGGCCTGAAGCACCCACTGGCCGACCGGGACGACCAAGCCGCTCGATTCGAGTGCCGGGATGAAATCGTCGGGCTGCACGACGCCCCGTTCTGGATGGCGCCAGCGCAACATCGCCTCGACGCCGGTCACGGCGCCCGTGGAAAGATCAATGATGGGCTGGTAGAGCAAGAAGAACTGGTCGCGCTCGAGGGCGTGGGACAGATCGACTTCGAGGTTTCGGTGTTCTTCGACGATCTGCTGCATCGAGGGGGAGAACACCATGGCGCACTGCTTACCGGAGGCCTTGGCCCGGTAGAGGGCGATGTCGGCGTCCTGCAGCAGTTTTTCCGGTGTAGCCCGATCGCCCGTGGCGACGCCGATGCTTGTGGTCACCGCAAGCGGAAATTCGCTGCCCGGGATCTCGAACGGGGGCCTCATCACGTCGAGGATCCGCTCAGCCACCACTTCGACGCCGGCTGCCAGCGAGTCGCCTTCGACCAGTACGACGAACTCGTCACCACCCAGACGCCCGACCGTGTCCCCTCCACGAAGGGCACTCGACAGCCTGGCTCCGACCCCGACAAGCAGGTGATCACCTACGTCGTGGCCCAAAGTGTCGTTGATGTCCTTGAAGTTGTCGAGATCCAGGAACAACGCTGCTGAAGGTCTGTGCAGTCGTCGGGTTCGCGCCAGCATCTGAGCCACTCGATCGAGGATCAGAGCTCGATTGGGAAGCCCGGTGAGCGAGTCATGGAGCGCCTGATGGCGAAGTTGCTCCGTGCGTTCACGCACCAGAAGCATGGCGCGCGAACGGCTGGTTCCCAGGACGTAAATCAACGCGCCCAACAACAGGCTGAGCACGATACCTCCGAGCAAGATGGCAAGTGCGTTTCGGTTGGCGAGCACGCCGGACCCTGTCACCACGCCAAACACCTGAACGTGCCATCCATTGTTGAGATGGATCGTCGCCACTTGCGCTCCAGCGCGCGCCCAACCTGCCTCGAAGGTGGCCCTGGAGGAGCCATTCTCGTAGTGGAATGCCACCGCGGTATTCGGGTGGCCGAGCAGTGCGGTGGCCAAGATGACGCTCGGGAGGACCTCCGTGCCTATCCACCCGACGAACGAGTCACGACGGGCTTGGACCGTGTTCGGTACCATGCCACCGCGGTAGATCGGTGTTCCCACCACCAGCTCCGTGATCCTCCCAGTTGCAGAGGGCAGATAGGCGCCCCGACCCGAGTCCCGAGCCTTCAGGATCTCTGGACCTAGCGCCGTATCGCAGTAGTCGATGCCGGCCGGAGTGGCGAGTTGCGCGTTCCGTGACTGCGAGAGGGTTGTGAGGCAGTAGTAGGCACGGGTTCCTGCCGGGGTGACCTGAAACGTTCCATTCGCGGCCAGAGGACCGGCCGGATCCACCACGGCGCGGGCCGCGAACGCGCTCAGTTGTGATGCCGGGACGATTACCAACTCAGCGAGGCCCTCCAGTTCGGGGTAGCGCTCGAATGCGTGAACCGAACTCGTCCATTGAACGAACTGACTCTGAGAGGCATCCGGGTTGTCCTCGACGAAGGCGCTGGCACTCACGACGAGATCCTGCTCGTGCTGGATAGCCAGCTTCAGCGTCGAGGCGATCTCCGTCGATGACGTGACGAAGACCTGGCGCGATCTCTGGCTGTCGCTCCGAGAGACCGCAGCGGCCCCGAGAACCGACCCGGTGGTGCCCGTGACAATCAGCAATGCCGCCACCGTCAACCAGACACGCCGCCGCGGGCCGAGCCAATCGCCGTGCGGGCTCATTTGTGACTCCTCGTGCTCGGGGCGCTTGCGCCGCCAACAGTGCGCGAGGGGGGGGACAACGTTGACCCAGCGGTGCGCACGGTCACTCCTTCGACGGCCCGGCTACAACTCGTCGTTCGACGGCTGTTTCTCGGCTTCGCCCCACGATACATCGGTCCCAAATAACTAGCAATATATTTCCGGAAATGGTATATTTGGCGTCTACCATGGCCAACTGGAGCTTCCTAACCAGCCACGGCCGGGCGTTGCTGTGCATCGCCCGGGACCCCGAGGTGCGCCTGCGCGACATCGCCGCCAGCCTCGACATCACCGAACGCCGTGCCTACAGCATCGTCACCAACCTGACCGAGGCCGGGTACGTCGTGAAGGACAAAGAGGGTCGCCGCAACTACTACCGCATCCAAGACCACCTGCCGCTGCCCGAATCCACCGGGCGGGATCAGGCCATCGGGGACGTACTCGACCTTCTGGCGGGCACCGCCGCCCGCCCACCGAGGGCGCGGCGCAATCCACTGCCACCGAAAACCGAGCCCGAGATGCCGTCACCCCCCTGAACATGGCGTTGGTTCGAACGCTGTGCCCCGCTCGCCCCACAGCGGATGGAGATCGTTTGATCCTCCGACGCGTCATGCCGAGGGCGTGCGGTGTGGATCTCTCACTCGTCGACAGACTGGGTCACTCGACGCCGAGGATGATCGTGCTGGCGGCGGAAAACCACCCGCTCGTCCCGTTGACACAGGCCAACGTGGCGTCAGGGACCTGGCGGGGGCCGCACTCGGCACGGAGCTGCTTCACCGCTTCGACCAGCAAGAACATGCCCCTCATGCCGGGTTGGCACGACGACAGCCCCCCGCCGTCGGTGTTGGTCGGCAGGGCGCCCCCGACCCGAAGCTTCCCGTCTTCGACAAAGGATCCGCCTTCGCCTTTCTTACAGAACCCGAGACCCTCGAGGGTGAGCAGGACCATCGGGGTGAAGGCGTCGTAGAGCTGGCAGGTGTCGATGTCGTCCGGGCTCACGCCGGCCCGATCGAAGGCGAGCTTGCCCGACCGCACGCACGGCGACTCGGTGAAGTCCTTCCATTCGCTCATCGTGGTGTGCGAGCTGGCCTCGCCGGTCCCGAGCACCCACACCGGGGCCTTGGCGCAGTCGCGGGCCCGCTCCTCGCTGGTAAGCACGATCGCTCCGCCGCCGTCAGAACGGATGCAGCAGTGAAGCTTGGTCAACGGGTCCCACATCATGGTGGACGACTGCACGTCCTCGATGGTGATCGGGTCCTGGTAGTAGGCGATCGGATTGAGTCCGGCATTGAAGCGGGTGGAGACGGCGATCTCGGCCAACTGCTCGATGGTCGTGCCGAACTCGTGCATGTGCCGACGGGCTGCCATGGCGTAGCGAGACCCCACCGGGTGGCCGAAGGGGGCGTCGAACTGGATGGGGCCCCGGGTACCAAAACTCAGGTTGGCCATGCGGAGCTTCTTTTTTAGGTCAGCCCGTTGGGTGGAGCCGTAGGAAAGGACCACGACTTCGACCAGGCCTTGGGCGATGGCGGCGGCGGCGTGCTCGGTCATGAACTCCCAGATGCTGCCGCCATGGCCGGTGGAGTCCACCCAATTGGGCTGGAGCCCGAGATACTCCGCCAGCTCGATGGGTGGCAACGCCCCAGTACCGTGCGACATGAAACCGTCGACCTCGGACTTGTCGATACCGGCGTCGGCGAGCGCCCGCGACGTCCCCTGGTAGTGCAGCTGAAATGCCGTCTTGTCGTCAACCCGGCCGCAGTCAGAGAGGGCCGCGCCGACGATTGCCACCCGCCGTGTCGCCATGCTGTGTGAGCTCCTTGGTTTCTTGTCGTCTTCGGCGAGGGCCGGTTCTCAGCCGCCGCCCATTTTGAGACCAGGGTTCCGGGAGTGGAAGACCGTCGCGTTGACCTCAGGACCGATGGTCCCGGGATCCCACTTCTCGTCGCCCTTGGGGTTGTCGATGCTCGCACCGAGCCGCCAGGGCTCGTAGTGCGAGATGTTCTGCCCGACCGCCCGGAAGACCTGGCCCGTCACGTGGCTAGCCTCGTCGGATGCCAGCCAGGCCACCATCGGTGCTGAGTTCTGCGGATTGAGCCGGCTGAACTCGGTGTACTCGTCGGGCTCCTTCAGCTCCATATCTTTGATCACTCCGCCGGTGAGCCGGGTCGCCCCACCGGGCGCCACCGCGTTGGCCCGGACGCCGTAGCGGGAGCCCTCGAGGCTGGTGATGATGGTCAGCGCGGCGATCCCCGCCTTGGCCGAGCCGTAGTTGGCCTGGCCGACGTTGCCCTGCAGCCCCGCCGAAGACACGGTGTTCACGATGGCGGCCCGGACCGTCTCGCCCGCTTTGGTGCGTTCGCGCCACCTCGCACAGGCATGGTGGGTCGTGGCGAAGGTGCCCTTCAGGTGGAC
>PMOE01000078.1 GCA_003161575.1 Acidimicrobiaceae bacterium | reverse complement strand
TCACCGTCAACGACTACCTCGCCGAGCGCGACGCCAATCGGCTGCGTCCGGTTTACGCCGCTCTCGGCCTGACGGTGGGGCTGGTGAAGCAAGGCGACGACCTGGAGGAGCGGCGGCGGGCTTACGCGGCCGACGTTACCTACGTGACCAACAAGGAACTCACCTTCGACTACCTCAAGGACCGGATCGCCACCGCGGCGTCGCGCGGCAACGCCCGGCACAAGGTCGCCTCGCTGTTCGGCGGCGAGACCAGCGGCGGGCTGCTGCTGCGCGGCCTGCACGTCGCGATCGTCGATGAGGCCGACAGCGTGCTGATCGACGAGGCGCGCACCCCGCTGATCATCTCCGCCGAGCGAGGCAACGAAGGACTGGCCGAAATGGCCGGGCGCGCGCTCTACATCGGCCGCGACCTGGACGCACCCGAACACTTCGCCGTCGACGTCGCGACCCGCAGCCTGCTGCTGTCCAATGCCGGAAGGGACGTGATCGCCCAACGCAGCGAGGGTTTCGCCGGCCTGTTCCGGGCTCGTCATGCGCGCGAGCAGTTGGTGACCCAGGCGTTGACCGCGCTCAATCTGCTGGAGCGTGACCGGCATTACATCGTGGCCGACGGCAAAGTACAGATCGTCGACGAATATACCGGCCGCGTCATGCCCGACCGCAGTTGGGAGCAAGGGCTGCATCAGCTCGTCGAGGCCAAGGAAGGCGTCGAGCTGACCGGCGCGCGGGAGACGCTGGCGCGCATCACCTACCAGCGTTTCTTCAATCGCTATCTGCAACTCAGCGGCATGACCGGCACCGCGCGTGAGGTCGCGGGTGAGCTGCGCGCGGTCTACGGCCTGCGCGTCGTCCGCCTGCCGCCGAACCGCAAGCTCATCCGCCGTAACCTGGGCAGCCGGCTGACACAGGATGCCGCCGCCAAATGGACCGAAGTGGCGGCGCGAGCGGCCCGGTTCCCGCCGACGGGACGGCCGCTGCTGATCGGGACGCAGTCGGTCGAGGCGTCGGAGGCGCTGTCCGCCGCTCTGAACGCACGGGGATTGCCGCATGTGGTGCTGAACGCTCGCCAGGACGCCGATGAGGCCGACATCGTCGCGCGCGCCGGAGAGTCCGGGCGAATCACCGTCGCCACCAACATGGCCGGCCGGGGCGTGGACATCATCTTGGGCGGAAACCCCGAAATGATGGCCCGACACGAAGCCGTCGCCGCCGGTGTTGACCTCGACACCGAAGAGGGGCAGGGCGAACTCAAGAGTCTTACGGCACGACACTCGGGTCGTTGTGCGGACGACGCCGAACGGGTGCGCGAACTCGGTGGCCTCTATGTGCTCGGTAGCGAGCGTCATGAGAGTCGACGGATCGACAACCAGCTTCGTGGTCGCTCGGGGCGGCAGGGCGACCCCGGCGAGAGCCGCTTCTACCTGAGCCTCGAGGACGATCTCTTGCGCCTGTTCGCGACAGGGGCGATGAACTGGGTGATGGGCAAGACGCTGCCCGACGACATGCCGATCGAGGCGAAGATGGTGACCAAGGCCATCGAGCGGGCCCAGAACACCGTCGAGGGGCGCAACTCTGAAATTCGAAAGGACGTGCTCAAGTACGACGAGGTCATGAACGAGCAGCGCAAGGTGATCTACAAGCGGCGCTTGCAGGTCATCGACGGCGAAGACCTCCAGGAGCCGACGCTCGAGTTACTCGAGTCGACCATCGACACGTTGGTGCGCGCCGCTTGCCCGAGCGACTATGCCGAGGAGTGGGACCTCGAACAGCTCCTGCTCGAAGCCACCCAGTACTACCCCACGCAGTTCAGCGCCGAGGATCTGGCCGAGGCCACGACGGTGGGGCAGGTCACCGAGTCGATCATGGCCGAGGCCCTCGACTACTACGAGAAGCACGCGGCATCGCTTCCGGGCGGCGATGAGCAGGCCCGAGAACTCGAGCGCGAGGTCATGCTGCAGGTCATCGACCAACGCTGGCGTGACCACCTGGCCGAGATGGACTACTTGCGCGAGGGGATCAACCTGCGGGCCATGGGTCAACAGGACCCACTGGTGGCCTGGCAGCGAGAAGGATTCTCCATGTTCGGTCAACTGATGGACGCCATAGATGACGACTACCTGCGCTACATCCTCCATGTCGAAGCCATCACCGAGCCGGTGACCGAGCCGGACCTGGCGCAGGCCGAGTACGGCGCGGCGTTTGAGCCGGTCCAAGATTCCTCCACCCACGCCCTCGGCGCGCTCGCCGACCACGGGGTGACCGTCGATACCCTGACCGAAGCACCGCCGGTTGTCGGACCTTCCAAGGGATCGGCTGGCAAACAGGCCCGGGCCAAGGAGCCGTCGCCCGCTCCGCCGGACGAAGAAACGCTGGTGCCTCTGGTCAAGGCGCCCGAACAGAAGATCGGTCGCAACGACCCCTGCTGGTGCGGCAGTGGCAAGAAGTACAAGCTCTGCCATGGCGCCGCCTGAGGTCGCCGGGCCCGGGGACCAGCGCGACCTGGCGGCCGAGTTGGCGGCCCTGGCCACCCGGCTGAGCGAGGCCGAGAACTATCTCCACGTCGATGACCTGCGGAAACGGCGGGAAGAGCTAGAGAACGAGGCGGCCCGCCCCGATTTGTGGGACGACCCCGAGCGGGCCGTGGCCCTGACGACCGAGCTGGGCGCAGTGACCGACGACATCGAGCGACTCGACAGCTTACGGGCCGACCTCGACGATGCCCGGGTGCTCATTGAGATGGTGACCGAGGCGGCGGCCGGCGGCGCGCCCGAAGAGGGACTCGAACGAGAGCTGACAGAGTCGGTGACGGGTCTTGTGCGCCGTCTCGGCGCGCTCGAGCTTCAGTCGTTGTTCTCTGGCGAATACGACGACCGTGACGCGGTGGCCGAGGTCCATGCCGGGGCGGGGGGAACCGACGCTCAGGACTGGGCCGAGATGATGCTGCGTATGTACCAGCGTTGGGCCGAGCGGCGTGGGTTCAGCGTCGAGGTGGACGAAGCGACACCGGGGCAAGAGGCCGGACTGCTCTCGGCCACCTTCATCGTGCGCGGCCGCTTCGCCTACGGGTTACTCGCCACCGAGCGCGGCGTGCACCGACTGGTGCGGATGTCCCCGTTCGACTCTCAACGCCGTCGCCAGACCAGCTTCGCCTCGCTCGACGTCGTCCCGTTCCTCGACGACGTCTCCGACGAGGTAACCATCGATGAAAAGGACCTTCGGGTCGACACCTACCGGTCGTCGGGGGCAGGCGGCCAGCACGTAAACAAGACCGATTCGGCTGTGCGGCTCACCCACTTGCCCACGGGCCTGGTCGTCGCCGTGCAGAACGAACGCAGCCAGCACCAGAACAGAGCGAAGGCGCTCCAAATCCTGGGGGCGAAGTTGGCCGAGCTCAACCGGGCCGACCGCCGGGCCGAGCTTGATGCGCTCGGAGGGGAACGCTCCGACAACGCCTGGGGGAGTCAGATCCGGTCGTACGTGCTGGCGCCCTACCAGATGGTGAAGGACACACGGACCTCCGTGGAGACCGGAAACGTCGAGGCCGTGCTCGACGGGGATCTCGACGAATTCATGGAAGCCGAACTGCGTCGTCAGCGCGGTGCGGGTTCGGGATCCGACGGCTGACCTGGGAGCACGGGGGATGGCACCCTTTCGCGTACCCGGACCGGTAGGCTTGCGCGCGTCCGTTGAAACGTTGTGGCCGGTTCATTTGAGGCACCGGTCGCTGTACACAGACAACTCCTCCTGAATGATTCGCTTCGAAAACGTCACCAAGACCTACAAGGGGAGCACTGTCGCTCTGCGCGACGTGACCCTTGACATCGATAAGGGTGAATTCGTCTTCATGGTCGGGGCGTCGGGATCGGGCAAGACCACCTTCATTCGCCTGCTCTTGCGTGAGGAGTTGCCGGACCAGGGCCGGATTTTGGAAGCGGGACGGGACATCGTCCACCTCCCCAAATGGCGGGTGCCGTACTTACGCCGGAACATCGGATGCGTGTTCCAGGACTTCCGCCTGCTGCCGAACAAGTCGGTCTTCGAGAACGTGGCATTCGCCCTCGAGGTCATCGGGCGACCCAAGCACGTTGTTTCCACCCAGGTTCCTCAGGTCCTCGACTTGGTTGGTCTGTCGAAGAAACGCGACAATCTGCCCGGCGAGCTCTCCGGCGGCGAGCAACAGCGTGTCGCCGTCGCCCGGGCTTTCGTGAACCGCCCCCTTATCTTGTTGGCCGACGAGCCGACCGGGAACCTCGACCCGGCCACCAGCCAAGGGATCATGCAGCTGCTGGACCGTATCAACCGCACCGGAACCACCGTGGTGGTGGCCACTCACGACGAGATTCTTGTGAACTGGATGCGGCGCCGGGTCGTCGAGCTCGACCACGGCACCGTGGTACGTGACCAAGCGCGCGGCGTCTACGGCATCGACGCCGGTCCCGGGGCCATCGAACCCGAGCCTCCCGCGCAGGCCACGGGCTGATGCCGGTTTCCGTCGACTACGTCACCCGAGAGACCGCCTCGAACCTCTGGCGAAACCGGCTGATGACCATCGCCGCCGTGCTCACCGTGGCTGTCTCACTTTCATTGGTCGGTGCGGCACTTCTGCTGCGCCAGGGGGCCGCCAAGGCTGAGGTGGACTGGCAGCGGGGCACCCAGGTCACCGTCTGGATGCAGCCCGCAGCCGGTACGGCCGAGGTCAACGCCGTGAGCACCGAGCTCACGGCCCTCTCCTACGTACAACAACCCTGCATCTATCGGAACCAGCATCAGAATTACAAGCAGGCGGAGGTCCTGCTCACCCCCGACGAGTTCAGCGTGCTGAAGGTCTCCGATATGCCGACCTCCTACTGGTGCACGCCCGCCCAACCCCAAGACGCCAAAGAGGTCATCGCCCGCTTCAGTGGTCAGCCCGGTGTCCGCAATGTCACCGCCCCCTTGGCCCAGATCCACAGCGAGGAAGAGGCCATCACCGTCATACAAGCGGTCTTTCTCGTCGTCGCCCTGGTCCTTTTGGTTTCGGCTGCCGTCCTCATCCTCAACACCATCCGCATGGCTATCTTCGCCCGCCGCCGAGAGGTGTCGGTGATGAAGCTGGTCGGTGCTACCAACTGGTTCATACGGGTGCCCTTCATGTCCGAGGGGATGATCCAAGGGCTGATCGGCTCGGGTCTGGCCGCGGCGGCCGTGTACGGCCTCCACGTTGTCTTGAACCACATTGGCAATCCAGACAACCCGGGTGCCGTCTTCACCCAGATGCGGATGACCGGGTGGGAAGTCTTCGCGACCGATGTCGTTGTTGTCCTCGTCGGGGTGTTCATCGGCACCCTCGGCTCGGCCATCGCCATCCGCCGTTTCCTCGACGTGTGAGCCTGTCCGCGGTCGCCGGCGCCCAACCGCAGGGCGCGCCGCCTGCGGCCTCGGCTGACGATGTGACCAAACTGCACGGCACCGGCCCCACCACCGTCCTGGCTCTCGATCAGGTCTCCGTCGCCTTCGCCCCGGCCGCCATCACGGCCATCACCGGGCCATCGGGATCGGGGAAATCCACCCTCTTGCACTGTCTGGCCGGACTGGACCGACCAACGAGCGGGCGCATCACGCTGGGCGACGTTGACGTGACCGGATTGAGCGACCGGCAGTTGACCCGGCTCCGGCGCGACAAGGTGGGCTTCGTCTTCCAGTCCTTCAACCTCGTCCCGACCCTCAACGCCGAGGAGAACATCACCCTCCCACTCGAGATCGCCGGGCGCCCCCTCGACACGGCCTGGCTCAGTGAACTGGTCGAAGTGCTCGGCATCGGACCACGTCTTTCGCACCGCCCGGCCCAGCTCTCCGGTGGCGAACAGCAACGGGTGGCGGTTGCTCGAGCACTGATCAGCCGGCCCGACGTGATCTTCGCCGATGAGCCGACCGGGAATCTCGACTCACGCACGGGCCACGAGCTCCTGTCCCTGATCGTCGAGGCGGTGCGCCGCTACGGCCAGACGGTGGTGATGGTCAGCCACGACCCGGCGGTGGCCGCCCACAGCGACCGGGTGGTGTTTCTGGTCGACGGGCGGGTGGCCGACGACCTCTCCGACCCGACACCTGCGTCGGTGCATGAGCGAATGCAGTCCCTGTGGGGATGATCGGGGCGGGCTCGGTGTCCCGGCACGGGCGGAGCGCGGTCTGAACCCGTGCTGAGGCTCGCCCTGCGGGGGCTGGTGGCTCACAAGGTGCGACTGGCCGCCACGGCGGCCGCCGTCATGTTGGGGGTGAGCTTCATCGCCGGCACCTACGTGCTGACCGACACGCTCCGAGCGGCTATCACCGGCGTGCTCGGTCAATCCCAGTCCGACGTCGCGGTGATCGTGCAGGCAAGACCGCTGGTCTCCTCGGGACGTTCGGGGAGTGGATTCGGCGCACCCGGGCTCACCCTCGCCGAGGGCGCCGTCGCCCGGGTGGCCCGGATCCCGGGCACCGCCGACGTCGGCGGGGTGGATCTCGGGCCGGTCGAGGTGATTGGACCGCGGGGCAAGGCGCTCTCGAGCGCCACCTCGCTGCAGCTGGCCATTTCGGTGGCCACGGTGCGTGCCCTCAGCTCGTTTACCCTGCGCCAGGGCCGGTTCCCGAATGGCCCGGGTCAAGCGGTGCTCGATGCCGGCTCGGCCGCGCGCTACGGCGTCACCGTCGGCCAGCGGTTGTCAGTGGCCGGCAACGGGGCGGCCCGGTCCGAGCGGATCGTCGGGCTGGTCGGCTACGGCAAGTCCGATTCGCTGGCTGGGGCGACCATCGTGGGCATGACCCTGGCCTCGACCCAGGCCGTGCTCGGCCAGACGGGCCGGGTCTACGAAGTCGTCGCGTCGGCCCGGCCCGGGGTCACCCCGAACGAGCTCAGCCGGCGAATATCCGTGGCGCTCGGGACCCATTTCAAGGTGCAAACCGAACAGCAAGCCATCGCGTCGACCACTGCCAACATCAACAAGGGATTCTCGGTATTCGGCGATGTCCTGTTGGTCTTCGCCGGCGTCGCGCTGTTCGTCGCCATTTTCTTGATCTTCAACACCTTCTCCATCCTGCTGGCCCAGCGGACCAAGGAGCTCGCCTTGCTCCGCTGCATCGGTGCCCAGCGGGGCCAGCTCCTGTCCTCGGTGCTGGCCGAGTCGGCCATCATCGGTGTCGTCGCCTCCATCCTCGGTCTCGGACTCGGGGTCATCTTGGCCCTGGGTCTGCGCAGCCTGCTCTCGTCGTTTGGCGTGGACCTTCCCTCCACCACCCCGGTGATCGCCCTGCGCACGGTGGTCGTCTCGGTCGTTGTCGGTACGGTGGCGACGATGGCCGCCGCGATCCTTCCGGCGATTCGGGGATCGCGCGTCTCCCCGGTCGCCGCTCTTCGCGACGAGCTGGCCGTCGACACCGGCAGTCCCGCACCCCTCCGATTGGTCACCGGGGTCGTCCTGGTGCTCCTCGGGACTCTGATCGTCGTGGGTTCGTTGCACGCCGACGGGGCAAGGGGCGTGAACGCCTCCGAACGGGCCGAAGGGGCCGGACTCGGTTTGGTGCTCGGCTTCTTGGGTCTGGCCGCGCTCGTGCCTCTGGTGGCCCGCCCTCTGGCCGGTGCCATCGGCTGGCCGTTTGCCAAGCTGCGTGGGGTCCCCGGTCAACTCGGGCGGCGCAACGCCATGCGCAACCCGCGTCGCACGGCCGCCACGGCCGCCGCGTTGATGATCGGGCTCACCCTGGTCACCACGATCGCGGTGTTCGCCCGGTCGGTGCAGTCCTCGGCCGACGCCTCCTTCGAACACGGGCTGCACGCTGACCTCGTGCTCACTCCGAGCGGCGTGAGCTCGCTCTCGTCGGCCGTAGCCACCCGTCTTGGCGGCGTCCCCCAACTGCGTGATGTCGCCCCCCTTTCCTCAGACCGGGTGCAGATCGGGCTCCCCGGGCGGTCCAATCACCGGGCGACGGCGACTGGCACCCCCGACGTTCTCGCCTACAGCGCTGACGTGAGTATCCCGGCCGTCGCTGGACAGCTCGCCAACGTGCGGGGCTCGGCCGTGGCCGTGACCACCGGGATCGCCCGGTCGTGGCACCTCGGCATCGGTTCGACGCTGCCGCTGGCTTCGGCCCAGGCCACGACACAGAAGTTCACCGTGGCGGCCATCATCCACGACCAGACCGGATTCACCGGCGACATCTTGTTGGCACTTCGGGGGTACGAACGCCTCTTCCCCCAGGGTGCCGACGACATCAACATCGTGTTGGCCAAGGGTGCCCCGGGCATCTCCGCGCCCGAGGCACTAGTGAGAGCTCAGCGGGCCATGGCTGCCTTCCCCCAGGTCAAGATCTTCACCAAGCAGGGTTTCATCGACAACGAGAACCAGCAGTTCGGTCAGCTGGTCGGTCTCCTCACCGCACTGTTGGGGTTGGCGGTCATCATTGCCCTGTTCGGGATCGTCAACACGCTCGCGCTCTCGGTGATCGAACGGACCAAAGAGATCGGGTTGCTGCGCGCCCTCGGCCTGTCGCGCCGTCAACTGCGCGCGGCAGTGCGCTGGGAATCAGTGGTGGTGGCCCTGCTCGGCACCCTGCTCGGCATCGTCCTCGGGCTGGCCTTTGGCTGGGTCGTGGTCGACGCGGTGCGCTCCGACGGGGTGAATATCTTCTCGGTGCCGGTGACCGAGCTTGTTGTGTTCATCGTCCTCGCCGGTGTGGCCGGGGTCCTGGCTGCGGTGCTCCCGGCCCGCAGCGCCGCCAGGGTCGACGTCTTGGCGGCCATCGCCACCGAGTAGGAGATTGGTTCGCGCAACGTCGCGGCAAGGTTGTTGGCAAGCTGCCCCTGCCATCGTGCTCACACCGGTCGGATGGCCGGATGATCCACGAGGAGCACGAGATGACCAACAGCACCACCAGCGTGATCGGGAACCTCACCCGTGAGCCAGAGATCCGTTACACCCGTGACGGGCAGGCCAACACCCTCTTCGGCCTCGCGGTCAACCGGCGCTGGCAGGATCGCGAGACAAAACAGTGGGAGGAGTCCACGTCCTACTTCGACGTGGTGTGCTGGCGCGAGCTCGCAGAGAACGTCGCCCTCAGCCTGGCCAAGGGGATGCGGGTGGTGGTCATCGGCCGGCTCGACCAGCGAAGCTGGGAGACCGAAGAGGGGGAACGTCGTTCGAAGGTCGAGATCGTGGCCGACGAGGTCGGGCCGAGCCTGCGTTTCGCCACCGCCGAAGTCCAGCGGACCGAGCGCCGGGCCGCCGTGCCGCCCGACGGCGACGAGGGCGGGGCACCCGAGCAGGCGGCCGACATGGCCGTCGAGGCATGAATGGTGGCCACGTCAACGCTCCTGATACCCCTGGGCATGCCGTTGTTGGGCGGTTGGACGGTGGCGGTCTGGCCTGTCAGCCGCGTGATGGCAGTGTCCTGGGTGGCTCTGACGCTGCTGTTCGGGTCGATGGCTGTGCGACGGTGCGTCCCGCTCGCCTCCGGCCGTGGGCCAGCTACCCAAAAGAGGAGATCGTCGAGATTTGCGGCGCCCTGGCGCTGGCTGAGTCGGCGCTCGCCCGGCTGGGCCGACCGGCTGAAGCGGCCCATGTGGCCGCGGTTTTCGACATGGTCGAAGGGCGGCTCATCCAATGAGATGGTGAGCCCCGCTGAGACTTCGGCGAATCCCGAGCTGGTGGATAGCGCGGGCGTGGCCTGTGTCCGAGCGGGCGATCAGCCGCCGGTGTCTTCTTTGGCGTCGAAGTTCAACGCGAGCGAGTTCACGCAGTAACGCTGGCCGGTCTCGGTGGGTCCGTCGGCGAATACGTGCCCCAGGTGGCTCCCGCACTTCGCACAGGTGATCTCGGTGCGTCGCATCAACAGGCTGTCATCTGACGTCTCGATGATGGCCCCTTCAGCCATCGCCCGGTCGAAGCTGGGCCACCCCGAGCCCGAGTCGAACTTGGAGTCGCTGGTAAACAGCTTGGCCCCGCAGCCTGCACAAGAAAAGACGCCATCGCCGTCGACGTGGAGGTAGTCACCCGACCAGGCGGGTTCGGTCGCGCTGCGCCGGAGCACCTCGTACTGGGCCGGGCTCAGCCGCTCCCGCCACTCCGCTTCGCTCATCTCGACTTCAGCTGTCATCGCGCCGGCGCCCCTTCCTTCGGCTCTGTTGCCGCTCAACCTATCCCGCACTCGTCGCATAGTGACTGGTTCAACCGGTCTGACCAGCAGGTTATTCCTCCTGACGGATCGTCAGAAAGGGCGGCGTGCGACCGGTAACCTACCGCTCTGATGGATGTGCGAGACCGACCCGAAGATGAGACTTTCCGCAAGGATGTCCGGGCCTGGATGGCCGACCATGTGGTCGGCGAGTATGCCGAACTCGGAGGCCGTGGCGGGTCGGGGGACGAGACCTTCGGATTTCAGACCCGTCAGAAGTGGGAACGCGAGCTCGCGGCCGGCGGGTGGACCTGTCTCGGCTGGCCGGTCGAGCACGGGGGGCGCGGGGCCAGCATCGCCGAACAGGTGATCTTCAACGAGGAGTACGTCCGGGCCGGGGCACCGGGCCGGGTGAGCGTGGTCGGCGAGGGCCTGATCGGGCCCACGCTCGTCCATTACGGCACCGCTGACCAACAGGCCCGGTTCCTGCCTCCGATTGTGGCTGGGACCGAGTTGTGGTGCCAGGGGTACTCCGAGCCCAATGCCGGCAGCGACCTGGCCAATGTGGCGACCAGGGCGGTCCTCGACGGCGACGAGTGGGTGGTGACGGGCCAGAAGGTCTGGACCTCGCTCGCCCACCAAGCCGACTGGTGCTTTGTCTTGTGTCGCACCGAGCCCGGTTCGGCCCGCCACCACGGGCTCTCCTATCTCCTCGTCCCGATGGACCAGCCGGGCATCGACGTCCGCCCGATCGTGCAGGTGACCAAGACATCGGAGTTCAACGAGGTGTTCTTCGACGGCGCTCGAACCGGGGTGCACAACGTGGTGGGAGCGGTGGGCGACGGCTGGCGGGTGGCGCTGGCGACGTTGGGTTTTGAACGGGGCGTGGCGATGCTCGGCCATCAACTGTCGTTCCGCCGCGAGTTCGACCGGTTGGTGGCAATGGGCCACGAGAACGGGCGCGCCGCCGACCCGGTTATCCGCCAACGGCTGGCCGCGGCCTACGGGGAGTTGTGCATCATGCGTTACAACGCGCTGCGCAGCCTCTCGGGGGTGGACGGCCCGGTCGCTCCGCCCGAGGCCTCGATCGCCAAGCTGTTCTGGGGCAGCTGGCACCGACGCCTGGGCGAACTGGCCATCGACGTGCTCGGTCCGGATTCCATGATTGTTCGCGGCGCGGAATATGAGCTCGACGATTTCCAGCGCGCCTTCTTGTTCAGCCGGGCCGAGACCATCTACGGAGGCTCCAACCAGATCCAGCGCAACATCATCGGCGAGCGGGTCCTCGGATTGCCGGCCGAGCCTAAGGGCAGCACGTGAGCCTTCACGAGGCCTTTGAGCCGACACCCCCGCCCCGACCTCCGGCGGGCCATCGATTGCTCGAGGGCAAGGTGGTGATCGTGACGGCGGCCGCCGGCACCGGTATCGGTTTCGCCACGGCACGGCGCTGCGTCGAAGAAGGTGCGGTCGTCGTCGTCTCCGACGCCCATGAGCGCCGGCTGGGCGAATCGGTCGAGGAGCTGGCCGCGCTCGATGGCGCCCAGGTCACCGCCGTCGCCTGCGATGTGACCAACGAGGGGGATGTCCAGCGCCTCTACACCACCGCGCTCGAGCGCCACGGCCGATTCGACGTGGCTGTGCACAACGCCGGCCTCGGGGGGACGGTCCCGTTGACCGAGATGACCGACGAGCAGTGGGCCCGAGTCCTCGACGTGACCCTCACCGGTACCTTCCGGTGCACCCGGGCCGCGCTCGGCCACCTCCTCGCCCAGCGCTCGGGCTGCATCGTGAACAACGCCTCGGTGCTCGGCTGGCGGGCCCAACCGGGACAAGCCCACTATGCGGCGGCCAAGGCCGGGGTGATGGCGCTTACCCGATGCGCGGCGGCCGAGGCCGCCCCCTTCGGCGTCCGGGTCAACGCGGTCTCGCCCAGCCTGGCCGAACACCCCTTCTTGAACCGGGCCATCCCCGACGAAGACCTGGCTGTCCTGCGCCGTCGCGAACTGTTCGGGCGCGGGGCGCAGACCTGGGAGGTGGCGAATGTCATCGTTTTTTTGGCCAGCGACTACGCCTCCTACCTGAGTGGCGAGGTTATTTCCGTGTCGAGTCAGCACCCGTGACGACACCGCGCAGAGGACCAGGTGGCGGGAACGCGGTGCGGTCGTTGATGGACAACGCCATAGACGCCGAGGATCCGCGAGCGGACCTGCGTTGGGGGACGGTGCCGGCGCTGGTGGCCGACATGGCCGAGCGCCACCCGGGCGCCGAGGCCCTTGTCGACGGGGACCGGCGGCTCACCTACGCCCAACTGGCCGAGGAGGTCACCACCTTTACCCGGGCGCTTATGGCCTCGGGGGTGGCGGGGGGTGACCGGGTGGCTATCTGGGCCCCCAACTGCGTCGAGTGGGTGATCGGCGCATTGGGCGTACTCGGGGCGGGGGCAGTGCTGGTGACCCTCAACACCCGCTTCAAGGGCGGGGAGGCGGCGTACATCCTCCGGGCTTCTGGTGCCAAGACTCTGCTCACGGTCGACGGTTTCCTCGGTCTCGACTATCCCGGGATGCTGGCCGGCGAGGACAATGGATCACTCGAGCGGGTGGTGGTGTTGAGGAGGGAACCGGGCGCGGGCCGGCGTGACCAGGCCACAACGGCCCCGCGGGGGACGACCACGATTGATCTGGGCGATTTTTTGGCCGGCGCCCAACAGGTCAGCGCGGTCGCGGCGGCCGCCCGCTCGTCGGCGATTGCCCCCGAGGACATCTCGGACCTGATCTTCACCTCGGGCACGACCGGGCGCCCCAAAGGAGCCATGGCCACCCACGCCCAGAGCCTGCGGACCTTCGGGACCTGGGCCGCAATCGTCGGGCTCCGCCATGGGGACCGCTACCTCGTGGTCAACCCGTTCTTTCACACCTTCGGTTACAAGGCCGGGCTCCTCGCCAGTCTCATGTCCGGGGCCACTGTCGTGCCCGAGCCGGTCTTCGACGTGGACCGGGTGCTCGAGCGCATCGAGACCGAACACATCACCGTGCTTCCGGGTCCTCCCACCCTCTATCAGTCGATCCTGGTCCACTCCGGCCGGGCGGCCCATGACCTCTCTTCACTGCGCCTCGGGGTCACCGGGGCCGCAGTCGTGCCCGTTGCGCTGGTCGTGGCCATGCGCGACGACCTGGGATTCGACACCGTGCTCACCGCCTACGGCCTCACCGAGTCGTGCGGGACCGTGACCATGTGCCGGCGCTCGGACCCTCCCGAGATCGTGGCCACTACCTCGGGCCGGGCCATTCCCGGCCTCGAGGTGCGAGTCGTCGACCCCGAGGGCACGGCGCTCCGTGCGGGCGAGCCGGGTGAGATCGTGGTGCGCGGCTATACGGTGATGGCCGGCTACTTCGGTGATGACGAAGCGACAGCGGAAGCCATCGATCCCGAGGGCTGGTTGCACACCGGAGACATCGGGGTCATCGACGACGGCGGGAACGTTCGCATCACCGACCGGCTGAAGGACATGTTCGTCGTCGGTGGGTTCAACGCCTACCCGGCCGAGATCGAGGCCATGCTCTCGGGTTGCCCCGGTGTCGGCCAGGCGGCGGTGATCGGGGTCCCCGACGAGCGGATGGGCGAGGTCGGGTGCGCCTACATCGTCGCCCGAAGAGCGGGGCACGAGCCGCCTGACGACGCGCTCGGCAGCAAGGTCCTCGAGTGGGCGCAAGGGGCCATGGCCAACTACAAAGTGCCGCGTTACGCCGCTGTCATCGAGACCCTGCCGGTCAACGCCAGCGGCAAGGTCCTAAAACGAGAGCTGCGGCGGCGGTTCGCCGACGGCGCAGACACGATCGAGACCAACGAGAGGAGCAAGTGAGCATGCGAGGGATCGTCTTTACAGCCGATGGGGTAGAGATCACCGACGATCTGTCGGTGCGCGACCCCGGCCCCAAAGAGGTCAAGGTGCGCATCGTGGCGGCGGGCGTGTGCCACTCGGACCTCTCGGTCATCGACGGCACCATTCCCTTCCCGCCGCCGGTGGTCCTCGGGCACGAGGGTGCGGGCGTCGTGGAGGAGGTCGGCTCCGAGGTCCGTTCGGTCAAGCCCGGTGACCATGTGGTGATCGCCACCCTGGCGAGTTGCGGGACCTGCCGGGCCTGCAGCACCGGGCACCCCACGTGGTGTCGGCATTCGCTCGGGAACATCGGCACCCCATTCACCTACAAAGGTGAGCCCGCCTACAACTTCGCCGCCGCCTCGGTCTTCACCGAGTCGACCGTCGTCACCGAGGTCCAGGCGGTGCGTATACCCAACGACGTGCCGCTCACCTCAGCGTGCCTCATCGGTTGCGGAGTGTTGACTGGTGTAGGGGCAGTCCTCAACCGGGCCCGGGTGCGTCCAGGCGAGACGGCGGCCGTCTTCGGCGTGGGGGGGGTGGGCTTGAACGTCATCCAGGGGCTGCGCATTTCGGGGGCGACCCGGATCATCGCGGTCGACACGGTGGCGGCCAAGGAGGCGCTCGGTCGCCAATTCGGAGCCACCGATTTCGTCAACGCCACCGACGGTGACGCGGCCGAAGCGGTGCGGGCCCTCCTTCCTCCCGACCGCGAGCGGGCCTCGGGAGCGCTGAACCCGACCGGTGGGGTCGCATGGGCCTTCGACTGCGTGGGGCACCCGGCCGTGCTGCGCAGCGCCCTCGACTCGCTCGACTGGGGAGGGAACGCGGTGGCCATCGGGATCCCGCCCCGAGGCACCGAGGTCCCCGTCGACGTCAACTCCCTCGCCTACGTCGACCGTGGCCTGCTCGGATGCCGTTATGGCTCAGCCCGCCCCCACCACGACATCCCTCTCATCATCGACCTGTACAAGAGCGGCCAGCTACTGCTCGACGAGCTCGTGAGCCTGACCCGCCCGTTGGCCGCGTTCGACGAAGTGGTGGCCGAGATGCACGCCGGCCGGGTCGCCCGGGGCGTCTTGACTCTTGGGTAGGGGGCTGTCCCCGGTCGGGTGGCCGGCACGGGGCCGGACCAAATGGGCCATGGGCCATCACCTAGACATCCCATGGGCCTAAGAAGTCAAGCCGCAAGTTCGGAATCCTCCGGCCAGGCCACGAGCTCGTCGTAGAGGACGCCTCGCTCTGGGCAGACGTGGAGGATGCCGACCAGGCGGTTGGCCAGTTGCCTGAGGGCTTGGCGGTGGGTCTTTCCCCTGGCTCGCAGTTGGTCGTAGTAAATCCTGGCTCCCGGTGAGTGGGTGAGCGCACAGAAGGCCCACTGATCACAGGCGTCGCCGAGGCGGCGGTTGCGGGCGAAACGGGCCAGGACGACCCGGCTGTGGCCCGAGGCTTTGGTGACAGGTGACGTGCCGGCGTAATTCTTGCGAGACTTGGCTTCGGAGAAACGAGTTCGGTCATCACCGAACTCGCCCAGCACCCGGGCACCGAGGACCGTCCCCAGTCCTGGCAGGGAGAGGACGACCTTGGCGTCCGGGTGCTGCTCAAAATGCTCCGACAGCGCCGTCTCGAGCTCGGCGATCTGGGCGTTGAAGGTGGCGATCACCGTCAGGGTCGACCGGGTGACGAGCCCGTGGGCGTTGGCGATCAGTTCCGGGGCCTCCAAGTACTCGGCCCGGAGGGCCGTCTGGATCTCCTCGGGCCGCCGCTCGATGTTGCGCTGTCGGCCGCCCTTGCGCAGTGCCGAGGCGATCTTGGATCGCGGCAGCCCCCGGCCGAGCTCGGGGGTGGGGGCGATTTCGAGCACGGCCAGGGCATCGGTGCTGGCCAGCTCGCCGCCGAAGGCCACCAGCGCTCCGGGGTAGTACTCACGCAACGACGAGCGGAGCGCGTTGAGCTGGCGTTGGCGGTTCCAGATGGCGCTCTGGTGCGCCCGGGCCAAGCGTTTCACCCCTTCGGCCAGCTCCGAGTCGCCGGCGACGGGTCGGTGGTTGTGCCGATCGGTACGCACCAGGTCGGCCAGCACCTTGGCGTCGCCCGGGTCGGACTTGGCCCCCGAGGTGGCGTGGCGATCCCGATAGCGAGCAGACGCCATCGGGTTGACGGCATAGACCTCGTAACCGGCCTCGAGCAGCGACCAGACCACCAGACCCCGGTCGATCTCGATGCCGACGACCACCTCCTCGTCTTTCTCGGCGTGTTCGGCGATCAGCTCATGGAGCTCACCGATCCCGGCCACGCTGTCGGGCACCCGCCGTTTGGCGAGCACCATCCCGTCCTCGGCCATCACACAGACATCGTGATGGTCCTCGGCCCAATCCACTCCCACAAAGAGCACTCTTCCTCCTCTCGCTCGTGAGCCCGAGGAGATGCGCAGCGACCTAATGGATCAGTGCTCGAGGCACGACATCCCACCAGCTGTCCGTCTCCTCACCAACCCGGCGGGGCACGCTCTAGGTGTAGGGCTCACGGCCCGGGGTTGGACAGTGCTCCCGCCAGGTGGCTCGGAGACCAGCTTGCCTCCGGCAAGCTGGTCCAGTCCCATTAGGGTCTGATCGATGAAGGGCGTCCTATTGGCGGGGGGAACCGGCTCACGCCTGTTCCCGCTCACCCGCATCACCAACAAGCACCTGCTCCCGATCTACGACCGGCCGATGATCCAGTGGTCGATCGAAACCCTGGTGACCGCCGGGATCACCGAGCTCATGCTGGTCACCGGGGGCACGCACGCCGGCGAGTTCCTCCGACTCCTCGGCAACGGCCACGAGTTCGGTATCGATCGCCTCTCCTACGGCTACCAAGAGAAACCGGGCGGGATCGCCGAGGCCCTCGGTCTGGCCGAACGGTTCTGCGACGGCGAGCCGGTGTTGGTCATGCTGGCCGATAACGTCGTCGAGCGGTCGGTCCGTCCCATGGTCGAGGCCTTCGGGGCAGATCCACACGGGGCCCGGATCCTTTTGACCAAGGTGACCGAACTCGAGCATCTGGCCCATCTGGGCGTGCCCGAGCTCGATGATGGCGGCCGGGTCGTGCACATATTCGAAAAACCCAAGGACCCCCCGTCAAACTACGGAGTCACCGGCATCTACTGCTACGACGCGTCCGTGTTCGACGTCATCAAGACGCTCGAGCCCTCCGGGCGCGGCGAACTTGAGATCACCGACGTCAACAACCACTACGTCACCCAGGGCCTGATGGCCTATGACGTGTTGGAGGGATTCTGGGGGGATGCCGGCGAGTCGATCGACGCGTATTACGCAGTGAACGACTTCGTGCGGGCCCACGGGGCCAACAAGGCCTGATCGACAGGACCGGGGGTCGCGGTGTTCAGCGGGCTCGTTCGTCGGGGATGCGGGACGTCGCGCCGGCCGAGAGCCCGTCGTCGTCGGCAACCGACCCCACCGGTGTGGTCGTGGCAACCTGCCCGGTGTCTTCGCTGTTGCCCGGGACTCGCTGACGCCTCCCAGGGGGCTCGGCCCTGGTCACCGCCGAGGCCGCCGTGCTGGCGAGCGCCTGGCGGACGGTCGCCGCGATGCCCGGACCGTCGAGACCCAGGGCGGCGAGGATGTCGTCCGCTTTGCCCTGCGGCAGGTACGAGCGGGGCACCCCGAGCACGCTGAACGCCGGTACCGGGTCCCCCGAGTGGCGGGCCACGTCGGTGATGGCGTCGGAGAGGAACATGCCGGCCCCACCGAAGCGCACCCCGTCTTCGGCCGTCACCACGACGCGGTGGCGCGCCGCGTTGGCCAACAAGGTCGGGTCGGGCGGGCTCACCACCCGCGCATCCCAGAGCGTCACCTCGATGCCGCTGGCCTCGAGTTCGGTCGCCGCCTGGGCGCAGGCGGCGACCAGTTTGCCCACTCCGATGAGGCAGACCGACCCGTCGCCCGAACGGAGCTTGCGAGCACTGAGCCCTTCGCCCACCTCGTTTTCGGGGACATGGCGTGGGGGGGTCTTGGGGAACCGGATGGTGGCAGGTCCCGGGAGCCCGAGGGCGGTCTCGAGCATCACCTCGAGGTCCTCGGCCGAAGACGGCGCGAACACCGTCATGCCGGGGATCAATAGAGAGAGGGAGAGGTCGAGGAGACCGTGGTGGCTCGGTCCGTCGTCACCGGTGATCCCGGCCCGGTCGAGCACGAAGACCACCGGGAGCCCGTGCAGGCCCACGTCGAGGTTGGCCTGGTCGAAGCCCCGGCAAAAAAAGGTCGAATAGACGGCGACCACCGGACGCAGGCCGCCCATGGCCATTCCGGCGGCCGAGGTGATCTCGTGCTGCTCGGCAATGCCCACGTCGAAGAACCGATGGGGATACCGGGCTTCGAACGGTAAGAGGCCGGTCGGCCCGGGCATGGCTGCGGTGAGGGCGACGATCTCGGGGTGGCGGTCGGCCATCTTGAGAAACGAGCGGCTGAATGCATCGGTGTAGGTCGTCGCCACGATGGTGTCGGGGTCGGTCGGCCGGTCGGCCCGGGCGACGGCCGGGCCCCCGCTCTCTGAGCCGTCCGATGCACCGATGGCGGTGCCCGCAGCCGATCCCACGGCATTCTCGCTCGTCGTGACCCGAACCGCCTTGAAGTCGTGGAGGCGCTGGATCTCGTCCTCTTCGGCTGGCGCGTAGCCCCGGCCCTTCTGGGTCAACAGGTGGACAACGATCGGACCGTCCCACTCGGCGGCGTGGGAGAGGGCTTGTTCGACCGAATAGATGTCGTGGCCGTCGATCGGCCCGGCATAGCGAACCCCGAGGGCCTCGAAGAAGGTGTGGGGAGACACCAGCTCGCGCAACGCGCTGGTCACGCCGTGCACACCTGAGTAGGCGAGCTCGCCGATCCCCGGGAGGTCGCGCAGCCTCGTGCGGAGGCGCTCTCGAGTCTGGACGTAGGTCGGATTCAGGCGCAGGCTGGTGAGGCTGCGCGACAGGTGTGACACCGTCGGTGCGTAGGACCGACCGTTGTCGTTGAGCACGACCACCACCCGCCGACCCGAGTGGCCGAGGTTGTTGAGCGCCTCGTAGGCCATGCCACCGGTGAGTGCCCCGTCGCCAACCACCGCGACCACCCGCCGGTCCCCGCCGTGGCCGATCGCCTGGCCTTCCAGTTCGAAGGCGCTGGCCACGCCGTGGGCATAGGAGAGCGCGGTCGAGGCGTGACTGTTCTCGATCCAGTCGTGTTCGGACTCGGTCCGATTGGGGTAACCCGACAGCCCACCCTCTTTTTTGAGGTCCTTGAACCGGTAGCGGCGGCCGGTGAGGAGTTTGTGCACGTAGGCCTGATGACCGGTGTCCCACAAGATGGCGTCGCGGGGCGAGTCGAACACCCGGTGCACGGCCAGTGTCAACTCGACCACGCCCAGGTTGGAGCCCAAGTGGCCACCGGTGGTGGTGACCGTCTCGATGATGAATGCCCGGATCTCGGCCGCCAGCTCGTCCAATTGGTCGTAGCCGAGGGAGCGGAGATCGGCGGGGGTCTCGATGCTGGGGAGGATCATGGGTGCGAGGAAGCGACGACGGGCCGCAGCGAGCCCACGCTAGCCCGGCCGAGTGCCATCAGGACTCCGAGACGGGACTCGTTCTTTATGCAGGAGGGAGGCGAGAACCACCAACAGTGCCGCCGCCGCGAGCAGCTGGAGGCCGCGGGCCGGTCCCCACGTATCTGAGACCCATCCGACCACCGGTGCGCCGGCGACCCATCCCACGTACCCGGCCGCCGTGAACGCCCCGACTGCCGCGGTGGCCCTGGTCGCCTGCTTGGTCGCTTGGCTCATGACCAAGGGCCAGAACAGCGAAGCGCCGGCGGCCCCGAAGGCGAGTCCGCAGGCCGCCACGACCGCTTCGGGGGAAATTGACTCGACCAGGATGCCCCCGGCGGCCACCAGGCCCCCGACCACCAGGGCGATGCGGGCCGACATTCGGCCGAGCAGGGGCCCTCCGGCCCCACGAGTCGTGGCGGCGACCGATTGGCCGATCACGTAGGCGCCGGCGCCCAGCAGCACCCCGGCGGCCAGGTGCGTGCGCAGGTAGAGGACGCCCCACGTGTCGACCCCGCCCTCGGTGATCTCGGCGATGGCAAAGACGACCAAAAAAACAAGCAGGCCGTCGGCCCGGAGCTGGGCGACCGGCCCGAGCGAGAAGCCCGATCTCCGAGTGCCTGGCGCCTGGCCGGACCCGGCATCCGCCACGACACCCGCGGCAGGGGTGGGTGCGGCGGGCACGGGGAGAAGCACACCGATCGCGGGGGTGACATGGGCCCACCAGGCGACGGCGAGCACGGCGAGGGCGAGCGCCGGCCAGAGCCAACGCCAGCTCACCTCGAAGTGCAACGCGATGCCCGAGGCGGCGGCCCCACTCAGCGCCCCGGTGTTAAACAGAGCGTGGAAGCGGACGAGGGCTCCGGGTTGTCCCATAAGCCGACGTGAGGCGGCGGCGTTCATGGCGGTGTCGACGCATCCGCCGGCCACCTCGGCCGCGGCAAAACACACGGCGAAGACCGGCCAGGGCCGGGCGAGTCCCGCGCCCACCAGCAAGACGGCCCAGGCAATCAGTGATCCGGTGAGCAGCCGTCGGGTCCCCCACCGCTCAGCGCGATGTCCAACCACGGCCCCGGTCACCGCGGCCACGCCGATCGCCGCGGCAAGCAACAGGCCGAGCGTGGCGTCGGACAGACCGAACGTCTGTTGGACGTTGGCGATGACCACGGCCCAGCTGCCCCAGAACATGCCGAGGACGATGAACGACGCGGCCACGGGGCCGCGGGCGGCGTCCGGGGGCTCGTGGTGCCCGTGTCGCGATGTGTCGGGTGCTCGGACGCTCACGTCGGACAGGGAGTCCGTGCTCAGCCGGCAACGGCGGCCCCGGCCTTGGCCAGGAACGCCGCCTCGTCGACCAAGACCCGGGTCAGCCGCCCGGCGCCGACGAGCCCTGATCGTGCGTCCGAGCGCAGGGTGGCCGAGAGGGTGAACACGAGGCGCCGGCCCTCCACCCGCTCAAGGGTCGCCTCAGCGGTGACCGTGGCGCCCACCGCGACGGGGGCCAGATGGTCGAACTGGAGGCGGGTGGCGACGCTGGTCCGGCCCGTCCCCAGGCGACCCTGCACGGCGCGACAGCTCGCTTCCTCACACAGGGCGATCAGGCGGGGTGTGGCGAGCACCGCCACGTCGCCCGAACCGAGCGCCAGGGCGGTGTCTCGCTGGCCGACCACGAGGTCGACCCGGGCACTGAGTCCGGCGACCGGGTCACCTCTGCGGGACGCCGGGGCCTCGGATGATCCGGGGGGCACGGCGATTACGATACCGCCCGTGAGCCAAGACCCCCTGATCGACACGCCGGTCCTCGAGCGAGTGCTGGGGGCGGCGCTGGCCAAGGGCGGGGACATGGCTGAGGTCTTCGCCGAGGACCGCCAGACTTCCGGGGCGGTCCTCGACGACCGCCGGATCGAAGAGCTGTCGTCGGGCCGCGAGCGCGGGGCGGGCATTCGGGTCGTCGTCGGCGAGACGACGGGGTTCGCCCACACCGCCGACTTGAGCGAGTCCGGACTTCTCGCCGCGGCCGAGGCTGCCTCCGCGGTGGCCCGCGAAGGGGGTGGCGGGGTGCGAACGGTGGCCTTGGACGCCCGTCGGCCGGTCGACGCACGCGCCCGGATCCTGCCCAGCAGCGTGGCCAAGGCCACCAAGCTCGAGCTGCTCTCCCGGGCCGACGACACGGCCCGGTCGACCGGCGATGCCATCTCCCAAGTCCAGGCGGGTTACGGCGACTCGCGTCGACGCATCCTCATCGCGAACTCCGAGGGTCTGTTGGCCGAGGACGATCAGGTGCGCACGCGTTTGAGCGTCGTGTGCGTGGCGAGCGGCGACGCCGGCATGCAGACCGGCCACGAGAGCGTGGCCCGCACCGAGGGGTACGAGATCTTCGAACGGGTCGATGTCGACGAGGTGGCCCGGGTCGCGGCGAATCGGGCGCTCTCGAAACTCCTGGCGCGACCTGCGCCCTCGGGTGAGGTGCCCGTGGTGCTCGCCGGTGGCAGTGGGGGCATCCTCTTCCACGAGGCCTGCGGGCACGGGCTGGAGGCCGATCACATCGTCAAGGACGCGTCGGTCTATGTCGGCCAGGTGGGCGAGCAAGTGGCGAGCCCCCTGGTCACCCTGGTCGATGACGGCACGGTTACTGGCGAGTGGGGCAACTTCACCGTCGACGACGAGGGGCGCCCTGCCGCCCGCAATGTGCTGATCGACAAGGGTGTGCTCACCGATTACATGTGGGACTGGTTGCGGTCTCGAAAGGAAGGACGGGCCTCGTCGGGCAATGGTCGACGCCAGAGTTATCAGCACCTCCCCATGGTCCGCATGACCAACACCTTCTTGTTGGCCGGAGAGGAGGATCCCGACGAGATCGTGGCCCAGACCCCGAACGGGGTGTACGTGGCCAAACTTGGGGGTGGACAGGTCAACACCGCCACGGGTGACTTCGTCTTCGGGACAATGGAGGCCTACCTCATCGAGAACGGCCGGATCACCGAGCCGTTGCGCGATGCAAACCTCATCGGCAACGGCCCCGAGGTGCTCCGCCGGATCGACGCGCTCGCCCACGACTTCGATATGACGCCGGGGACCTGTGGCAAAGACGGTCAGAGCGTGCCGGTCGGCTGCGGGCAGCCGACGCTTCGCATCACCGGGGTGACCATCGGCGGCACCGCCGCGTGAGTGACCTGGCGGCACTGGCCGAGGCCGTCGTTGGCGGTGCCCACAGTGGCGAGCAGCTCGAAGTGTACGTGGCCCGTGGCCACGACACCGAGATCCGGGCCTACGACGGACAAATCGAATCCCTCTCGTCGGCCACCTCCTCGGGGGTGGGCGTGCGGGTGCTGCTCGATGGTGGAGAAGAAGGCAACCGGCTCGGTTTCGCCTGGGCCGGCTCGCTTGAAGACGACGTGGTCGCCGTCGCCGTTGCCGAGGCGCGGGACAATGCGGCGTATGCCACTCCGGACCCGAGCGTGGCCTTGGCCGCCCCCGATGGTGTCAGCGCAGCCGAACTCGACCTGTGGGACCCCACCCTCGAGAAGACCCCGACCGATTCGAAGGTCGACATCGCCCTCGCACTGGAGCGGCAGGTGCGCGGGGCCGATCCCCGCATCCGGCAGGTCTCCTCGGCGGATTACGGTGACCAACGTATAGAGGTGGCCCTGGCGTCGACCACGGGAATTCGCTCGTTCACCAGGCGCACCTCGGTCTTTCTCTCGGTCTCGGCCATCGCCGGCGAGGGGTCCGACACCCAGACCGGCTCGGGATTCAGCGTCGGGCGCGGCCCGTCTGACCTCGACCCCGAGCGTGCGGCGCTCGACGCAGTCGAGCGGTCAACCCGCATGCTCGGCGCCGAGAAGGCCGCCTCGGGCCGCTGCACCGTGGTCTTTGACCCCCGGGTTGTCTCGACTCTCCTGTCGGTGATCTCGGGAGCGTTGTCCGGTGAGGCGGTGGTCAAGGGGCGATCCTTCTTCGCCGGGCGGGTGGGCGAGCAGGTGGCGACCCCGACTGTCACCATGGTCGATGACCCGACCGACCCCGACGCATTCGGGGCGGCACGCTACGACGCCGAAGGGCTGGCCTGTCGGAAAAACGCACTGGTACAAGGAGGCGTGCTAGCCGGATTCCTCTACGACACCGTCTCGGGTCGCCGGGCGGGGAGGGTGTCGACGGGTTCAGCTGTGCGAGGCGGCTTCGCCGGAACTCCGGGACCGGGCTGCCGTGCCTTGGTCCTCGAGCCGGGATCTCTCGACCAGGCCGGTCTGCTCGCCGCTGTGGGTGAAGGGCTCTTCGTCCAGTCGGTGACCGGGGTGCATTCGGGGGTCAACCCGGTGAGCGGCGACTTCTCGGTCGGGGCAGAGGGGCTGATGATCCGGGGTGGCACGCTGGCCGAACCGGTTCGAGAGGTGACGGTGGCGTCGACCCTCCAGCGGATGCTCCAGTCGATTCTCCATATCGGCAGCGACATCGAATGGCTCCCGGGAATCGCCGCGGGACAGACCCTGGCTGTGGGGGATATGCAGCTCAGCGGCTCCTGAGAGTCAGCCTTAGTTCGACGAATCGATGCAGCGGACCGGGCGCTCAGCGGGTGACGGCCTTCTTCGCTGGATTCGCGTCGGTTCCAGACGAAGGCTTCGCATCCGAGGTTGCAGGGCCCGGAGCCTTGGTGTCAGAACCCTTGGAGTCCGGACCCCCACCACCCGGCGAGCTTTCGGTGCTGCTCGGAGTCTTCTTGTCGCCCCCTTCGGCAGCACTGGTGCTCTCGGACCGGTCGCCGGTTTTCGACCCAGAAGAGGACCGGCTGTCGTTCTTGTAGAAACCGCTTCCCTTCAAGACGATGCCGACTGGGGCGAACACCTTGCGGAGTTCACCGGCGCAATTCGGACAAACGGTGAGTGGGTCGTCGGAAAACGACTGAACCTCCTCGAGGTGTTGCCCGCAGGATCTGCAGGCGTACTCGTAGGTCGGCATAGCTGCTCGTGCGCTCCTCGTCGTGTCCCGCGGCGGACTCGCAGATCCAGAGGGGCTGGGGCTGCAAGCTGGCACTCTCGGTGCCCGAGTGCCAACTCTATCCTAGGAGGAGAGCCGGGCACTGGTGCCGCGCCGTTCTAGACTGTGAATTGTGCCCGAACGCAGCCTGACTCACCTTGATCCTCTGGCGAGCGCCCGCATGGTGGATGTCACCCCTCGGGAGCCGACCCACCGACGGGCCCTCGCCCGATGCCAGGTGAAGATGATGCCTGAAACCACTACCAAGGTCGCCAACAACGCGATTACCAAAGGCGATGTTCTTGCGGCGGCCCGAATCGCTGGGATCCAAGCGGCCAAGCGGACGGCAGAACTGATCCCGATGTGTCACCCCGTGCTGGTTGGCTCGGTTGCGGTGAATTTCTCGATCGGTGACGACTTCGTCGAGGTGGAAGCCCAAGTTGAAACAGTGGATCGCACCGGCGTCGAGATGGAGGCGATGGCAGGCTGCATGGTTGCCGCGCTGACGGTCTATGACATGTGTAAGTCAGCAGACCGCACTATGACCATTGAGCAGCTCGCATTGTGGGAGAAATCGGGCGGCCGTTCTGGCCCCTGGCGTCGCTCCGAGAACTAATCGGTCCATTGGCGCCAAGAGGCGCCGGTAGACGGTGACCTGAAGGCGTTCAGTGTTTTTTCGTTCGGCCGGCCCGCGCGAAGAAATCTGGAGTGATGGGTGGCTCGACCAACGGGGTTGGCGGCCCGGCCTGCTCTGGTGGCTCGGACATGTCGTGGGCGCCGAGCGCGTCGGTGCCAGCGAAGTCACTTGGCGAGAATCCGGCCGGTTGATTGGGAGCACCCCCGGTGGCCACTTTCGTCGCGAATCCGGGCGGCGGCGCCGGGGCATCACCAGCATCTGGCGCAAACCCCAGCGGTGCCGGTGGCGGAGCACCGATGGCATCTTCGCCAGCGAAGTCACTTGGGGAGAATCCGGCCGGTGAGCCAGCACCCTCGGTGGCGCCTCCCGGCGGGGGAGGCGGTACGTCATCATCCTCTGCAGCGAATCCTGCCGGCGGCGGTGCAACTGTGGCCTCGGCACCAGCTAGGCCCCCGCGGGAGAAATCCGGCAGCGGCGGCGCACCGATGGCGTCTATTCCTGACAAGTCCTCGGGGGAGAATCCCGGCGGGGGGGGAGGCGGCGCACCGATAGCGCCCGCTCCTGACAAGTCCTCGGGGGAGAATCCCGGCGGGGGGAGAGGCGGCGCACCGATAGCGCCCGCTCCCGACACGTCCTCGGGGGAGAATCCCGGCG
>PMOE01000031.1 GCA_003161575.1 Acidimicrobiaceae bacterium | reverse complement strand
GTCGAGCCCTGGCTCACCCTGCATGGGCTGCGGATCGTCTATGAACGCAATGTGCGGACGGAGCAAAAATGAGCGGAACCGGACAGGACGCCACTCACGAACCCGGGGCGCGAGCGCCCCGGGCGTCGGACCCCGAGATGCCCGAGACGCCCGTGACCGAGACCGAGACCGAGACCGCCGCGATCCCCTACCGCTTCGAGCGGACCCACAGCGCGGCCGAGGTGGTCGAGCACTGGGCGTCTTTGGCCGACGGCGAGGAGTCGGGCGTGGAGGTGTCGGTCGCCGGCCGGGTCATGTTGAACCGGCCCCAGGGTCGGCTGGCCTTTGCCGAGCTGCGGGACTGGTCGGGGGCGATCCAACTCTTCGCGCTGGCGAAAGTGACGAAGGACTTCGACGGGCTCACCCGCGTCAATCTCGGCGACTGGGTCGGGGTGCGAGGTGAGGTCGTGCGCACCAAGCGGGGCGAGCTGTCGGTCAAGGTGGCCGAGTGGTCGCCGCTCGCCCGGGCCCGCCGGGGGTTCGGTGACAAGTGGCGCGGGGTGAGCGACCCCGAGATCCGCTACCGCCAGCGCGAGGTGGACCTGTGGGCCAACGAGAGTTCTCGGCACATCCTGACCCTGCGCTCCAGGCTGGTGAAGGCCATGCGCGAACGGCTCTGGGCCGCCGGCTTCGTCGAGGTCGAGACCCCGATCCTCCACCCGATCGCCGGTGGCGCCGCGGCCAAGCCCTTCGTTACCCACCACAACGCACTCGACGCCGATCTGTATTTGCGCATCGCCCCCGAGCTCTACTTGAAGCGCCTGGTGGTGGGTGGCTTCGAGAAGGTCTTCGAGATCGGGCGGCTCTTTCGCAACGAGGGGATCTCCCCGCGCCACAACCCCGAGTTCACCACCCTCGAGCTCTACCAGGCCTACGCCGACTACGGCGACCTCATGGTGCTCATCGAAGAGTTGGTGTCGGGGCTGGCACAGGACCTACTCGGGACCACCACCCTCAGCTACCAGGGTCGCCCCTTGGAGCTGGCCGCCCCGTGGCGGCGGGCCACCATGGTCGAGCTCATCACCGAGCACACCGGACTCAAGGTGGACGTGCATACCCCGATCGACGAGTTGCGTAGCGCCGCTCGGGCTCACGGCGTCACTCCCGACGACAGCTGGGGACCGGGCAAGATCCTGGTCGAGGTCTACGAGAAGACCACCGAAGCAGAACTGTGGGGACCGGTCTTTGTCATGGACTACCCCGCCGAGGTCTCGCCCTTGGCCCGACGCCACCGCGACGACCTCGATCTGGTCGAGCGTTTCGAACCGGTGGTGGCCGGCCGGGAGCTGGCCAACGCTTTCAGCGAGCTGACCGACCCCGACGATCAGCGGGCCAGATTCGAAGAGCAGGCGGCGGCCCACCGGGCCGGAGACGAAGAGGCCAACGAGGTCGACGAGGACTACCTGCGGGCCCTCGAATACGGTCTGCCCCCGACGGCCGGCTTCGGGCTCGGCATCGATCGGCTGACCATGCTCTTTTCCGACGTGTCCAACATCCGAGAGGTCATTGCCTTTCCGACCCTTCGCCCTGAACACTGAGTCAACTCGAACCGGTTCCCGCCCTCGGGCCGCGGCCCAAGCTGCACAAAGCGGGTGCAACATGCGGGTGCAACGTGCGGGAGCACAAGCCGAGGTGGGTTCGGGAGTCATGCACCTCCCTGTCGGAAGGCACAATGGCTTCCTCGCAGGTGTCGGGCGTGACTCCGGAACGTCGCCGGTGTCTCGGGAGCGTCATGTCACGCATGGTCCCAGTTGAATCACACAGCACAAGCGGACTCCCATCACGTTCTCCTTACATTCTCGTCATGGCCCGATCACGCGTGCGTGGGAGAACAGTGGGGAAGCGGGCCCGGCCGGCCCAAGGTTCGACGAGCAGAGGAGACGAGAAATGATTCGTAAGGTCATTGCAACCACAACACTGACTGGGGGCCTGGCGCTTGGCCTCGGTGGTGTCGCTTCGGCCACCACCACCCCGAATGCCCCGGCTGCCATCGGCACGCACACCTTCAACTGCGCGAACGCCCCGAAGATCGAGGCCCGCATCACCAAGATCGAGGCGAAGGCCAACACCTGGCTGCCCAAGGCCCAGGCCCGGCTGACCAAGGCCCAGCAGAACCACCACCCGAAGGTGGTCACCAGGATCCAGAACCGCATCACGCGGGTCAACAAGATCCTGACCAGGGTCCAAGGGATCGAGGCGAAGCTGACAGTGGCCTGCCCGGGCGCCATCGCGAACCCGACACCGTCGGTCACAAGCTGAGAATCACCGAGATGCCGCGGTGGGCAACGCCCCTGGCCCGGCTCGAATCAACTGGGCCAGTGACACAGCCGCATCGGTCGGTCGCGCCACCGAGAACGCTCCAGCGGTCCGAGGACCGAGAGGACCGGACGTGGCGACCGAATCGTGCAACGGCAATCCGGAGAACTCCCAAGCGGTCTTCGGAATGCTTCGGCGCGTCCGGGCGAACTCGACCGTTTCGTAGAACCCCTGACGCGCTGGCATACACGCACCGGCAGCGCAGCGCGGCGCTCCGTCGGTCCTGACCGGCGGCTCCGCAACCGAGAGCGGACCCAGGTCGTCAGGCGACGTAGGTCTGGGGGAGATTCCAGCAGGTCCACCGAATCGGGCTCCGTCTGCCGATTTGAGTAGCGGGGGAGTAGCAGGTGTTGCAACCCTGTGGCTCTAACGGAATGGTTGATCCGTTCCTGTGTCGCTGAGGTCCCGTATGGCGCCCCATGACCGGGCATCTCACCGGGCGGGTTTTGCGGGACACGTTCGCGTAAGTACGGCCTCCGACATGCGGCGTTCTCATTGGCGGTTCGGCCTGCGGGACAGTCCGACGAAAGGTCGCTTACGGCGCGGCTGACGCTCGCGTAACCGTCGTTAGGTCGCGGACCGACGAGCGGCATTGTCGACCAGGATCGGGCACTCGGAGCCGTCGGGCTCGTGCCGCCTCACGGCGCCGATCTCAGCATGGCGACTTCGGGCATCTCCTCGG
>PMOE01000091.1 GCA_003161575.1 Acidimicrobiaceae bacterium | reverse complement strand
GCCTACGACCACGAGATCCTCGACCAGTCGACCGAGAAGATCGTCCAGACGGTGCTGCGGACCCAGGCCAAGGTCCAAGGGCCCGTGCCCCTTCCGACCGACAAGCACCGCTACACGGTGATCCGCTCCCCCCACAAGTACAAAGACAGCCGGGAGCACTTCGAAATGCGGGTCCACAAGCGCCTGGTAGACATCGTCGAGCACACGCCCAAGACGGTCGACTCGCTCCAGCGGCTCGACCTGCCCGCCGGTGTTGACATCGAGATCAAGATCCAGAACGCCTGAGGCCCAGGTCCCCTGATGGCCCGGAACCGTCCCCGGCCCCTGGCGGGTTCTTCGCCTTTGGTGTAAGTTTTCTCTTCGGGCCGATTTTGGGCCCGATCCGGCCCGGGCAACCGGGCCAAACCCAGCAGATGTGCACGAGCGCCCGGCGCGTCCGCAAGGACGCCGGGGACCTCGGGCCGCAACATTCGAGCGCTCCGCTCGGGAATCCCGGGCGGAGCGTTGGCGTGCAAGCGGAAAGCCGCGAGCACCCGTTTAGGAGAGTCGCACACACGTGGCAACCAAGGCGATCGTCGGCGAGAAGGTCGGCATGACCCAAGTCTGGGACGACCAGCACCGCGCCATCCCGGTGACGGTGCTGCGGGTCGCGCCCGTGCGCGTGGTCCAGGTGAAAACGACCGAGTCCGACGGCTACTCGGCCCTCCAGGTGACCTACGGGTTCCGGCGGGTCTCGACGCTGACCAAGCCCGAACTGGGCCATTTCGAAAAGGCCGGCGTGGACCCCGGCCGGCGCCTGGTCGAACTTCGGATCGACGACACGGGGGACTACGAGGTCGGCCAGGAGCTCACGGCGGAGGCCTGGAACCCCGGCGAGCGGGTGGACGCCATCGCGGTCTCCAAGGGCAAGGGCTTCGCCGGCGGGATGAAACGCCACAACTTCAAGGGCCAGGGTGCGAGCCACGGGACCCATAAGGCCCACCGGGTTCCCGGCTCGATCGGTGCGTGTGCCACCCCGTCGAGGGTCTTCAAGGGTACCCGGATGGCCGGTCGCATGGGCGGTCATCAGGTGACGGCCCTCAACCTCGAGGTGGTCTCCGCCGATCCCGAGCGAGAGATCGTGCTCATCAAAGGGGCGGTCCCGGGACCCCGGGGCGCCATGGTGATCCTGCGCAACTCGGTCAAGGCGCCCTCCAAGGCCGCAGGTGCCCGGTGACGAGCTCGCAGACCGTCGAGGCCATCCGGCGTACGCCGCGCCGCAAGGAGCGCCCGGAGCCGGTGACCCACACCGTGGTCCGCCGGGACATCGAGGGCACCGAGCTGGGTTCGGTGGACCTCGAGCCGTCGATCTTCGGCATCGAGCCCAACGAGGCGGTGCTGCACCAGGTGGTCACGGCCCAGCTGGCGGCCGCCCGATCGGGGACGCAGTCGACGAAGACCCGCGCCCAGGTGCGCGGTGGTGGGGCCAAGCCCTACCGCCAGAAGGGCACCGGCCGGGCCCGCCAGGGATCGACCCGGGCCCCCCAGTGGGTGGGCGGCGGCGTCGCCCTCGGCCCCAAGCCCCGCGACTACCGCCAGCGCACGCCCAAGAAGATGGTCCGCCTCGCCCTGCATTCGGCCCTCTCTGACCGCGCCGCTGCCGGTCGGGTGGCCGTGGTCGATGCCTGGAGCTGGGACGAGCCCAAGACCAAGAGCGCCCTCGCCGCCCTGGCCGCCCTCGGGCTCTCGGGCAAGGTGCTCGTGGTATTAGACGACGGCGACGGGCTGGCCGACCGCTCGTTCGCGAACCTCCAGGAGATCCAGACCACGATCCACAGTGAGCTGGCGGCCTACGACGTGTTGCGCAACGACTGGGTGGTCTTCACCGACGCCACGTTGCCCGGGGGGGAGTTCGAAGAATTGGTGATCGAGGTTATAGACGAGGACACCGGCGACGTGCTCGTGATCGACGAGGTGGTCGACACCGCGAGCGGAACCGAGACCGAGCTCCAAGAGGCAGAGTTCACCGAGACCGACGCCGGGACCCCCGACGTGGAGCAGGCGCCATGACCCGCGATGCCACCACCGTGTTGATCCGACCGGTCATCTCGGAGAAGACCTACGCCCTCATGGACCGCAACGTCTACGTCTTCGTGGTCGACCCCAAGGCCACCAAGATCGACGTCCGCCAGGCCGTCGAGCGGGCTTTCGGGGTCAAGGTCGACAAGGTCAACACCCTCAACCGCAAGGGCAAGGCCACCCGCAATCGCCGAACCAACACCATCGGGCACCGCCCCAACACCAAACGGGCCATCGTCACCCTGCACCCGGGCGACAAGATCGACCTCTTCGAGAGCTGAGCAGGGAACGAACGCCATGCCGCTGCGATCACGCAAACCCACCAGTCCGGGCCGCCGGTTCCAGACCGTCTCGGACTTCTCCGAGATCACCCGCGACCGCCCCGAGCGCTCGCTCGTCACGCCGCGCCCGGGCACTGGTGGACGCAACAATTACGGACGCAAGACGGCGCGCCATCAAGGCGGCGGCCACAAGCGCCAGTACCGGATCATCGACTTTCGCCGGGACAAAGACGGGATCCCGGCCAAGGTCGCGGCGATCGAATACGACCCGAACCGCAATGCGCGCATCGCCCTGCTCCACTACCGAGACGGCGAGAAGCGCTACATCCTCGCCCCCAACGCGGTGAAGGTCGGCGACCTGCTCCAGAGCGGCCAGGGGGCCGAGATCCGCGCCGGCAACGCCCTGCCGCTGCGCTACATCCCGGTGGGTTCGGTGATCCACAACGTCGAGCTCCGGCCCGGCGGCGGGGGGAAGATGGCCCGGGGGGCCGGTATGAGCATCCAGCTCGTGGCAAAAGAGGGCCTGTTCGCCACGTTGCGCCTCCCGTCGACCGAGATGCGCCGGGTCCCCATCGACTGCCGCGGCACCCTCGGTGTCGTGGGCAACGCCGAGGCCGAGCTGATCAAGATCGGCAAGGCCGGGCGCAACCGCTGGAAGGGTGTGCGCCCCCAGACCCGTGGCGTCGCCATGAACCCCGTCGACCACCCCCTCGGTGGTGGCGAGGGCAAGTCGTCCGGTGGCCGTCACCCGGTGTCGCCATGGGGCAAGCCCGAGGGCCGCACCCGGTCCCGCAAGAAGGAATCGTCCAAGATGATCGTTCGTCGGCGCCGCACCCGCGGGGCCCGGCGGTAGCGGGAGGGTCTGGGAATTTGCCGCGTAGCCTGAAGAAGGGCCCGTTCGTCGACGACCACCTTTTGAAGAAGGTGGATGTACTCAACGCCAGCGGGGAGAAGCGGGTCATCAAGACCTGGTCCCGCCGATCGACGGTGATCCCCGACATGGTGGGTCACACCATTGCCGTCCACGACGGCCGTCGTCACGTGCCGGTCTACGTCACCGAATCGATGGTCGGCCACAAGCTGGGCGAGTTCGCGCCCACCCGGACATTCCGGTTCCACGCCGGCCAAGAGCGCGCCGGGAGACGCTGATGACCGGGACCAAGACCAACGAGCGCCCCGGCACCAAGGCCGTCCTGCGCCACTACAAGATGTCGGCCAGCAAGGCCCGCCAGGTCCTCGATCTGATCCGGGACCAGAACGTCGACCGGGCGGCCCAGATGCTGAACACGACCTCGCGCGAGGCGGCCGACGTGGTCGGAAAGGTGCTCGCCTCGGCGGTGGCCAACGCCGTCCACAACGACGGGCTCGACGCCGAGGACCTCTACGTCTCGGCGTGTTACGCGGACGAGGGCGCCACCCTCAAGCGCTGGCGCCCCCGGGCCCGGGGACGGGCCAGCCGGATCCGCAAGCGCACCTGTCACATCACGGTCATCGTGAGCCGGCTGCCCGATGAGCGGCTCGCCCGCCAGCGGGCCATCCGCGAGGCGGCCGGGTCCCAGCGCTCCCGCCGGGTGTCCGAGTCGCGTCGCCGGGCCGACCTGGCCGGGCGGCTGTCGCGCCGACGCCACAACCAAGAGGAGGCGGCCGCGGCCGCCGCCGAGGCCGAGGCCGCGGTCGAAGAGGAGTTGCTCGAAGACGCCGTGGTCGAGCAGTCGGCCGAGGACATCGTCGAGGCGGCCGAACCCGATGACGAGATCACCGACGAGGCACCGGCCGACGAGAGTGCCGAGCACGACGGCGAAGAGAAGGGCGAGTAGATGGGCCAGAAGGTCAACCCGTACGGGTTCCGACTCGGCGTGACCACCGATTGGAAGTCGCGTTGGTTCGAAGAGCGGCACTACAAGGAGTTCGTCGTCGAGGACTGGAAGATCCGCGACTACCTCATGAGCCAGCTCGAGGCGGCCGCCGTCAGCCGGATCGAAGTCGAGCGCACCCGTGACCGCCTCCGGGTCGACATCCACACCGCCCGCCCGGGCATCGTGATCGGTCGCCGGGGGGCCGAGGCCGACCGGTTGAAGAAGAAGCTCGAGGAGATCACCGGGCTCCAGAACCGGATCCAGCTCAACATCCAAGAGATCAAGCAGCCCGAACTCGACGCCGCCCTCATCGCGCAGGGCATCTGCGATCAGCTGGTGCGCCGGGTGGCCTTCCGCCGGGCCATGAAGCGGGCCATCCAGACCGTGCAAAAGGCCGGGGCCCAGGGGGTCAAGGTGCAGTGCTCCGGGCGCCTCGGGGGATCCGAGATGTCGCGCAAGGAGTCCTACCGCGAGGGGCGGGTGCCGTTGCACACCCTGCGGGCCGACATCGACTACGGCTTCCGGGAGGCCAAGACCAGCTCGGGACGGGTCGGGGTGAAGGTCTGGATCTACAAAGGCGACATCCTCCCCTACAAGGTCTCGGTCGAAGACAAGATCAACCGCGAGGCCGCCATGGCGGTCGGCGAGACCTCGGGGCAGAGCCGTCCCCGCCGCCTCATCACCGCCGGTGGTGGCCGTCGCAGGATCGATCAGCCCGAGCCGGGAGCCGAGACGTCCGACGACGACGGCGCCGAGAACGGCCTGGTCGACGGGGGACTCTTCGATGAAGAGCTCATCGAGGGTGCCCCCGACGGCGTCGCCGAAGTCGCTGACGCCGCCGGGGCGACCGACGAGGGAGAAGGCGAACCGGAGGGCGACGACGTGCCCGAGGCGCCCGTCGCCGACCTGATCGCACCCCCGGCCGAGCCCGACGCGCTCGAACGGCGCCTGGCCGAGGACGAGGAGATCGAGCGGCGCAACCGTCACGAGCACCACGAGACGCCGCACTTCCGCAGGGAGTCGGACTGACATGTTGATGCCCCGCAAGGTCCGTCACCGCAAGCAGCAACGCGGGCGCCTCAACGGCATGGCCAAGGGCGGAACCTCGGTCAACTTCGGTGACTTCGGTATCCAGGCCCTCGAACCGGGCTGGCTGACCGCCCGCCAGATCGAGGCCGCCCGAATCGCCATGACCCGCCACGTGAAGCGTGGCGGCAAGGTCTGGATCCGGGTCTTCCCCGACAAGCCGGTGACCGAGAAGCCGGCCGAGACCCGCATGGGTTCGGGCAAAGGGAACCCCGAGCACTGGGTGGCCGTCGTCCGCCCCGGTCGGATGCTCTTCGAGTTGGCCGGCGTCGATCGCGAGCTGGCCCAGGCCGCCATGAACCGGGCCATTCAGAAGCTTCCGATCAAGGCCCGCTTCGTGGTGCGTCCGGGGACCCACGGCGAGCCGGAGGTGTCGGTCTGATGCCATCGAGCGCGACCGATCTGGTCATCATGGACAACGACGAGCTCGAGCACCGCCTCGAGGAGAACCGCCGCGAGCTGTTCAACCTGCGGTTCCAGCTGGCGACGGGTCAGCTGGACAACACCGCCCGGGTGGGCTCGGTCCGAAAGGACGTGGCCCGCATCCTCACCATCTTGCGGGACCGGGACATCACCGAAGCCGAGGCACTGAGCGCGGCCGATGCCACCGACCACGAGCCGCTGTTCGCCCCGGCCCGCAAGGACTTCGAGAGCGCCGAGGCCAAGGCCAAAAAGGCCAAGGCCGACACCGCCGATGCTGCTGACATCGCTGACGTGGCCGATGACGAGGTCGAAGACGAGGCCGACGGTATTGACGACGGTGTTGACGAGGAGGAGGCCTGATGGTCGAGGAAACGGCTGAAGCCGCCACCAGGTCCAACCGGCGCAAGGTCCGCGAGGGCCTCGTCGTGTCCGACGCCATGGACCAGACGGTGATCGTGGCTGTCGTCGAACGCGTCCGCCACCCCCGTTACGGCAAGACGGTCCAGCGGACCAAGCGCCTCTACGTCCACGATGCGGAGAGCGCGGCCAAGTTGGGTGACCGGGTGCGGGTGATCGAGACCCGCCCCCTCTCCAAGCTGAAGCGCTGGCGGTTGGTCGAAATTACCGAGCGTGCCCGATGATCCAGCAGGAATCCCGCCTGCGGGTGGCTGACAACTCCGGAGCGCGCGAGGTGCTCTGCATCCGGGTACTCGGTGGTTCGCGTCGGCGCTACGCCAGCATCGGGGACGTCTTTGTCGCAACCGTCAAAGACGCCATCCCGGGGGCTGCGGTGAAGAAGGGCGACGTGGTCCGCTGTGTCGTCGTGCGCACCAAAAAAGAGAAGCGCCGTCCCGACGGCAGCTACATCCGCTTCGACGAGAACGCGGCCGTCTTGATCAACGAGCAGCAGCAGCCACGAGGTACCCGCATCTTCGGGCCCGTCGGCCGCGAGCTTCGCGACAAGAAGTTCATGCGTATCGTCTCGCTCGCCCCCGAGGTGCTCTGATGAGGATTCGCAAGGGGGACCGGGTCATCGTCCGCAACGGCAAGTACAAGGGCCAGCGCTCCGAGGTGGTGCGCGCCCTTCCGACCGAGGGCAAGGTGGTGCTCGAGGGCGTCAACGTGGCCAAGCGGAGCGCCAAGCCGACCCGCAACACCATGCAGGGCGGCATCATCGACAAGTTCATGCCGGTCCCCGTCTCTTCGGTGTCGCTCCTGTGCAGAAGCTGTGGCGAGCCGACCCGGGTGGGGATCCAGTTCGACGACCAGGGGCGCAAGCTGCGCATCTGCCGCAAGTGTGGAGGTGAGCTGTGAGCGCTCAGGCGACCCGCACCCGCCCCCGCCTGAAGGAGCGCTACGACGCCGAGGTGCGCGAGCAGCTGAAGGCCGAACTTGGACTCGGCAACATCATGGAGGTCCCGCGCCTCGAGAAGATCGTGATCAACATGGGCGTGGGCAAGGCCACCCAGCAGGCCTCCCTCATCGAAGGGGCCCAGCGAGACCTCGAGGTCATCGCCGGCCAGAAGCCGATCGTGACCCGGGCCAAGAAGTCGATCGCCGCCTTCAAACTCCGTGAGGGGGTCCCGATCGGTGCCAAGGTGACGCTGCGCGGCGACCGGGCCTGGGAGTTCCTCGACCGGCTGATCGCGCTGGCCATCCCGCGCATCCGTGACTTCCGCGGGCTGTCGCCCCGGTCCTTCGACGGGCAGGGCAACTACACCTTCGGGGTCACCGAGCAGTTGATCTTCCCCGAAGTCGACTACGACCGCATCGACACCGTTCGAGGCATGGACATCACGATCGTGACCACCGCACGCACCAACGAGGAGGGTCGGGCGCTCTTGCGGGCGTTCGGCTTCCCGTTCCGACAGGAGACCCGATAGGCACCATGGCGAAGAAGGCACTCATCCAAAAGCAACAGCGCACACCCAAATTCAAGGTCCGGGCCTATACCCGGTGCCAGCGATGCGGCCGTCCCAAGGCCGTCTACCGCAAGTTCGGGCTGTGCCGTATCTGTCTGCGGACGATGGTGCACGCCGGCGAAGTGCCCGGAGTCACAAAGGCGAGTTGGTAGGAGACCGGCCATGACAATGACCGACCCCATAGCGGACATGCTGACGCGGATCCGGAACGCCAATACGGCGCAGTTCGACACCGTCAAGATGCCCGGATCGAAACTCAAAGAGGCGCTGGCCGTCATCTTGGAGCGCGAGGGCTTCATCGCGGGCTACACCGTGGAGCAGAACAACGCCCGCCCCGGATCCACCCTCGAGATCACCTTGAAGTACGACCAGAACCGGACCCGGACGATCGGCGGCATCAAGCGGATCTCCAAGCCCGGGCTCCGCATCTACGCCCAGGCCGACCGGATCCCCCGGGTGCTCGGCGGCATTGGTGTGGCGGTCGTCTCAACCAGCCACGGTCTCATGACCGACCGGGAGGCGCGCAAGCGTCACCTGGGCGGGGAGGTGCTCTGTTATGTCTGGTGAGGTTCGCTGATGTCGCGCATCGGAAAATCGCCGATCCCGGTCCCCTCTGGGGTCACCGTCGCGCTGGCCGAAGAGTCGGTCACCGTCACCGGCCCCCATGGGAGCCTCGACCGCCGGCTGCCGCGGGGGATCACCATCGCCCAGGAGGGCGACGTCTTGGTGGTCGACCGGCCCGACGACGAGCGCGAGCACCGCGCCCTGCACGGGCTGACCCGCTCCCTCGTCGCCAACATGGTCATCGGGGTCACCGAGGGATTCTCCAAAGAACTCGAGATCGTGGGCGTCGGCTACCGGGCCAACGCCAAGGGACCCGGCTCTTTGGAGCTTTCCCTGGGTTTCTCGCACCCCGTGTTCGTCAACGCCCCCGACGGCATCACCTTCGAGGTGCCCACCCCCACCCGGATCGTGGTGCGGGGGATCGACAAGGAGAAGGTCGGCCAGGTGGCCGCCGACATCCGCAAGCTCAGGAAGCCCGAGCCCTACAAGGGCAAGGGAGTTCGTTACGCCGGCGAACGGGTACTCCGTAAGGCCGGAAAGGCGGCGAAGTAATGCCTCAGACGATGAATCGCGAGCGAGCGCTACGCATCCGGCGCCACGACCGGGTCCGGGCCAAGGTCTCGGGCACCCCCGAACGCCCCCGCCTGGCCGTTTACCGGTCCAACAAGCACATTTCGGCCCAGATTATCGACGACAAGTCGGGCCGCACCCTGGCCGCGGCCTCTTCGACCGAGCCTGAGCTGCGCGACCGGTTGGGGGCCACCGGTGGGGGTAACGTGACCGGGGCCGAGGCCGTGGGCCGACTGCTTGTCACCCGGGCCAAAGCGGCCGGGGTCAGCCGCGTGGTGTTCGATCGCGGCGGGTTCGCCTATCACGGCCGGGTGGCGGCGTTGGCCGAAATCGCCCGGAACGAAGGACTGGAGTTCTAGTGACCGACGTGCAGTACGAAGAGCGGACCATCCGGGTCAACCGGGTGGCCAAGGTCGTCAAGGGCGGTCGCCGGTTCTCCTTTGCCGCCCTCATGGTGGTCGGTGACGGCAACGGCAAGGTGGGTCTCGGCTACGGCAAGGCCAAAGAGGCCGGGTTGGCCGTCCAAAAGGGCATTGAAGAGGCCCGCAAGAACGTCTTCGACGTGGCGCTCGCCGGGTCGACGATCACCCACCCGGTCATCGGGGAGAGCGGTGCCGGGCGGGTCATGCTCAAGCCGGCCGCCCCCGGCACCGGCGTGATCGCCGGTGGTGCGGCCCGGGCCATCTTGGAGATGGCCGGCATCCACGACATCTTGGCCAAGTCCCTCGGCTCGTCCAACGGCATCAACGTGGCCCATGCCACCATCGCCGGTCTGAAATCACTCCGCCGCCCCGACGAGGTCGCCGCCCTCAGGGGGAAGACCGCCGACGAGGTCACCCCGGCCGGTGTGCTGCGAGCCTACCGAGAGCGCAAGCGCGAGACCGAGTTGTTCACGGAGGTGCGCTAGCCATGGCCGCCGCCGCGACCAAGACCGCCGCGACCAAGACCGCCGCGACCACCAAGACCGCTGCCACCAAGAGCGCCGCGACCAAGACCGCCGCGGCCAAGACCGCAACGACCAAGAGCGCCGCGAAATCCTCGGCCAAGGCAACGGGCACCGTGAAGGTGACCCAGGTGCGCTCGGGGATCGGCACCAAGCCCAAGCACCGAGGGACGCTGCGTGCCCTCGGTCTGCGGGGCATCGGGCAGAGCAACGACTTGCCGGACCGTCCCGAGATCCGCGGCATGATCGCCCGGGTGCCCCACCTCATCACCGTCGAGGAGGTGACGTCGTGAAGCTCCACGAGCTCACCCCGCCGAAGGGTTCGACCAAGCCAAAGCGCCGGGTCGGACGCGGCATCAGCGGCAAGGGTGGCAAGACCGCCGGCCGGGGGATGAAGGGCCAGGGCGCCCGGGACACCATCCCGGTCGGCTTCGAGGGCGGCCAGCTGCCGCTCATGCAACGGATCCCGAAACTCCGGGGGTTCAAGAACCCCTTCCGGATCGACTACACGCCGGTGAACCTCGACGACCTCTGCCAAATTGGCGCCGACGAGATCACCCTCGAGGTCTTCGTTGCCTCGGGCCTGGCCCGCCCTAAGGCTCTAGTCAAGGTGCTCGGGCGCGGCGAGGTCACCCGCAAGTTGACGGTGTCGGCCCATGCATTCTCCGCGTCGGCCGAAGAGGCGATTACCGCTGCAGGAGGCAGCGTCGAGCGCGTGCCGCTGCCATTCGGCCACGGCCGGCCGCCGGCTCAGGGCAATGCCCTCATGAACCGCTAAAGGCCAGACTCCGGCCCCACTCTGTAACGAGGAACGATGCTTTCGAGGCTGGGCAACATCTTCAGGGTCCCCGACCTTCGCAACAAGGTCATCTTCACCCTGTTCATCATCGCCCTCTACCAGGTGGGCGCCAACGTTCCCGTGCCCGGGGTGAGTTGGACCCAGCTGCAAAAGCTGACCAACTCGACCTCGGGGGTGCTCGGCTTTTTGAACCTGTTTTCCGGTGGCGCCCTCGTGCGTCTGGCCGTCTTCGGGCTGGGCGTCATGCCCTACATCACCAGCTCGATCATCATCCAGCTGCTGTCGACGGTCATCCCCAAGCTCGAGGAGTGGCGGGACCAGGGGGCCGTCGGGCAGAAGAAGATTACCCAGACCACGCGGTACCTGACCGTAGCGCTGGCCCTGATGCAGTCGACCGGGCTCATCTACGCCTTCCACGGCCACGACTCGGCCCTGCTCGGCCAAAACATCAACCTGATGGTGTCGAGCTTCACCGTGTGGACCGGCGTGTTCATGGTCCTGATCCTCACGGCCGGTACGGCGTTCGTGATGTGGCTGGCCGAGCTCATCACCCAGCGGGGCATCGGCCAGGGCATGTCGATCCTGATCTTCGCCAACGTTGTGGCGGCCATCCCCTCTGGCGGCAAGGGGATCTACGACGAGGGTGGTGCGCTGAAGTTCGGGGTCATCGTGGTGGTGTCCTTGGTCCTGCTGGTCGTCATCGTCTTCATGGACCAGGGCCAGCGCCGCATCCCGGTCACGTTCGCCAAACGGGTCGTCGGCCGACGAATGTACGGGGGCCAGAGCACCTACATCCCCTTGAAAGTCAACCAGTCCGGTGTGATCCCGATCATCTTCGCCAGCTCGGTGCTCTACATCCCGGTCCTGCTCAGCAACGTCATCCCGTGGAAATCGTTCCAGTCCTTCGTCTCGAACAACATCCAGCCCACCAGCTTCTGGTACATCGGCTTCTACTTCCTCCTCATCATCGCTTTTACCTTCTTCTACGTCTACGTGGCCTTCGACCCGCACCAGCAGGCCGACATCATCAGGAAACAAGGAGGATTCGTCCCGGGCATCCGGCCCGGGCCACCGACCGAGCGGTACTTCGCCCACATCCTCAACCGGATCACCGTTCCCGGCGCCCTCTTCCTCGGCTCGGTCGCGGTCGTCCCGTCGATCATCATGGCCCTGTGGAACCTGAACCGCTTCCCCTTCTACGGCGTCACCCTGCTCATCTCCGTCGGCGTTGCCCTCGAGACGATGCGCCAGATCGACAGCCAGTTGATGATGCGCAACTACGAAGGCTTCCTCAAGTAGGCGGTGGGTGGTACCCGGGGTCAGACTCGTGGTTCTCGGCAAACAGGGGGCCGGCAAGGGCACACAATGCGTGCGCCTTTCCCACCACTACGTCGTGCCCCACGTCTCGACCGGCGACATGCTGCGCGGCGAGGTCAAGTCCCGCACCCCGCTCGGGCTCCGCGCCCGCAGTGCCATGGACCGCGGTGAGCTGTTGCCCGACGACTTGATCATGGAGATGGTGGGACGCCGCGTGACCGAGGGCGACACCCGGGCCCGGGGGTTCATCCTCGACGGCTGCCCCCGGACCATCGCCCAGGCCAAGGAACTCGAACGCCTCTTGGATCCCGACCCGCTCGACCTGGTCATCGACCTCGAGGTCCCGACCCCCCAGGTGCTCAAACGGCTGGCCTCCCGCCGGGTGTGCGTGGACTGCGGCTCCAACTACTCGGTCCCCTCCCCGCCGCTGACCAATTGGACCTGCGACGTCTGCGGGGGCGAGGTGATCCAGCGCGAGGACGACACCGAAGAGGCGATCCAGCGCCGCCTGGACCTCTACGAGGCCGAAACGGCTCCGCTCGTCAAGCTCTACACCGAACGTGACCTGCTGGTCACCATCAACGGCACCGGGTCCCCCGATGCGGTGACCCGCCGGGTCGTCGGGGCCATCGACAACAAGCGCCAGATGATGAGGCGGGAGGGGTGAGGCGCAACGAGGAGGAGCTGGCCAAAATGCGCAGGGCCGGCAATGTCGTAGCCGAGATGCACGAGAAGACCCGCGCCGCGGCACACCCCGGCGTGACCACGGCCGAGCTCGACGAGGTGGCCCGGGAGGTGTTGGAGCGCCGCGGCGCCTCGTCGAACTTTCTCGGCTACCACGGCTTTCCGGCCGTGATCTGCACCTCGCCCAATGGCATGATCGTCCACGGCATCCCGGGTTCCTACCGGCTGGAGGAGGGGGACATCCTCTCCATCGACTGCGGGGCGAT
>PMOE01000092.1:12394-26062 GCA_003161575.1 Acidimicrobiaceae bacterium | reverse complement strand
GAAGACGCCGTCCCTTCCTAACTGCACACCTCGGTTGGCGAGGAAGTCCCATTCGTCCAAAAAGAACCACTCGCGCGTCGACTCGTAGATGAGTATGACCGCCGCGACGCCGATCGTGAGATAGTGGACCTGGCGCGGCCGGGATGACACGGTGGAGGATTGTGACGTGGGCATTTCCGGCTCCGAAGGAGGGCCGTCTTCGCCCCTTGCGCCACGGGGTTTGGCGACGTGCCGTCCGACCCGACCCTCACCAGCCTGTTCTCCGGCATCAGTCGACTGCACGCACGCTCCTCGATCTATTACCACTGAACTCGGTGATTCAGAAGCGCAGGTTACAGAAATCCTCAACTGCTCAGACTCCAGCCGCACTTGGTCGAAGGCCCTTCGAAATCAGCCTCAGGATCTTGATCCCCACCCACGGTCCGGGCCGGCGGCGGCGCCCGGAGCCCGGTCCGGGCTCTTTTGTCCGGCCGAGCCGGATGACACGACGATATCGGGCGCAGTCGGTCCGTACCGCCGGTCCCGAGTCGGTGGGATCCTGTAGACCAAGGAGGCACACCGATGCGCAACCCCATGTTCGTTTACGACGAGAAGCTGACCGAGCTGATCGTCGACTACTGCCGGAAGCGCCTCGCCCTCGACCCGGTGCCGCTCGATTTCGGGGGTGCCGAGGAGTTGCTCGACACCGCGCTGGCCGGCCTGATGACGCCGGGGGGGACCGATCCCGAGACGGTTCTCGGAATCTTCGCCGATCGGCTGGCCACCGCGGTGATCTCGTGTGACAGCCCCCGTTTCCTCTCGTTCATCCCGGCTGCTCCCACGAAGGCGGCCCTCCTCTTCGACATGGTCGTCTCGTGCTCCTCGCTGCACGGCACGTCCTGGCTGGAGGCGGCCGGCGTGGTGGCGGCGGAGAACCAGGCTCTCGCCGTCTTGGCCGACATCGCCGGCCTCCCCGCCGGCGCTGGCGGGTGCTTCGTGGCCGGGGGGACGGCGGGCAACCTCTCGGCGCTGATGGTCGCCCGGGACACCGCGTCGTTCCGGCGCGCCGGGCGCCCGGGAACCACGTCACGGATCGCCATTAGTGAAGAGGCCCACTCATCGGTCGGCAAGGCCCTCAAGGTCATCGCCGTCGAGCCATTCGTGGTGGCGGTCCACGACCATCGTCTGACCGGCGCCGCCTTGCGGGCCGCCCTCGACGCCGACCCGCACGCCGACGACGTCGTCGGGGTGGTCGCGACAGCGGGGACCACCAACGCCGGGATGATCGACGATCTCGCCGGCATCGCCGACGTGGCGGCCGAGCGGTCCTTGTGGTTCCACATCGACGGCGCCTACGGCGGGGCCGGCCTCTTCGCCCCCTCGGTACGCGAGCATTACCGGGGAGTCGAGCGAGCCGACTCGTTGGTGATCGACCCGCACAAGTGGCTCTTCGCCCCCTTCGACTGCGCCGCGCTCATCTACCGCGAACCTCGACTGGCCAAGGCCGTGCACACCCAGACCGCCGCCTACCTCGACGTGTTGCACGACGAGGACAACGAGGTGTGGAACCCGAGTGACTACGCCATCCACCTGACCCGGCGGGCCCGGGGGCTTCCCTTGTGGTTCTCGCTGGCGGTCCACGGCACCGACGCCTACCGCGACGCCATCGAGACGGTGCTCATCACCACGAGACAGTGCGCGGCTCTCATCGAGCGCACGGCCCATGTCGAACTGCTGCGCCAACCCGAGCTGTCGGTGGTCCTCTTCCGGCGCCTCGGTTGGGGTCCCCAAGACTACGAGGACTGGTCGGCCCGGCTCTTGGCCAGCCAGACCGGCTTTGTGACCCCGACCACCTGGGAGGGCGAGAAGGTCGCGCGCCTCGCCTTTTTGCACCCCAACACGACGATCGACATGATCGAGGAGATCCTGGCCACCATGGCCTGATCGGACCTTCAGGCGATGGGGCGCCGCCCGTCGAGCAGGGGGTCGTCGGGCCGACGGACCGTCTCTCCGGCCAGTGACCGCCGCCGCCAGGCGATCCCCGAGAGCGCTTCGAGCACGACCCGGTTGGCCAAAAAGGCCGTTACCTCGGCATGGTCGTAGGGCGGGGAGACCTCGACGACATCCATGCCGGCCACCGGCAGCTCCATGGTGATGCGGCGAACCGCGTCGAGCAGCTGGCGGGCGCTCAGGCCACCAGGCTCGGGGGTCCCGGTGCCCGGAGCCGATCCGGGATCGACCACATCGACATCGACGGACAAAAACACGGCGTCGCACTCGTCGGTCGCGATGGCGAAGGCCTCGGTGAGGCACGCCTCGAGACCGCGACCAACAACCTCGGTCATCTCGAAGCTGCGCATCTGTTGGTCGGCCATCCAGGCCAGGGTCTCGGGATCGGGCCAATAGCCCCGCAGCCCGATCTGGAGGAACCGGTCCCCTCGGGCAGCGCCCGACTCGATGAGCCGTCGCATCGGGGTCCCGTGACCGTAGAGGGATCCGAACTGGGTGTTGCCGGTGTCGGCGTGGGCGTCAAAGTGGATGACCGACACCCGGCCCCAGCCGACGTGGCGGGCCACACCGGTCACGTCGGGAAGGGCGATGGTGTGGTCACCTCCGAGAACGACCGGGATGGCCCCGGAGCCGGCGATCTGGGCCACGGCCCGCTCCAGACGCTCGAGGGACTGCTCGGTGTCTCCGGAAAGCATTTTGACGTCACCGACATCGACGACACCGAGTTCGACCAACGGGTCCACGTCGAGTGCGAGGTGCGGACGGCTGCCGTCGTGGGGCAGATAGTCGGTGAGCCGGATGGCCTCGGGCCCGAAGCGACAGCCCGGCCGGTGCGAGGTCCCCCCGTCAAAGGGAGCACCCACGATGACCGCACCCGCTTTCGCGTAGGTGCCCGGCACGTCCAGGTCGGCCGCGGGGACCCCGACGAAGGTGGCGTCGGGCCCGTACATGTTGCCGATCCGCATAGGCCGCCATTCTTGCGGGAGGTCCCGACTCGTGCCATCTCGCCGGATCCGTGATGATCGGCGCTCGGAGGACCGAGCACCCGGGCCGGTCGCTCAAAGGGTCTTGGCGGCGGCCTCCAGCGTCGATCCGGCGGCCAGGAGCCGTTCTTCTGCCCCGGCCGGGCCTATGAGCTGGATGCTCGTCGGCAGCGGGCCACCCGTGGGCACGGGCATGCACAGGGCGGGCACGCCGGCCAGGTTGACCGGCAGGGTGCACCGGGCGAACAGCAGATCGTCGGCCTCGTCGAAACCCGGCGGGAAGATCGACAACGTCGGCGTGGCGAGGAAGTCGACCTGGTCGAAGAGGACATCGAGGCGCGCCTGCCAGTTGTGTTGGACGACCCGGGATGCCGCCAGGTTCGCCTCGACGTCGTGTCCCAACAAAAGACGGCTCGACACGTCCTCTCCGATCTTGTCGGGATGGCGGGCCAACAATTCGCCGTTGGACACCCAGGCCTCGGCCACCAAGAGCACGCCGGCGGCCACCGAGGCCTCCTCCCATTCGGGTACCACCAGGTCGACCAGCTCCCACTCGCTGGCCGCCAGCAACCGGTCCACCGCCTCGTCGATCCGCGGATCGGCCAGAACCCGGATCCGCCCGATTCGCGGGGCCGGGATCGGGTCGACGGCGAAGCCGGGCTCGAGCAGGGTCATGCCGGTGAGCAGCCCGGCCACGTCGCGAGCCATCGGCCCGACGGTGTCGAAGCTCGGGGACAACGGCCACACCCCGTCGAGAGAGACCCGGCCCCAGGTGGTCTTGAGTCCGGCCGTGCCACAGCAGGCCGACGGGATGCGGACCGAGCCGCCGGTGTCGGATCCATAGGCCACGTCGGCCTCGCCGGTCGCTACGGCCACGGCCGAGCCGCTGGAGGATCCTCCCGGGACGAGGGCGGGGTCCAAGGGATTGACCGGCGTTCCGAACCACCGGTTCACCCCGGTCACCCCGAGCGCCAACTCGTGCAGGTTGGCCCGGCCGACGATGCGGGCACCCGCAGCCCGCGCGCCGGCCAGGCAGTGGGCGTCGGCCGGCGCCGGGGCGGCTTCGTCAGCCACCGCCTTGCAGCCCGCCGTGGTCGGGATCCCTTCCATGTCGATCAGGTCTTTGACCGCCAGGCGAACTCCCGGGCCGGTGGTGTCGAACCGGGTGATGAAGGTGCTCACGGCGTGAGACGCTAGCGGTCGGCCTGACGGGGCCGACGGGCCATGTGCGCCCGGGCACAGATTGGGGACGACATGGAGATCGCAGGCGCCCGGGTACTCGTGACCGGTGCTTCCTCGGGCATCGGCGCCGCCCTTGCCGTCGCCCTTGCCGAGCGGGGCGCGATCGTAGGTGTGCTGGCCCGCCGGCAGGACCGGCTGGCCGAGGTGCTGGCCGAGTGCCAACGCTCGTCTCCAGATTCGCGGATGTGGGTGGCCGATCTGGGCGACCTGGCGCTGGCCGAACGGGTGGCTCTCGAGGCGTGGGACGCCTTCGGCCACCTCGACTGCCTCGTCAACAACGCCGGGGTCCCCATGCGACGGCACACGACGGCGCTCGACGGGGCGACCCTCGAGTGGGTCATGCGGGTGAACTTCTTCGCCCCGGCCCAGATGATGCTGGCCGTGCTGCCCCGCATGCTGGCGCGCGACGAGGGGATGATCGTCAACGTCTCGAGTGTCGCCGGACGGCTCGGCAACGCCAACGAGGCCGCCTACTCGGCGTCGAAGTTCGCACTGTGTGGATGGAGTGAGGCGACCGCCGTTGATCTGTGGGACACCGGGGTCACGATCCGCTTGGTGAACCCCGGACCCATCGATACCGAGATCTGGGATCTCCCCGACAACGACGATCCTTTGTACTCGGGGCCCAAGATCTCGCCCGAGGAGATGGCTGAGGGAATCGTGGCGGCCATGCAGAGCGACCGGTTCGAGCACTACGTACCCGACATGTTGGCCTTCGTCGAGGCCAAGACGTCGGACCCCGACTCGATGCTCGAGGGGATGGCCGCCATGCTCCGCCAGGGCACCGTCACCGTGAACCCGATCGCCCGGCACACGCCGAGCTGACCGCCTCTTTGATCCCGGTGGTCGCCCGAGGGACCGAAACGGGTGACCGGAAACCGCACCGGGCGGGGGAGACCGCCGGGGCGAGGAGATGCCGGCCGATTGGACCCGGCAATGCGCTTTGGCACTCGGCCCGCCACGACTCAGCCAACAAGGGCGTCCCTACGGCCCGTGCCACCGGAACGGGCCGAGCCGCGCCCGTGATCAGTGCCCGTGATCAGTGCCGCAGTGAGGTGGCGTCGAACTGCACGACGGAATCGTCGAGTGGCAAGACGACCTGCGGTTGGCAGTACTGGTGCGCGTCGGCCTCCAGCCGCACCGCCGTTCCCACCGCGCTGAACTGAATCGCGTGGGCGGCGAAGGACACCGGGCCCTCCCAGACCCGCACCGCCACCACCCCCTGGCCCCCGAGAGACAGGGCCGAGGCCTGCAGGCGCTCCATGGCAGATTCGCGAGCGGAGTACATCGCCGTCGTCAGATTGGCCAGCTCGACATTCTGGCCCTTCTGCTGGAGTACGGTCCCCGCAGACCGCCGGGGGGCATAGACGAAGCTGGTGCCGAAGGTCAGACCCACGGGGGCCCAACCGGCCTGTCGGAGCAGCACGAAATCGCGGGCCGACAGATCAGAGATGAAACCTCCCCGGTTGTCGAACTGCCGTTTCTCGGTTGGCTTGGGCCGAGTGGGCCGCACCGCGGTCCCGAGGAGGCGGACATCGATGTGATGGGAGTGGATGGCCACGTCGACACTGACGCCGACGACACCCCAGCCGTGGACATGGGCGCACTGACGGTCCATGTGCAAAGACGCCACCTCGATGGCCTTGGCGTGCGCGTCAGAGGCCTGGACGATCTCCCCATCGCCCCAGTTCCACACGCCCCCGGGCACTGACACCACTGCTGCGCCGAAGACCAGTTCGACGGGCTCCCAGTCGATGGAATGGAGCAGCAGGGTCTCGTCGATCGAGAGATCTGAGGTGGCCGCCGAGGCCTTGGGCGCTGGCGCGTCGTGCAGGCTGGCCGCAGCCCGGGCCATCTGCGACTTCAAGTCGACTGGCCCGGCGGGTGACTCGGGCCCGCTCACGTGAGTCGCACCGTGGGCCTGGGCGGATCGAGCCGGTCGAACGCCTTGAACCGGCGGACCCGGTTCCCCCGCAGCGTGGCTTCCAGTACCGGTCCACCGCTGGACTCGTAGTCGCTCGCGGCGAAGGTCGCTCCGTACAAGGTGTCGGTGCCGAGTTGGGCCCGGACGTGCTCGCGGGCCAGACGGCACACTGCCATCTGCGCTCGGGAGAGCTGCTCGATCTCGCTCGTTGCATACTGGGGACTCCAGCGGTAGGTGCCACCCTGACCCCGCAGGTAGTACTCGGTCATGCAGTAGGGCCAGACCTGCACCGAGGCCATCGAGGCCGCGATCGACACCGGCATGAACCCCGCTTCGACCAGCTTGGCCAGTCGCTGGCCGGCCAGGTAGGTGGTCCAGGGCCGCCCGTCGGGGGGCCCGGGCGCGTCGCTGACCACCACGGCGGTGCCCAGGAGGTGGAACTCGACGACGGCCTGGTCGGTCAGGCTCCGCACGGTGTCGACGAGCCCGATGACCCCGTGGCCCCCCGCCTCGGTCGCCTCTTCGAGCAGCCTCGAGTAGGCGGAGGTAAAGCCCTGGGTCCACGCCGCTTCCACCATGGTCTGCTCGAAGTTTTGGCCCCAACTGATGTGCTCGCCGCCCACGTAGCCGTGGGGGCACTGGTAGCTCTCCGAGTACGCCCCCTGTTGCGTGTTGTACTGGTAGGCGCCCATCCCCCGCATGTAGGGCGAGCCGGCGCCGTAGAAGCTCCACTTCATGACGCAGTAGCCCTGCACCAGACCGACCGGTTCGAGGCCCATCTGCAGGCAGGCCGCGAAGTCCGGCACCGTGAGCCCAGAGGAAAAGGACGGCGCGGACAGGCGGCCTTCGGACTCGGCGGGGATGTCCGAGGGGACCGAACTCATCAGTTGTCGAGAGAGATGATGGTCGTGGGCCGGGGCAGGGTGACCTCGGCCGACGTCTTGGTCACCGCGGTCCCGAGCGACAGGAACTCGATGGTGTGCGAGCCCCACTGGTGGGACTTCTCTTCGAGGCGCACCCCGACGATGCCACTGGCACCCAGCTCATTGGCCTCGTCCTGCATCCGGGTCATGGCGAGCTCGCGTGCTTCGTACAGGGCCTGGGTGAAGTTGGGCAGCTCAACGTTCTGGCCCATCGAGCTGATCGCCTGGCCGAGCCCGCGGTGGGCGATGTGGTACACGCAGGTCCCCATGACGAGGCCCTGGGGAACGTGCCCGGTCTGCATGATCGTCCAGAAGTCCTGGCCGGAGAGGTCGGAGGTGAACGGCTTGCCCACTTTGTTGCGGTAGCTCTGACCGTTCTCGGCCTTTACCGCCGTCCCCATGGCGATGAACTCGGCGGCGTCGTTGCCCCACTCGTAGTAGTTGACGTCGAGCCGGACCCCCACCACGCCGTCGGCGCCCAGCTCGTCGGCTTCCTCCTCCATGCGGGTCATGGCCAGTTCGCGGGCGTTGTACATGGCCTCGGTGAGCTTGGTCAGCTCCTCGGACTTCGTGAACTTCCGGACCTGGAGGCCCGTGTGGTAGATCGAACTGCCCATCACGAAGCCGAGCGGGTGGAACCCCACCTCTTTGACCAGTAAGAACTCATTGACCGACAGGTCGGAGGTGAACAGCCCGTCTTCGAGTTCCTTTAGGCGGCGGCTGGCGTCTTTGGGGAGGTCGGTCGGCAGCGCCGTTGGCTTCTCGGACTCGCCGGTTGTCTCATTTTTGGGCGCTGCGGTCACTGTGCCTCTCCTCCGATGACGATGTTCTCGAGCGCCCGGCGCGCCACGTCGCTGTGGGCCGCCTCGATCTGCAAGGCGGCGAGCAGACGCTTGAGCCATTCGTCCATATCGACCTTATTGCTCCGGATGCGGATGCCGCCCGAGCTGTGGCCAATCGTGCACTGCACGTTCGATCCGGAGATCTGCGCCGCGAAGACGTCGTCGCCCAGGTCGATCTCGACCGCCTTGATCTGATCGGACTTCTTCAACCGCCCTCCGGCCCGTTCGACGCGCATACGGTCGCCCAGCACATCGGTCAGCTGCTGCACCAACAGCTTCACCAACATGTGCACATCGCCACTGTTGGACTGGATGGTGGACGCGGCGAGGTCCAGGTCGAACGAGTCGCCCATGGCGTCGGTCACGGCACTACCCCGCGCCGTCCGCCGGGCCGGCGGCGGGGAGCGCCTCGGGCGCTCGGGCACCGGCGTCGAGCCCGGCCTTCATGGCCGCCAGTTCCCGGTCGACCTCCGCCTTGGCACCCACCTCGTCGAGCTCCTTTTGGATGTCGTCGGTCGACCCGCCCACGTCCTCGAGCACACCGGACTCGAGCAGCTCGTCCATGGCACCCGAGCGAGCCTGCATGTTGGCGATCTTGTCCTGGGCTCGCTGTAAGGCCGCCCCCGAGTCATTCACCGATTTGGAGATCCCGGCCACCGACTCGTTCACCTCGGTCGTGGCCTTGGCCGCGGTGTACTGGGCCTTCATCGTCTCTTTTTGGGTGCGGAAGGCATTGACCCGCTTCTGCAACGCGTCGAGGGTCGAGGTGAGCTTGCCCTCTTCTTCGACCAGCTGCTGGTCCTGGGGCTCCATGGCGTCGAGCTGGGCCTGGGCCGTGGCCTTGCGGTTGAGCGCCTCTCGGGCCAGGTCCTCGCGACCGGCCCCGAGGGCCGACTTGGCCTGGTCCGTCAGGTGGTCGATCGAGTGCTGGAGCTGGTCCTCTTGCAGCTCGATCTGCTTCTTCGACGCCGCGATGTCAACCAAGCTGCGCCGCACCTGGGTGATCTGCTCCAGCATCTTTTGGTAGCTGAGGTCGAGCATCTCGTCGGGCTTCTCGGCCTTGTCGAGGGCCTTGTTGGTCTTCGCCTGGATGATGTCGTGTGCCCGCTGGTAGACGCCCATGTCCTGCTCTCCTTCCGGCCGTGACCGGTGGCTTTCGACCGAACCGGTCCGACCGGCTCCCGGTAGCGCTCTTTGGTGCTTCTTTGATCGAGGATATGACGGAACCGTTTGAATTGCCGAGCGCCGGTCCACGGAGAACAAAAGTCTCGCTCGTCGGTGCTCGTCGGAGCCACCTGCCCGTTGGCCTGCGTCCCTGACCGCCACCCGTCCCGGTCCGCGGGCAGTCGCTGGCGGCGATCAGGGTCTCAGCCTGGGACCTCCAGCGTTCTTCGGTAGACGTTGGTCTCGCGTACCTCGAAGCCCAGCCGCTGATAGAGGCGGTTGGCCCCGTCGCGCTCGGGCCTCGAGGTCAGGTCGAGGGTGCGGGCCCCGGCTTCGACTGCCCGGGCCACCGCCGCGTTCACGAGGGCGGCGCCCACGCCCGAACCGCGGGCCGCCTCATTGACCACCACGTCTTCGATCCAGGCTCGCACCCCGGTCGGTACCCGAAAGATCGCCAGGGTCAACGACCCGATGATCTTGCCCCCTCGGTCCCGGGCCACGAAGAGGGCCGTGGCCCGGGATTCGACGATGTCGTCCAGCGTGTAGGCCGTCACCGGCGGGGCCGAAGAGGAGAGCTGGGGCAACAGCTCGCGGAAGGCTTCGAGCAGCTCGGGATCGGCCACCACCGCCTCTTCCACGGTGACGTTGTCGTCTGGCACCCTCAGGCCTCGGTGCGCTCGACGGCGGTCGGGGCCGACTCGATGGGCTCGGTCTCCGCGGTGCCCCGCCACATCGGTTGGCGCACCCGGTCGTAGAGGACGTCGCGTCGCTCACCGTTGATGGCGGCGAAGACATGTTCGCCCCAGCGCTCGTAGCCGACCAAGGGCGACGGCAGCGAGTCGGGGGAGAACCACCCGACGTCTCGGCACTCGAGGGGGTGGGGCTCCAAGGTCCCCCCCACGGCCCGGCAGTAGAACACGAGCGAATACAGCGGCACCCGGGTGAACCCCAGGCGCAGTCCATCGAGCACGGCGATGAGACGGACGGCCTCGGCCTCGATGCCGGTCTCCTCTTCGACTTCTTTGACCACGACCTCGGCGGCCGAATATCCCACGTCGCACCACCCGGTCGGGTAGAGCCAGACCCCCGAGTCGGCCCGCTGGATCAACAGCAGCTCCCCTTTGTCGTTGCCGACCGCCGCTCCGACCGCCACTTTCGGGGTGACATACCCCGGGATACCGTTCCCCACCTGGCCGAGCCACTCCTCCACCAACCCCTCGGCGTCTTCGGCCTCGTCCGCTCCGTCAAGGGTCGCTCGGATGTCGGCTGCGACCCGGAGGACCTCTTCGAACCGTTCGCGCTCGTAGAGGCTCTCGGTGAAGCCGAGTCCGGTGCGGGCGATCGCCGCCAGGCTCTCGCTCCAGCGCAGCAGGGTCCGGGTGGGGACAGCGGGGTCCACGGGCCTGACGCTACCGCGCCCCACCGCAGGTGATCGCGAGCCACAATGGGGCGTGGGAATCAACGAAGACTGCCGCCACTACGTCATGCAAAGCACCGCTGGGGGCGAAAAGCTCCAGCGTTGCAAGATCGGGGCCAACGAGCCCCTCCCCTTTGCCTGCCCAGTTGGCTGCGTCTTCTACGAGCCCCGCCGGGTCTCCCAAGCCGGGTGGCAGGTCCCCCGCACCGGCGACGAAGCGGTCCCCCCGGACTGAGCGGTCGACGATCGAGCCAGGAGTGGACGCTGAGAGGATCACCGAGGCCGACCGTCTGCCGAAGCTGCGCTCCGGCCCCGTCAGGCTGCGGGGCTTCGAGCCGACGGACCTGGGTCTCGTCGAGGCGGCGGCAGCCGACCCCCTCATCCCGCTGATCTCGACGGTCCCCAGCCCATTTTCAAAAGTGGCCGGGCGCCGGTTCATCGAAGCGCAGCGCCACCGGCTCGCCGAGGGCTACGGCTACTCCTTCGTCATCACCGAGGGCGCGTCGGGAGATCCGGTCGGCTCGATCGGCCTGTGGTTGCGGGACCTCGACCTCGGTCGGGCCACCGTCGGCTACTGGGTGATCGGGCCGGCCCGGGGGCGCCGGGTGGCGACCAACGCGCTCCAAGCGGTCAGCCGGTGGGCTCTCGTCGATCTGGCCGTCCCCCGCCTCGAATTGTCGGTGGAGCCGTGGAACGAGCCGTCCATCCGGACCGCCGAAGCCAACGGCTTCGTGCGCGAGGGTCTGCTCCGTGGCTACCAACCGGTCGGCACCGAGCGGCGGGACGTGTACCTCTACTCGTTGCTGAGAACAGACCTCGATTAACTCTCGAGCACGTCGCCCAACAGGTCGGTCTGGATGCCCTCGTCGCGCAGCCAGGCCAGCGCCGCCTCGACCGCTGGGCCCTCCCCGTCGATCTCACAGAGGATCCAGCCCTCATGTTCTTCGACATTTGCCCGGCGGATGTTGGGTTCGACGTCGAAGTCGCGCACCAAGCGGGCCAGGATCGGGGTGCGCACCAATGATTCGGGGAACGTGAGCTTGACCCGGACCGAGATCACCGGTCACCTCGCAGACCACGGTCCGCCGGGGCTTGGGTGCCACCGCTCGTCGCCAACACCCGATTGAGGCTGCCCGAGACGAAGCCTTCGAGATCGAGGGCCACATAGGCGTACCCGGCCGCGTGGACGGCGCTGACCACGTCGTCTCGACGGGCCAGCACCGTATCGAAGTCCTCGGGTGGAACCTCGATACGGGCCACGTCGCCGTGGTGGCGCACCCGCAGCTGGGCCAGCCCGAGCGCCCGCAGTCCCGACTCGGCCTCGGCCACCGAGCGCAGGGTCCGAACGGTGACCGGCGTGCCGTAGGGGAGGCGGGATGCCAGACACGCCGCCGCCGGCTTGTCCCAGGTGCGCAGTCCCAGCCGGCGAGACCACTGGCGGATGTCGGCCTTGGTGAACCCGGCGGCGACCAACGGGAACTCGGCACCGAGCGCGGCCGCAGCCGTTTGCCCAGGGCGGTGGTCCCCGAGATCGTCGACGTTGACGCCAAGGACCACGGTGGCCGATTCTGCCGCGGCCACCGGGCCGAGCACGTCCATGAGGGCGGTCTTGCAGCGGGCGCACCGGTCGCTCCCGTTGGCCACGTACTCGGGATCGCTGAGCTCGTCTGTCGTGAGCGCGACCCAGCGCAGGCCCCACTCGGTGGCGAGCGCCCGGCAGTCCGCCGCCTCTTCGGGCGCGAGAGAGGCCGATGTGGCGGTGGCACACAGGACCCGTTCGGGGCCGAGGGTGTCGTGGGCCACCCGGGCCAAGAAGGCCGAGTCCGCACCGCCGCTGAACGCGACCACCACGCGGTTGAGTACAACCAAGCGCGCCTTGAGGTCACCCAGATCTGCGGTCATGGGCCGACCGTCGGTGACGAGGCCGCGGCCAGCACCTCGGCGAGATCACCCACCATGCCGGTGTAGAAGGGGCCGAACTCGGCGAAGTGTGCCGAGGCCTCGTCGAAGCGCATCTCATAGACACACTCTTTGAGATCGTCCGGGTGGACCCCGAAGAGGGTCACCCCCCATTCCCAGTCGTCGAGTCCGGTGGATCCCGTGATGACCTGGACGATCCGGCCGTGATACTCGCGCCCGACCTTCCCGTGGCCCATCATGAGCGCCTTGCGCTCGTCGAAGCCCAGGGCGTACCAGTTGTGGTCGGCCGCCCGGCGCTTCGACATGGGGTAGAAGCAGAAGGCGCGCTTTCCCTCGGGGGGAAGGTCGGGATACAAACGGGACTGCTTGAGCTCGGCGGGAAGCCCGGCGGCGTACTCGGAGGTCTCGGTCAAAGAGACATACGAGGACACCGGTTCCAGCCCGGCCCGGCGCACGCGGTGCTGAAAGTCCGAGAGGTCCCACAGGTTGGGGCCGAGGATCATGAGGCACACGTCGGCTTTGTGTCCGAGGATCGCCGCCGCGACAACCTGGTTGCCCGACTTCTCGGCCGCCGCTGCGGCCTCGTGCACCCCGTCTGGGTCAAGGCCCGGCGTGGTCCGACAGAACAGGTGCAGCACGGCCCAACCGGTACTCGGGCTGAGGGGTGGGGGTGCGGGTTGCGGCACGGAAGCGGCGGGCGTCACGGCCCCAGTCTACGGAGGACCGCCGTGACGGCCGATGGGCACCCTTCCGGGCGCCCATCGGCCAACAGGTCAGTGCTCGAGCGTGGCCCGGATCTGGTCCGGACCCCGCGCTTCGTTTAGTAGTCCTCCATGCCGCCGCCGGGCATGGCGGGGGCCGCAGGCTCGGGCTTGTCCACGATGACCGCCTCGGTGGTGAGGAACAGCGCAGCGATGGAGGCCGCATTCTGCAGGGCCGAGCGGGTCACCTTGGCGGCATCGATGACACCGTCTTTGAACAGGTCCCCGTACTCGCCGGTCGCCGCGTTGAGCCCGTGGGCACCTTTGAGATTGCGGACCTTGTCGACGATGACGCCACCTTCGAGCCCGGCGTTGACCGCGATCTGCTTCAGCGGCTCCTCAACGGCGCGGGCCACGATACGCGCCCCGGTGGCCTCGTCGCCCTCGAGCTTCTCGGCCCGGGCCAAGACGGCGGTCTGGGCCCGCAGCAATGCCACGCCGCCGCCGGGAACCACGCCCTCTTCGATGGCCGCCTTGGTCGTCGACACGGCGTCTTCGATGCG
>PMOE01000092.1:865-12389 GCA_003161575.1 Acidimicrobiaceae bacterium | reverse complement strand
GCTCCTGGAGCTTCTCGCGGTCGTAGTCCGAGTCGGTGTTCTCGATCTCGGTCTTGATCTGGTTGATCCGACCCTTGATGTCCTCGTCCTTGCCGGCACCCTCGACGATGGTGGTCTCGTCCTTGGTGACGACCACCTTGCGGGCCGTCCCGAGCAGGTCGAGGCCCACGCCCTCGAGCTTCAAGCCAACCTCTTCGGTGACCACCTGGGCGCCGGTGAGGATGGCGATGTCTTGGAGCATGGCCTTGCGACGCTCGCCGAAGCCCGGTGCCTTGACCGCCACGCTACGGAAGGTGCCCCGGATCTTGTTGACCACCAGGGTGGCGAGTGCCTCACCCTCGACGTCTTCGGAGATGATCACCATGGGCTTGCCCGACTGCATGACCTTTTCGAGGACCGGCAACAGGTCGCGCACGGCGGTGATCTTGGAGCCGACGATGAGGACGTAGGGGTCTTCGAGGACCGCTTCCATCCGCTCGGGGTCGGTCACGAAGTACGGGGAGATGTAGCCCTTGTCAAAGCGCATCCCCTCGACGAGGTCCATGTCCATCCCGAAGGTCTGGGACTCTTCTACGGTGATGACGCCGTCCTTGCCCACCTTGTCGATGGCCTCGGCGATCATTTCGCCGATCTCGGTGTCGGCGGCCGAGATGGAGGCCACCTGGGCGATCTGGCCCTTGGACTCGGTCTCCTTGGCGATGCCGTGGATGGCGTTGACCGCCTCTTCGACCCCCGCCTCGATGCCCTTTTTGAGCCCCATCGGGTTGGCCCCGGCGGCCACGTTGCGCAGGCCCTCGTGGACCATGGCCCAGGCCAGCACGGTGGCCGTGGTGGTGCCGTCACCGGCCACATCGTCGGTCTTCTTGGCTACCTCTTTGACGAGCTCGGCCCCGATCCGCTCGTAGGGGTCCTCAAGCTCGATCTCCTTGGCGATCGAGACGCCGTCGTTGGTGATGGTGGGGGCGCCCCACTTCTTGTCGAGCACAACGTTGCGGCCCTTCGGGCCGAGGGTGACCCGCACGGCGTCAGCCAGCTTGTTCATGCCGGTTTCGAGGGCTCGCCGGGCCTCTTCGTCGAAAGCGATCATCTTGGGCATGTGGTGTTTTCCTCCTGGTCAGCGGGCCTTCTGGGCCAGCGCGGTCCTGCCGGACAGCCTATCGCGGCCGTTAGCACTCTCATTCATCGAGTGCCAATAGCAAACCACGCCCGCCGCCGCAGCGCAACCGCGACCACAACGCCACCGGCGCCGACACGCACACGACCGGGGCGGACCCCCGGGATCAGCCGCCGGCCACGGCCGGGACGATGGAGATGGTCTGGCCGTCACCGACCGGGGTGGCCAGCCCGTCGAGGAACCGGACGTCCTCGTCGGCCACGAAGACGTTCACGAAGCGCCGCAGCTGCCCCCCCTCGTCGAACAGCCGGCCCGAAAATCCGGGGTGGGCGGCGTCGAGGGCGCTGAGGGCCTCTTTGACGGTGCCCCCTTCGACGGACACCTCACCAGCCCCACCGGCGAGGGTGCGCAACTGGGTCGGGATGCGGATGGACACGCTCATTCGTGCGGCTCCTCGGTGCTCGGGGTGCGGTGGGGCGGGCGGCTCATCGACCGCTGACGGCGTCGATGCCGATCGCCGCGTCGAAGGCCTCGAGGGTGGCCGGGATGGTCACCGTCGGGCCCACATCGTCGGCGAGGGCCTCGACGGTCTTCAGCCCGTGGCCGGTGACCAAGGCGACCACCCGCTCGTCACGGCGGACGACGCCGGCGGCGGCCAGCTTGGCCAGGGTGGCGATGGTAACGCCCCCCGCCGTCTCGGCGAAGATGCCCTCGGTCCGAGCCAAAAGCCCGATGGCCTCGATGATCTCGGTGTCGGTCACCGCGGCACAAGAACCGCCCGAGGCCCGGATGGCCGCCAGGGCGTACCAGCCGTCGGCCGGGTTCCCGATCGACAACGACTTGGCGATGGTCGAGGGCTTCACCGGCCGGATGGCGTCGGTTCCCTCGGAAAAGGCGGTGGCGACCGGCGAGCACCCCGCCGCCTGGGCACCCGAGATCCGCACCGAGGGCACCTCGTCGAGCAGACCAACCGTGGCGAGCTCGGCGAATCCCTTGGCCACCTTGGTCAGCTGGCTGCCCGAGGCGATGGGCACGATCACGTGGTCGGGAGCCTGCCACCCGAGCTGCTCGGCCACCTCGAAGGCCAGGGTCTTGGAACCCTCGGCGTAGTAGGTGCGCACGTTGACGTTGACGAAGGCCCAGCTCGGGTGCTCGCTGGTCAACTCGGCGGCCAGGCGGTTGACGTCGTCGTAGTTGCCCTCGACCGACACGACGGCACCGCCGTAGATGGCGGTCATCGTCACCTTGGCCCGCTCGAGGTCATGGGGGATGAGCACGACCGAGGCCATCCCCGCACGTGCCGCGTGGGCGGCGACCGAGTTGGCCAGGTTGCCCGTCGAGGCGCAGGCCGCCACCTTGAAGCCGAGCTGGCGGGCCTTGGTGAGCGCGACCGAGACCACCCGGTCCTTGAACGAGCCGGTGGGGTTGGCCGTGTCGTCTTTGATCCACAGCTCACCCAGCCCGAGCTCGGCCGCCAGGCGGTCGGCCCGGATGAGCGGCGTGAAGCCCGCACCCAGATCCACCGGCGCGGGGTCGTCGACGGGCAACAGGTCGCGATAGCGCCAGATCGTCCGGGGACCCGCAGCGATGGACGCGCGGGTGACGGTGGCGGCGATCTGGTCGTAGTCGTAGGCCACTTCGAGCGGCCCGAAGCAGTAGTCGCAGACATGCAGCGCTTCGGCCGGGAATTCACGGCCACACTCTCGACAGCGCAACCCGGTTACGTGGTCCACGATAATCCTCCTCATCGGTCGGGCATTGGCACCTGTTGCAGGGCCCGGGCGGCCGCCTCTGCGGTCCTCCCGGGTTGCACTGGTTGCCGCGGCGTCGCAGGGCCCGTCCCTCAGCCGCTCTGGATGATGCCCTCAATGGTGCTCGATCTCGGCTGCGCCGTCAATGGCGGGGCACCTGGGCAGGGTGGGCCGGGGGGCGAAGCACCCACCGATGGGCGATGATCGGGTCATGCCGATCGGCCCGTCGACCTTCGACCGCTCTGAATTCCGCGTCGCCGAGCTGCTCGGTGCCAAAGGGGATCGGACCGTGTCGGTGTGCATCCCCGCCCGCGACGAGGCGGCGACGGTCGGCGCGGTGGTGCGGGCGGTGACGCTGCCCCATCTGGCCGAAGCGGGGGGCTCGGGCCTCGTCGACGAGGTGCTGGTCGTCGACGACGGATCGAGCGACGAGACCGCCGCGGTCGCCCGGGCGGCCGGGGCTTCGGTGCTCGGCCTCGAAGGGGCGGGGGGGAAGGGCCAGGCCATGGCGGCCGCCATCGAGGCGGCCTCGGGGGATCTCCTCGTCTTCTTGGACGCCGACGTGCAGAACACGACCGAGGCGTTCGTGACCGGCCTGCTCGGGCCGCTCCTCACCGATGGGGCCGTGGCCCTGGTGAAGGGCTGCTACGAGCGACCCCTCCACGGGGAGCCGACGGGCGGGGGGCGGGTCACCGAACTGGTGGCCCGACCGCTCATCGAGCTGGTCTTCCCCGAGCTCGTGGGCGTTCGCCAGCCGCTGGCCGGCGAGACCGCGGCGCCACGGTGGGCGCTCGACAAGGTCGAGCTGGCGGACGGCTACGGCGTCGAGCTGGCCCTCCTCGTCGACATCGCCAGCCGCTTCGGCACCGGGGCGATCGCCCAGGTCGACCTCGGGGTGCGGGTCCATCGCAACCGGCCCCTCGCCGAACTGCGTCCCCAGGCGCTCGACGTACTCCGCGCCGGCCTCGAGCGCGCCGGCCTCGAGCGGGCCGGCCTCGAGCGCGCCGGCCTGGCCCTGGGCCGCTCACCGACGAACCCCTCGGTCGGCCCCGCCGGCTGACACGGCGACCCGGGCTCACCCCGCTCGGGTCTCGGTCCGCCGGCTCGGGGTCCACCGGGGGGCACCGACCACTAGCGTCGGCGGTATGCCCGGGGTTGTCGTCGTCTCGAACCGTGGGCCACTGTCGTTTCGCCTGGATGCAACCGGGGACCCCGTGCTGGCCGGGACCGGGGGCGGCCTGGCAGGCACGTTGCACCCGATGTTGGCCGGGACGGGCGCCACCTGGGTCGCCGCCTCGATGAACGAGGCCGACCGCCTGGCCGACGCCCGAGGGCTGATGGTCGAAGACGGCATCCGGATCGTGACCTTGGCCCCCGAGGCCGACGTCTACCGGATGGCCTATGACGTGGTGTCCAACGCCACCTTGTGGTTCTGCCACCACCACCTGTTCGATCTCCCCCGTCGCCCCCGCTTTGACCACCATTGGCGGCAGGCCTGGGACGCATACCGGACCCTCAACCGGTCCTTCGCCGACGCCGTGGCGACGGTGGCCGAGGCGGGCGCCATCGTCTTGGTCCAGGACTACCACCTCTCGCTCACCGGCTCGATGCTGGCCAAGAGCCGACCCGATCTGCGCACGGTCCACTTCACGCACACGCCGTTCGCCGACCCCAACATGTTGCGCAGCCTCCCCTCGTTCGCCGCCGGCGACCTGCTGTCGGGCATGGCCGGCTTCTCGGCCTGCGGGTTCCACACCGCCCGCTGGGAAGCGGCCTTCCGCTCGAGCTTCGCCGACGTCGAGCTGGCCACCTTCGCCGGGACGGGCGTGGCGCCGAGGACCTTCACGGCCCCGCTCGGTCCGGACCCGGGCGCCATCGTCGCCGAAGCGGCCTCGCCGTCGTGTGCGGCGGCCCGCGCCGAGCTCGACGAGCTGGTGGGCGACCGGGCGCTGATCGTGCGGGTCGACCGGGTCGAGCTCTCGAAGAACCTCCTGCGGGGGTTCTGGGCGTTCGAAGAACTCCTCGAGACGAGGCCCGATTGGCGGGGGCGGGTGATCCACCTGGCCCTCGCCTATCCGTCGCGCGAAGGGCTGGCCGACTACCTGGCCTACCGCGCCGAGGTGGAGCACACCGTCGAGCGCATCAACCAGACCTGGGGCACGGCGGAGTGGACCCCGATCGTCCTCGACGTCGCCGACAATCGCGACCGGTCGGTGGCTGCCCTCAGCCGTTACGACGTGCTGCTGGTCAACCCGATCCGCGACGGGCTCAACTTGGTGGCCAAGGAGGGACCGCTCGTCAACACCACCGACGGCGTGGTCGTCCTCTCGCGCGAAGCGGGCGCCTGGGAAGAACTGTCCACCGGGGCCGTGGGCGTGAACCCCTTCGACGTGACCGGCACCGCCCTTGCCTTGGAGTTGGCGCTCGGGATGGACAGCGACGAGCGGGCGGCCCGGTCGGCCCGGCTGCGCAACGTGGTGCTCGGGCGGACCGCGGCGGACTGGCTGGCCGACCAGCTGGCAGCGGGCGGCCCGGCGGCACCGAGCGAGACCGCCTGAGCCGACCGGGCGGGCTCAGGGGTCGCCGGCGAGGAGGCGGAGGAGCTCGAGGGCGCCGGTCGGGCCGGCGACCACCAGATCGGCGGCGGCGGCCACCTCGGGGGGACTGTCGGCATCGACCACGGCCACCCGGGCGACCGCCACCCCGGCCCGGGCCAGGTCGCCCAGGGCAGCAAAGGCGGGCAGGTCGCCCAAGTCGTCTCCGAAACACCCGACCGCTTCGTGGCCCGAGGCCAGCCGGCGGATCACCGTGCCCTTGTCGATGGCGAGGGGCGGACGCAGCTCGAGGGCCAGGCGCCCGGGCTGGGCGACGAGGCCCTCGTCGGCGAAGGCCCGGGCACCGACCCGCTCCGCCCAGCCGGCCTCTGCCGGGTTGGCCCGCCAGTGCAGGGTCACCGTCAGCCCTTTCTCTTCCACTTCGATCCCGGGCGGCGCTTCGGCCAGGAGCCGGGCGCTCACCGCAGCGACCACCGGCCGCCACGCCTCTACGCCCTCGGCCCCGCGTACCTGGCCCCCGGCCAGCCGCTCCTCCATCCCGTAGAGGCCGGCCAGATGGACGGTGGGCTGTTGGCCGAGGACGTCGAGGAGAAAGGAGACCGGGCGCCCCGACACGACGGCCACCAGCCCCAACCGCGCGGCCAGGCGGTCGAGCACCTGGCGCACCCCGGGCAGCGGGCGCGCCGCCGTCGGGTCGTCGACGATCGGGGCGAGCGTGCCGTCGTAATCGAGGAACAGCGCGGCACGCTCGGGGCGTTTCGTCAGCGCTCGCAACGGCGCCGGGACTTCGGCCACGGTCCGAACTACGTGGTGGCGGTCGTCGTGTCCTGGGCCCCGAGGTCCGGACCGATGACGACGACAACGCTGACCCCGGTGGTTCCTTGCACCGGCACCGACGTGGTGAGCGGTTGCACGGCAGCCGGTTTGACCCCGAGCGACTGGGCGATCTCGGTTGCCGCTGCCTGCTGACCGGCCGCGTAGTAGACGTTCGACGCGGTGACGTGGCTGGTGGTGTCGACCGGCGTCAGGGTCTGCCAGCCCTGCGTCTGCAGCTTTTGGGTAAAGAACTCGGCCACGCCGCTGAGGCTCGTGCCGTTGGCCACGAGGACTTTCACCGATGACTTCGCAACCGTGGTCGTGGTGGTCGTGGCCTGGTGTGCGGGGACGGTCGTCGTCGAGGCGCTCGGGGTCGTCGGCAACGTGGCCGCCAGATCGGTCGGGGGTCGGCTCCCGACATTCAAAAGGAGGACCCCGAGGACGACGCCGACCACCACAAGGAGGAATGCCTTGCCGAGCGACACCCGGTCGCCTCCCCCAGAAGGCTCATCGGGAGAGGGCCCAGCCTGGGAGAACGGCGGAATCGGTCCTGTCACCGGTTCAGCCTGCCAACGAGGGCGCCCCGGCGCAAGCACCGGGGGATCGAGCGGTCCGGGTCGGCGGTGCGGACCCCACCCGAGCCTGTCCCGCAGGTGAGCGCCATTCTGCAAACATAGGCCCGAGTCAGTGACTGCCCGAGTAGCTCAGCGGTAGAGCACCTGCCTTGTAATCAGGAGACAGGGGTTCGACTCCCCTCTTGGGCTCTGAAAGGACCGACCGAACTGCACTCATCTGTGACCGAGTCCTTCCCGCTGGCGCTTTGCAACCCGATCGACCGTTCCCCGATCGTTGAACCGGCGCCTGGCCTACGGTGTGCCGGAGCTGGGTCGCTGAAGCTGCGCAGTCGGCCACGGCGACGTGGGGGCCAACGCGCCCGGGCACGGCGAGGCCGGGGCTATCGATCGCGTTCGGGGAGGTTCGGGACCGGGTGATGGCGGGCCGATGAGCGACTTCGACGTCAGGTTCTTCGCCCAGGTCTTCGTGACCCTGCTCGTGATCATGGACCCGTTGGGCAACGTGCCGATCTTTTTGTCGCTGACCCAGGGCTACCCGCCGGCCCGGCGTCGGCGACTGGCCTGGCAGTCGGTGCTGGTGGCGGGTGGCGTCATCGCCGTCTTCGCGCTCGTCGGCAAGCAGATCCTCGAATACCTGGGGATCACGGTGCCCGCGCTCCAGGCGTCCGGTGGCCTCCTTCTCCTCCTCGTCGCCCTCGGACTGTTGCTGGGCTGGAGCCAGAGCCAGGAACGGGTGGACGAAGTGAACGTCGCCCTGGTCCCCCTCGGAACACCGCTGATCGCCGGGCCCGGTGCCATCGCGGCGACCATCGTGTTCGTCCGCGAGGCCCACGGGGCCAAAGACGCCCTCGCCATCGTGGCGGCCCTTGCGGCCGTCCTCGCCCTTCTCTACCTGTCGCTGCGTTTCTCTCTCGAACTGCGTCGAGTACTGCGCGACGGGGGGATCCACCTACTCACCCGGGTCTTCGGTCTCCTCCTCGCCGCCATCGCGGTGCAGCTGATCGCAAACGGCGCCATCGGCTTCGCCCGCGCTGCGGGCTGATCGGTCCGCCCGGACGCGCCGAGCCGCTACCCCGAGGCCGCGACCTGCCGTTGCCGGGCCACCTCGAAGCAGGCGACGGCGCCGGCCACACCCACGTTGAGCGACGGCAACGACCCGTGTTGGGGGATGGCGACCACCTCGTCGCAGCGCCGACGCACGAGGGGCGGCAGGCCCTTTTCTTCGCTGCCGACCACGAGCGCCACCGGGGTGTCCCCGAGCGGGTGGTCATAGACCGATCGGTTGGCTTCTCCGGCCAGCCCGATCGTCCAGACCCCGAGACCCGACAGGCGCTCGAGGGCGGCGGGGATGCCCCCGACCACGGCAAACGACAGGTGCTCGATGGCCCCGGCGGCCACCTTGGCCACCGTCGGTGAGAGGTGCGCTGCTCGGTGCCGCGCCAGGACGACGCCGGTCACCCCGGCACACTCCGCACTCCGGAGCAACGCGCCCAGATTCCGCGGATCGGTGACCCCCGAGACCACGAGCAGGAACGGCGCGGCGCCCCGACCGCTCGCACACAGGTCCTCGAGGGTCGACGGCTCGATCGGCTTGGCCAGAGCGAGGACGCCCTGGGGCGCATCGGTGCGGACCTCGGCCTCGAGCCGAGAACGAGACACCATCTCGACGCGCACTCGCCGCCGCGCGGCCAGGGTCTCGATCTCGTCGAGTTGGGCCGAAGAGTCGAGACCGTCGCTCATCCACAGCCGGCGCACCGGCCGCCGACCGACGGCCAGCAGCTCGCGTACCGCCCGGCGGCCCTCCACCTGATCACCCCCGAGCTCGCCGGCCGAGGGTTTCTTCCAACCCCGAGACTCCGCCGAGTGCGGGCGACCCGCGTTGCTGCGTCCGGCCCCGTCGCGCCCACCACCGCCGCCACGTCCGCCAGCGCCGCCACGTCCGCCAGCGCCGCCACGTCCGCCGGCGCGCCCCGCGTCGGCTCGTCCCGCGTTGGCTCGTCCCGCGCCGGCTCGCCTCGAAGAAGTCCCCCGGCCCGGCGGACTGGCCCGCGTGCCACGGGGGGGCGGGCGGCGCCCGCCACCGGGCGGCGTCATTTGGTTGTCCGGTCCCTTTGGTCCGGCGCGACCGGCTCGAGCAGGGCGACGGCCAGACAAGCGATGCCCTCGGCCCGTCCGAGCGCGCCCAAGCCTTCGGCTCGGGTGGCCTTGACCGACACCGGCGCGCCGATCGCCCCGGTCAGCCGATCCACCATGGCCGAAGCGTGCGGAGCCAGCCGGGGGCGCTCGGCCACCACGGTGCAGTCGGCGTTCACCGCCTGGAGCCCCGCCGCACGCACCCGCGTCACCACCTCGGTGAGCAAGGCGATGCTGTCGGCGCCGACCCAGGCCGGATCGGTGTCGGGGAAATGCTGTCCGAGGTCGCCCAGGCCGGCCGCCCCGAGCAGGGCGTCGGCCAGCGCGTGGGCCACGACGTCGGCATCGCTGTGACCGACGAGGCCGCGCTCGCCTTCAATGACCACACCGCCGAGCACGAGGGCACGCTCGGGGTCGTCACTGACGGCGTGGATGTCGAACCCCTGCCCGATACGCACGTCAGCCCACCAGGAGCAGTTCGGCCCGGGCCAGGTCCTCGGGAGTGGTGAGCTTCAGGTTGGCGGTGTCGCCGGGCACCACCCGAACCGTAGCGCCGAGGGCTTCGACCAGCGCGGCGTCGTCGGTGGCCTCGTCGCCCCCCGCATGCGCTCGGCGCAGCACGTCGGCCCGGAAGGCCTGGGGGGTCTGGACCGCCCACAGCTCGCGGCGATCCACGGTTGCGACGACCACGGCGGGGTCGCCGGCCACCCGCTTGAGCGTGTCGGAGACCGGCACCGCGCAGAGGGCTCCCGCTACCCCCGGCTCGCCGAGCGCTTCCAGCACAGCGGCGAAGAGCGAGGGTGCCGCCAGCGGGCGGGCGGCGTCGTGGACGATCACCACTTCGACGTCGGCGGGGACCGCGGCGAGGCCGTGGCGCACCGACGCCGAACGAGTCGGACCTCCCGCCACCACCGCGTCGGCCCCGAAGTCATCGGTGAGTTCGCCCTCGGGCAGCACCACGACGACGCCGAGCGCGTACGTTCGGCAGGCGGCGACCGACCACTCGACGACGGGCCGCCCGCCCAGCTGTTCGAATTGCTTCTTGCGCCCGAAGCGGGCTCCGGAGCCCGCCGCCACCACGACTGCCCAGACGGGCTGCACCATCGCCGACTACGGCAGCGCGTCGTTGAGGCGCAGCTCGGCAGTCTCCTCGTCGACTCCGAGGGCGAAGGTCAGCTCGGACACGAGGATCTGGCGGGCCCGGCTCAGCATGCGCTTCTCCCCGGCGGACAGCCCTTTGTCCTTGTCGCGGATCGAGAGGTTCCTCACCACTTCGGCCACCTGGTAGATATCGCCGGAGCGGAGCTTTTCGGAGTGGTTCTTGTACCGGCGCGACCAGTTCGTCGGCATCCGGGCTTCCTTCTTGCGAAGCACGGCGAACACCTCTTCGACCTCTTCGTCGTTGATCACCTCGCGCAGCCCGACCCCGTCGGTGTTGTCAGCGGGCACCATCAAGGTGAGGTCCCCGTAGGCGAGGCGGAGCACCAGGTACTCCCGCTTCTGCCCGAAGGCCACCTTGGTCTCACGGCGCTCCACCACGGCGGCGCCGTGATGGGGATAAACGACTTTGTCACCGACCTTGAACACCGAACTCCCTCTTTTTGGCTGGTGGCGGGCACGGCGGCGCGAACGGTCAGAGGACCGGTCTCTAGGCAGCACCCGCGGCGCCGGTGCCAGGACCGACTGCGCGATGGTCTCCCATTCTACCCGACCCGGGGCGCGTCCGTTCTTCGACCCCGGTCCCGGTTCTCACTGGTAGCGCTCGAAGATGCTGGCCGACACCATGTGGGCCAGGCCGTCTTTGACCGAGCGGGCCTTCGCCGCGCCCACGCCCTCGACCTTCTCGAGGTCACCGAGGGAGGCCTGCATGATCCGGGGTAGGGCACCGAATCGCTCCACGATGCGCTCGATGATGACGTCGGAGACCCGGGGCAGGCGGTGGAGCAGCCGGTAGCCCCGGGCCTCGACCGCGGCGTCAAGGGACAAGGCGTCGGACCCGAGCCCGAGCGTGCCCGCCACTTTGGCCGGATCGAGCAGCGCCTCGTCGGACAATTCATGCAGCGCGGCGATGGCCCGGTCGACCCGGCCGCCCTCTCGTTCGCCCGGCGGGCCGACCCGCTTGGCGTCTGCCTTTTGGAGCGGGGCCTTTTGGTCCCGGCCGGCCTCCTTGCGGGCCGGGCGGTGCTCGAGGGCGTAGTCGCGCACGACAAGACGGAGACTCTCGTCCATCCCCGACCCGATCTCTTCGAGCTGGAGTGCGATCAGGCGTCCGTCGACGCCGAGCTCGACGAGGTGCCGCTCGATCTCGGCGCCGATGCGCACCACCATCTCGCCGGGCTCGAGGACTGCGACCACGTCTCGCACCGACACCGTGTCTTCCACCTCGAGGGTGCTCAGGGTGGCGAGCCCCGCGTCGACGCGGGTCTTGAACCGCTGAAGGGTGGCGATGGCCTGGGAGGCCCGGGCGATCACCCGGGCGGTCGGCGGGAGGGTGTGTTTGGCGTCGGACCGGAAGACGGCGATGGTGGCCATGGCCTCTGAGACCGTGATCACCGGCACGTCGATGGAGCGGGCCACCCG
>PMOE01000092.1:0-810 GCA_003161575.1 Acidimicrobiaceae bacterium | reverse complement strand
CGCCGGTGCACAGCGCCAGCACCACCGGGTCGTCACCGAGCACCACCAGGGCGCCCCGCTTGGCCTGCAGGACCCGATCGAGGCCCTCTCGCAGCGCCGAGCCCGGGGCGACGAGGGCCAACGCCTCTCTCAGCGGTTCGCGGCCGGCGTCGCCCACTCCGGCATCGTACCCGGAGGCCCCGGCGCCGATTCGAAGGGACTGAACTGGGGAATCATCGATGTACGCGGCGCTCGATTCTCAAGGAGGTGGGCCTCGGCGACATGAGGCTCCTCGGCCCCGCCCCCGGCGTCGGCCAGTCGGCGGGCGACCACCAGGGCCTCGGTGACCGAGGCGACCCGCAACAGGCGGAGGGCGGGCGGGCCGTCGGGGGTGGAAGTGGGGACGAGGGCGCAGCGAAAGCCGAGGCGCGCCGCTTCGGCCAGCCGTCGATCGGACCCGGGGACACCACGCAACTCGCCGGCCAGGCCGACCTCGCCGAACGACACCACGTCGGGGGCCAGGGCCACCCCGGCAACGCTCGAGGCGACAGCCAGGGCCAACGGGAGGTCGGCCGCCGGCTCGGTCGCCCGGATGCCTCCGGCCGCCGAGACGAACAGTTCGAGGGACCCGAGCGGCACGGCGGCGCGGCACTCGAGGACCGCCAGCACCGTGGCCAGGCGGCGCGGATCCACGCCCTGGGTATTGCGCCGGGGGGCACCGGGCGTCCCCGCACAGCCCAGCGCCTGGAGCTCGACTAACAGGGGCCGCCGGCCCTCGAGCAGGGCGGTGATCGCACTGCCGGGGACATCGGGGCGACGGTCACCGAGCAA